>NZ_AWGC01000016.1 GCF_000495835.1 Asticcacaulis sp. AC402
CACTCTCGATGGGGAGCGGGGTGGCCCGTGCCATGGCGAGCAAGCGGAGATCGAAGATCGTAGCGCTGCCTGCCGGCGAGGCTCGAGACGGAGGGGTCCCCTTGTCGAAGAATGTCAATGTCAAAGTAGGTTGTTAAAACATCCTTAGAGAGAACCAGATTGTCTTCAGTTCAGAGTTTCAAGGGTTTCCGTCGCAAGATCTCGCTCGCCATCGGCGTGGCCGCTGTGGCGTTGTTCGCAGTCAATGCCGCCAACGCCGACAGTTCCAACCTGACCGCTGCCAATGCCCTGACCGAGATGTCGCCGGGCTGGAACCTCGGCAACACCCTGGAGGCCATCGGCGCGGGCAGCCAGCCCTTTTCGGTGTCGCAGGAAACGGCATGGGGTAATCCGGCCGCGACCCAGGCGCTGATGCATTCGGTCAAGGCCGCGGGCTTCAAAAGCATTCGTATTCCCGTGTCGTGGAAACAGTATGCCGACTCGAGCGACACCATCAACGCGGCATGGCTGGCGCGGGTCAAGGACGTCGTCGACTATGCCCGCGCGGCAGATCTGTACGTCATGATCAACGTGCACTGGGACGGCGGCTGGCTGCAGCCGACCTATGCCGCCGAGGCCGTGGCCGATGCGCGCCTGACCAAGTTCTGGACCCAGATCGGAACGACCTTCAAGGACTATGACGACCACCTGCTGTTCGCCGGCACCAACGAGGTGATGGTCACCGGCGACTACGGCACGCCGAAACGGGAAAATTGCGAGGTCCAGCACGGCTTCAATCAAACGTTCGTCGATGCCGTGCGCGCCACGGGCGGCAACAACACCACGCGGTGGCTGGTCATCCAGGGCTTCAACACCAATATCGATCATACCCTGCTGTGCAACTCCACCCTGCCGAACGATACGGCGACGGGCCGGCTGATGATGGAGGTGCACTATTACGACCCGTACAACTTCACCATGATACCGGCGGCAAGATCTGGCAATGGGGATCGGTCGCGACAAGTCCTGCCAATACCGAGGCCTGGGCCAACGAGGCCTATACCGACGCCCAGTTCCAGAAGATGAAGGTCACCTTCGTCAATAAGGGCGTGCCGGTGATCCTGGGCGAATACGCCGCCAGCCTGCGGACGGAATATGACGCGAGCGGCACCTATCGCAACTACTGGAACAGGTACATTACCGCCTCGGCCTTCCGGCACGGCATGATCCCGATGTATTGGGACAACGGTTATCTCGACAACCACCAGTCGGGCCTGTTCAACCGCGGCGCTGCCACCCAGGGCTTCCCCGTGACGATTACTGACATCGTCAACGCCGCCCAATGATCGCCGAAGTCTGATCGCCATTCTGGAAGGGGCAGGTCTGTAACCGGCGCACCCACCTGGAGCGCGGTTTTGCCGGACTCAAAGGCCCGCTCCAGGTTTTTGTTTTGTCACGCAATTTGTCCGAAAACGGGGACTCCCGTGCGGTGGTGCACACTTTATCGGATTGCGCTCTGACCGTCTTCGTCATGCTCTCGGCTTCGCAATTGACAGAGTTACAGAATTCGCTGACAGCCAGAGGCTGACAAGCCGCCCGCCAGTCGCTATAGGGGGCGCCAAACCCATGGAGGCGATATGCCGGACCCTAACGAACTTCGCCTTGACAAGCTGGAAGCTGCGCTCGACGCCCACGGCATGAACCTGTCGATCTTCGACGGTTACGTCACAGCCCTGTGGGTCATGCCTGAGGTGCCGACGGACCAGTGGATGACCCACGTTCTGTCGCGCGAAGACGGCGAGAGCACAGACGTCGATCCGGCCCTGCCCGGGGTGATCGTCGACCATTTCAATGCCGTTGGCTTCGATCTGCGTACCGAAGTCTACAACCCGATCTATTGGCTGGACGAAGACGGCACCGAAATGTGGGAGCTTTGGGCCGAAGGCTTCGGCCGCGCTATCGCCCATCGTCCGGAATTCATGGAAGCGACCATGACCGATGAGGAGTCCGAGGCCGCCCAGGCCCTGGGCTTCATGCTGGCCCTGGCGGGGCTGGCCTTGGGTGACGAAGACCTGGCGGAAGAGATTACGGACGGCGACGTTGACGAGCTGAAAACCCATGCTTCGGAACTTTTGATGCAGGGCCTGGTCGAGCTCTACACGGCCAGGCGCCGGGCCAATGGCAGCGACTTGCCGCGTCAGGTGACGAAGGTCGGCCGCAACGATCCCTGTTCGTGCGGCTCGGGCAAGAAGTTTAAAAACTGCTGCGGCGCGGCCGGCTGAGCCTTACGTGGAACGTTATTGGCTGTGGCGGTCGCTGATGCAGGTCGAGCGCCGCCTTAGCCGGGACGAGGTCAGGTGCACATTACGGCGTTCAGAAAGGCGTCTGGGTAATAAACAGGATCGCCTGAAATTATTTTGACATCTGATAACCTGTCCGTAAGTTTCCATACTATTGCCTGCTGCTGCAAGCTCGATACCCAGATTAGTAGTAGCCTTGCGGAAACCACACTCCCCTTCGCGATACATCGCCAATGTTTGGAATGACGTGGTGCTTATCGAGGCCGCGAACGTCCACGTCTTCGACGACAGCTTCAACATCCAAAATTCCATGTTTTACAAAAATTGTCGCGGCCAGGATTTTTGCGGCATCGACGTCGTCGTAGGCCGTGACTCCACACCCCAAGCCTAATGGATTAAATGGCGGCGGGCCCTTAAAGGTATACCAATAGCGATGAAGTAAACTCATGAGGCCCTCATTGATCCGGCTCAAAGCGTGTTCCGGGTCATCAACGCGGAACTCAGGACTTTTCAATAGCTCCTTCCCAATTTCGGGGTGTCCGCTGTTGGCGCGCAGGCGAAGTCAAATTCCCATGAGACGTGTTCGGAGATCTTTGTTGGGACCTCCGCGCTTTGCGGTGACTACGCCTTGTCCTCTGCCAGGGTATGCGCCACGATGGCATTCGCATGGCCATGGCCTAAGCCATGCTCGGTCTTCAACATAGCGACGAGTTCCATGTGTTTTGCCGGATAGTGCTGTCGCACAAGGCTTTTCCACTCGGCAACGGGCCGTCCATACGTCTTCTCTATGGAAGGAAAGTAAGACGCAGGCCCTTTAATCCGCTCATCAGTCATAACCGGATTAAGGCCATTTGCGGTTGCCTTGTCAACGGAGCGGTCGGGAGCGCGGTCGATAACGTGAGACACTTTCGGTGTCATGATACCAATTCCGACATATCCGCAGTGCTCTTTATCCTGCTTTCCGTGGATGGACTGCCTCTGTAGAAGGCGTGTCCACAGACAAGCCAGATAAGCCAGATGGACGGCGAACTTCATCAGCTAACTCGCCAGGATAGCCGATTTGCCTGGCGAGCAGAGCTCGCCGAAAAAGAACAGGATCGAAGACAATCCCGGTGCGTTGACGCCGTCCATCTGGCTTATCTGGCTTATCTGTGGACAAACCTTTCCAGCGTTTCCGCCGGCTCTGACCGGGCAAAAAAGCTTCACGCCCCAACCCCGCGATCAAGGCCAACGCTTGATCGATACCCACCGCCTTGCCGCACGCCCTGATCTCGCCAGAGCTACGGCGTGGCCGCGGATGGAGCAGGCGACCCCGGCATTAACCTCATAACAGCCCCTCAATCTAGGGGGATTGCGGGTGTTCGGTCTTAAATACATGATTACACTCACAAATTCACAAGAAAAGGGTGAGGGTAATGGCCTATTTCAACGGTAACGGACAGAACAATCTCTACAACGGCGGCATCGCCGATGACATCCTTAACGGCAATGCCGGCAACGATACTTTGAGCGGTGGCGACGGCAACGACTCTATCGACGGGGGCAATCATGACGACGTCCTGGCGGGCGGCAATGGCAACGACACGGTCCTGGGCGGCGGCGGCAAAGACAGCATCGAAGCCGGCGCCGGCAATGACCTGGTTGACGGCGGCGCGGGCGTCGACACCGTCTCCTACGCCAATGCCGTCAACGGCATGTGGATCGAACTGAACCAGGGCACGACGGCAGGCTTTTCGCGCGACGGCAACCTGTCGGGCCTGATGGGTACCGACCAGCTCCGCAACCTGGAAAACGTTATCGGCAGCAATTTCAACGACATCATCAAGGGCAATTCTGCCGCCAACCTGATCCAGGGCGGAGGCGGTTACGACACCCTGTTTGCTTCGCGTGGCATCGACGTTCTGGACGGCGGCGCCGGCGGCGACTCGGCCAATTTCAGCGACATCTCCGGGCTGAGCGTGACACTCAACCTGACCGCAGGCACCTACGCACTCAACGCCAACCACTATGGCACCCTGATCAGCATCGATGATGCCACAGCAACGGTGCTGAATGACAACCTGACCGGCCACACCGGCCGCAATGTCCTGGACGGGGGCGCCGGCAACGACACCATCGCTGGCGGCGGCGGCGATGACGATATCTGGGGCGGCGCCGGCACCGACCGAATGATCGCCGACGGCGGCAATGACCGGCTAACCGGCAATTACAGCTTTGCGGACTTTGGCGACTATGCCGCCGATACCTTTGTCATCAAGACGACCGCTGGGGCGGTGACCATTTCCGACTTCAAGCTGGGGGTCGACAAGCTGGATGTGTCGGACTTCGGTTTCAATACCGGCGGTACCTGGACGGGCAGCGCCGTGCAGAGCGGCACCGACACCGTCCTGACCCTGACGCAGAACGCCGTGACCGTCACCGTAACCCTCCAGGGTGTGATCAATGGCCACCAACTGCAACTGAGCGACATGATTGGTGGCAGCACGAGCCTGATTGCGCCACCGCCGCAGCCGGCCTTCACCAATGGCGGCAACGGCATAGCCGATATCTTCGTCGTCGACCCGCAACTGGGCGACCAGACCTTCCTGCATTTCGAGAACGGTCTGGACCATATCGATATCTCGTTCATCCAGAGTGGCGGATGGGGCGGTCACCTCGCCAATGTCCCGGGCACGACGGATGCGCAGCTGGTGTTCAGCGGTCCCCAGGGGCAGACCTTTACGGTGACGCTCCCCGGCATGCCCTATTACCAGATCGATGCATCGGACTACATTTTGTAGATGCAGGATACTGGAGCGGCGCTTGTTCCCCCAGGCGCCGCTTCCTTTTTGGACGTCAACCCCCAAAAACCGAGGGGTTGTCAAAATATCCCGGTTATGCGTTCATCGACTCAGAGCCTTCCGTTAGAGACCAGGCCGTACAGGGGCGTTACGTGACCACATTTACCCCGTCTTCGGGGCTGGAGACGACGGAGACAGCCGCGCGCTATCGCGTGCTGATCGTCGAGGACAATCTTTTGTTTCGCCACTACCTGGCCGACAGCCTGCTGGCGGCGCCGGAAGTGACCGTGATCGGTGCGGTCGGGCGGGTGGCGCATGCCATCGCCTTCGCCGATCAGGCTCCGGATCTGGTCCTGCTGGATCTCGGCCTGCCGGACGGCGGCGGGCTGGAGGTCATCGCCGCCATCCGTGAGCAGGCGCCGGCGTGCAAGTTCCTGGTCATCACTGTTTTCGAGGACCGGGCCAGTGTGCTCAAGACCCTGAGGGCCGGCGCCGACGGTTATGTGCTGAAGGACGCCACCTCGGAACACCTGGTGTCCTATGTCCGATCCGCCCTGGCCGGGGTCAACCCGATCAGTTCGCGCGCGGCGCGGCACCTGTTGAAGATTTCTGACGAGGGGGAGGCGCAACCGGTTACATCGAGCCATCCGCCGCTGCGACCGCGGGAAAAGGAAATGCTGGAACATATTGCCCAGGGCTTAAGCCAGAAGGCGGTGGCGCGACTGATGAACCTGTCGCCGCACACGGTCGCCGAATACACCCAGAACATCTACCGCAAGCTGTCGGTCAAGTCGCGCGGGGCAGCCGTGTTTGAAGCGATCCAGCACAAACTGATCGATTTGCCGGAAAGGCCCGCCTCATGACCTGGTCCTTTCCCAAACCCGACCTGTCGCCGGCCGGCCTGAAGCGCCTGATCCCGGTCATTCTGGTGATCGTCGCCGTACAACTGGCCTGGTGGGCCGGGATTAAGCCCTGGCTGTTCGAATTTGCCAAACCGCAAAACCACGAAATTCTGAACGTCCAGGCGGCGGAGCTGCCGGCGCCGACGATCGCGGCGCTGAATTCGGCGGCCTTCACCCCCACCACCCTGCCGTGGGAGTCGTGCTGCGAAGCGCACTATCAGGCGATACGGTTCGAAATCCGGCTCGACAAGGTGCCGCCCGACGGGCTGGGCATGGTCAGCGGCCCGGCGGTCGACAACTTTATCACCCTGGTCAACGGCCATATCGTGCAGGGGGAGGGCCGGATGACGGCCCCCAAGGCCTCGTACCACGGCAATACGCGGCGGGTGTATCGCCTGCCCGAGGCGGGCTTGCAGCCCGGCATCAACCGTATCGACGTCATCATGACGCGCAATGTCATACCGTGGTTCGATTTCGGTACGCCTTACATTGATCCGCGCGGCTACGACGTCATGAAGGCCGCCACCGCCCAACGCAGCTTCGTCATGAACGAATACATGCTGATTGGTGGGGTGATGACGGGTCTGGTAGCCGCCGCTGCCTTCGTGCTGGCGCTGCGCGCGCGCGACCGCGGGCTGTTGCTGTGGCTGGGGGCCATGGCCGGGTTTTATTCGCTGAAGATCCTGTTTTACGGATGGGAAGATCCGCCGTTCAGTCCCGAGTTTCGTATCTGGTACTACTTCGCTGTCGCCAATCTGGCACCGGCGGCCCTGCTGTGTTTTATCGATGTGTGGACCGGCCACGGCTATCGTTATCTGCGCTGGGCGGTTTGCGGGCTTTGCGGGTTGCTCTTGCTGGCCTTCGCCATCGCGTTTGCCAACAACCCGACAACGGCCTTCGACTTCGCGTCCGACACCACCGACCTGTTCGGCATCTCGGCGGGCCTGGCGGCCGTGGCACGGTTCGCCTGGCATCTGGTGTCGCGGCGCGAAACGCGGAGCCTGCAACTGGCCATCCTCCTGCTGTGCATGACGACCGTGATCTCAGACCGGGTCAACGAATGGCTGTTGAACCGCGCCGACGGCGATTTCGAGATGGTGGTGCCACTGCTGATCGTCGCCCTGGGCCTGGCCTTCCTGTCGCACAATATCCACCTGTTCCAGTCGGCGGGCGACCTCAACGCGTATCTGGCGGAGGAACTGAAACGCAAGGAAGCCGAACTGGCCGAAGGTTATCAGCGCCAGGCCGATATGGCCCGGGTGGCCACCCTGAACGAGGAACGCCAGCGCATCATGCGCGACATGCATGACGGTGTCGGCGGCCAGCTTATCTCCCTGCTGCTGGCGGCGCGGCGCGGGCCCGTTGCCCCGGACGACCTGACCCGCAGTTTGGGCGAGATGGTCGATGAACTGCGGCTGATGATCGACTCGATGGACTCGGCCGGCGACTCGCTGAGCGACGCCCTGGCGGCCTTTCGCGAACGCATAGAACCGCGGTTAAGTTCGGCCGGCATCGAACTGCGCTGGCGGGACCTGAGCGAAGGCGCGGCCCCGGCCTATGGGCCCCAGACCGTGCTGCAGATATTTCGCATCTTGCAGGAGGCGGTGACCAATGTCTTCAAGCACGCTGCCAGCCGCAGCGTCGAGATCGCCATTGTGGCGGTGGCCGATGTCGATCATCCGGTGCGCATCGACATCGTCGATGACGGAAAGGGCATGAAGGCGGGCAAGAAATCCGGCCATGGTCTGGATAACATGCAGGAACGGGCCCGGTCGATCGGTGCGCGGTTATCGATCGAAAGCGGCACGACCGGCACGGGTGTGCACCTGCACTTGCCGGCGGTGAGCTAAGCGGGATGCGTTTTGAGGGAATCAAAACCGCGCTCTAAGTTTTTGTTATGTCGCACAATTTATCCGAAAACGGGAGCGCCCGAGCGGGTGCCACACACTTTATCGGATAGCGCTCTAATGTGATCCAGTGCGAGTTGCTTTGATTGCACGTCAAGATTGTTTCACGATAGCAACGGGAGGGCATCTTGGCCAAGTCAGTAAAGAAATGGGTTTCTGTGGCAACCCGTCCGAAACCGCAGAAGCCCGACGACTCTGAAAAGGCCGCTATTATCTCGGCCTGCGAAGTCTTTGTCACGGAGGTTCTCAAGCCACGTTTCCTCCCCGTTATCACACCGACTCCCTTCAACTATCCCGTCGACATTACCGGAGCGTGGGCCGGCGGGCGATACCGATTTCTCCAACGTTACCGGTCAGGATTCGCGCACAATCTTGGCGAAGAATTCGACATGCCGTTCGCGCGAATCGATCGTATGGGACCGGACAATTTCGACATCTATTGGCGACGCCACAATGATACCTGGTGGAAAGTACATAGCGGAGTGACCTTTGCCGGGGCGCTACGTCTTTTGGAGACGGATAAACTGCTGCACCCCTTCTAGAGCGGGATGAGTTTTGATGGAATCAAAACCCCGCTCTAGGTTTTTGTTTTGACGCGCAATTTTTCCGAAAAGTGGTGTCCACTTTGTCGGATTGCGCTCTAGCGCCATTACGCCAGCAGCTGTCCGCCGATCAGGTCGGAGATGCTGTCGGCGGCGGATTTGACCTGGGCGCCGAGGGAGTCGATGCGGTCGGGTGTGAGGCGTGACGTGGGGCCGGACAAGGAGATGCCGGCGCGGGCCTCGCCGAACTCGTTGAAGATCGGCGCGGCGATACAGCGCATGCCGGGGGTGGCTTCTTCGTTGTCGAGCGACCAGCCGCGGGTGCGTATGGTGTCCAGGTCGGCGCGCAGGGCGGCCGGGTCGGAGAGGGTGGCTTCCATCAGAGCGGTCATGATCGGGCGGATGGTCAGACGCATATCAAATGACATCCTGGAACCTCAGGCGAAAAGGGCAAGTTCGAATAAAGTATCGTCTGCTATAGTTGCGTCCGGAATGGTTAACTGCAATTTAAGGGCGATTCGGTTTCCGCCTTGGATGCGGCAAAAGGCGGTTCATTGCGAGTTTTTGTGACCACGGCGCCATTGATTACCGGTAAATTCTCCACCTAAATGGCGGAGATGTCCGGCGATTCAACAAACAGGGGGGCGAGATGGATTTTCTGCGGAAACTTTTTGGTGGTGGCGGCAACGAGGGCGACGCGGTCGCCCGGGTCGGCGCCGCCTTCGCCGGTCTCGACAAGCACCGCGCCGGCCTGTCGCGCGACATCGCCCAGTATGTTGTAAAGGATAGCGGCAGCAGTGTCCTGTCGACCTTGTCGACCCAGGCGGTGCAGACCTACTGGCAGAACAATGGCGGCCACTGGAGGTGGAACGTCGACAAGAACCCGATCTTCAAAGGCGGGGTCACCTGGAGCCATGCCCAGCAGCACCGGCTGGGCGAGATCATGTCCGCCCTGCACCCGCTGGGCAGCGGCGGGGACTGGGGCATGATGGGGACGGCGACTTCACCCGGCTGGCTGCGCCATGTCCTGTCGATGCAGGCGCGGCACGACGGCACGATCTCGAATATGGACGACTTCCACGACCTGGCTACCGGACATGGCGCGGGAATGGAGGCCATACTCGACCTGCTGTTCAGCAACAATCCGCGCAATTACAACCACCCTGACTGCACGGGCCTGTTCAGTGGTACCAAGCTCTGGTTGGCCGCCCATGCCGCCGAGGTCATCGCCGCCGCACCGAAACTGGGCGCGGCGCCGCGATCGCTGCTGGTCGCCGCGATTGGCCGTTTTGGCCAGACTGGCCCGTATCTCGACCTTCTGGTCGATGCCGCCGTGGCTTCTGCGAAGACTGTCAAGGAAGCCGCCTACAAGGCCCTGACCGGCGCCGATCCAAAAGCCCTGGCCGCCGCCCTGGACCAGCGATTTCCGGTTGCCGCGCCCGGCGCCGCCGTCGAACTGGTGAACCTGGTGTCGCGGACGCTCGGCGCCGGCAATGACAGCCTGCTGCAGGGCTGGCGCGCCACGACCACGGCGCCCAAGGTGCTTGCTGCAATCGACGCCGCCCAAATGAAGCAAAACCTGGTCGCGGTCGCCACAGATGTACCGGCGGCGGTCACCGGCGGCTATATTGCCCTGGATGGCAGCCTGGTCGAGCTCTTGCCCGCCCCGCCGCCGCCCGAGGCCTCCGAAGTGCCGGATGCCGTCATGGACCTGCTGAAGCCGTCGATCCAGAGCTTCAACCAGGTGCTGGAAAAGGGCCGCCAGGAGGCCAAGACCGAACGCTGGCACTGGAGCAAGCAGCATCGACCGATCACCCACGACACGATCCGCCAGATGAAGCAAAGGGCCCAGTCCGGCAATTTCCATCACAGCGACAATCCCTTCGAGTGGATGCAGATCCACGTCGCCATCGACCGGTCGGGGATCGACGCCTTCTTCGCTTCGCCGCACCTGACGCTGCGTCACGTCACGATCATTGCCCGGGCCACGACCTATGGCAACCTGCTGGCCATCTATGCGCCCTACGGCGAAAGCCCCGCCAGCGTGGAACTGCGCCGCCGCATTCACAACGGCGCCGACCTGCGCACGGTCCAGGCGATGTGGGCGCCCCGTCCGGAAAGGAAGATCAGCGGCAACGCCATCGAGGCAGCCCTGGCGAGTTGGGGCAATCCAACCGACAATGTCGAGGGCGACCACCTGTGGCCGCTGGTTGCTGAGAACCTTGACCTGATCGAGGAGGCTCTGGGGTTCCGGCCGCAATCGGGTCCAACCCAACTGAACCTGAGCGTGGCGCTGGACCTGCTGGCCGTCCTGCCCAAGGTGCCGCAGCGTTTGCTGATGCCGCTGATGACCATCGCCACCGGTACACGCAAGGGTCCGAGAGGCGAGGCGCGCAAGCTGCTGGCCGGTGCGCCCGATATCGACGGTTCCATCCTGCACCTGCTGGGCGACAGCAAGCAGGAGGTTCGCGCCGGCGCCGCCGAATGGCTGGGCCAGCGCGGCAACAAGACCGCCATCACGCCGCTGCGCCAGGCGCAGAAGGGCGAAAAGAGTGATATCGGCAAGGCCGCGATCATCTCGGCGCTGGAACGGCTGGGCGACGACGTCTCGGACCTGTTCGACCCGGCCCTGATGAAAAAGGAGGCCGAAGTCGGTCTGGCCAAGGCCGGTGGTAAAGGACTTGAATGGTTGTCGCTCGACAACCTGCCGGCGCTGAAGTGGCGCGATGGCCGTGCGGTCGATCCGGTCCTGGTGCGGTGGTGGGCGGTCCTGGCCAACAAGCTGAAACAGCCCGGCGGCAACGCCCTGATCGACATGTGGCTGGACCGGTTGGCACCCGGCGACGCGGACCGGCTGGGCCGCTACGTTCTCACCGCCTGGATCGACCAGGATACGCGCTCCCCCACCCAGGAAGAGGCCAATGCCTACGCCCTGTCACAGGTCGATTCGCGGCTGCAGTCCAATCTGGCGATGGTGAAGCGCTATCCCCAGTCGGCCGAATACTACATCACCGACCGCGACCGGCTGTTCGCCCAGTTGAAAAACGAGCAGCTCCGAATCTATCTCGGCAGCGCCGCCGATAACAAGGGCCTGCTGGCCCTGACCACGCGGGTCGGCGGCGCCGACGCCGCCCGGGCCGCCAAGGCCTACCTGAAAAATCACGGCGCCCGGGTGTCGCAATGCAAGGCCCTGCTGGAAGCCC
The DNA here is from genome assembly GCF_000495835.1 of Asticcacaulis sp. AC402. Taxonomy (GTDB): domain Bacteria; phylum Pseudomonadota; class Alphaproteobacteria; order Caulobacterales; family Caulobacteraceae; genus Asticcacaulis. Next base: position 11,614 of record NZ_AWGC01000016.1, read on the forward strand.
TGGCCGCCAACCCGTCGGGCGCGGCCATCCAGGTGGTGCTGGCCACCGCCAACCGCTTCAAGGCGCGATCGGTCCAGGCCCTGGCCGCCGAACTGATCGATGCCATTGCCACGCGCCGCGGCTGGACGGCCGAGGAACTGGCCGATCGCACCATTCCGACCGCCGGGCTCGACGAAACCGGCGCGGCGGAGATCGATTGCGGCAACGACCGGACCTATCGCATGGTGGTCGACGAAAGTGACAGCCTGGTCCTGCTCAATACCTCCGGCCAGCCGGTCAAGGCGCTGCCAACCGCGCGCATCGACGACGAGAAGCCGCTGCTGGACGAGGCCAAGAAGCTGCTGGTCAATGCCCGCAAGGAGATCAAGCAGGTGGTGCCGGACCAGACGGCGCGGCTGCGTGAAGCCATGTGTCTGGAGCGGCGGTGGCCAGCCGATGACTGGAACCTGTACATACTGGGCCATCCCCTGGTCGCCCGCCTGGCGCGGCGTTTGGTGTGGATGGGGCTGGACGCGGACGGCAATTGCCTCGCCACCTTCCGGCCGCTGGACGACAACAGCCTGACCGATACCGGTGATAACACGGTCGATCTGTCGCGCTTTGCCCTGGTCCAATTGGCCCACAGCCTGCTGGTGCCCGCCGATGTGGCGGCAGCGTGGCGGACCCACCTGGCCGATTATGAGGTCACCTCGCCCTTCGACCAGTTCGGCCGCGACCTGCCGAAGTTGGCGCCCGAACAGCTTACGGCCCGCGATATCACGGACCGCAAGGGCTGGATGATCGAGACCTTCAAGCTGCGCGGTGCCGCGATCCGCCAGGGCTATGTCCGCGGGGCTGCCGAAGACGGCGGCGTCTTCATGACCTATGAGCGCCGCTATGTTGCGGCAGGGTTGATCGCCCTGATCCACTTCAGCGGCAGCCCCCTGCCCGAGGAGAACCTGCCGGCGGCCCTGTTCGAACTGAACTTCGCCCGCATCAAGCGTAACAGCAACTGGCACGGCGCGACCGTCGTGCTGGGCGATGTGCCGCCGGTCCTGCTGGCGGAAACCTGGCAGGACCTGTACGACATAGCTGCCAAGGGGACGGGATTCGATCCCCAGTGGGAGAAGAAGACGCCATGGTAAGTCAAACTGAGGTCTTGTCCGAAGTCCAGCGTCAGCCTGCCGAAATCCGGTACGGCGAGGAATTGGAGCGGTTGGGCGCACGCGACGACGCCCCGCGCCCGCCGGGCTGGAAGCTGAGTGCCCGGGCCGTGCGCCGGTTTATCCTGGGCGACGACAAGCTGAATGTCTCGCGCAAGTTCTACGGCGACGATCCGCTGGTCGACCGCGCCATCGTCAGCCTGATGAGCAGCCAGGGCCTGATGCTGGTCGGTGAACCCGGTACGGCCAAGTCAATGCTGTCGGAACTGCTGGCGGCGGCGGTCAGCGGCAGTTCCGGCCTGGTCGTCCAGGGTTCGGCCGGCACGACCGAGGACCATATCCGCTACGCCTGGAACTACGCCCTGTTGCTGGCTGAAGGGCCAAGCGAGAAGGCGCTGGTGCCGTCGCCTGTGCTGACCGCCATGCGCGATGGCCGCATCGTCCGGGTCGAGGAAATCACCCGCTGCCCGCCGGAAATCCAGGACGCCCTGATCTCGATCCTGTCGGAAAAGACCCTGGCCGTGCCGGAACTGGGCGCCGACCGCGCCATCGCTGCCCGGCCGGGCTTCAACATCATCGGCACCGCCAACCTGCGCGACCGCGGCGTTCACGAGATGTCGAGCGCCCTGAAACGCCGCTTCAATTTCGAGACAGTGCGGCCGATCGAGGATCCGGCTTTCGAGCGCGAACTGGTGCTGCGTCAACTGACCGAGCGCCTGGGGCCGGCCGGGATCAAGGTCACCGGCGAGGCCGAGATTGCCGACCTGCTGGTCCAGACCTTCCAGGATCTGCGAACCGGCCGCACCCGAGAGGGCGCCAGCCTGAACCGGCCCGACGCCGTCATGTCGACGGCCGAAGCGGTCAATGTGCTGCATGCCGCGGCCCTGGACGCCGCTTTCCTGGCTGACGGCCGCATGACCGGCGCCCATGTGGCGCGTCAGATCCAGGGCGTCATTCTCAAGGACTCGGCCGAGGACGGCAAGCGCTTCAAGGCCTATATCGACCACATCATCAAGGAGCGTGCTGGCAAGTCCGGCGCCTGGCGCGACTTCTACCAGGCCGCCCGCGCGCTGAAGCTGGTGTGACGGCCGTGGCCGAAGCCTACAGCCTGTATGATGCCGGGTGCGATCTCTACATCGTGCCGGTGCGCCACCACAGCCCGGCTTGTGCGGCGCACCTGCTGGCCCTTCTGGCCGAGATCCGGCCGGCCCGGGTCCTGGTCGAAGGACCGTGCGACTTTGATCCGCTGATCGCCCTGGTCGCCGATACCGGCACCCGGCCGCCGGTGGCCATAGTCTCAGTTGAAGACGGCAAGGCCGACGGCGGTAAAGTGGTGGTGGGGCGCCGGGCCGTCAGTTACTATCCGTTCAGCGCCCACAGCCCCGAATACGCCGCCCTGGTGGCAGCGAAGGTGGCTGGCATTCCGGCGGCCTTCATCGACCTGCCGATGAGCGACCGCGCCATGGGGGGCGATGGCGAAGCGCCGGCCCTGTTGCATGACGAGGCGCCGTTCAACAGCAGCGACTATGTTCGCGCCCTGGCCCGCCGCCTGGGCTGCCGCGATGGCAACGAGGTCTGGGATCACCTGTTCGAAGCGCAACTGCACAGGTGCGACTGGCGCAGGTTTTTCCACGAGGTCGGGAGCTATTGCCGCCATATGCGCGACTGCACTGACGCGGTAACTATGGAGGCCGATGGCACACTGGCGCGCGAAGCCCAGATGCGCGCCCTGATCGCCCGGGCGCGCAGCGACACGAAGGGGCCGATGGTCGCCGTGGTCGGCGGCTTCCACGCCCCCGTCCTGGCCGGCAGCCTGAAGGCCGGGGACAAGGTAAAGGCGGCAGGTAAAGGCAGCCGGGCCTACCTGGTGCGCTACGGTCACCGCCAGCTCAATGCCCTGACCGGTTACAGCGCCGGCCTGGCCCTGCCGGCCTTCTACGACGGGCTGTGGCGACGGCGCGGCGACGGGGAGGGGCTGTATTCCGCCCATGCCACCGACCTGATCACCGGGTTCGCGGCCCATCTGCGCGCGCGGCTGCCGGGGTTCGCCCCCTCGTTTCCGGTCATGGCGTCGGCGCTGGAAGCCGCTCACCGTCTGGCCGACCTGCGCGGCCGTCCGGGGCCGCTGCGCGACGATATCCTTGATGCCTGCCGTTCGACCCTGCTGAAGGGCGAGGAGACCGGAGACGCCGCGCCGGTAATGGCCGAGCTGATGGCGTGGCTGACCGGCAATGCGCTGGGCGAGATACCGCCATCCGCGGGATCGCCGCCGCTGGTCGAGGCCGTGCGGGCGCGGGCGCGCTCGCTGGGCTTCGTGCTGGACGACGGTGAACGGCGCAACCGCGACCTCGACATCTACCGCAAGGACCGCCACCGCGACGCCAGCCGCTTTTTGCATGGCCTGGTCTTTGTCGGCGCCGGTTTCGGCCAGAGGACGGCGGGGCCGGACTTCCGCCAGGGCGTCGAGTTGGATCGTTTGCATGAGATCTGGTCGGTCATGTGGTCGCCCATGGTCGAGGCACGGCTGATCGAGTTGTCGGCCGACGGCGATACGCTGGAATCGGCCGTGGCGGCCGAGGCGGCGCGGCGCCTGAGGGACCTGCGCGAGCATGGCCGCGGCCACAGCGCCATCGCTGCCATCGAGCTGTTCGTCGCCGCCAGCCAGGCCGGGATCGGCGATCGCGCCGCCGTCATCCTGCCTTTCATCGCCGACGAGGTTACCCACGATCCGGACCTGGCCGATGTGGCGCAGGCCCTGCGTGACCTGGTGCGGCTGTGGCGCAGTGCCGTCATGATCGGGCTGGACAATCGCGAACCGCTGGCGGAACTGATCGGCGCGGCCTGGCGGCGCGTTCTGTTTCTCCTGCCCAATCTGGCCACTTGCAGCGAGGACCATGTCTCGACCGCGGTCAACGGTCTGGTCATCCTGCGCGAGGTGGTAGAACTGGCGGCGAACGAACTCGACACGCTCGATACCGGCCTTTTTGACGAGGCCATTGCCGCCCTGCTGACGGTGGACCTGCTTCCGGCCCTGGCCGGGGCGGTGGCGGCCGTCGCCTGCCTGGCCGGACGGCTGGAGCCTGCGACACTGGCGGCGCGCCTCACCGGCGAACTGGGCGGCGCCTATGCCGAGGCCAGGGCGCGGGTCGCCTATCTGCGCGGATTGATCGCCGTGTCGCGCGAACTGCTGTGGACGGTGCCGGAGCTCGTTACCGTCATGGACGAGGTTCTGGCCGAGGCTGACAGCGACGGCTTTGTCGCCTTGCTGCCGCACCTGCGGCTGACCTTTTCGCGGCTTGACCCTCAGGATATCGACCGGCTGGCGCGCATCGTCGCCGGCCGCCGCCAGGGCGCTGCCGATCAGCTGACCCGGCCTTTCGCTGTCACCGAAGCCGCCTTCGCCGCCAATCTGGAACTGGACCGCGCCGTGGCGGCCGAGCTGGCCCTGGCCGGGATTGGCGAGGGGGCGGCGGCATGACCGACAACAGCGAGGTTCTGCGGCGGTGGCGGATGGTGCTGGGCGGCTACGCTCAGCCGGCCATGGACACTGTGCGACTGGTCGGCGCCGACCAGCGCGCCGACCGGGCGCTCGACTACCTCTATGCCCGCGAGATGGAACAGCGCGGGCTGCGCCGCGGCAAGGGCGGCCGTGCCGGAAGTCTGGACCCGAGCCAACTCACGGCGTTGGGCTGGCTGAACGAAGTGCGGTCGCTGTTTCCTCAGTCGGTACTGGAGACCGTTCAGGCCCACGCGATCGATACCCTGGGCCTGACGGAGCTGTTGTCGGACCCCAAGGTGCTGGGCAGCCTGGAGCCCAACCGCGACCTGCTGAAGTCGCTGGTGGCGTTCAAGGGCAGGGCCAATCCCCAGGTCCAGGAGAAGATCCGCGAAGTTGCCCGCACCGTGGTCGACGAAATCGTCCGGCGGCTGCGGCCGCGCGTGCAACAGGCGCTGGCCGGCCGGCCTAACCGCTTCCGCCGCAGCCAGCAGAAGTCGATGCAGAACTTCGACTGGCGCGCCACGATCCGCGACAATCTCAGGAACTACGATCCGGAGCGCAAGCGCATCATTACCGATCGGTTGCGCTTTTTTGGCCGTAGCCGCAGGCGGCTGCCGTGGCGGATCATACTGTGCGTCGACCAGTCGGGCTCTATGTTGGACTCGACCATCTATGCCGCCGTCATGGCCGCTATCCTGACCGGCCTGCCATCGCTGGATGTGCGGCTGGTGGTTTTCGACACCAGCGTGGTCGACCTGTCCGAAGAAGCCGCCGATCCGGTGTCGGTACTGATGTCGGTGCAACTGGGTGGCGGCACCGACATTGCCGGGGCTGTCGCCTATTGCGAACAACTGGTCGAACAGCCGACGCGCACCGTCCTGGCCCTGATCACCGACTTTTGCGAAGGCGGACCGGCCTCGCGGCTGATTGCGGCCATCCGCCGGCTGAATGCCGCGCGGGTGACCATGATCGGCCTGGCGGCGTTGTCGGAAGACGCGACGCCGGACTATGACCGGGCAACCGCCGAGCGAGTGGCCGCGGCCGGCATGAAGGTCGCCGCCCTGACGCCCGACCGCTTCGCCGACTGGCTGGGCGAGGTGATCGCGTGATCCCGCCCACTCTGACGGCGATGCTGGCCGGCTATGACGAGGCGGCCCTGGTCGCGGTGGCCAACAAGGGACTGCACCGCCGCGCCCAGCGCGATGTCGAAGACGGCAAGGTGGTGCTGAAAAGCGTCGACGGCGACACCGCCACGGTCGACGCCGATGGCGACACTGTGGTCATGGACGCGCGCGGACCCAAGGCCGCCCGGTGCAGTTGTCCGGCGCCGGGCGTGTGCCGTCACCGCCTGGCGGCCGTCCTTTTGCTGCAGGCACAGGTAATGCAGACCCAGACTGGCGGCGGCGAAAGCGCGGCGCCGGATGTCGCCGCCGAAGTGGCGGCCCTGGCGCTCGACACGCTGCGCAGCTGGGCCGGCAAGGCGGCATGGCGCGGCGCGGTCGAACTGCTGGAAGGCGGCGCGACTGTGATTGCGGACGGCACGGCCCTGGTGGTTGCTTTTCCCGATGACGGACCCCAGGTGCGCATCCTGCCGGGACAGGGGCTGGACGGCCTGGTGTCCAAGGTTGCTCCTGGGTTACGAAAGACCTATCACACCGCGGCCGTCCTTGCAGCCAGGCGCCACCTCGGCGTTGGCGATGCCGTCGAGGCGACTCCGGCCGAGGTGGCCGTCGCCGGCGGGATCGAGCCGGTCGATGCCGCGTTCCTGGGGGCGGTGACGGCGGTCCTGGGCGAATGTGTGCGGGTCGGTTTCAACCTGGCGCCTTTGTCGCTGGAAGAGCGCCTGTTCACCTTGTCAGTGTCGTCACGGGCTGATGCCCTGCCGCGTCTGGCCGGGTTGCTGCGGGCCTTGTCGGCGCAGATCCGCAGCCGTCGGGCGCGCGATTTCGCCTTTGACCCCGACCGCTGCCTGGACCTGTGCGGCAAGGGGTTCGCCCTGATCAGCGCGCTGAAGCACGACGATGGCGGCGATCCCGACCGGTCGAGTCTGCTGCGGGGGCAGGCGCGGCGCGATTACAGTGCGTCCGGGGTGCTGCAACTGTCCGGCAGTGGCGCGGAGGCATGGTCGACGGCGTCAGGAGCGCGCGGCGTCACCGCCTATTTCTACGATCCAACCCAGGATCGGTGGCTGACCGTAGCGCTGGCGCGCGGGGCCGGCCAGGATCCTTGGTTCGAACCGCGAACAGCCTATGCCAACGAAGGCCTTTGGGGCGGGAAGACGATCAAGGCGTTGTCGCAGGCGCAGATTTCGCTTACCGGGGCTTCGGTGTCGCCCGACGGTCGATTGTCGGCCGGCAAGGATGTTCGCGTCACCGTAACCCGGCCGGTGTCGGCTGACGAGGCCGCCGGCTGGCCGTGTTGCTGCGGCGACTGGGACGCGCTGCGACGCAGGCTTGTCGAGCGTCTGGCCGGTGGTGTCGCCGGTCCGGCGCGCGGCGCGGAACCGGTGCTGTTGCGGCCGCAGCGCGTGGCGCGGCCCTTCTTCGATGACCTGGCCCAGACCCTGGTATGGCCGGTGGCTGACGCCAACGGACAATGGCTGTGCCTGTCGCTGGAGCATGGTGCCGACCCAGGCCGGATGGTCAAGGCGCTGGAAGCCATCGCCGCCGGGTGGGATGGCCTGGTCGCGGCCCTGGCCACGGTCGACGGCCGGGTGTTCCGCCTGCGGCCCTATGCGGTGATGGACGGCGCAACAGTGTGCAACCTGGGGCTCGATCCCTTGCCGGGGGGTGTCGATCGTCCGGGCGTGGGGCGGCTGATGCAGGACATGAAGGCGCTATTCGCCGGACTGCCGCAGCGCTTTGCGGCGCCGTCGCGTCCGCAGACAGCGGCCGTTCTGGACGGCGCCTGGCAGAGCCTGGTCGAGATGGCGGAGTTGGGCCGGCGCGGCGGCCAAGCCGAAACCACCCTGCGGCAACAGGCCCAACGCCTGGCCGATTCCGGCTTTCCGGCCCTGGCGCAGACGATCGTAGCGGCATTGGACAGCGGCAAGGACGTGTCGTCGCCGGCGTTCCTGACGGCGGTCTATGCGGTGGCCCTGGCGCGCGGGCGGACGCTGGACCTGCCGCGGCTGGAACCAATACTGTGATCGTCAGGCGACGTCTTGGACCTGAAGGTTACCAGGTCTCGCTGCGTGAAAGCTTTTCCAGGATATCGGCCAGGCGTTTGGCTCGCGTTTCAAGCCGCTTGGCGGAGTGGAGTCGGAAATAGATGGTGAATTTCGCACTGCGCGTCAGGGTGTCGAAAAAGGCCTGGGCGGCGGGGTTGGCTTGCAGTTGGTCGAGAAAGTCCTGTGGCATAACCATCTCGGATGAGCCGGCATAGGCGGCGTCCCAGCGGCCGTCGGCTTTTGCCGCCTCGACATGAAGGAGGCCGGCGGGCTGCATTTTTCCTTCGGCGATCAGCCGTTCGGCATGGTCGCAGTTGCGCTTGGACCAGTTCGATTTCGGCCGTCGCGGTGTCAGGCGTTGCAGATAGGCGGTGTCGTCCAGGGCGTGGCGTACGCCGTCGATCCAGCCCCAGGTCAGGCCGGCAATAACGCAGCCTTCCCAGGTGACCGAAGGTGTGCCGGCCTGTTTCTTGTAGAGTTTGACCCAGAGCTCCCTGGCCGTGGCATGGTTGGCGCTGAGCCAGGCGGTCAGATGGTCGGGCGTTTCAAAGGCGAGATGGGTCATGGCGGCACGAAGTCAGATTGAGACGTCGGATCATGGCAGTAACCGTTGATGATCGGCCATCAGGGCGACGACGGCAGCCAGGGACGCCTGGACCCGGGCGTGGCCTTCGGGCTCGTCTTCGGCAGTGAAGATCAGCAGCGCCTGGCGGAAGGCTTCGGCTGCGGCTTCGAGGCGCTGCTGGCCTTCGCTGCCGCTCAAGCGTCTACTTAGGATGCACAGGATGTCACCCAGCTTTTCCTGCATATCGGCCCACGGCTCCGGCGTGGCCTGCGGCGTAAGAGTCTGCAGGACGGTCTGGCAGGCCTGTACGGCGTCTTCCAGCTTTTTTACCCCGGCCTGGCCGGGCAGACGCTCCCCCAGAAGAATCCGTACATTGATGAGGTCACGATGTGCGCTGACCCAGACGGCGGGATGGTCTTTACGAGTATAGACCAGCAGGGCGTTGCGCAGACAGTCCTCGGCCTCATGAAGTTTTTGTAGGCCGGCGTCCGTGTCGAGCGCGGCGCCGAGGTCGGTAAGGACGAGGCCGAGATAACCCTGGGCCGCGGCCCAGTCGAGAGGTTCCACGGACCTTTTTGTTGACGACAGGCTGTCGCGCAGGGCAACCTCAGCGGTGTGAAGTCTCGCAAGGCGCTCGGGACCATCGATGCGCCGGCTGATTTCGAAGGCTACGACACCCAGTTTGAATCGTATACAGGTCCAAGTACGCCGCGAAGGTTTTTCACCCTTGAAGACCGTCAGGGCGGCTTCGAAGGCCATTTCAGCCTGGTGAAGCGTCTGGAGGTCTTCGGGCGCTTCGAGGCAATGGCTCAGCTCCAGGAGGACATAGCCAAGGCTATAGTGCGTCTGCACCCGTTGGACGGAGTCGCCATCTTCGCCATACTCCAGCAGTGCCTGGCGGTATGCCTGCGCGGCATCCCTAAGCCGTGGTGCTGCTTCGTCGTCATCGAGGTAGTCGGCTATATTCGACAGGCAGTCGCCCAGGGAACGCAGGACCGAGGCGCGCTGGTCGGGGGCGTCCGACATGCCGTATTCGGCAGCAGCACGGCGCCAGCCGTTTTCGGCAGTCTGCAGCATCTCCCTGGCCAAGGTCGGCGCACCGGCAGAGAGGTGGAACAGACGGGTGGCGGCATAGCTGCCGACACGGGTGGTGAAGGTGTGCCCAAGCGGTGGATCGGCTGCCAGGCTCAGCAGTTCGATCGCCTTGAGGCGATCGGCGTCACGGCGGTCGTGCTGTGCGACGAAGTCCGCCAGATCGCCGAGGGCGTCGATGGCGGCATCGGGCTTGCCGCGCAGCAGCCGGGCTTCCTGGCGGTCGAGGTTTGCGATGAAGCGCTTGCGCAGGCTGATCTGGGCCATCTTGACGATGACCAGGACGACTACGATGTCCCCGATGGTGCGGATCGCGAAAATTGCCAGGTCGGCGGCCCGGTTCACGGGCCGGATATCCGAAGCAAACCGGTTGTCCAGAATGAACAGATTGCCGACGATGGGGAGCGACCGCAGCAGGTGCTCCAAGACATAGACGAAATAGCCTTCCCGGCCATAGTGCCCGGGCATGGCGAAGGCCTGGCCGCGGTAGACCACGTCGACCTGATGGAAGATCAGGGTCATGTAGATCACCACGGAGACGGCGCATAGCCAGACTTCGTGGTTCATGTCGTAGTTCATGGGTATGCGCCGGTCTTCGCCGGTGAGGCCCTGGGCGCGGTCGTCTTCGTTATAGGTCCAGACTCGATAGACGATGTGGGCGAACAGAAGCCCGAACACCAATATGATCAGGCTCATTGCAAGGGGCAGGTAGGTCGCCAGGACGGCGATCGTGCCGAAGATCAGGCATAGCCACAACCAGCGCCACCGGGGCGGAATGTCGAGCCAGTCGGTATGCGAGATGGCGAAGTCGAGATCGGCCTTGGCCAGGCCCCGGGTTATCTTCTCCAAGACGGATCTGCCGGCAATGCCTTTGCCCAGCCGCGACACCAGGGTGAAGATAGCTGCCACGGCGAGGACGACCGCGACGAGCGCCAGTTCCAGCATGAGCATGGGCGTCGCCGGATGGGTCAGAAAGCCATGCCAGGCTTTGGCTGCGCCTGTGCTGAGCCATGTCCAGGCATGATGAAGTCCGTCTGTCGGCATGCCGCCCCCATTCCCTGCCGGCAATGTGCCATCGCAGGGGGGATTAAGCAATTGTTAAGGTGGCGATTATGCCAGCAGCCGGCCGCCAATCAGGTCGGAGATGCTGTCGGCGGCAGATTTGACCTGGGCGCCGAGGGAGTCGATGCGGTCGGGTGTGAGGCGTGACGTGGGGCCGGACAAGGAGATGCCGGCGCGGGCTTCGCCGAACTCGTTGAAGATCGGCGCGGCGATACAGCGCATGCCGGGGGTGGCTTCTTCGTTGTCGAGCGACCAGCCGCGGGTGCGTATCGTGTCCAGGTCGGCGCGCAGGGCGTTCGGTTCGGACAGGGTAGCGGGAGTGAGGGCGGTCAGGGTTTCCGTTTTGAGCAACTGGTCAAGGCGTACGGTCGGCAAATGGGCGAGCAGGGCCTTGCCGATGCCCGAGGCATAGGCGGCGCGGCGTTCGCCTATACGAAAGAAGGCACGGATGGGCGCTTCGCACTCGATTTGCGAGACGAAGACGACCTGGAAGCGGTCGAGCATGGCCATGTTAACGGTTTCGCCCGTGGCCTCCATCAGCGCCGTCATGATCGGACGGCCGGCCAGCAGGATCTTGTTGCGCCGCTGGAAGGCCATGCCGATGCGCAGGGACTCGATGCCAATGGCCCAGGTCTGGGTGGCTTCGTCGAAGGCGACGAAATCGTGCGCAGCCAGGGTGGCGAGCAGGCGATGTACGGTCGACGGTGGCTGATCGGCGGCGTCGGACAGGGCGGTCAGGGTCAGGCCGTCATGGGCCGACAAGACCTTGAGCAGGGCCAGGGCTTTTTCGAGTGACTGGTTGGCCTTGGGGTCGGTCTTGTCTTCGCGGGGACGGCCACGGGGTCGGCGAGTTTGTTCCATTCTGTGAAACTAGCAGAAATGGAAAAGGTTTCCAGATGCTATGAAAAACCCCTCTCCCCGTTCTTCACGGGGAGAGGTTAGGGTGAGGGGCTTGGTCAGCGTCGGTGCACAATTGTCTTCGGAAAGCCCCTCACCCGATCGCCCACGCTTCGCTCGGCTCTCGTCCTCTCCCCGCTTTGGCGGGGAGAGGTAGTTTTTTACCCGTCCGCTGCTATCTGGTCCAGGGTCTTGGCCGGGGTGATGGCCTGCGGGTCGATATAGCAGTGAATGATGGCCGGCTTGCCGCTGGCGCGGGCGCGCTCAAACGCCGGATAGAAGTCTTCGGTCGTGCGTACTGTCTCGCCATGGCCGCCAAAGGCCCGCGCATACGCGGCAAAGTCGGGGTTTTTCAGGTCCGTGCCGACGACGCGGTGCGGGTAGTCGCGCTCCTGGTGCATGCGGATGGTGCCGTACATGCCGTTGTCGACGACGATGACAATGACCGGAATGTCGTACTGGATTGCCGTGGCAAACTCGTTGCCGTGCATCAGGAAACAGCCGTCGCCGGCGAAGACCACCACCGTCTGGTCGGGGCACTGGCGTTTGGCCATGACACCCGCCGGGACCGAATAGCCGACGCTGCCGACGGTCGGGGCGACCTGGGTGCGCGGCAGGGTGTGGCGCCAGTGACGGTGCAGCCAGATGGCGTAGTTGCCGGCGCCGTTGCAGACGATGGTGTCCGCCGGCAGGGTGTCGCGCAGCCACACCATAACCTCGCCGTACTGAAAATCTCCGGGGATGGTGGCCGGTTTGGTCGTCCACATCAGGAAGTCCATATGGGCGTTTTCGGTCTCGCGCGTCCATGGCTTGGCGACCGGCGGCGTTAGCGTGGCGGAGCTTTTCGCAAATGCGTCGGGGGCGCAGACGATGCCAAGGTCGGGTTGGTAGACGCGGCCGATCTCATCGCCATCGGGGAAGATGTGGACGAGGGTCTGTTTCGGGTTGGGGACGCCGATCAGGGTGTAGCCGTTTGACGGCACCTCGGCCATGCGCGCGCCCAGCAGGATCACCAGGTCGGCATCCTTTACCCTTTGCGACAGTTTCGGATTTTGACCGAAGCCGAGATCGCCGGCATAGGACGGATGGGTCGCCGGGAACAGGGCGGTACGGCGGAATTCGGTCGCGACCGGAACGGACCACTTTTGCGCAAAATCAGCGATAGCGGCGCAGCCTTCGTCGCTCCAGCACGAGCCGCCCAGGATGATCAGCGGTTTCGTGGCGGCGAGCAGACGTTGCTCGAACTGCTGGATCTGCGCCATCGACGGTTCGGCGCGGGCGGGGACGACGACGGCAGCATCCGTCGCCTCGGCCATTTCGGTCAGGATGTCTTCAGGCAGCGAAATCACCACCGGACCGGGGCGGCCCTGGGTTGCGATTCGGAAGGCGCGGGCCATGATCTCGGGAATACGCTTCGGGTCGTGAATTTCGACCACCCACTTGGCGACGCTGGCGAACACCTGTTCGTAGTCCATTTCCTGGAAGGCGCCGCGGCCCAGCATGGCGCGTTCGACCTGGCCGATGAACAGGATCATCGGCGTGGAATCGTGCTGGGCGATATGAACACCGTGGGCAGCGTTCATGGCGCCGGGGCCACGGGTGACGAAACAGATTCCCGGCTTTCCGGTCAGCTTGCCATAGGCTTCGGCCATGATGGCGGCGCCGCCTTCGTGACGGCAGATCAGCACGTCCATGCCGTTGCCGTACATGGCGTCAAGGGCTGCGAGATAGCTTTCGCCCGGCACGCAGGTCAGGCGTTCGACGCCCTGGATCTTCAGTTGGTCGACAAGGATCTGTCCGCCGGTTCTCATGAGTCTTTCCATTGCGGCTGGCCGGAGCCAAGCTTGGGGGAGGGGGTGTCGGCGGCCATGCGCTGGCCGTCGATAACGATGGGGGAGGCAACCGAGGGTACGCCGTCCAGTTCCAGTTTCAGGCCGCGATGGACGATCTGCGGGTCGGCGAAGACATCCTCGATGCGGTTGATCGGCCCGGCCGGGACGCCGTGGCGTTCCAGCAGGTCGAGCATGTCGGCGCGCGTATGTTGCAGCAAAAACGGCTGCAACATGGATTGCAAATCCATGCGGGCGGCGACGCGTAAGGCATTGGTGGCATAGGCCGGATCAGCGGCGATATCAGGCGCGCCCAGGGCGATACACAGTTTCTGGAACTGGCCATCATTGCCGACGGCGATGATGACGTGACCATCGGCGACCTGGAACACCTGATAGGGCGCGATATTGGGATGGGCATTGCCCAGCCGCGATGGTGACTTGCCGGAGACCAGGTAGTTCGACGCCTGGTTGGCCAGGACGGCGGTGGCGGTGTCATAGAGCGACATGTCGATATGGCAGCCCTGGCCCGTGGCATGGCGACCGTTCAGCGCCGCCAGGATGGCGGTCGCGGTATAGACGCCCGTGAAGATATCGACGATGGCGACGCCGACCTTTTGCGGTTCGCGTTCGGGCTCACCGGTAATGTCCATCAGTCCGCTCATGCCCTGGATGATGTAGTCGTAGCCGGCGCGGGCGGCATAGGGGCCGGTCTGGCCAAAGCCGGTGATCGAGGCATAGATCAGGCGCGGGTTGACGGCCTTCAGGCTGTCATAGTCGAGGCCGTATTTCTTGAGGCCGCCGACCTTGAAGTTCTCGATCAGAATATCGGCCTCGGCGGCCAGGGCGCGGATGGCCGCCTGGCCTTCGGGCGTTTCGAAAGCGATGGCGACAGAGGTTTTGCCGCGGTTGCAGCTATGGAAATAGGCAGCGCCCCAGGCATTGCCATTCGAGTCAGTGACAAAGGGCGGCCCCCAGGTGCGGGTGTCGTCGCCGGTTTCGGGGCGTTCGATCTTGATCACTTCGGCGCCCAGGTCGGCCAGCAACTGGCCGCACCACGGTCCGGCCAGGATGCGCGCCAGTTCGAGAACTTTGAGGCCGGAGAGGGGTTTATGTGTCAAAGCCTGTGTCTTCGTAAGCCCCGCACCCCTGCCCTCTCCCCGGCCTCGCCGGCAGGCAAAGCGGGGAGAGGGAGAAGGAAGAGCACTGTCGGGACTCCCTCTCCCCGCCTGCGGGGAGAGGGTGGGGGTGAGGGGCCACTTTACCGTCGACTAAAAAAACGCCTGCAAGCCCGTCTGGGCCCGGCCCAGGATCAGGGCGTGGACGTCATGTGTGCCTTCGTAGGTGTTGACGGTCTCCAGGTTCTGGGCGTGGCGCATGACGTGGTATTCTTCGTGGATGCCGTTGCCCCCATGCATATCACGCGCATGTCGCGCAACGTCCAGGGCCTTGCCGCAGTTGTTGCGCTTGATCAGCGAGATCATCTCCGGCGCAACCTTGCCGGCGTCGAACAGTTGCCCGACGCGCAAGGCCGCCTGCAGACCCAGGGTAATCTCGGTCTGCATGTCGGCCAGCTTCTTCTGGAAGAGCTGCATCTGGGCCAAAGGCTTGCCGAACTGCACGCGGTCCAGCCCATACTGCCGGGCGCGGTGCCAGCAGTCTTCCGCCGCACCCATGACGCCCCAGGCAATGCCGTAGCGCGCGCGGTTGAGGCAGCCGAACGGACCTTTCAGACCCGACACGTTGGGCAGCAGGGCGTCTTCCGACACCTCGACGCCGTCCATGACGATTTCGCCGGTGATCGAGGCGCGCAGGGAGAGCTTGCCGTGGATCTTCGGCGCGGTCAGCCCCTTCATCCCCTTTTCGAGGACAAAGCCCTTGATCTCGCCGTTGTGGGCGTCCGACTTGGCCCAGACGACAAAGACGTCGGCGATCGGCGAGTTGGAAATCCACATCTTGGTGCCGGTGAGGCGGTAGCCGCCGTCTATCTTCTCGGCCCGGGTGCGCATGGCGCCGGGATCGGAGCCGGCATCGGGTTCGGTCAGGCCGAAACAGCCGACCCATTCGCCGCTGGCCAGTTTCGGCAAGTACTTCATGCGCTGGTCTTCGCTGCCATAGGCGTAGATCGGGTGCATGACCAGGGAGGACTGGACGCTCATCATTGAGCGATAGCCGGAATCGACGCGCTCGACTTCGCGCGCCACCAGCCCATAGGCGACATAGGAGGCGCCGGCGCCGCCGTACTGTTCCGGCAAGGTGGCGCCCAGCAGGCCCAGTTCACCCATCTCGTTGAAGATTTGACGATCGGTCGTTTCCTCGCCATAGGCCTTGAGCACGCGCGGCATCAGGTGGTCCTGACAATAGGCGCGGGCGGCGTCCTGGATCATGCGTTCGTCGTCCGTCAACTGCTCCTGCAGCAGGAACGGGTCGGCCCAGTCGAAGACGGTTTTTGTGGATGGGCGAGCTGTATCAGACATCGAACTTCACGCCCTGGGCCAGAGGCAGCGAACTGCCGTAGTTGATCGTGTTGGTAGCGCGGCGCATATAGGCGCGCCAGGAATCCGAACCGGATTCACGGCCGCCGCCGGTTTCCTTTTCGCCGCCAAAGGCGCCGCCGATTTCAGCGCCCGAGGTGCCGATATTGACATTGGCGATGCCGCAGTCCGAACCGGCCGCCGACATGAACAGCTCGGCTTCGCGCATGTCGTTGGTGAAGATCGACGACGACAGGCCGGCGCCGACATCGTTTTGCATGGCGACGGCGTCCTTGATGTCGCTGTAGCGCATGACATAGAGGATGGGCGCGAAGGTTTCGCGCAGCATCGGGCCTTCGTGCCTGGTCATTTCGACGATGGCCGGACGGACGTAATAGGCATTGTCGCCGCCGACCGAAGCGCGTTCGCCGCCGGTGATGGTCGCGCCGGTGGCCTTGGCGTCGGCCATGGCCTTTTCAAAGCCGTCGAAGGCCGCCTTGTCGATCAGTGGCCCGACCAGAACACCGTCCTCCATCGGATTGCCGATCTTGACAGAGGCATAGGCCTTCTTCAGGCGCGGGATCAGGGTGTCGTAGACGCTGTCGTGGACGAACAGGCGGCGAAGCGTCGTGCAGCGCTGGCCGGCCGTGCCCATGGCCGAGAAGGCGATGCCGCGCAGGGCCAGGTCGAGATCGGCGGTCGGCGCGATGATGGCGGCGTTGTTGCCGCCCAGTTCCAGGATCGAGCGGGCAAAGCGCGCGGCCAGTTTCGGACCGACGGCGCGGCCCATGGCGGTTGAGCCGGTCGCGGAGACCAGGGCGACCTTATGGTGGTCGACCATGGCCTCGCCGAGTTCGCGGCCGCCGATAATCAAAGCCGACAGGCCAACCGGGGCGTCATAGCCTTCGTCGACATAGCGCTTCAGGGCGCGCTCAAAAATGGCGTGGGTGGCCAGGGCGGTCAGAGGGGATTTTTCCGACGGCTTCCAGACGATGGCATTGCCGCAGACCAGGGCCAGGGCTGCGTTCCACGCCCAGACGGCGACCGGGAAGTTGAAGGCGGAGATGATGCCGACCACGCCCAGCGGGTGCCAGGTTTCCATCATGCGGTGCTGGCTGCGTTCGGTGGCGATGGTCAGGCCGTAGAGCTGACGCGACAGGCCTACAGCAAAGTCGCAGATGTCGATCATTTCCTGGACTTCGCCCAGGCCTTCCGAAGTGACCTTACCGACTTCGAGCGAGACCAGCTTGCCGAGCTCATTCTTGTGCGTGCGCAGTTCTTCGCCGAACAGGCGGACCAGTTCGCCGCGCTTGGGCGCGGGTACGGTGCGCCAGTCAAGAAAGGCCTGGTGGGCGGCATCGATGGCCTTGGCGGCGTCGGCGGCCGGGGTTTCGACGGTTTGTGCAATCTCGTCGCCGGTGACGGGCGAGGTGACGGTCAGGCTGCCGCCGGTATAGGTGGCGGCGTCGACGCCGAGCGCCTTCAGCAGGGTGGCGACCTCTTCGCCGGTACGGGTCTTTTCGGTGATCATGGTGGTGGTCCTGTCAAATCTCAATTCGGTCGGGTACTAAAAACGAGCGCCGGTCAGGTGAACGGCCTGAGCGCCGGCTTCGTAAAAAACTTCCTTCAAGGCTCTCATTTTCGCCGCCTCGGGCGTCGTCAGCGGCAGGGGCAGATCGGCTTCGGACTTTTCGCCGGAGATGAGTTCCGCCAGGGCTCGGCCCATGACCGTGCCCGGGGCGATTCCGCGGCCATTATAGCCGCTGATTCCGACAACGCGGTCGGCAAATTTATGGAAGCGCGGCAGGTTGTCGTCGGTCATGCCGATCCAGCCGAACCATTCGGCTTCGAACTCGATGTGTCCAAGCTGCGGGAACAGTTTGTGCAAAGCGCGCAGGGCCCAGCCGCGATGGATGGTCTCGCCCGTGCCGCGCAACGCACCGACACTGCCGAAGACCAGCCGGCCGCGCGCGTCCAGGCGGAAGGACGACAGCACTTCTTCGGTGTCCCAGCAGCCTTCCTGACCGGGCAGGATCGTCGCGCGGACATCTTCCGGCAGGGGCTGAGTGGCCAGGTTGAAATAGGGCAGGTGGACCTGTTCCTTGCGGATGATCTCCCATGGGCCCTGGGTGTAGGCGTCGGTGGCCATGACCACCCAGTTGGCCGTGATCGATCCGCCTGCCGTTCGCGCCGTCCAGCGGTCGCCTGTCGCCGTCACCTCGGTGACCGTGCTGTCGGTATGGATTGTGGCGCCTTCCTTGACGGCGGCATGGGCCAGGCCGCGGACATAGGCCATGGGCTGGATGGTGCCGGCGCGCAGGTCCAAAAGAGAGCCGGCATAGGCCTTGGTGCCGATGCGCTGGGCGGTTTCTTCGGCCGACAGCAGGTAGACCGGCGCCTGGCGGTCGCGCCATTGCGTCGCCCGCTGCTTCAGTTCTTCCAGGCCGCTGTCGCCGACGGCGCAATGCAGGGTGCCGTGTTTTTGCAGTTCGCAGGCAATACCGTAGGTCTCAACAATGTCGAAGACGGCGGCGGGGGCATTGCCGAGCAAATTGAGCAGGCGGTCGCCATGGACCTCGCCCAGGACACGCGGCAGTTCATCGGGCATGACCCACATGCCGGCATTGACCAGGCCGACATTGCGGCCGGCGCCGCCGAACCCGATCGATTTGGCTTCGAGGACGACGGCCTTGAGGCCGCGTTTGGCCAGGTGAAGGGCGCACGACAGGCCGGTATAGCCGCCGCCGACAATGGCGACATCACAGGAAAGATCCCCCGCCAATGCCGTGGTGACGGGCGCGGGCGGAGCGGTGGTCTCCCAAAGTCCATGCGTTGTGGGTCGGTTGGACATGGTAAGGATGACCTGAAGGGGACTCGCAAAGGCAGTTTATGCGTTTTCGGTATGTTTACCCGCAATAAAGGGTGCGATATACCGATATTTGCGCAAGAGATCATTCCATTTCAGAATGTTTGGCCGTTTGAGACTATGATAGCTCCCCGTCGTTTCCTGCCGTCCCTGTCGCATCTGCAGGCTTTCGAGGCCGCCGCCCGCACCGGCAGCGTCACCCTGGCGGCGCGTGAACTGAACCTGACCCAAAGTGCTGTCAGCCGGCAGATCAGGGCGCTGGAAGAACAGTTGGAGGTCGAACTGTTCCACCGCGAGCGCCAGACCATCCGGTTGACGCCGGGCGGAGAGGCCTATGCCCGCGACATCCGTGACGCCTTGAAAAAGATCGGGACGGCGTCGCTGAATTTGCGCGCCAATCCGCTGGGCGGGACTCTGAACCTGGCGATTTTGCCGACGTTCGGAACGCGGTGGCTGGCGCCGCGCCTGCCGTCGTTTCTGAACGCCAATCCAGGCATTACCCTGAACCTGATGACGCGACTGACGGTGTTTGATTTTGCCCTGGAGCCGCTGGATGCCGCCATCCACCATGGCCTCGGGCGATGGCCGGGCGCGGAGACAGTTCTGCTGCGCGAGGACTATGTCGTGCCGGCGTGCAGTCCGGCCTTGAAGGCGCAGCATGGCTTTGCGGCGGCGGGGGATTTGCGGGCGGCGCCGTTGCTGCACCTGACGACGCGGCCGGATGCGTGGGAGCGTTGGCTGCGCGTGCACAATGCGCCGGCGGAGCATGTCCAGGGCATGTTGTTCGACCAGTTCGCCACGGTGGCCCAGGTGGCGCGGGCGGGTCTGGGCGTGGCGCTGCTGCCGACGTTCCTGATCGAGGAGGAGTTGAAGGCCGGGCAGCTGGTGCGGGCGCTGGATCTACCGGATGGCGGTGAGATGAAGAACGCCGAAGCCTATTACCTGGCCTGGCCGGCGGAGCGCGGCGATCATCCGCCACTGCGGGCTTTTCGAGCGTGGATTCTGGCGGAAAT
>NZ_AWGC01000017.1 GCF_000495835.1 Asticcacaulis sp. AC402
GCGGGGAGGTATAAGAAAGGTGGCTTGCGCTGTTCCGGGACCAGGTCTAACACTGCGCAAAAAGGGAGCCACACCATGCAGATCCTCAGCGCCCGTGACCTGATCGAACGCCTGCCCTACGATATCCTGGTGCGCGACCTACCCGCGCTTTTGCTGCGCAAAACTGACAGCCCCCAGCGCCATGTTCATACCGTCCACCAGGCTGGCGAACCCGATGCTACTCTGCTGATGATGCCGGCCTGGACCGAGGGTTTCGGCGGGGTCAAGATTGTCAATGTCACCCCCGGCAACGCCCAACGCAGCCTGCCCGCCGTCACCGCCAGCTACCTTTTGTTCGATGCCGTCACCGGCGAACACCGCGCCCTGCTGGATGGTGGCGAACTGACCGCCCGTCGCACGGCCGCTGTCGCCGCCATTGCCGCCGACCGGCTGGCCTTGAGCCATGCCCATCGGCTGCTGCTGATCGGATCCGGGCGGATCGCCGGTGAGCTTGCGTTTGCCTATCGGGCCATCCGCGATATCCGTACGGTCGAGGTCTATAGCCCGACTCACGCCAATGCCGAAAAACTGGCCCACCGGTTGCGTGACCACGGCTTTGCCGCGACGGCGACCGAGGACCTGGGCTATGCCGTCCAGCGTGCCGATATCGTCGCGTGCGCCACCCTGAGCCACACGCCTCTGGTCAAGGGCGAATGGCTGGCGCCGGGGCAACATGTGGCGCTGATCGGCGGCTACACCCACGACATGCGCGAGGCCAACGATGCCGCCATGGCGCGAGCCAGCATCTGGGTCGACAGTCATGCGGCGCTGAGCGAGGCCGGCGACCTGGCCGGCCCTTTGTCGCATGGAATTATACGGTACGAGGATATCCGCGGCACCTTACCGGACCTGTGCCGTCACGCTCAGGTCGACGGGCGTGAAGACGTGGTAACCCTGTTCAAGAGCGTTGGCGAGGCCTCCCAGGATCTTGCAGCGGCGGCGATAGCGCTAAGATAGGCCCCTTGGTCGCGGCGCGTTCTGATATCGCGGCGAAGCGGCAGTTTACGTTAAGTGGTCCACAAATTATACCAACCCACTTTGACTTTGACATTCTTTCCGCAAGGGGCCCCCTCCGTCTCGAGCCTCGCCGGCAGGCAGCGCTACGATCTTCGATCTCCGCTTGCTCGCCACCTCCCCATCGAAGGGATGGGGAGGAGAAAAAAATATGTTCAATA
Organism: Asticcacaulis sp. AC402; assembly: GCF_000495835.1. Taxonomy (GTDB): domain Bacteria; phylum Pseudomonadota; class Alphaproteobacteria; order Caulobacterales; family Caulobacteraceae; genus Asticcacaulis. Next base: position 1,215 of record NZ_AWGC01000017.1, read on the forward strand.
GTTTCTTCTCCTCCCCATTTCAAATGGGGAGGTGCCGAGCAAGCGAGCCCAAAGGGCGAAGCGCGTCGAGGCGGAGGGGTCTACCTACTGTCGATGTATCAATCTTTTCGTAGAGGGATTAAGGTGAATGGCTCCGGGGCACCGGTCACGCTCGAAAGAATTCCCTCTTAATCTGTGAAATCTGTGGACCCACTTACTTTTAAGGACCGATACGCGGCGAATGCAAGACGGCCCCAAACCTTAATCCCACGCCAGGACGACCTTGCCGGACTGGCCTGAGCGCATGGCATCGAAGCCCGCCTGGAAATCCGATGCCGGAAGCCGGTGGGTGATGATCCGCTCGATCGGGAAGCCGGCCTCGATCAGGCCCAGCATCTTGCGCCAGGTCTCGAACATCTCTCGGCCATAGACCCCGCGAATGGTGATCGCCTTCATGATGACGTCGGACCAGTTCACTGTCGCCTCGCCCGACGGGATGCCCAGCAGGGTCAAAGCCCCACCCATGCGCAGATGCTCCAAAGCCTGCGGGATGGCCGGCCTGGCGCCTGACATTTCCAGCGCCACATCGTAGCCGTTGGCGATGTTCAGTTCCCGACGGACATCGTGCAGGTCTTCCTTTGAGACATCGACCGTGCGGACATCGGCCATCCGTCCGGCCAGGTCAAGGCGGTAAGGATTGATGTCGGTGATGGTGACGCTGCGGGCGCCGACGAATTTCGCCGCCGCTGCGGCCATGATGCCGATCGGTCCGGCACCGGTGACCAGCACATTGGCGCCCACGACATCGGTCTGTTGCAGGGTGTGGATGGCGTTGCCGAAAGGGTCGAGCAGGGCGCCGACTTCGTTAGGCACGCGTTCGGGCAGGGGCACGACGTTGAAGGCGGGCAGGGCGAGGTATTGCGCAAAGGCGCCGGGCCGGTTTACGCCGATGCCTTGCGTGTCGGGGTCGAGGTGGAAACGGCCCATGCGGGCGGCTTCGCTGTCCAGGCTGATGACGTGGCCCTCGCCCGAGACGCGCTGGCCGAGGTGCAGGTTGCGCGTGACGCGGGCGCCGATCTCGACGATCTCACCGGCGAATTCGTGGCCGGTGACCATGGGGACAGGGATGGTCTTCGCGGCCCAGTCGTCCCAGTTATAGATGTGGATGTCGGTGCCGCAGATGGCAGTGTGCGTGATATGGATCAGCACCTCATCGGGGTTGCAAGCGGGTACAGGCACGGTCGTCTGCCACAGGCCGGGCTCGGGCTTCAGCTTGCTTAGCGCGTTCATTGTTTCTGGCATCGTTGTCGGATGGATGCGGGGGCTTGTCAGGGGTTTGGGATCGTCGCTCATTGGACGACTCCCAGTTCCTGGCCGACCCGGGTGAAGGCGGCGATGGCGCCATCAATCTGGTCGAAGCTGTGGGCGGCGGACATCTGGGTGCGGATGCGCGCCTGGCCGTCGGGCACGACCGGATAGGAGAAGCCGATAACATAGACGCCGTGGTCGAGCAGTCTGGCCGCCATGCTCTGCGCCAGCTTGGCGTCGCCCAGCATGACCGGGATAATCGGGTGTGAACCCGGCAGCAGCTTGAAGCCGGCCTCGCTGAGACCTGTGCGGAAACGCTGGGCATTGGCAGTGAGGCGGTCGCGCAGATCGTCGCCGGCCTCGGCCAGGTCTATGGCCTTGAGCGAGGCGGCGGTGACGGCGGGGGCCAGGGCATTGGAAAACAGGTAGGGCCGCGACCTTTGCCGCAGCAGGTCGATGACGGACTTTTTCGCGGCGACATAGCCGCCCATGGCGCCGCCGAGCGCCTTGCCGAAGGTGCCGGTCAGGATATCGACCCGGTCGGTGACGTTAAGGCGGTGGGGCGTGCCCGCACCCTTGGGGCCGACAAAGCCGGTGGCGTGGCAATCGTCAACCATGATCAGGGCGTCATAGCGGTCAGCCAGTTCGGCAATACCGTCCAGCGGCGCGAAATAGCCGTCCATGGAAAAGACGCCATCGGTGGCGATCAGCACCGTGCGGGCGGCGGCGGCGCGGGCGGCCTTGAGCTGGTCTTCCAGGTCGTTCAGGTCGGCGTTTTTGAAGCGGTACTTCTTGGCCTTGGTCAATCGAACGCCGTCGATAATTGAGGCGTGGTTGAGCGAGTCCGAGACAATGGCGTCTTCATCGCCCAACAAGGGTTCGAAGACACCGCCATTGGCGTCAAAACAGGCGGCATAGAGGAGGGCGTCATCCTTGCCGAGATAGGCCGCAATGCGCGATTCCAGTTGCTTGTGCAGGTCCTGGGTGCCGCAGATAAAGCGGACGCTGGCCATACCGGCGCCATGGGTGAGGAGGGCTTGGCGGCCGGCCTCGATGATGTCCGGGTGGTCGGCCAGGCCGAGATAGTTGTTGGCGCAGAAGTTGATAACCTGGCGGCCGTCCGCCAGAGTCAGGGCCGGGCGTTGCTTTGAGGCGATGACGTGTTCAGGCTTGGTCAGGCCGAGATTGGCGATATCCGCCAGCGTAGTGTCGACCCGGTCGTAAAAGGCGGTGCGCATGGGGTATTCCTGTCAGAACAGACCCCCGCCACTACACGTTTACGCTTTTAGTTTCAATTGAAATTACCCTTAGAAGCCCCAGCGAACATCGCCGTTGCGGGTATTGAACTGCATTTCTTCGAGTTGCCGTACATCGTCACCGTGGACGCGGCGCTTGCCGATCAGCGGCGTCTGCGGCTGCGGGACGGTCAGGCCGGCTTCGTCTAAAACGGCGGCAATCCGGGCGTCATAGTCCGGACGCAAGGTCGCCTTGTCGACCCCGACACCGCGGCTCTGCATCGCTTCGTCGACTTCGTCCATAAAGAACAGTTCGTCGACATAGCGCGACATCATCTCCAGGCTCTTGACCAGCCGCTGGTGGCTGAGACACGCCCCGTCGCCCAGCCGGATCATCCAGTCGCGGCTGAAATCGACATGATAGGCGACATCGCGGACGCTGCGGCCGGCAATCCCGGCGATCTGCTTGTCGGCCGCAGCGCTCAAGGCCTCGAGCATCAGATATTGCCAGTTGGAGAACAGGAATTGCCGCGCCAGGGTCTGGGCGAAATCTCCATTGGCCTGTTCGACGAGCAGGCAGTTCTGAAACTGATCGGCCGTGCGCTTGAACGCCAGCGCATCGGCATCGCGACCGGCGCCCTCGACGCGACCCGCCAGCTCCAGCCAGTCGGTGCCCTGACCGACCAGGTCCAGAGCCAGGCTGGACAGACCGAGATCTACCTCCAGGCACGGGGCATGACCGCACCAGGTGCTGAGCTTTTGGCCCAGAATAAGCGCATCGTCACCGAGACGAAGCGTGTAGTCGAATAGGGGATCGCGCATGGCTGTGGCCTTCCTGGAACTTTTTTATTTTTGTCGATTATGGGCGTGGTTTTCCGAAACGCCGGCTCGGACCTTAACCATTTTTGCTGCAGGTAATGGGTGCAGCATTTTTGCCCTGTCGGCAGTCAGGTTAGGGGGGGCGGGCATACTGGCGTTTCTCTTGTTATTGATTTTATTGATACAAAAAAACGCTCCAGCGGTCAAACCGGAAATTGACATTTATGTCAATTGTTGCGAGGGGCGTGCAAATTTGCAAAAATTTCCGAATGAGTCGGCTTATAAATCGTATATTTTGCTGCGGCTATTGTGCGGGTTAAGGTTACGGATCGCCCCCGTCTGATACCTCCCCGCGCATCTTATACCCATCCACGATGACCTTGACTCATCGTGGATTGGTATAACTACCTACTCATTATGCAGCGAGTCATGCAGCGCATCGAGCAGGCTGTAGGGGCCCTGGACGTCTTCGGTCAGTTCCCAGATCATCACGCCGGCAGTTTGTTCCGCCGCCAGGCGTGCCTTCGCCCGCGTCGTCGGGCGGCCGCTGTAGGTTATGTAGGAACAGCCACCGCAGCGCTCGCCAATGACGTCACTATAGGCCGCCTTTTCGCCATGACGCTCCAGGATGCTGCGGTAGTCGGTATACTGCCCGGCATAGGTGCCAAAGCCGCGGCCGTAAAAGGGCACGCCCAGGACGATCTTCTCCTTCGGCGCACCGCGGGCCAGCCAGGTCGCAATGTCCTTGCGCGCCATGTCCATTGACGCGTTCTCACCGCCCGGCGGTCCCCAGGTCGCGCCGACGCCGTCATAGGACATGATGTTGATGTAGTCGAAATGCGGGATCGAGCCGATCGGGATCATGCCGCCCGGATTCGAGGCGGTGGCGCAGGTCAGCAGCAGCCCGCGCTTATCCAGCGCCTTGTTCAGTTCCTCGGTGAACGGGACATAGCGCCCGGCCTTGTCGATGGCCGTCAGGGTCTCCCATTCGAGGTCGACATCTATGCCGTCCAGGTCGAAGTCTTCGGCGAACTTGACCAGGCTGGCGACGGTGGTGGCGCGCTTCTCGTCCGACAACAGGTCCAGCCAATCGCCTGTGCATTTCGGCAGTGTCCCGCCACCCAGGGACACCAGCACCTTGACGCCGTGCTTGTGCGCCTTGGCGACGATGTTGCGGATATCCGCCGCCGGCGTCATGCCGCCGTCGGGTGCATAGCCGTCGGAACAGGCCAGCAGGTCGCCATTGACGAACCGGCCCTGGGCATCCGGATTGACGAAGGAAATATTGATGTGGGTCAGCTTGGACATGTCGATGACGTCCAGCGTCGGGCGATAGTCCTTGAAGGTCGGGATATAGCCGATCACCACGGGCTTAACCGGTTTGGCGGCGACGGGAATGGCGGTGACGGTCAGCGCCAATACGGCGGCGACGATGGTTCTGAACATGACGTTTCCCTTGATTTGACGCCTCATATTTATCCCAAAAGTGGCAACCACTTTTGGGAATGAGGCTGGTGTTTTGTCGCAGAGTGTCACCGCCTTTGGTCATAATCAACAAGACCAATTTTATTTTCCTGATCCTTGAGATGCTGACGGGGTTTGGCTATGGATCGGGCAAATCCGGACGAGGGGCGTCGTACCCGGTCAAGACAAGACGACGCCGGAGACCTGTCATGTCCGTAAATGCCAAAACCTGGCCGATACCGGCCGTTCTGATCGCCATCGTTTCGGTGCAGATCGGGGCGTCCCTGGCCAAACACCTGTTCCCCATGATCGGCGCCGAAGGCACGACCGCCCTGCGTCAGGCCTTCTCAGCCATCATCCTGGTGGCCCTGTTCCAGCCGTGGAGGGGTGGACCCAAAACCCGCGCAGACTGGGGGCTGGTCGCGCTCTATGGCGGGCTCCTTGGAACTATGAACCTGGTCTTCTACATGTCGGTTCAACGTCTGCCGCTGGGTATCGCCGTTGCTATCGAATTTGCCGGGCCTTTGACCGTGGCCATCCTGGGCTCGCGAAGGTGGTTGGATACGGTGTGGGTTGCGTTTGCCATTGCCGGTCTGGCGATTCTGTTGCCGTTTCATGGCGGGGCCGGAGCGCTGGATCCTCTGGGCGTACTTTATGCCTCAATCGCCGGGGTGTGCTGGGGGCTTTACATAATCGTGGGGCAAAAGGTCAGCGACAGGGTCCATGCCGGCAAGGCCGTGGCGATCGGCATGGCGTTTTCGATGCTGTTTACCGTGCCCATCGGTTTTGCGCATGCCGGTATCCAGTTATTTGATCCGCAGATACTCTTGTGGGGCTTGGGCGTCGCTATTCTGTCTGGCGCCATTCCCTACACGCTTGAGATGCTGGCGCTGAAGCATATTCCGGCCAAGACCTTCGGCCTGATGATGAGCCTGGAGCCAGCCGCCGCCGCTTTGGCGGCCCTGGTGCTGCTGTCGGAATGGCTGACTGGTCCGCAATGGCTGGCCATCGGCCTGGTGATTGTCGCCTCGGCCGGCAGCAGCCTGACGTCGAAACGGGTCTCCATGACCGAGACGCCGAATTAGAGCGCATCCCAAAAAGTGCGACGCACTTTATCGGATTGCGCTCTATGCCGTGACTATATGGCCGTCCTGAACCTTCACCGGCCAGGCGGTGAGCGACTGACCGCCGCACGGCCCGCCGATACACAGGCCGCTGGAAATACGAAACAGGGCGCCGTGCCAGGAACAGACGATCAGGTCGCCCTGGGGCGTCAGGTAGTCATCCAGTTCCTGCGCCAACGGCATGCCGGCATGGGGACAGCGGTCGACATAGCCATAGACTCGGTCGTCCTGGCGGACAACGAAGCCGTGAAAATGGGCCTCGCCGATTTCGAGCACGAAGTTGCGCGCACGTCCCGGTGCGATCTGATCGAGCGGGCCCAGATTGACCCCTGCCGGGCAGGAAAAGACGCGCGGGTTAATCAAGCTTTGACCGTATTGGCGTCGACCGTATCGGCGTCGGGCTGGTGGCGCGGGTGGGCGCGGTTGAAGGCCGGATGGTCGGCGCAGTGTTCACCGACCGCGCGGATATTGGGGTAGGGCTTGAGGTCGACGTCGAAGCGCTGAGCCGAGAACATCTGCGGGATCAGCAAGCAGTCGGCCAGGCTGGGCGTGGCGCCGAAGCAATAGCCGGTGCCGTGGTGCGAGATGAGTTGGTCGAGGGCGGCAAAGCCCTCGCCGATCCAGCCCTTGGTCCAGCGCTTGATGGCGTTCTCATCCGCCATCAGGTCGGTTTTCAACGCCTTGAGCACGCGCAGATTGTTGAGCGGATGGATGTCGCAGGCGATCAGTCCGCACATGGCGCGCACCATCGCCCGGGCTTGCGGCGTTGCCGGCATCAGCGACGGCTCGGGGAAACGCTCGTCCAGCCATTCGAGAATGGCGACGCTCTGGGTGATGACCTCCCCGTCATGTTCCAGGGCCGGAATCAGGCCCTGCGGGTTCAGCGCCCTGTACGCCGGCGAGTAGTGCTCACCGCTGCGCAGGTCGTGTGCCACCTGCTCATAGGGCAGGCTTTTGAGATTCAGCGCGATGCGGACGCGATAGGCGGCGCTGGAGCGCCAGTAGCCGTGCAGTTTCAACATCTCAGGTCTCCTGTCGGCGCTCTTTAGAGGAGCTCAAACGCCGCATGGCTCGCCGCATTGGCGGCGACGGGCAGTCGCCCTTGCCGGGTTGCGACGAATGCAATCCGGATACCCTAAAGATAGCGAAGCCAGGAGGCAGGGAGAAGGCGCAAACCGCTCACAAGGGTGTGACCTTATACCAAGCCTCATATAGATTGACGCTTGGTATTCGCATTTTCTTCAGCTCAAACGCCGCATGGCTCCTCGCAAAAGCTCGGGCGCCCCAGAAACGTAAACTGGCGCGCTTGCCAACCCGCGATGAGTCAATGTCATCGAGGATTGGTATTACATCTTCATCTTTGGCCGTACGCTGCCCAGGCCGCCGTCGACCCCCAGAACCTGACCGGTGATCCAGTCATTGGCCGGATCGAGCAGGAAGACGATGGCGCGTGCGGCGTCCTGCGGCTGCCCGATCCGGCCCAGGGCATGCATGGCTTCGGACACCCGCAAGGACGTCTCTGACCCTGTCAGAGCCGCGGTCAAAGGTGACGCAATCAGTCCCGGCGCTATGGCGTTGACCCGGAGGCCGGAGCCCGCATAGGTCGCCGCTGCGGACAGGGTGAGCCCTATAATTCCGGCCTTGGCAGCGGCGATGGCTTCGTGATTGGCCAGCCCCGTTCGTGCCGCCGCCGACGAGATAAGCACAACCGAGCCACCCTGGGTCATATGGCGCCCGGCCGCGCGAACGGTCGCGAAGGCGGTTGTGAGCGAAGCTGCGATGGTTTCATCGTATTGGGCGCGGGTCGTCAGGTGCGCCGCGCGCAGCATCAGGGAGCCGGCGCAGTTCACGATACCATCGAGTTGACCGGCGTCGCGCACGACCCGGTCGACCGCATCGAAGTCGCGTGCGTCGAGCAATAGATCAGCGTCGATCCGCGATCGGTCGCGCGCCGTCGTGACCACTGTGTGGCCGGCGGCGCGGAGTTGGCTGGCCGTCGCCTGGCCTATGGCGCTGGCGGCGGCGAGGATAAGAAAATGTGCCATGATATTACCTGTTCAGCCACCAGACGCCGGCGTTGAGGGCGGTCGCGAAGGCCACCCAGGCCAGGTAGGGGACAAGGATGAGGCCCGCAGGCCGGTCGACTTTCAAGAATGTGAAGATGGTCGCGACAAGCGCCAGGATGAGCGCCCCGATTGTGAACAGCCCCAGCAAGGGTGACTGCAGTCCAAAAAAGGCTACCGACCACGCGCCATTGAGGACCATCTGCACAACGAACCACATGATGGCAACGCCCCGGCCCGAAAACCCGCGCGGTCGCGTCAGTACGCGCCAGAAAGCTATTGTCATCAGCAGGTACAGAACGGACCAGGCCGGGCCGAAGACCCAGTTGGGCGGCGTGAAGAAGGGCTTGCTCAGACTACCATACCAAGGCTGCAAACCCGCGAAGGTCGCCACATTGCCCACCGCAGCCGCCGACAGGACGACGAACGCAGCCAGGATTGCAGCGAAGAATGGATTCATGTGGGCTGGTTTGGCGGGTTCGGTGGGGGACATTGCGATCTTTCGGATAGCTTTGGGCGATCTTTCGAATAGCTCTGGGGTCTACGTATTCAGTCATGACTTGGTTCACAAGTGTCCACGTGTCATGGCATCGAAATGCAGAGCCGCCTGGGCGCGTACCGCGCTCTGGCGCTCTGGCCCCATCTTGTCCCAGGTGCTGTAGACAAAGGGCATGCGGGCATTGCCGGCGAACCGGTCGCGATGCCGGTCAATAAAGTCCCAGTAGAGCGCATTAAAGGGACAGGCCCTGTCGCCGGTCACAACCTTCGGATCGTAGGCGCAGCCGGAGCAATAATTGCTCATACGATGGATATAGTTTCCGCTGGCGGCGTAGGGCTTGGAGGCGAGAAGGCCGCCGTCGGCGTGCAGGGCCATGCCCAGGGTGTTGGGCAGTTCGACCCACTCATAGGCGTCGGCATAGACGGCCAGATACCATGCGTGCACGGCCATGGGATCGAGGCCCGCCAGCAGGGCAAAGTTGCCGGTGATCATGAGGCGCTGGATATGGTGGGAATAGGCGTGGTCGATGGTATGGTGGACAGCTTCGGCGACACAGGCCATGCGGGTTTCGCCGTCCCAGAAGAACCCGGGCAGCGGACGGTTGGCGTTCAGCGCATTGCGGTCGAGGTAATCCGGCATGAAGCGCCAGTAGATACCGCGGATGTATTCGCGCCAACCCAGGATCTGCCGGATGAAGCCTTCGACGGCATTGATTGGCGCCAGGCCGTCTCGCCAGGCGGCTTCGGCGCGGCGGCAGACCTCGAGGGGATACAGCAGGCCGGCATTGATATAGGTCGAAAGGAGGGAATGGTAGAGGTAGGGCTCACCCTTGACCATGGCGTCCTGGTAATCGCCAAAGTGCGAAAGAATATGCGCTATAAAATGGTCCAGCTCGCGCAGGGCCTGGCGACGGGTGACAGCGAAATGGAAGGGCTCAAGTCGCCCGAAGCCATCGGGAAAACGCGTCCGGACCAGGTCCAGGACCTCCCGGGTGATGGCATCCTTGCGAAAACTGATCCTTGGTCGCGCCTTCAGATCAGCCGGGGCGACTTTGCGGTTGTCCTTGTCGAAATTCCACTGACCGCCGCAGGGCTTGCCGTCGGGCTCCACCAGCAGGCCGTGCCGCCGCCGCATGTCGCGGTAAAAGTGCTCCAGACGGAGGGTCGTGCGGCCTTCCGCCCAGGTATTGAACGCCTCATGGCTGCACAGAAAGCGATCGTCGGGCAGGATATCGAGCGGGACGGGCAGGGCCAGGCGCAAGGCCTCAAAGCTTTCGCGCAGGCGCCATTCCCCGGGTTCTGTGACGACGACGCGACGGACGCCCAATTCCGCGACGGCCCGCAACACTTCGCCTTCGAGGCTTTGGGAGTTTTCGCCGTCGTCGAGGCGGACATAGCGGACCTGAAAGCCCGCTTCGCGCATGGCCTCGGCGAAATGGCGCATGGCCGAAAACAGGAAGGCGATCTTTTTGACGTGGTGACGGACATAGGTGGCTTCGCGCATCACCTCCGCCATCAGGATGACATCTCGTGCGCGGTCGGCTTTTGCAATGACCCCCAGGCGGGTCGACAACTGGTCACCAAGGACAAGCCGCAATACAGGCTCAGACATGCCGGTCGGCCGGTTGTTGGTATTGATTGGCGCGCCGGTTGACGGCCGCCTGTTCTGCGGTTTCGGTTATGCGTCGAAGACGAGTCTGCGGTGTGCGGGCATTTTGTATCCATTCCAGGATGCCGCGTTTGACGGATTTCGGAAACGCCGAAAAATGGCTGAGTGCGTCACCATGCTGCTCCAGCGCAGCCTGCAAATCGGGAGGAATAACGCCGGCCTCGACATCGTCAAGCGCCGTCCAGCTTCCATCCAGTTTCGCGGCGCTCACGCAGGCCAGGCCGACATCGGTCATGCGCCCCGCCGCTATGAGCTTGTCCACGCGGTCCTTGTTCAGGCGAGACCAGTTGCTTCCGGGTTTGCGCGGGGCGATGTAGAGCATGGTACGGTTCTCGTCGAGCTTGCGCGGGAGGCTGTCGATCCAGCCAAAGCAGAGCAATTCTTCGACAATCCGGTCGTAACCGATGTAACCCGTTGCATGGGCCCGGGCGCTTACCAGCCAGATACCGGTCGTTTGGGTGTTATGTTGCACCAGCCAGGCGCGCAGCATTTCAGCGGAGCCCATCTCAACCTGCGGCGCTGTCTCTGCGGGACGTTTCACCATGGTGGACGATTCCTGTCGGCCGGCGGATGTCCGGCGGTTTTGATCTGCTGTTTTTGCCGTTGACTGAGTACGCGATGAAGACGCCTGTGGATCAGATTCACGCCATCAGGTCGACGAACCCGGCCCCAAGCACACGCGCAGCGTCATCGGGCGCCAAACTGAGCAGCAGGCCGCGCTGGCCGGCATTGATATAGACTACGTCGAACACCTGCGCCGTCTCATCGATCGCTGTCGCAACCCGTTTGCGCTGGCCGAACGGCGAGATGCCGCCGACCTTGAAGCCGGTCAGCCGTTCGGCGTCGGGGACCCTCATCATGTGGGCCGTCTTGGCGCCGAAATGGGCGGCCAGCTTCTTCATGCTGACCTCCTGCGGTGACGGAACGACGACGCAAACCGGCTTGCCATCGGCCTCGGCCATCAGGGTCTTGAAGGTCTGGTCGGGATCGACGCCCAAGGCTTCGGCGGCTTGCAATCCGACCCGCGGCGCCTCCGGGTCGTAGTCGTACGGGTGCAGGTCGAAGGCGATACCGGCCCTCGTCAGGAAAAGTGTGGCAGGGGTGGTTTTGGACATGGTGGAACGTGTGATAAGGCGGCGTTTAGCGTCTGACAAGGAGCCAACATGACTTCGATTGCCCTGATCGGTCCCGGTGCTGTCGGCCTGACCGTCGGCGCGGCTTTGATCGACGCCGGTCATGACGTCACCTTGGTCTCGCGTCAGATTTTCGACGAGCTGGCAGTAGACACAGCCGAAGGCCCTTTTCGTCGTCATTCCGCCCATATTGGTCCCGCAGTGCCGTCGGACTGGGTTCTGCTGTGCACCAAGGCGCACCAGACGGCTTCGGCGGGCGAAGCGATCCGCGCCGCTATCGGACCGCGGACCCGCATCGCCGTACTGCAGAACGGCGTCGAACACAGGGAGCGCGTAGAGGCATTTTCCGGCGGCGCACCCGTGGTGCCGGTGGTGGTCGATGTGCCGGCCGTGCGCCGGGCACCAGGGGATGTCGTCTGGCATGGCCGGGCGGGGATGCTGGTTCAGGACAATGGCGACGGTCAGGCGTTCTGCGACCTGTTTGCCGGCAGTTTCGCCACGCCCGCCGCCGTTTCCGACCTGACCACACGGATGTGGCGCAAGCTGTGCGTCAATGCCGGATCGGGCGCAGTCCTGGCCCTGACACGTCAGCCGATGGGGGTGTTTCACAAGCCGGGCCTTGCCGATCTGGCCCGCGCCATTCTGGCCGAAACCCTCGCCGTCGGCCGGGCCGAGGGCGCTGATTTGCCCGATTCGGTTCTCGAAGAGCAGATGGCGAGCTGGCTGGCCTGTCCGGCCGACGAGACCAATTCGATGCTGGAAGACGTCCGCGCCGGGCGCGAATGCGAATGGGATGCCCGCAATGGCGTCCTGATCCGCAAGGGCCGCAAACACGGCATAGCAACGCCCGTCAGCGAGATTGTGGTGCCGCTGCTGGCAGGGTTATAGGGACGGGGCGATCGCTTTTTCCAGGGGTCACGGAATCGTTCTTATACCGCGAAGCGGCCCTGTTTACCCTGGGAGGGGTGAAACCGCGAATGAACGCGAATAAACGCGAATACCAAGCCCCACAAAGAATGAGGCTTGGTATAAGACGGTAGCGGCGTTCAGGACATGACATTAAGCTGTCACTATTCTTCCTTCATTCGCGTCAATTCGCGTTCATTCGCGGTTTCAACATCTTTGCTATCGAAAGCCGCTGCGCGGCGCTGTCAAGCCATGCGAGGTCCCCGTCATCGCTGGCGTTACATGCCTTCTACGATGGCCTTGCCTGTATATCTGCCAGGAAGTTCTTCACCTCGGCCTCGGTGGTCGCGAAGCTGGTCACCAGGCGATAGGCGTCGGGGCCTTCAGCCGGCCACGGATAGAACTGGTGGCCGCGGTCGAACAAGGTCTGGGCCACCGGGCGGGAGAGGGTGACGAACAGCTCATTGGCCTCAACCGGATAGAGGACAGTCACGCCGTCATTCCCTTTCAAACCGTCAGCCAGAAGCGCTGCCATGGCATTGGCGTGGCGGGCCAGTTCCAGCCATAACCCGTCCTCGACCAGGGCCTGGAGTTGGGCCGAGACGAAGCGCGCCTTGGACGGGAGCTGGCCGCCGCGCTTGTGGACATAGGCGAAGTCCTCGGCCAGGGCAGGGTTGAAGATCACCGCAGCCTCGGCCAGCATGGCACCGTTCTTGGTACCGCCGAACGACAGGATATCAACGCCTGCCATCACCTCGTGCGGTGCACACCCCAGGGAAGCCACGGCATTGGCGATGCGCGCGCCGTCCATATGGACGTAAAGGCGATGGGCGCGGGCAAAGGCGGTCAGCGCCGCGAGTTCCTCCAGACTGTAGACCGTGCCCAGCTCGGTGCTCTGAGTCAGGCTTATGGCGCGCGGCCGCGAGGTGTGCGGAGCGTGCTGCAGGGCGCGTTCGACGGTGTCGCCAAGGGCCGTCACGGTCAGCTTGGCACCGATTCCGTCGATGGCCACGATCTTGCCGCCGGTGAAAAACTCCGGCAGGCCGCACTCGTCATTGTTAATGTGCGCCTGGCGGTGGCACAGGATCGACTCATAGGGGCGGATCATGCGCGCCAGCGCCAGGCCGTTGCAGGCCGAGCCGTTAAACACCGGAAAGACGCTGACATCCGGTGCTTTGAAGACCTCAGCCATGGTCTCGCGCAGCCTCTTCGTGACCGGATCATGACCGTAGGCCGGCGCCGTGCCGTGGTTGACAGCAGCCAGGGCAGCCAGGACCAAAGGGTGGACCGGAGCGGTGTTGTCGCTGGCGAAACTGGCCATGAAGTCCTCGCGAAAAGCCTTTCCTATTCGCGCCAGGGCGCAAAGGGCAAGTCTGAAATTTGCGGACATCTCGGCATTCAGACAAAAACCACGCGCCGGGGGGCAATTAACCGGGTTTTCAGTCTGTTGTGATATCCGAGAGGTATGAAAACCCATTTTCTGAGTCTTTTCGTTCTGATGGCCGCGTCTGCGGCGCAGGCTGCCGATCTCGATGTCACCGTCAGTGACACGGGAGGCAAGCCCGTGCCCTTCGCTGTCGTGACCTGGACGCCGAAAAATGGCGCGGCGATTCCAGCGGCCGTGAAATCTGCGTCCTACGTCATGACGCAGAAAAATGTCCAGTTTACCCCCTTCGTCCTGGTGGTGCCTGTTGGCGCAACCGTCAGCTTTCCCAATCAGGACCGGGTCAACCATCACGTCTATTCGTTTTCGCCAACCCAGCCGTTCCAACTTCCGCTTTACGGCAAGGGCCAGACCCGGACTGTCACCTTCACCAAGGCCGGTACCGACGCCCTGGGCTGTAACATCCACGATTCGATGTCGGCCTATATCCGCATCGTCAATACCCCTTATTTCGCAACCACCGGCGCCGACGGAAAGACCGTCCTCAAGGGCGTTCCTGAAGGCGCCGGGTCGCTCAGGGTCTGGTATCCGCTGATGGACGCGCCGGATCACGAAATCGCCCGCTCGCTTACGGCTGGCAAGACCAACGCGCCCCAGGCCTTCTCGGTCAAGGTGCGCGCACGAATGACCCAGAATGGGTCGTATTAAGCCCGTTGAAACATAACTGAATCGGTTCTCACCCCCACATCAAGCGATTTTGCGACCATGACCGAGAGATGAAGCCGTTGTTTTTCAACACACACCAGGACAGTAGATGATTTTCAAGCGTCTCAGCACCAAACTGACGGTCATGTATGGCGGGCTGTTTTCGCTGGCCCTGCTGGTGATCGCGCTTGCCTGTTATGTGGCTGTGCTGTCCTATGCGCGCGATTCCGTACAGAAGGAACTGCAGGCCTCGGCCAGCGTGTTCAAACGTATCTGGACGCTAAAATCCGACGCCCTGCAGACCAATGCCATGCTGCTGTCGCGTGACTTTGGTTTCAAGCAGGCCCTGGCCACCGAGGACACGGCGACTGTCGAATCGGCCTTCCTGAACCTGCAGAGCCGCCTGAAAACCGACGCGGGCATGGTCATTGGCCGCGATGGCCGGCCGATGTTCGGCGACACCTCGCCACTGGCCAACAACCTGGCCCACGCCCTGGCGGCGCGCGACCAACTCGACTCGCAAATTGGCATCATTTCCGTCGACAGCCACCCCTATCAGGCTGTCGCCGCTCCGGTCATGGCACCGGATCGTCTGGGCTGGGTCGTCTTTGCGTCGCGCCTGGACGACACTGAAATGCAGAGCCTGCAGGGGCTGGCTTCGATTCCGATCAAGGCGTCGATCCTGACCCAGACTCGCGGTGGTCTGTGGCAGGGGCCGGCGGACCAGACCCAGGATTACAAGCCCAGCTCCCTGAGCTTCTTCATCGATCAGAGCCTGGACACTAAGGCAGCCAGCATGGTGGAGAGCCTTAACGGGACCGTGATCGCGGTCGCCACTTCCCTGCCTAACCTTGAGAACGACCAGCGCAGCGTGCTGCTGCTCAGCTACCCCCTAAGCGCGGCCCTGAAGGCCTATCAGCCCCTGCTGTCTGTGCTGTTTGCCATTGGCGCCCTGGGTCTGACCTTCGTCATCATGGCCAGCCTCTATCTGGCGCGCTCCCTGACCAAGCCGATCCTGCTGCTGAAGGAGGCTGCCAGCGCCTTGCGCGACGGCCGTTCGAGCCAGGTGACGATCTCGACCACCGACGAGATGGCCGACCTGGCCCATGCCTTCAACGACATGGCCATATCGATCGAAGATCGCGAGCGCGACATCACGCGGCTGGCCAAGACTGATATCGCCACCAACATGCCTAACCGCTCGGCTTTTGAGGATCATATCGCCGAAGTGAAGGACAGGTCAGACACCGGAATGGTCGTCGTCGCCATCGGTATCGAGCGCTACGCCCATATCCGCGCCGTATGGGGCGGTGCCTATGCCCATACGCTGGTGTCACGACTGCAGAGCATTCTGGCGCGCCTGTTCGACAAGGCCTTTATCGCGCGCCTGTCGGCCGACACCCTGGGCCTGTGCCTGTCGCCGTGCGATGCCGAACAGGCCATGCCGCTGGCACGCGCCATCGCAGCGCGTCTGATCAAGCGCATCAAGGTCACCGACGATCAGAGCCTGGACGTCAATGTGTGCCAGGGTGTCTATCATGTGGGCCATGTCCGCCCGACCGCCGACGAGGTGGTCGAACGCTCTCTGATCGCTCTGGACCAGGCCCGCGCCGCCAAGACCGGCATTGCCCAGTTCGATCCGCGGATCTATTCGGAACTGGCCGACACGCTTCTGCTCACCGATCAGCTATACGCCGCCCTGCAGTCCAGGGCGCTGACCGTGTGGTACCAGCCCAAGTTCAGCTACCGCGAAGGCCGAATCACCGGGGTTGAGGCCCTGGTCCGGTGGAACCACCCCGAGCGCGGCTATGTCTCGCCCCAGCGCTTCGTCGCCATCGCCGAGGAAACCGGCGCCATCCGCGACCTGACCCTGCACGTCTTCGACACGGTCCTGACCGATCAGCGCCGCCTGAAGGAGGCTGGATTCGACCTCGACGTCAGCGTCAACTATTCCGGCCGCCTGTTGTCCGACGAAGCCTTTAACGCCAAGACAGTCAGCCTGGTCGACACGGCGGTCGGCCATATCTGCCTGGAAATCACCGAGACAGCGGTCATCGAAGATCCGAAAATCGGCCTGGCCGCCATCAATACCTTTGTCGAGCACGGCGTCGAAATTTCAATCGATGACTTCGGCACCGGCCTGTCGTCCCTGTCCTACCTCAAGCTGATCCCGGCCCATGAACTGAAGATCGACCGCGCCTTCATCATGGAAATCGAGCAGGGCCAGCGCGACGCTTTGCTGGTGCGCTCGACGATCGACCTGGCCCACGGTCTTGGCATGAAGGTGACCGCCGAGGGCGTCGAAACCGCCACGTCCTTTACCCTGCTGCAAGCCATGGGCTGCGACATTGCCCAGGGCTATGGTATTGCCAGGCCGATGCCGTTCGATGCTCTCGTGCCCTTCCTTGAGGACTTCCGTCAGGTCGCCGATGCCCGCGCGCGCATGCCCGAATTCCGCCCCCGCAAAGCCAATTCATGACCCGGGTCCGCTCGCCTCTCCCAGCGATCTGCGTCGCCGCCCTGGCAGGACTGGCAGGACTGGCCGGACTGGCGGCTTCGCCGTGCCTGGCACAGGCGCAACTGTTCGCCCCGGAAAACGCCAAGGCCTGGGTCGATCTGCGCCTGACCGCTTCGGACGGAGAACGCGGTTGGCTGGATCGGGGTTTTGGCAAGACCCGTTATGGCGGTAACGATGACGGCCCGCGCCTGGCACAGGTAGCCGTGGTATGGCAGCCACGCCTCGCCGACACAGTGACGGCCTATGTCATCGCCCAGTATGTGCCAGAGTTAGAAGAGTCCTTCGGCATCGAGGAGGCCTTTGTCAAATGGAAGCCTGTCCCGACCTCGGCGATTCGCTACAGTCTGCGCGCGGGTCAGTTCTTTCCGCCGGTATCGCTGGAGCACGACGGTGCCGGCTGGACCACGACGCGGACCCTGACGCCTTCGGCGATAAACAGCTGGATCGGCGAGGAGGTCCTGGTCCAGGGCCTTGAGGCCACAGTCCAGACTCAGGTGGCCGAGCATGTCTTCGGTGCGACCCTGGCCGGCTTTACCAGGAACGATACTTCGGCGACTCTGCTGACCTGGCGCGGCTGGGCCCTCCATGATGTTGCCGCTTCGGAGAGCTCAGCCATGCCGCTGCCCCAGGGGCTTACCGGCTTGCCGTTCAGCCAGGCGCCGCGCACCAGGCCGCTGGCCGAGGTCGATGGCCGCCTGGGTTACTATGTTCGGTTCGACTGGCGACCGCCGGCGTCGTTTGCCGTCGATGCCGAGTTCTACGACAACCAGGGCGATCCGCAGATCGAGCGCAACGGCCAGTGGGGCTGGGCGACACGATTCTATAATGTCGGCGTTCAGTACCAGCCGGCGCCAGGCTGGGAGATGCTCGGCCAGTACATGACCGGCCAGTCGCTCATGGGGTGGCAGGTCGGCAATGGCTTCTGGGCCTACGACATCAAGTATGATTCGGCATATCTTTTGCTGACCCGGCGCTTCGACGACGGTGCCCGTCTGAGCGGCCGCTTCGACCACTTTGCCGTCAAGGATCAATCGCGACGCTCGCGCGACGATAATACCGAAAAGGGTCACGCCGTTACCTTGGCCTGGATGCGTCCCCTGAGCGATCATCTCGCCCTGGCCACGGAAGCGCTGCATGTGCGCAGTTTTCGGCCGGCCCGGGTCAGCCAGGGGCTGGACCCCCGGCAGGAACAGACCCAGGTCCAGATCGCCCTGAAACTTCACCTGTAAAACCAGGCGTCATTCTATATGTCTCTTGGAAAAAATACCAACCCGCGTAATTCTTGACACACCGCGGGTTGGCAAGGCCGACTGGCCGCCCGAGCTTTTGCGAGGAGGCATGGGGCGTTTGAGCTGAAAAAATGCGAATACCAAGAGTCATTCTTTATGAGGCTTGGTATACACGCGCGGTTGCGACTGCGGTTTTCCATGTTGCGATGCGATATATGCGGCGGGACCAGGGCCAAACAGGTGCCTTGGGGGGGCGGAGGCGAGGCGGGCCGTTAACCTGTTGCGGCATCGCGAAGGCGTAAATGCGCCCTCTTGAAGGGGCGTTCCTGATCCAGGGAATGGCGGAGAGGGTGGGATTCGAACCCACGATAGAGTTGCCCCTATGCCGCATTTCGAGTGCGGTGCTTTCGACCACTCAGCCACCTCTCCGTCAGAGGAAGACCAGAAAAAACGCCTTGGTTTACAAGCAAGTAAATCTGCGAATTGAGCCAGTCCGCAAGCGTATCAACGCTTTGGGGTCGATCAGAGGGCGTGTCTCTACGCAAAGGCCGAAGAATTCGCAAGCCTTTTTCCGGCGCATATGATATTTTTATGTGCCCATCTGGCGGGCCTATAGATTTTTTACCGCCGCTTTGGGCCGATTTGACCACCCGTACGTTTGTGTCCCATAAGCGTGTCTTTCTGGTGTCAGTTCGCGTCAAAGCGGAGCCAAAAGTGCAGATTCTTAACCAAATGCGCATTTGGGTGCTATGCAAAACGGCTTCAGAAAGTTATGGAAGTCGCGTACTATGAAGTTTCAGTCGAGATGATCGACTGTTCGTTCGATGGCCAAGAGAGGGCAACTATTATGAAACTCAATTTGCTGGCGGGCGTCGCTCTCGCTGCGATGGCAGTAGCGACCGGCGCTGCTGCTGAACAATATCCGGGTTGGTACGGCGGGGTTGACCTCGGCTATCATGCCAAGGGTGACTATGAAGGCGTGTCGACCGGCAAGATGGCCGACGGTGGCGCCTACATGTATGACGTTGCGACCGACGAAGACTGGGCGGGTTTCGCCCGTCTCGGTTATCGCTATAACCCCAACTGGCGCGTTGAATTCGAAGGCGGCTACCGCCCCGGCGACGTGACCACGGCTACCGCGCCGTTCCCGCGCGACTATCCGACCATTCCCGGCACGACGGCCGTCGACACGGCGCTGTGCACCGTCGGTGTCATCCGTGGCGCCAACGATCCCTGCGGCGGTCCGCGCGGTTCGTTCGACCAGACCACCTTTATGGTCAACCTCTACTATGACATCCTGCCGGAATCTTCGCTGCACCCGTTCGTTGGTGTTGGCGTCGGTCTCAACCATGTCAAGGCAAAGCTGATCGGTCAAATGTCGACCAGCCCGGCGGGTGGGGTTTCCGACCTCAGCATCACCGGTAACGACACGGTTCCGGCCGCACAGTTCCTGGCTGGTATCGCCTGGGCCCTGTCCGACCGCCTGAGCCTGGACGTCACCTACCGCTATCTGGCGTCCGGTGAAGCCACTTTTGACGGCATGGTCGCTCCGCTGAGCGCAGCGAACATGATGCCTGGACCGAACAGCGGCCTTGGCTGGGAACAGCCGGGTGAGTTCTCCGGCAAGTTCAACGATCAGTCGATCTCGGTCGGCCTGCGTTGGGCCTTCGGTGTTGCGCCGGCTCCGGTCATCGAAACGCCGCCTGCTCCTCCGCCGCCCCCGGTCATCGAAACGCCTCCTCCGCCTCCGCCGATCGTTCCGGAAGCGGCGAAGTACGAAGATCGCACGTTCATCGTGTACTTCGAGTTCGACAAGTCCGACCTGACGGCTGATGCTCAGGCTGTGGTTTCGGCCGCTGCCGATTACGCCAAGGCCGGCGGCGCTGCTCGCGTCGTGGTCGTCGGTCACGCCGACACCTCCGGTTCGGCCGCCTACAACATCCGCCTGTCGGAACGCCGCGCCAAGACCGTTGCCGATGCCCTGGTTGGCCTCGGTGCTGACGGCTCCAAGCTGGCAGTCGACTGGAAGGGTGAATCCCAACCGGCAGTCGCCACCGGCGACGGCGTCAAGGAACCTCTGAACCGTCGTTCGACGATCGACATCACGTTCTAAGACTGAGAACGCGGCGTTTGTCGCAACCTAAAAAATGGAAACCCGGTCTGCTTGTGCAGGCCGGGTTTTCGTTTGTCGGAGGACGTGGTCGTTGGTCAGATTGACCATGGTGCGCTGCAGCGAACACAGGGCGTTGCCATACGATTATCACGTCACGGCAATGGTTTGAAATAATCGCCGCATCATTGTGAGAGTCGGTAGCGTGTGCGGCATATCTGGGCGCTGAACGGATTTCGACGGCTATATGTGGGGGCTTTCCCCCGAAGGGCAGGCGCTCGGCGGCGCCAGCGTGGCAAAATCATGCCTGCTGCACAGCAACATTGTGTGGCAATAAGGCTGCAACCCGTTACGCATGTCACAAGCGTCACAAAAGGTTTGCACTTTTCGCTCAAAAAGCAGCGAGAAACCTACTAAAGAATTAACAGCACAATTCTTGCGGCGTCTCGATAGGACAACCTGGGCATGCCCAGGCTGCTCATTTGTTGTCATCGGTCTGCCGGTACGGTTTGCTTTTTTCGTGTAACCCATTGGAGAGGGGATCCTCCGAATGAAACTCAATAAGTCCATCATCCTCGCCGGCACCGCGCTGGCGTCCCTGGTCTCGACATCGGGCGCTTTCGCCCAGTCGACCGCGACTCAACAGGTCGAAGAAAAGACCACCGAAGTCATCGTCCGCGGCGTCCGCGCGACGGGTCCGGTCCGTCGCGAAAGCGGCACCAAGGCCAAGTCGACTATCGGTCAGGACACCATCTCCAAGGGTTCGGCCGGCCAGACGATCGCCGACACGCTGAACCAGCTTCCGGGTTACAACTTTACCAACAACGATGCTTACGGTTCGTCGGGTGGTAACGTCGTCATGCGCGGCCTGGACGGCACGCGCGTCTCGCTGACCTTTGACGGTATGCAGCTGAACGACTCCGGCAACTACGCCATCTATACCAACCAGCAACTCGAGCCGGAACTGATCTGCTCGGCTTCGGTTCAGGGCGGCGCCACCGACGTCGACTCGATGACAGCCTCGGCCACCGGCGGCACCATCAACTATACGACCTGCAAGCCTGAAGCCGAATTCGGCGGCGTCGTGAAGCTGAGCGCTGGTTCGGACAACTTCCAGAACGTCTTCGTTCGCCTCGACTCCGGCACCTTCGGCCCCTTCGGCACGTCGGCCTTCTTCGCCTATACGGGTCAGTCCTACGACGCGTGGACGCGCGAGCCGAACCTCGACCCGGACATCAACGCCCGCCTGCAAAAGAACCAGTACAACGCCCGTATCTATCAACCGGTTGGCGATGACGGTTCGTTCATGAGCCTGTCGGCACACTGGAACGAAAACCGCAACCACTTCATGTTTGGCCCGACCAAGCCGCAAATCTATTGCCAGACAACGGGTGCCGGTGGCAATGCTGGTAACGTCGCGCCGACCTGCGGCTATGACTACAACAGCATCAACGCCGGCAACATCAACCCTTCGAACACCGGGAACATCCGCGGTCAGTCGAAGTGGGTGTTCAGCGACAAGCTGACCCTGACGATCGACCCGCAGTTCCAATACGTCCTGGCCAATGGCGGCGGCAACTCGACCCTGGCCGAGACCAGCCTGCAGATTCGTGGTTCGAAGGTCTCTACGGTAACCGGCGTCGATCTTAATGGCGACGGCGATACGGTCGACACGGTTGCGATCTATCGTCCGAACACGACCAATACCCACCGCTACGGTCTCAACACCAACCTGATCTATGCCCTGACCGACACGCAGACGATCCGTGTCGGCTACTCTGCCGACCGCGCCCGTCACCGTCAAACCGGTGAAGCTACCCTGCTGGACGGCAACAGTGCACCGATCGATGTTTTCGGTGGCCGCACCAATCATGACCTCCGTCTGAAGACGGCCGATGGCGACGGATCCTACTGGCGCCGCCGTGACCGTCTTTCGTTTGCCAATGTCGACGTCCTCTCCTTCCAGTATCGCGGCCGTCACTTTGACGAAAAGCTGGCTCTGGACCTGGGCCTGCGCAGCCAGAAGATGGAACGCGAGCTGAACCAGTACTGCTATTCGCCTATCAACGGCACCGGCTCTTCTGCCCCTTACTGCTCGACCCAAAAGGTTGTTCAGTCGGTCGACATGCAGGGCGGTAACAAGGTGGTCCAGCTCGAAGGTTCCACGAACCTGTACTTCACCCCGTTCAAGCGCAAGGTATCGTTTGACAAGCTACTTCCGAACATGGGTGCGACCTGGACCTTCAACAGCAGCAATCAAGTCTTCGCCACCTATGCGGAATCTATGTCCTCGCCGCGTACGGACAGCTACTACGCGGTTGTGTTCGATACCCCGGTAGCGGGCCTGACCTCGGCCAATCTGTCCACGACCAACCTGACAGCGGTTCAGTCGCGCACTCTGAGCGTGGCCAATCCTGAGCCGGAAACCAGCAAGACGATGGAACTGGGCTATCGCTTCCGTTCGCCGAACTTCGTGGCTTCCGCCACTGTGTTCTCGGCCGAGGACGAGAACCGCATCGTTTCTTCCTTCGATCCGGAAGATGGCGTCTTCTACGACCGCAACATCGGCGGCGTTAAGCGCAATGGCTTTGAAGGGTCAGCGGCCTTTACGCCGGTTGAGACTTTGACCCTGAACGGCAGCCTGACCTATACCGACACCGAGCTTCAGAACAATCTGGCCTTCGGCACCGGTACGGGCGGCGCTATCCGTTATCTGCCGACCGCTGGCAAGAAGCTGGTGGAAATGCCGGAATGGATGTGGACCGTCGGTCTCGACTATGAAATCACGCCGTCGCTGTTGCTGAACCTGAACGGCAAATATGTCGGCGATCGCTTCACCACCGATATCAACGACGACGTCGCTGAGAACTACTTCGTGTGGAACGGTTCGCTGCGTTACGACCTTCCGGTCCTGAAGGAAGGCACCTATCTGCAACTGAACGTTATCAACCTGTTCGACGAACAGTACCTGGGCAGCTTCTCTTCGCAGAACAACGCCTTGCCATATGCAGATGGCTTGGGCACTCCCAAGTCGGGTACCTTCCCGTTCATGAACGTGGGCGCTCCGCGCACCTTCGTTCTGTCGCTGCGCGCCGCTTTCTAAGCCAAGCCTGACGACGATTAAATTGAAGCGGCTCCGGATTGTCCGGAGCCGCTTTTTTTACGGCGGATTGTCGTGGCAAAACGGGCTGGGCGGTGCTAAGAGGCGGCGCTTATCAGTTTTGGACAGCGATATGACTCGAATTGTTCCGGCGGAATGGGAAGCGCATAAGGCGATCTGGCTGGGGTTTCCAAGCCATGAAACCTTATGGCAAGAGGACCTTATCCCGGCTCAGGCCGAGGTCGCTGCCCTGGTGCGCGTTCTGGCCGAGATGGGTGACGAAAACGTCAAGCTTATGGTCATGGGCGAAGACGCCCGCGCCGCAGCGCAGGATCTGCTCGGCGATGTGACCAGGGTCGAGATCGTTGACGGCCGCTTCGGCGATATCTGGTTCCGCGATACCGGTCCGATCTATGTTGCCGACGACGCCGATGACGACGACCTGCATCAGGCCCTGCCGGTGGGTTTTCTCAACAACGGTTGGGGTGGCAAGTATCATCTGAAGTTCGACGACGAGGTCGCTCGCCAGATCAGCGAGGCCGACGGTTTCGCCAGCACGACCGAGGACTTTGTTCTTGAAGGCGGGGCGCTGGATCACGACGGTCATGGGACTGTGCTGACAACGCGGCAATGCCTGCTCAATCCCAACCGCAATCCAGGCTGGACTCAGTCCCTGGCTGAACAGGCCCTGTTCCGGACCCTGGGTGTGCGCAAGGTGATCTGGCTGGATGACGGCATGCTCAACGACCACACCGACGGACATGTCGACAACCTGGCCCGGTTTGTGGCGCCCGGGGTGGTTGCCTGTCCGGTGGCGTTTGGCCGCGACGATCCCAATGCCAACGTCTATGATTCGACGGCCAAATTGCTGGCGTCTCAGACCGACGCGCGCGGCCGGCCGATTCAGGTGGTGCGCATTCCGTCGCCGGGAAAGGTCCTCGACGAGGATGGCGAAATTGTCCCGGCCTCGCATATGAACTTCCTGATCGCCAATGACTGCGTGGTGGTGCCAATCTATGAAGACCGTCCCGGCGAACTGGCGGTGGAGGCCCTGCAAAGCCTCTTCCCCGAACGCCAGGTTCTGGGCCTTTCGTCGCGCGCCCTCCTGACCGGCGGCGGCAGTTTCCACTGCATCAGCCAGCAAGTGCCTTTAGTGAAGGCTTAGGGGCCGACGCGGAAGGACCGCTACGCCTCTGATGGGCATATCGCGAATGGGATCAATTCTTGGGCCCGCAGGATTCGTCCATTTTGCCTCGGACCTTAAGTAAAGGTTTTTGACCACGAACCACACGAACAGACACGAACATGACGGATGTACTTTTCAGAGACGAAGTGTTTGCCATTCAAGGCGCTATCTTCGAAGTAAATCGAGAAATGGGGTCTGGTTTCCTTGAGGCGGTTTACCAGGAGTGCCTGGCGAGGGAGTTTGAACTTCGAGAAATTCCTTTCTCGCAACACAAATCCGTTGGCATCACTTATAAGGGCGAACCTCTCACCCAAATCTACCAACCCGACTTCATTTGCTACGAAACCGTCATCGTTGAGTTGAAAGTTTGCCCGGACTTTTCAAGCGCGCATCGCGCGCAAATATTGAACTATCTGAAGGCTACCAAACTCCGGCTCGGCTTACTCGTAAATTTCGGAACACATCCCAAGGCGCAGATAGAAAGATTTGTTCTCTGATGTTCGTGTCGGTTCGTGTGGTTCGTGGTAAAAATACTTTCTTATTGGAGTAAGTTATGACGCGCAAAGTTTCCGTGGCCGCCCTCCAGACGGCCTACGGCGCCGACATGGCCGCCAATATCGCCAAAACCGAGGCGCTGGTGCGCGAGGCCGCGGCGCAGGGCGCCCAGATCATCCTGCCGTCGGAACTGTTCCAGGGTGAGTATTTCTGCGTCACCCAGGAAGAACGCTGGTTCGCTACCGCCTTTCCGTGGCGCGCCCATCCGTGCGTCCTGGCCATGCAGAAACTGGCGGCGGAACTCAATGTCGTCATTCCGACCTCGATCTACGAGAAGGAGGGGCCGCACTATTTCAATTCGCTGGTGGTGATCGATGCCGGCGGTGAACTGCTGGGCGTCTATCGCAAGTCCCACATCCCCGACGGGCCAGGCTATCAGGAGAAGTACTATTTCCGTCCGGGCGATACCGGCTTCAAGGTGTGGGACACGAAGTTCGCGCGCATCGGCGTCGGCATCTGTTGGGACCAGTGGTATCCGGAAGCCGCCCGCGCCATGGCGCTGCTGGGCGCCGAGGTTTTGTTCTATCCGACCGCAATCGGCTCGGAGCCGCATGACGATTCGCTGGATACCGCCGCCCCGTGGCAGCGCGTCATGCAGGGCCATGCGGTGGCCAATGTCATTCCGGTGGTGGCGTCCAACCGCATCGGCACCGAAAGCCTGATCTCGCCGCAAAACGGCGCCGGTCAGACCTTCTATGGCCATAGCTTTATCGCCAACAACCGCGGCGACCTGGTCCAGTCGTTTGGCAAGACAGAAGAGGGCGTCCTGGTTGCCGAATTCGACCTGAGTTACCTCAACACCCACCGCGCCGCCTGGGGCTTCTTCCGCGATCGCCGTCCCGACCTGTATACGGCGCTGGCCTCGCCACGTCCGGCATGATTTCGCCGCAATGCGAGCCCAGACTCGGCCTTCAAGGAGATACCTCATGACCGCTCGTATCTTGACTGCCGCCCTGTTGCTGGGGCTGGCTGCCTGCGCTTCGGCGCCGGCTCCACATGCCTCGGCCTCCGATGGTGCGCGCCGTTGGCCTCTGACCGAAGCCGAAACCTGCGATATGATCGTCCAGGTCGCCAAACAGGTGGGCGAGGGGCCGTTCGATGCCGACATCAAGCGCGAGGGGAGCCGTGGCATCGACTGCAGCGCGCAACTCAAGGCCGCCGGTCTGGCCATCTTCCCAGCCAGCCGGATGAACGCGCCGAATGTACAGATCTCAGTTCAGGACCGCGGCTGGGTGTTTCATGAACCGCGCTTCACCGACGACACCGAAGCCGTCATTCAAATGGACTTCCTTTGTCGCGGTCTGTGCGGCCATGGCGAAGAAGTCACGATACGGCTGCAGGACGGCGGCTGGAAGATCGTCAAGCGCCACCAGACTTGGATTTCCTGATCAGGTTTCCGTCATGACGTGCGGATAGAATTCACGGTCCCAGTCGTCGGGGCGCAAGAGAACCTTTCCGTTCTCCACAACCGTATCGGCGGCGTGATAAGGCACAGCGCCCAGGATCACGTCCGTGGCACCCGCAACATCTGGATCGGCGTAGTAATCCAGATGAAAATGGTCGTTGCGCCGATCCAGTTGTTGCAAATTCTCGACCAGAAGATCGCGTCCTGCCTCGTTGCACAACAATTCGAAACTGCCGTCGGGGCGTATACAAACGGTTACACGTGGCGTCATGGCTAAGCCTTCAGGACCTTGGCAATATCATCTGGCCTCATCAGGCGCCACTGGCCCGGCGCGAGACCGTCCAAGGTCAACTCGCCCATCTGCGCGCGGTGCAAAGCTTCGACATGGTTGCCGACCGCCGCGAACATCCGACGGACCTGATGGTAGCGGCCCTCATACAGGGTAAGCCGGGCGGCTTTCTCACCCGTGATCTCCATCAGCGCCGGCTTCAGCGGTTCTTTTTCGCACTCCAGCATGAGTTCGCCTGACGCAAAAACCGGCACATAGGTCGGTGAAATCGGGCGCGCGGTGGTGACCTCATAGATCTTGGCGACATGGTTCTTCGGCGAGATGACCTTGTGCAGGAAATCGCCGTCATCCGTCATCAGCAACAGGCCTGACGTATCGGAATCGAGCCGCCCCACCGTCGAAATCACCGGCTTTCGCAGCGAAAACCGCTCCGGCAAGAGTTCATAGACCAGCCGGCCGCGATCCTTGGTCGAACAGACATAGCCGGTCGGTTTATGCAACAGCAGGATCATGCCGTGGGCGGGATCCAGCGGCTTGCCGCGCAAGCGAATGTCGTGGTGGGCGGCGGCGGAGTCGTCGTCAAGCGGGTTGCCAGCAGCATCGGTGACGGCGCCCATCCGGACCAGACGCTGCATCTCCTTGCGGCTGCCGTAGCCGAGATTGGCCAGCAATTTGATCAGCTTCATTTGACCGCCTTGAAGACCTTGTAATACGGCGTATCGGTGATGGTGATAACGGTCTTGAACGCGGCCTTCAGCGTCTCTTCGTAGGGCAGGTGGCGGTTGGCCACCATCCACAGGACGCCGCCCTTGTTCAGCGCCCCGGCGGCGGACCGGATAAATCCCTGGCCCAGATCGTTGCGATCGGCGCGGCCGGTGTGGAAGGGCGGGTTCATCACAATAAAGTCGAACGGTCCGGTAATCCCCTTGGTGACGTCGTGCCAGTGAAAGTCGCAGCGATCGCCGAACTCTCCCAGATTCTCGCGTGCCAGGGGCAGGGCGCGCGCCTCGGCCTCGAACAGGGTCAGGTGCGTGACGGCGGGACAAAGCTTCAACACTTCGCGGCTGAGAAAGCCGTTGCCGGCGCCGAGATCCGCGCCTTTGCCCGACAGCATCGGCAGGTTCTCGGCCAGTAGCCGCGATCCGGCGTCGATACGGTCCCAGGCGAACAGGCCCGGGCGACCTATCAGACCGCCCTCGACCTCACGCGACGCGTCCAGTTGCGACCAGGCTGCCACAAGGTCGCGGTCGACATCATCGCCGACCCGGCCCCAGAAGGCGCGGCACTTGTTCTTCGATAGGCTGGTGATATTGCCGCATAGCGCTTTCAGATCATTTTCGACCGTTTTGGCGCCTTCCAGATTGCTGACGGCGGCCAGGACAATCCCACCCGGCCGGGCATCGGTCACAGCACGAGCCAGCAGGGCGCGGTACTCGTCGCGCTGGCGCGGTGGCAGCACGCAGACTAGGCCGTATTGCGTACCGTCATCAGCTTCGCGCAGAGCAAAACCCTGACGGACCAGAAGGTCATAGTCGGGTTTGAAACTCTGGTCGCAAAGCCAGGCCTCGCGCGGCAGAACGTCGAGATCGCTGCCGTAGCGGGCGCGCAGGAACAGGGCGGGGCCATTGGCCGGCGCGGAAACATCCTCGCTCAGCGCGAGGCACAGGGTTTCTAAAACGGGATCAAAAGCCATGGTGGGGCCCCAAGCGCATCCCGAAAAATGTCGCGCATTTTTCGGATAAAGATGCGCGTCAAACAAAAGCATAGAGCGCCGATCTGATGCCATCAGATCGAAAGCGCGCTCTATGCCACAGACCCTGCCCGGATGCTATAACTTCCGATAGACCCGCGCTTCCCAGCCACGAAGATGGGTATCGGCGCCGCCGTAACTGCTCAGCACAAGGTCGAAATCGGTGGGCGTTGAGAACATAGACTCTTCGCGCGAAAAGTTCAGCACGATCATCCAGCCTTCGTCGTCGAGGGTGCGCTCGTAAACGAACAGGCGTTCATCGTCCGGCAGGACATCGCTATAGTCGCCATAGACCAGAACCGAATTGTCGTGGCGCAAGGCGATTAGCCGGGCGTACCAATGATAAACCGAGTTTGGATCGGCCCCGGCGGCTTCGGCATTGATGTCGGTGAAGTTGGGATTGAGCGCGAACCACGGCTTGCCAGAGGTGAACCCGCCGTCCGCTGTCCACGGCATCGGCGTACGGGCATGGTCGCGGCTGACCTTGTTCTGGTTGGCGATAAAGGCCTCCGCTGTCGTGCGGCCGCCTTCGACCTCTTCGCGCCAAGCATTCTTCGTCCAGATATCGTCGAACTGGGCGATATCGCTAAAGGTGACATTGGTCATGCCCAGTTCGTCGCCCTGATAGATGAAGGGGGTACCTTTCATGGTCAGCAGCAAGGTCGCCATGACTTGGGCAGAACGCACGCGCCAGTCGGGATGGTCGTCGCCATAGCGAGAGACAATGCGCGGATTGTCGTGGTTGGAAAAAAAGACGGTCGGCCAGCAATGACGGTCGAAAGCGGCGTCGTGGCGGGTGAAGATGGCTTTCAACTCGGGCAAGCTCCACGGACGCCACCCATCCGGCCCGCGATCGATATCGACCGTGTCGAACTGAAACACCATGTCGAGTTCGCCACGGCGTTCGTCGATTAGCCTGGGCGTCTCGTCCAGCGACACGCCGAAGGCCTCACCGACCGAAACGGCCTGGAAAGGTTCCAGAACCTCGCGCCGCATTTCCTGCAGGTAGGCGTCGCGGTTGGGGCCGTTAGCATAGGTATCCTGGGGCCGGCCAGCGAGTTCCGGCCAACTCCGATCTTTCGAAACGAACGGGATGACATCCATGCGGAAGCCGTCGACTCCCTTATCCAGCCAGAACCGCATCACATCATAGACCTCGTGGCGGACCTTCGGGTTGTCCCAGTTCAGATCCGGCTGTTTGACGTGGAAGAGGTGCAGGTAATAGTCGCCCGTCGCCTCGTCATGCTGCCAGGCCGGGCCGCGAAAAATCGAGGTCCAAGTGTTGGGTGGTTCTTTTTGCCAGATGTAATAGTCGCGAAAGGGATTGTCTGCGGACGTGCGGCTCTCGACGAACCAGGCGTGCTCGTCGCTGGTATGGTTGACGACCAGGTCGAGGATGAGCCGCATGCCGGCGGCCTTGACCTCGGCCAGCAGGGCATCGAAATCGGCCATGGTGCCGAATTCGGCCATGACTTTGCGATAGTCGCGTATGTCGTAGCCGTTGTCGGCATTGGGGCTGTCGAAATGCGGCCCCAACCAGAGACAGTCGACACCAAGGCCTCTGATGTAGCTGAGTTTTTGACGGATGCCGTTGAGGTCGCCGATGCCGTCGCCATTACTGTCGAAAAAGGAGCGGGGGTAGATCTGGTAAAAGACGGCTTCCTTCCACCAGGCGCGCGTGTAGCCGTTCACGGAGAGGTTCCTTCCTTAAACCCCTCTCCCCGTTCTTCACGGGGAGAGGTTAGGGTGAGGGGCAAACCATACCGTTCGGCGCACAATCGTCGTCGGAAGGCCCCTCACCCGATCGCCTTCACTTCGTTCGGCTCTCGTCCTCTCCCCGTAAACGGGGAGAGGTAAATTATAGCCTATTGCGGGTG
The DNA here is from genome assembly GCF_000495835.1 of Asticcacaulis sp. AC402. GTDB lineage: Bacteria > Pseudomonadota > Alphaproteobacteria > Caulobacterales > Caulobacteraceae > Asticcacaulis. The sequence goes on from NZ_AWGC01000017.1 coordinate 31,521, forward strand.
CTTTTGACCCCATTCGGCATAAACATCCAGCGCCTTTTGCGGCGAGGTGCCGTACCAGGCATAGCCGTTACGGCGTTCGGTGCTGATCCCGGCGACATCGTCATGGATGGTGAGATCACGGTCCCCGAAGATCGGTTGGCCCGTCTCCAGACTGTAGTAACGCGCCCACAGCGGCTTGGCCTGGGCGTCCGGAACCAGGGCCTTGTCGTTGCCGACCCTGACCCAGGCGACACCGGTCATGGCCTTGCTCTTCAGCCAGGCTGCGCCGGCATGGACCGACGCCACCACGGCGGGCGCCGGCTGTTCGATCTTCATCAGTTCCAGCAACAATCCGGCGCTTTCGCTCGACGACAGAGAAGCCGGTTCGAAATTGCGCGCGCCGACCGGCCTCAGGGTCAGGGTGTCGTGCTGCTGGCCCCAGGCCGTCAGGCGGCCCTCGATGCGGACCTGCGACGCCAGGATGACCGCGATGGCGCGGTCCAGCGCTTCGGCTGCCTGGTCGCGCACAGCCGGTGGCACGAAGGCATAGTCGCCCTGGCCTGCTGCGGTCAGGTGCAGCACAGCAACGATATCGCTCAGAGTATTGTCGTTGAAGGTAACGGCGTCATGGTAGCCGCCTTCCAGCGGCCACACCTGAGGCCAGCCGCCATTGGGATATTGTGCCCACAGCACATAGGCGACACCGCGCAGGAAAGACGCGCGATAACTGTCGCCTTCAGCGCCCGGCGCCTGGGCGGCGACGCGTGCCAGGAACTGCAACTCGGTCGTTGTGGCGCCATTGTCGAAGGTGCCGACATAGTGCCAGGCTTCGTCCTTGCCGGCGACCCAACTCTGGCCCCGCTGCCGGATGGCGCCGTCGCGTGGCGCGTTCTTGCCCCAGCCGCCGGCCGGGGTCTGGAAGCTGACGATGACATCGGCGACGTGGCGCGCTTCGGGCGAAGCATACCAGGCCGTCTCGCGGTTCAGCGGCATGGTCTTGGCGCCGTCGCCACCCGGCGCGGGGGCGGGAAGGGGACTCAGGCCCATCCGTTCGGCTGTCAGAACCGCCTGATCGGCAAGGCTTTGCGCCTTTGACCAGGCAAGATAGTCGGCCCAGGCCGTGCGCGAAGCTTCGGGCGCCTCGGCAATGCGTTCTGCCGTCAACGGCAGGGCCGGGACCGTCGTGCCGATGACCTCAGCCTGGACGAAACCGGGCATAGCCAGACACGCGGCGAGCAACAGGGCAGGGAGCTTCAAGGATGTTTCTCCGGTACTTTTTGGCACGACCATGCCACCACGTCTGACGCTTCGCAATAGAAATGATACCGGTGTCATAGAATCGTCACCACAGCTCTTGCATCCGCGGCCAAGATTGCGCATATAGGCGTCGAGGCGGCCGGGCGAAGGCCTCGCCAACCTGGTCAGGGCCGGAAGGCAGCAGCCACAACGAATTCACCTTCGGGTCGGTCGCCTCACCCTCCCAAAACGTCTCACCTTTCCCACAAGAATCCGTCGTTCTGGCGGCGCGGGAATCGCGCTTTATAAGAGACGCTTGCGCAAATTGCCGTTATAAAATCCGCCATGTCCGACTCCGCCGACCTTGACGACGTCTTCGCCGCTCCCGAACGGGACGAAGACACTGACGACATGTTCGGTGCGTCCCTGCCTGCCGCCAAGCCGATCGAGAAATCACAAGCCTATACGGTGCTGGCGCGCAAATACCGCCCGCGCACTTTCGAGGACCTGATCGGCCAGGAGGCAATGGTCCGTACACTGACCAATGCCTTTACCGCTGGCCGTATCGCCCATGCCTTCATGCTGACCGGCGTCCGTGGCGTCGGCAAGACCACGACGGCGCGCCTGCTGGCCCGGGCGCTGAATTATGAATCCAGTACGGGGGAGTCTTCAGGCAAAAGAGAGGGCCCAAGTGTCGATCTGTCCGTCATGGGCGTCCATTGCCGGGCGATCATCGATGGCCGCCATATCGACGTGCTGGAACTGGACGCTGCCTCGCGCACCGGGGTAGATGCCATGCGCGACCTGCTGGAAAGCGTGCGCTATGCGCCGGTCGAAGCGCGTTACAAGGTCTATGTCATCGACGAAGTCCACATGCTGTCGACGGGGGCGTTCAACGCCCTGCTGAAGACGCTGGAAGAACCGCCGCCCCACGCCAAGTTCATCTTCGCTACCACCGAGATCCGCAAGGTGCCGGTGACCATCCTGTCGCGTTGCCAGCGCTTCGACCTGCGCCGTGTCGAACCGGAAACCCTGACGCCGCATCTGGAAAAGATCTGCGGCCTGGAAGGCGTGCGTATCGATGCCGATGCCGTGGCCCTAATCGCCCGCGCCGCCGAAGGTTCGGTGCGCGACGGCTTGAGTCTGCTTGACCAGGCCCTGGTCCAGGGCGAGGCCGGCGAAGTCGTTGGCGCCGAGGTGGTCCGCGACATGCTGGGGCTGGCCGACCGGTCGGCGACCCTGGCCCTGTTTGAAAACATCATTTCCGGCCAGATGAGCGAAGCGCTTCTGGGCTTCCGGACGCTCTATGGCTACGGGGCCGATCCGTCCCAGATCATGGGCGACCTGCTGGAATATTGCCACGCGACGTCGGTGGCCAAGGTGCTGGGCGCCGATGCGACGCGGATGCCCAAGGCTCAGGCCATGCGCGTCACGGCCCTGGGAGCGCAACTGTCGGCCGGCACCCTGTCGCGGCTGTGGACGCTGATGCTGAAGGCGTTCGAGGAACTGCGTCGCGCCCCCGACGCGCCGGCTGCTTTCGAAATGGCCCTGGTCCGGCTCTGTTATGCTGCCGACCTCCCGGGACCGGAAGTGCTGATGAAGCGTCTGCAAAGCGGCGAACCGCTCGTGCCTGGTCCAAATGGAGGTCCTGGGGGAGGCGGTCCGGGTGGCGGCCAGTCGGTGTCGGGCGGTGCCGCCCAGGCCATGCGTCCGCAAGTCCAGCAGGTGGCGCCAAAGCCCCAGACCTTTGACCAGGTTCTGACCCTGATCGCCGAACGCCGCGACATTGGCCTGCGCACCGACGTCGAACAATTTGTCCGCCTGATTGCGTTCAAGCCCGGTGCCATTACCTTCGAACTGGCGCCGCGCGCCCCGGCCGACCTGGTTCGCCGCCTGTCGCTGCGCCTGCGCGAATGGACGGGTGAGCGCTGGCTGATTGCCACCGAGGGCGGCGGCGGGGCCGAAAGCGTCTACGAACGCGACCGGCGCGAGACAGATGTTGCAAGAGCACGCTTGAAAGCCGACCCCTTCGTCGCCAGATTGCTGGAAACCTTTCCCGGTGCGGAGATCACTTCCGTTCGCGCCAAACCGCAACCCGCCGTTACCGACAGCGCGCCCGCCGTGCCCGAAGACGAGCGCATCGACAAGGATGAAGACTGATGGATTTTGCGCAGATGATGAAACAGGCCCAGATGGTGCAGCAAAAGCTCCATGAGGCCGATGAAAAGATGACCCAGAGCACGGTTAGCGGGTCATCCGGCGGTGGCCTGGTCACATTGGACCTGAAGGGGACCGGTGAGATGTCGGTGCTGAACATCGACCCAAGCCTGCTGACGCCGGGCGAGGGCGAGGTCCTGGCCGACCTGATCCGTGCCGCCTATGCCGAGGCGCGCCGCAAGCTTGAAGCGTTGAACAAGCAGTACTTGCAGGAAGCTGCCGGCGATCTGGGCCCGTTGGGCGGCTTGCCCAAGATGCCGAAGTTCTTCTGATATATCATGGCCTTGGGTGCCGGTCCTGAAATCGAAAGCCTGATGGCCCTGCTGTCCAAGCTGCCGGGCCTGGGGCCGCGTTCGGCCCGGCGCGCAGCCTTGGCCCTGCTAAAGCGGCGCGAACAATTGCTGATCCCGCTGACTGCCGCCATGCAGGACGCTGCTGACAAGGTTGTGTCCTGCGGCGTCTGCGGCGCCCTGTCGACACGGAACCCTTGCGCCACCTGTTCCGATCCGGCGCGCGACACCACCATGATCTGCGTCGTCGAAGAAGACGGCGCCTTGTGGGCCATGGAGCGTGTTGGCACCTACGGCGGCCGCTATCATGTCCTGGGCGGACTGCTTTCGGCCCTGGACGGGGTGCGACCGGAAGACCTGCGTCTGGATCGCCTGGTTGCCCGCGTCCGCGACGGCGGTGTGCACGAAATCATCATGGCCCTGCCGGCAACGGTCGAGGGCCAGACCACGGCGCATTACATCGCCGATCGCCTTAAGGGACTGCAAAATCAGGCAACCGTCACCTACCTGGCGCGCGGCGTGCCGGTCGGTGGTGACCTCGACTGGCTGGATGACGGCACGATTGCTCACGCGCTGAAAACCCGACGGTAGAGCGCAATCCGATAAAGTGGCTGCCAGTTTTTAGAAAAATTGCACTCTAGATGGCTTTTTCAGCAAGGGCCGCTCGTTGTTCGCGGCGCCGCAGGATCAGGTAGACGACCAGAACACCGATAAGCTTCGAAATGACCGACGAAGCCAGCGACCAGATGTTGAAGATCCCGGAAATAGACGTGCTCGCGATGGCGTAAAACACCACGGAGTCCAGGGGGGCGCTGATCGCTGTCGAAATGGCAACGCGTTGTGACAAGGGCCGCCGGATAAACGTGTAGACAGCCCAGTCGATCAGTTCGCTGACGGCAAAGGCACAGGTGCTGGCCAGGGCGACGGCCGGATCGGACGTCAGGAACGACAGAGCCAGGCCGACACCCAGGGCGCCGATAATCCAGTGATTGATTTCGCGCTGGGCAAAGTCACGCACAACAAGAACGAAGCCCGTAACAATCGCCATCGGCGTCCAGGACCCGCCGTCGGGCAAGGCGATCTGCGGAACGGCTGCGAAGCACCAATTGATAAACGGAATCAGGAACAGGTAGAGATAGGTCCACGGCGTCTTGCCCGTGAACACCTTGCCAGCCAACGTCCTGACGTTCATTGCATATCCCCGAAACGTGCCAAGGCTGAGACTGTCAGCGAAAGCGCGTGCGCGCAAGGGGAGAGATTGGACTGGCCATATTCGGGGAATCTCGCTAAAGAACAATCCATGAACGCACTCGACCCTATGTCCCTCGGGTTTCTTGTCCTGGCCCTGGTCTTCGCCGGCGCCTGGTATCTGGCCTTTGCCGAAGGCCGCCGGCTCAGGGCCCAAAAGGACGAAATGGCGGATAGCCTGCGCCGGAGCGAGGTCGAGGTGGCGCAACTTCGCGAGCGGGCACGGGCGCTGGAAGAGGCGCGGACGACCATGAGCGAGCAGTTCCAACTGGTATCTCATCAAGCCATGCAGACCTCGGCAGATTCGCTGTTGAAGCGGGCAGAGGAGGCATTTGTCGCCCGCGAAAAGCTGGCCATGGAAAAAATGACCTCCAGCCTCAAGCCGGTGGCCGAACATCTGACGCGTTTCGAGGCCCAGGTTAAGGCGATGGAAGAGGCGCGGGCGGGCGATACCGGCGGCCTGAAGCAACAGATCGCTGACCTTTTGACCGCCTCCAATGCGACCCGCGAAGTGACCCAGAAACTGGCCGGCGCCCTGCGCCGCGGCGCCGGGGTTCAGGGGCGATGGGGTGAGGAGGTGCTGCGCAACGTACTGCAGGCCGCTGGTCTGTCGGCGCGCTATGACTTTATCGAACAGCAAAGCCTGGACAGCGACGAAGGCCGTCGCCGCCCCGATGTGGTGGTGAAGCTGCCGGGTAACTCGGCCGAGGCGGTGTTCGTCATCGATTCCAAGGTCAACCTGACAGCCTATCTCGAAGCCGCCGAGGCGAGGGACGAGGGCACGCGCGACCTGCATCTGAAACGCCATGCCCAGGCCCTTCGCGCCCACGTTCGCGATCTGTCGGCCAAAGCCTATTGGGATCAGTTCAAGGATCAGGTTTCGCCGGATTTCGTCGTCATGTTTATTCCGGGCGACGGTCTGCTGTCGACAGCCCTGGACCATGAGCCCAACCTGATGACCGAGGCTATGGACCGCAAGGTCATCATCGTCACGCCGACCACCCTGTTCGCCCTGTGCAAGGCGGTGGCCTATGGCTGGCGGGTTGAAGATCAGATGAAAAACGCCAACCAAATCGCCGATCTCGGGCGCGAACTCTACAGCCGTCTGTCGGTGATGGGCGGGCATGTCGGCGACCTGGGTTCATCCCTGTCGCGCGCGGTCGACAAGTACAATGCTTTCGTTGGATCGCTGGAAACCAAGGTGCTGACCCAGGCGCGTCGATTCGAGGATCTGCAGGTGGAACATCAGGGCAAGTCGATCCCGGACCTGCCGTCGATCGAAAGCCAGCCGCGCGCTGCGACCAAGCTCCAGGCCCTCTCACCGGCCGAGGACGAGACGGTTTAATGGTTTTGAACCACAGATGGACACGGATAAACACGGATTTCCGATCAAGCCTGATACAAGTGCGCAGCGGAAGCATCTGGGGGATTGAAACCGCGAATGGACGCGAATGAACGCGAATAGAGGGAGCGCCATGCGCGCTCAAAAAATGTCTGAGACATTCCGTGGTTTGAAATCACCCTGGATATTCGCGTTCATTCGCGTCCATTCGCGGTTTCAAATCAAGTTAGACGCCGCTGCGCGACAGGGGCAGAATAAACCGGAAATCCGCGTTCATCCGTGTCCATCCGTGGTTCAAAGCTCTTGTATATCTTGATTGTTCCGGGGCAAACGACTACATTTGCGCCATGGCTATTCGTGAAATTCTGACTGTACCCCACCCCGTCCTGAAACAGGTGTCCAAGCCCGTCGACAAGGTCGACGACGATCTGCGCCGCCTGATGGATGATATGCTGGAAACCATGTATGACGCGCCGGGCATCGGCCTGGCGGCTGTCCAGATCGGTGAGCCGATCCGCGTCATCGTCATGGATTTGCAGGAGAAACCCGAAGGCGCCGAGCCCGATGCCGAAGGCATCAAGAAGCCACGCTACTTCGTCAATCCGGAGATCATCTGGAAGTCGGAAGAGGTGGCGCCCTACGAAGAAGGCTGCCTCAGCGTGCCGGAAATCTATGACGAGGTCTTGCGCCCGGCCAAGGTGAGACTGAAATACCTCGACTACAACGGCAACGAAGTCGAAGAAGACGCCGATGGCCTGTTCGCCGTCTGTATCCAGCATGAAATGGACCATCTGGAAGGCACGCTATTTATCGATCATCTGTCGAAGTTGAAACGCGATCGCGCGATCACCAAGGTCAAGAAGCTGACGCGCGCGGCTTAACAGCTTGCCCCGTCAGGCAATAATGATTAGACCTCGCGGCGAAACCGTCGCGAGGTCTTTTTCATGCGCCTGGCCTTTATGGGCACCCCCGAATTCGCCGTGAAGGCCCTGGCCGAGCTGGTCGCTGCCGGCCATGACATCGTCTGCGTCTACTCCCAGCCGCCGGCACCGAAAGGCCGTGGCCAGGTGCTGAGCCCGTCGCCGGTCCACGCCTTCGCCGAGTCCCTTGACCTGCCGGTACGCACGCCCAAATCGATGAAGGATGCCGACGCCATTGCCGAATTCCAGTCGCTGGACATCGATGCCTGTATTGTCGTCGCCTATGGCCAGATACTGAAAAAGGCCGTGCTGGACCACCCGCCGCTGGGCTGCTTCAACCTGCACGCTTCGTTGCTGCCGCGCTGGCGCGGTGCGGCGCCGATCCAGCGCGCCATCATGGCCGGTGACAGCCATACCGGGGTCGAGGTGATGCGCATGTCGGAAGGGCTGGACGAAGGCCCGATCATCCTGTCCGGTCGGGTCGAAATCACGCCTGACGACACCGCCCAGAGCGTGCACGACAAGCTGGCGACGCTGGGAGCATCGCTGCTGCCAATAGCCCTGGCGGCGATCGAGCGTGGCGGTGCCCAGGGTCAGGCGCAGGTCGGCGAGCCGACCTATGCCCGCAAGATCACGCCGGAAGAGGCCCGTATCGACTGGGACCGGCCGGCGCGCGAACTCGACTGTCATATTCGCGGCCTTTCGCCGTTTCCCGGTGCCTGGACGACCATGGCCGGCCAAAAGGGCGATGTCCGAGTCAAGATGCTGATGTCACGCCTGACCGACGAGCACTCCGTCGAGACTCCGGGCACCTTGCTGCTCGGCGGTCTGAAGGTGGCGACGGGCGAAGGCGTGGTTCAGATTCTGCGGTTGCAGCGTGAAGGCAAGACCGTCCAGGACGCGTGGGACTTCCTCAACGGAACGGATCTGCAGCCCGGTGACCGGTTTATCTGATTTTTTGCTTTTTCGCACTTTTTAACCGAAAGGTGCGTCACACGTTTCGGAAAGTGCTCCTGTGCCGCGTTACCGCTGCCTGATCGAATATGATGGCCTTCCCTACAAGGGTTTCCAGGCCCAGGGCAAGCTGGCAACGGTGCAGGCTGCAATCGAACGCTCCATCCTGGCGTTCAGCGGAGAAGCCCTGCGCATCACCGCGGCGGGACGCACCGATACCGGCGTGCATGCGACGGGCCAAGTGATCAGCTTCGACCTGCACAAGGCTTTCAACGCCGACACGGTTCGTGATGCCCTGAATGCCGGCCTGGTGCGCGAGCCGATCGTGGTGCTGGCGGCCGAAGAGGTCGGCGACGACTTTTCAGCCCGGTTTTCGGCGACCGGGCGGATGTATCTGTACCGTATCCTGACCCGCCGGGCGCCGCCGGCGCTGGACCGGGGCCGGGTCTGGCATGTCCGGCGGCCCCTGGATGCGGATGTTATGGCGCAGGCGGCGAAGGTGCTGGTCGGTTCACATGACTTTACTACCTTCCGCCATGTCGAATGCCAGGCGAAGTCGCCGGTCAAGACGCTCGAGATCGCCCGGGTCAAACGCTTCGGCGACGAGGTGCACCTGGTGTTTGCGGCCAGATCTTTCCTGCATCGGCAAGTCCGGTCGATGACCGGGACCCTGGTCGAAGCCGGCATCGGGCGGTGGGATGTTGCGGATGTGGCGCATGCTCTTGCTGCGCGTGACCGCGCCGCCTGTGGCCAGGTTGCGCCACCGGATGGTTTGTATCTGACGCGGGTGACGTATGAGGACGAGCCTGATTTTGCCGGGTACAGCTCGATTTGAACCCGCGTAAGGTGTTGTCCACAGATAAGCCAGATAAGCCAGATGGACAGCGTTAACTGCACTACATCTGTTGAAAGACATAGTTTTTCGACGAGCTTTGCTCGTCATTTTTTTGTCGTGTTAGCGCCGCTACCTACAAACTCCACTGTTCATCTGGCTTATCTGGCTTATCTGTGGACAAGACCTTACCGCTATTTGAAACGGGCGAAGTAGGCTGCAATTAAAGCCGCATAGGCGTCCGTCAGGGCTTCCAGCTCCGTCACGGGCACGCACTCATTGATCTGGTGCATGGCCTGGCCAACCAGACCAAATTCCACAACCGGACACAGGGCCCGGATAAAGCGCGCGTCCGACGTCCCGCCGGATGTCGAACGATCGGTCTCGATGCCGAACTGGCCACGAACGACCTCGGCGATCAGGTCGACGAAAGGCCCCGATTCGGTAAGAAATGCCTCGCCCGAAATGATGATCCGGACATCGATTTTTGCGCCCGAGCTTTGCGCATGTTCCGCTGCCAGGTGCTCGAACCAGGCTTTCAAACTCGCACCCGTATGGCTCGGATTGAAGCGGATATTGACCCGCGCCGTCGCCAATTGGGGGATGACATTGGTGGCCGTATTGCCGGTGTCGATCGTCGTGATTTCCAGGTTGGATGGCGGAAACGCCTCATAGCCGTCATCCAGACGGCGGGACTTCAACGCCGCTAACAGGTCGACAAGGACGGGGAGCGGGTTGCGCGCCCGCTGCGGATAGGCGACATGGCCCTGCTTGCCAGTAACGGTAAAGGTCGCGTTGATCGAACCACGCCGACCGACCTTGATCATGTCGCCGAGGGTTTGCGATGAGGACGGTTCACCGACGACGCAATGGTCGATGACCTCACCGCGTTCACGCAACCACTCGACCACGCGGACCGTGCCGTTTGTGGCTTCGCCTTCTTCGTCACCCGTAATTAAAAACGAAAGGGAGCCCCGCGGGCTAATGTCGGCCTCCACGACCCGCGACACGGCGGCGATCCAGGCCGCAAGGGCGCCCTTCATATCGACGGCGCCGCGGCCGATAATCTGGCCGTCATGAATCTCGGCACCGAAGGGATCGTATTTCCACAACGACCGCATCCCGCCGGGAACGACATCCGTGTGGCCGGCGAAACACAGGTTCGGCCCCGTTGTCCCGCGTCGGGCATAGAGGTTTTCGATTTCGCCGAACTTCAGGCGCGTGCAGGTGAAACCCAGCCCTTCCAGAGCCCGCTGGACCACATCCATGGCGCCGCCGTCGGCGGGCGTGACCGACTCCCGCCGTATCAGGCTTTGAGTCAGGGCGACGGTATCTATTGGCGGGTCTTTTTCTGTATTCGGCATGGCGGCGGGTGTAAGACTCAAATAGGGTGCCTGCAACTCATTTGTGTGCAAGGGCTTTTGCCGTGACGCCAAAGACTCCACGCGAGACCCCGATGCCGCCTGAACCGGCCGATGATGAGCGCCATCCTCTCCAGATTCCCGATTTCCGCGCCTTCTGGCTTTCGCGTGTGTGCGGCGTTTTGGGGACATCGGCCCAAAGCGCCGCCATTGGCTGGCAGGTCTACGATATCGCGCGTGAGACATCGAATGTGCTGGAGTCCGCCCTCTATGTCGGGCTGATTGGCCTGGCCCAGTTCATTACCCTGTTCGCTTTTACGATTCCGGCCGGGATCATCGCCGACCGCTACGATCGCAAGAAGATTATTTCCCTTGTTCTGTTGGGCCAATTACTGCTGTCGCTGGCGTTTCTGACGTATTCCTTCCTGCCGGCTGCGCCGTTCTGGGGCTTTTTTGCGCTGAGCGCCTTCCTGGGCGCGCTGCGGGCGTTCAGTGCCCCTGCCAGTTCGGCGATAGGGCCGATGTTGGTGCCGAAAATCGTCTTGCCCAAGGCAATAGCTGTCAACTCCATGGCCTTCCAGACGGGACTTATTGTCGGACCAGCCCTGGGTGGGGTACTTATCGGGTTCTCGACCCACCTCGCCTATGGCTTCTGCGCCGTTCTTGTGGCGGTCGCCTCACTCCTTGTTTTCACCATCAAGGCGAAGACGGCGCCGGAGCCCGTCACCGCCTCCAAGACTCAAATGATCAAGGAAGGCTGGCGTTACATCTGGACCAACAAGGTCATCCTGGGCGCCATTTCGCTGGATTTGTTCGCCGTCCTGCTGGGGGGAGCAACGGCGCTGATGCCGGTGTTCGTCCGTGACGTGATTGTAGCGGATACCTTGTTGCCGGCGGCGATTGCCTTTGGCCTGCTGCGCGCCTCGCCGGCGATTGGCGCCCTGGTGATGTCGTTTTACCTGTCGTTCAGGCCCCTGCGCCGCCACGCCGGTCCGTGGATGTTCAGCGGTGTCGCCATCTTCGGCTTGGCAACGATTGTGTTCGGTTTGTCGAAAAATGTCTGGTTGTCGATTTTTGCCATGATCGTGCTGGGCGCGGCCGACATGATCAGCGTCTATGTTCGCGGCACGCTGGTCCAGATCGTCACGCCCGACCATATGCGCGGCCGGGTGGCGTCTGTTTCCTACCTGTTTATCGGGGCGTCGAACGAACTGGGCGAATTCGAAAGCGGCGTGGCCGCGCGCATACTGGGCCCGGTTGGTGCGGCCCTGTTCGGCGGGATCGGCTCGTTGGTGGTTACCGGCGTCTGGATCAAGCTTTTCCCGGCGCTCTTCAAAGCGGACAAGCTGGAGTAGCCTGCGTATATCTGATGCGCAAAGCAGCCTTAATGTCGTTTTTTTTGACCACGAACCACACGAACAGACACGAACCTCAAAGCTATTGTTCGTGTCTGTTCGTGTGGTTCGTGGTCAATTCTTATTCTGCCGGCGTCAGGACTTCGCGCGGCTTGGACTGCGGTGGGTTCTTGATCAGAGCGCGGAACCAGGTTCGCGATGGCCGTTCGAATCCGTAGTGGCACAGCGCCGACAGGGCGATCGATACGGCGACCGAGACGATGACCCAGCCCCATTTCGGCAGGCCTTCGCTCAGGCCCCAGGCGGGCAGGGCCTTGAAGATGATCTTCTGGACGATGTCGTGGATCAGGTAGAGGGCAAAGGAGATGCCGCCCAACCAATAGACCCAGCGCACCTGCATCAGCCGCGCCACCCAGCCGGTGTCGTGGCTCAAAGCCATGATCATCACGGCGAAGATGCCAATCAGGAACATGTCGGAACCCTTGACGCACAGGAGGCCGAGGGCCAGCACGAACAGGACGCCGGCGGCGCGCGCCGGGATCAGGTCTTTGAATCGCCAGGCGACCAGGCCGATATAGAAGGAGGCCAGACAGCGCAGGGTCGTGCCGAGCGCGTAGGAACTGACGATATCAAGTGGACCATGGCGCAGGCCCAACGGCTTTTCGGCGAGCCAGTGGGGGCCATAGGCGATGGCCGCCAGAACCACGAAACTGACCAGCAAACCCAGCAGCGTCCAGCGCCGCGACACTTTCAGGGCCAACCATACACCGGGCGGGAACAGCAGGTACGCCGCCCACTCGGCGGAAATCGACCACGATGGCGGGACAATCGAATTGGAAAGGCCCCACACCTGGGTCAGGGTGAAGTTGGGCAGCAGGGCCAGGGGCAGGTCTTCGAAACGGTAGGTTGGCGCCAGGACGGTCACGATCAGGATAGCGGTCAGCACCGTCATCAGCGCAAACAGCGGGTAGATGCGCGCCAGGCGCAGCAGCAGGAAGTGCTTGAATTTCTTGATGCAAAAGCCGTCTTCGAACATGTGAGCGTAGGTCATGGCCATGACAAAGCCGCTCAGAATGAAGAACAGGTCGACCGCCATATAGCCGTGATTGATGAACGGCCGCACCGGATCGGGAAAGCGCCAGAATCCATTGGCGTGGAACAGGACAACATACAGCGCCGCCAGCCCGCGCAGGCCGGTCAGCGAGCGGATCTCGGCCGGCGACGACCCCGGCGCTGCCGCTGTCAGCGCAACAGCGAAAGACCCTGAAGCAGTCTTCAGACTCTGGAAAACGGACGAAACAAAACGCATACACCGTGCATACTAAAATCGCCGATTTTCGCAAGTGCAATATCACGGACGCGTGAACAGGAATTGTTACATTATGTGCGCTCAAGCGCCGCGCGGGCTCGCGCAACCTGTTCAGGAAGCCGCTTCGCTCAACGCTTCCTGAACGCGCGGTGGGCAGTCGCCCTTGCCAAATCAGCCAAGAATGCTGATTTCAAAACCTTATCTCCTGTCGTTTAATGACGTGGGACAGAGTAAAGTTTGAGTCGTGCCACAGAACGTAAAATGACCGAAGAGATCATCATCGCTACGCCGGACAGTCCGGCACCGGAAGAACCGCTGAAGGGCGCGGAACTGATCCGGCGTGAGGCCGCGCTGGCGCCCGACAAACCAGGCGTCTATCGCATGCTGGGCGACGACGGCGAGGTCTTGTATGTCGGCAAGGCCAAGTCGCTGAAAAAGCGCGTGCTGCAATATGCGCAAGGAAGGTTCCACACCCAGCGCATTGCGCGCATGGTCGCTCTGACGCGCGAAATGGTGCTGATCCGCACCGATACCGAAGGCGAGGCGCTGCTGCTGGAAGCGCGCCTGATCAAGGCGTTGAAGCCGCGCTACAATGTCCTGCTGCGCGATGACAAGATGTTCGCCGAGATCCTGGTGCGCAAGGACCACGAGGCGCCCCAGATCACCAAGCACCGCGGCGCCCATTCGATCCCCGGCGATTATTTCGGCCCGTTCGCCTCGACCCTTGCCGTCAACAACACCCTCGATACCCTGCAGAAGGCCTTTCTGCTGCGCACCTGCACCGACAATGTCTATGCCTCGCGCACCCGGCCGTGCATGCTGCATCAGATCAAGCGGTGCAGCGCACCCTGCACGGGCGTTATCTCGCTGGAGGACTACAAGAACCTGGTCGGCCAGGCCCATGACTTCCTGCGCGGCAAGAGTCGCAAGGTCATCGAGCGCATGAGCACAGACATGATGCAGGCCTCCGACAATTTGGATTTCGAAAGCGCCGCCCACCTGCGCGACCGGGTGCGGGCACTGAACCACGTCGCCATGTCAACCTCGGTGGACCTGAACGAAGAGGAGGCCGATGTGTTCTCGGTCTTTGCCCAGGGTGGGGGCGCCTGCGTCCAGGCGGTGTTCTACCGTGCCGGCCAGAACTGGGGCGATCGCGCCTATTTTCCGAGGGTCGACAGCGAGGATTCCGAAGGGACTGTCCTCGATGCCTTTCTTGGCCAATTCTATCAGGACCGCCAGGTGCCACGGCTGATCCTGGTGTCGCATGACCTGAATGAGCCCGACCTCATGATGGAAGCGTTAAGCCTCAAGGCCGGGCGCAAGGTCCAGATCAGCAAGCCCATGCGGGGCGGCAAGTGCGAGATCGTCCAGCACGCGCTGAACAATGCCAAGTCGGCGCTGGGCCGGCGGCTGGCCGAGCATTCGGCCCAGTCGAAACTGCTTCAGGGCGTAGCGGAGGCGTTTGGATTGGACGCCCCCCCGATCCGCATCGAGGTCTATGACAATTCGCACCTGGGCGGCACCCATGCTGTCGGAGGAATGGTTGTAGCCGGCCCGGAAGGCTTTATGAAGGGGCAGTACCGCAAGTTTACCATCCGCGATCTCGATACCAAGCCGGGCGACGACTATGCCATGATGGCAGAGGTGTTCCGGCGCCGCTTTATGCGTCTGATCAAGGAAAAGGATCTGCCGGAAGGCGAGAAGGCGTTCGGCAAGCCTGATTTGGTGCTGGTCGACGGCGGCCAGGGCCAATTGGACGCGGTGCTGGGCGTGATGGCTGAGTTGGGTATGGCAGATGTTCGCATTGTCGGCGTCGCCAAGGGGCCGGATCGTGACGCCGGCCTGGAGCGCTTCTTCATGCCGGGGCGGCTGCCCTTTATGATGGAGCCGAAGTCGCCGGTTTTGTACTATTTGCAACGGCTGCGCGACGAAGCCCACCGTTATGCCATCGGCGCCAACCGGCAAAAGCGCGACAAGGCGATCACACAGAATCCGCTGGACGATATCGATGGCATCGGCGCCCGGCGCAAACGCGCCTTGCTGGCGGCCTTTGGCTCAGGCCGCGAAGTCGCCAGTGCGCGGGTCGAGGAATTGCAAAAGGTTGAAGGCATCTCAGCCGCCCTGGCGCAGAAGATCTACGACTTCTTCCATGGGGAAGGGTAGATATGTATCTCACCTTGATACAATCCTTATGCCCGAAAGGCCCATGAGCGAAACAAAATTATGAAAGATACGAAAAATTCAAAAATCACTGAAGCGGAAGCAGATTTTGCCGACGCCGCAGTCACCGAATATGAGCAGAACGGAAGCACGGCAAAGACGTGCCCCCGATGCCGTGGGAACTTTGTGATCGACGTCCGAGGCAACTCTTATAGCATTACGTGCGTTGAAGGAGACTTCAAGCTAACCTTCCGGGGCATATAATACCATGGAGGTTAGGCTTGACCCTTTTTAGCCCACCCCGTTTACGGGGAGGGTGGCGCGAAGCGCCGGGCGGGGCTCTTCCTTAAGAGTCAGAGCCTCAAGCCGTTCGTATAACACAGAATTTCGCTGCCTAAATCTTGCGCTCGACCATTTAGGTCCTGTTCTTGACCATATCGATCAGACCGGATGCAGCCTGGGTCATTTCCATCGGCAAAGCCAGGACGATTGTCGTGTTCTGCTCGGTGCCGATTTCGCTCAGCGTCTGCAAACGTCGCAGTTCCAGCGCCGCCGGCGCGCTCTGAATCATCGTCGCCGCCGCCACCAGCGTTTCTGCTGCCGCCGCCTCGCCCTGGGCCTTGATCAGGCGCGCCTTGGCTTCGCGCGTCGCCTCGGCCTCACGGGCCAGGGCACGCTGCATCTGTTCCGGAATGTCGAGGTCGCGCATCTCGACCGTGTCGATGTCGACGCCCCACTTGGACGCTGACCGTTCCAGCATGTCCATCAGCTTGGCATTGACCATCTCGCGGTTTTTGAGCAATTCGTCCAGGCCATGCTGGCCGATCGTGTCGCGCAAGGCCGTTTCCGAGGCCTGCAACACCGCCATGTACGGGTCGAAGACAGCATTCAGCGCCTTGGCCGGATCGATCACCTTGTACCAGACCACGGCATTGACCCGCACCGCCACGCCGTCGCGGCTGAGGGTTTCCTGGGTCTCCAGCTTGACGGTCAGGATACGGACATCGACCCGTTTGACATACTCGATAAACGGGATGATCCAGTACAGGCCGGGGCCACGTGTCGAGGCATAACGGCCAAGGAAGTAGACGACGCCGCGTTCCCATTCCTGATTGATCTTCAAGCCCATGGCGACGAAGACCATCAGCACGACAAGGACTGGCACGGCCAGGGCGCCCAAAGCGCCCCAGACACTGCCGACTCCGCCAACGATGGCGTTGAAAACCGAAATGACCTGATCCATGAAAGCCCCCTTCCAAACCGCGCGCGCGATGTTTGCGGTGCAGGCTACACTGTCGTTAACCATTTGCCAACGGCATTCGACGGCAACTTAACGACCCCAGATCTTATGACCCAGATCTGATTGACCCCACATCCTATTGACCTATAAACATCTCGCCCGAACCGTTCACCTTGGTGATAACGGGACCCGTGGCCTTCATGATGCTGATGTCGCCGGGGCCATTGGCGTCGATATTGACCGTGCCGGCGGTACCGCCAAAGGCGACATCGCCAGAGCCCGAACCCCTCAGGACGAAGCCCGGTATGTGACCACCGGCAATGTCGACATCACCCGATCCGGCCAGGCTGAGCGACACCGGGCCAGCAATTTTCTGCACCGACACATCGCTTGAGCCATTATTGACCAGGGTCAGGCCATTCATGACATTGCCGAGTGACAGATCGCCGGAACCGTTCATCTTGGCCTTGACCGAGCGGGCGTTGATCAGGCCGACATCGCCCGAACCCTGGTTAAAGATCTCGACATCGGTACCGTTTTGCGCCGCGAAGCTGCCCGAACCCGTCTGGGTCAGTTTCAGCCGGCGCACAGATTGAATGTTGATATCGCCCGAACCCATATTGTCGACGATCGTGTCGCCAGCCGTAGAAACGCTGATATCGCCGGCGCCGCTGTTAATGATGTTGAGCGGACCCGATACCGGTTCGACCGTCCATTGACCGGAGCCGTGCATGATCATGTCCAGGCTACGGCTGGGTTTCATGTGGCCCAGGGTATAGGCGTTGTCCTTAACCACAGCATTGTTGGGCACGCGCACGAAAACCAGCGGCAGATCGTCGATCTTCACCTTGCCCATGCCGGAAATAAAGACCTGGCCGCTCTGGATAGTTTCTTCATCGAAATGGATCGTCAGCGACGTTCGCGGGCTGGTGCCCGACAGGTGACCGTTGAGCACAGTAACATTGCCGCGCTGGGAAATCATCAGGGCCGGAACCTTGGCCTTGCCGTAGCGGACCTTGATGTCGATATCGCTGCGATCCTCGGGCGTCACCACAACGCGCGCCGCCAGATCGCGCAGTTCGATCTGCGGGCCGTCGGAAATAAGGCGCATTTGCGCAGCGGCACCTGTGGCCATGGCAATGGCGGCGACGCTGACAGCAAACGGGATCAAGGACTTACGCATAGCTCACTCCGAAACTCAGCTATAAAATGGCCCTTGACACCCGGGAAATCAAATTACAAGCGAGTTATGTTTAGAGCTCGAACGCCGCAGGGGCGGCGGCGCGCCGCCGCGCGCTAAGGATTCGACACAGGGCTGAGTCGAATTTTTGGTTTCTTTCGTGGGCTTAACCGTCACAGGGCTCGCCGCAGGGGCTCCCCCTATGGTTTATCCACAATTTTCTTGCCGATGGGCGCCAGGGCCAGGGCAGCCAGTTGCATATCCTTGAACGCAAAGGGAATGCCGATGATGGTCAGGGCCTCGGCGGCGGCAATCAGGACATGGCTGAGCGCAATGTACCAGCCTGCAAAGACGAACCAAATGATATTCAGAGCCGTACCGACACACCCGCCACCCAGGTCCTGGCCGCCCTCGTACTCGGCGCGGTCGACAATCTCACGACCAAAAGGCCAGAACACGAAACCGGCAATTCGCCAGGCCGCCATGGTCCAGGGCAGGCCGACAATGGTCACGGCCAGAATGGCGCCGCCCAACAGCCACAGGCAACCTGAGAAAAAGCCGCCGAAAATCAGCCAGAGAATGTTTAGCAGAAAGGTCATGGTTGTGGTGTCCGTTTCAGATGAAATGGCATTATAAGGGCCCCGACAACGGCTTCACCTTAATTTTCATTTATTTGACGGATGATCGCACACTGTGGGCCGAGGTGACTGCGGGCCAAGGTTACTGCGGGCCGATGTTACTGCGGCTTTATGACACAAGGATGGACGGCGGTTGCAACAGGGTATATACTTGACCGAAAACTGTTGCGGTCAGCTTCGGCTTAACGTTTTGCTTGAGTACGGGCGAGGGCGTCCAGTCGAAGCTTAAAAAAACACGCGTTATCTACTTGCATTTGTGACGGGTTTTTTCGTCGCTGTGCCCGGGCGATCACGACCTGAACCTGCGCTGAAAACAGCCGGACTCGGAACGAAAGGCGTTGCAATTGACGGACATTATCAATTTCAACAAGGCACGAAAAGCCAAGCTAAAACAAAGCAAAGCGAAAAATGCAGCGGAAAACCGCGTTCGTTTTGGCGTTTCTGGCAAGGCGCGCGCGGCAGACCGTTTGAACCGCGACCAGCAGACGGCGCGGCTGGACGGTCACCGCCTGGCAACAACTGTAGAAAATCAAAAATCTGTTGACGAGGAACAATAAAAAACCCCAGATTACCAGCCATCGGGGGTGTAAGGTTAGATAATACCTGAGTTCTGAAGAGTACAAGGGCTACAGTTGCGTATGAGAGACGGCCAAAACCGGCGCACACTGCAAACGCGGATCATCAAAGATCCGGAGGAAAAATAAATGCCTGGCCTAAAAAAAAGATCGGTCAACCTGGCGGGACATGCCACTTCGGTTGCCCTTGAACCCGAGTTCTGGGTGGTGCTGGAAACCATCGCCAAAGAACGTCGAATCAGCCTCGCGGCCTTGATTGCCGAGCTTGATTCGAAACGGGGAGAAAGTCTGCTTGCCTCCTTTTGCCGCCTGTCCGCCTTGGCCTATGCTCAGGGTAAGGGCATAGCCAAGCGAAAGAAGGCCTGAGGAAGCGAATTTCCGGGGAATTTTGCGGCCCAACACATAACAATGTTATGCGTTGGGCCGATGTCAGCAGCGTGCCGGCCCTAACTCGGCCATGTTTTTCGCCATCCTGGTGGAACGACATGGAGGCGACGCTATGACTTTTCCCAAAATCTGCTCCCTACCGGTTCTCGGCCTGGGGGCGCTCATCCTGGGCGCCTGTCAAACCATGGCGCCGGTTGGCGGTCAGGGCAATATCGACGCCTTGACCTCGACCCTACGTGACGCCGCATCGGCGGAAGGCGACAGCGTCGGTCTTATCCCGCCGCTGCGCGTGGGTGCGGCCAAGGCCGATGTCGAGGGTCAGTTGACGAAGGCTGGCTACAGCCGGTTCAACACCGGCATCGTCGCGCCGCAGCCCGGTCAGCCCAGTCTCGGCGTCTATGGCAAGAGCATGGGCAAGGGCTATCAGGTCGATCCCTGCCAGGTACGCTACAACATCACCGTCCATTTTGACGCCGCCGACAGGCTGGCCTCGGCAGAAGGGTCGTGGGTAGATGCGGGCTGTTTGTAGGCTTATGCGGAAGAGGCGAACTCTTTGTTTTCATGCAGCGGTTCTGGGGCTGGTCGCTTTCGTCCTCGCGGGTTGCGAGAGCTTCGATCCGGCTCTGAGTTCAGGATTAGCTACTGCTGCGATGAATGCACCGCGCGATGAGATATCTCAAGCTGTGCGTAGCGGGGGATGGCAACCCCGAAACATGCTTTTGGCGAAGCGAACCACTTTGACGGACGCGCCATTGGCGAGAGGAATGCCGCGCCAAGCCATCGAGCAGAAGCTGACTCATGCGGGATATCGCCGAGAGGATAGAATTGTTCTCGGTTTTCCGGGGGCTGAGGCGTGGTCCCTCCTTGTCGTTGGTGCCTGCAACGAGGACCTCAACGTTTTTGTGGCTTTTGACACGTCGGACAGACTGGTCCAGGCAGAAGGCATCTCGCACGAAGCTGGCTGCCTATAAAAGCCTGCCTGTAGATATCACGTATTCGGGGTTGGACTTGGACGCCGGGGTTGCTAAATTGTTCCGATGGAATCTGTCACCACCCGCATCAGCGACCTCGCCGCCGTCCGACCCGCCCGGCCGGAACTGTTTTCCGGCCTCAATCCCGAACAGGAATCCGCCATCCGCGCCACGGAAGGCCCGGTTCTGGTCCTGGCCGGCGCCGGCACGGGCAAGACGCGCGTGCTCACGACCCGAATCGCCCACATCCTGCAAACGGGTCTGGCCAGGCCGTGGGAGATATTGTGTGTCACCTTTACCAACAAGGCGGCGCGCGAAATGCGCGAACGGACCGAGCGGCTGATTGGTCTGTCGGCGGAGGGTTTGTCGAACCTGGGCACCTTCCACGCGATCGCCGCGCAGATACTGCGCCGCCATGCCGAACTGGTGGGCTTGAAGTCGAGCTTCACCATTCTGGACGACGACGATCAGGTGCGGCTGATCAAGGGCATTTTCGAATCAGAGAGCATCGATCAGAAGCGCTGGACGCCGAAATCTTTCGCCTGGCACCTCGATCAATGGAAGAACAAGGGGCTGTCGCCGGACAAGGTAAAGGGCGATGGCACCGAGTTTGCCGGCAACCGCGGGCAGAAGCTCTACCAGATGTACCAGGACCGGCTGCGCATCCTGAACGCCTGCGACTTCGGCGACCTGTTGTTGCACAACCTGACGATCCTGACCCAGCATCAGGACGTTCTGGAGCACTATCACAAGCGCTTCAAATATGTCCTGGTCGACGAGTATCAGGACACCAACATCGCCCAGTATCTCTGGCTGCGCCTTCTGACCAATGCGAACCGCAACCTGTGTTGCGTCGGTGACGACGACCAGTCGATCTATGGCTGGCGCGGCGCCGAGGTCGACAACATCCTGAAGTTCGAGCGCGACTATCCCGGTGCCAAGGTCATCCGGCTGGAACGCAACTACCGCTCGACCCAGCATATCCTCGGCGCGGCGTCGGGCCTGATCAAGGCCAATTCGGCGCGCCTGGGAAAGACCCTGTTCACAGATCAGAAGGGCGGCGACAAGGTTCGCGTCAACGGGATTTGGGATGGTGCCGCCGAGGCCCAGTTCATCGCCGAAGATATGGAAAAGCTGAAGAAGGGCGGGCGTAACTGGTCGGACATGGCCATACTGGTGCGGGCGTCTTTCCAGATGCGGGCGTTCGAAGAGCGCTTCGTCATGCTGCAGATTCCTTACATCGTTGTTGGCGGGCCGCGGTTCTTTGAACGCGCTGAGATCCGCGACGCCATCGCCTATTTGCGCCTGATTCAGTCGCCGGACGACGACCTTGCCTTCGAGCGCATCATCAATATCCCCAAGCGTGGCATCGGCGACGCTACGGTGCAAAAGCTGCTGCAACAGGCGCGCCTGTCGGGTCAGAGCGTCATGACGTCGGTACGCGATCTGGTCACTACCGACGAGTTGCCGGGGCGCTCCAGGACGCCGCTGATCGCGTTTTTGCGTGACTATGACCGCTGGGCCGCCATGGCCGGGGAGGCGCGGGCGGAGGCTGTGCTGGACACCATCCTCACCGACAGCGGCTATTTCGACATGCAGCGCGCCGACAAGACCTCGGGCCAGACGCGGCTGGACAACCTGAAGGAACTGGGCGATTCGATGGCCGCCTTCGACAACCTTCAGGCTTTCCTGGAGCATGTCGCCCTGGTGATGGACCTGGAACGCGACAACGGCGCCAATAGCGTCCGGCTGATGACCTTGCACGCCGCCAAGGGGCTGGAGTTCCCGGTGGTCTACCTGCCGGGCTGGGAAGAAGGCATCTTCCCCTCTCAGCGCTCGATGGACGAGGGCGGTCTGAAATCCCTCGAAGAAGAGCGCCGGCTGGCCTATGTCGGCCTGACCCGGGCGCGTGAACAGGTCAAGGTGAGTTTTGTCGCTAACCGCCAGGTCTATGGCCGCTGGACCAGCCAGATACCGTCGCGCTTCGTCGACGAATTGCCGATCGAGCATGTCGAGGCAACATCGCAAACCGGCTATGGCAATGCCGGCTGGACGTCGCAGGAATCACGCTGGGACCGTGCGGGCTATCAGCCGAACCATGCCAGGCGCGAGCGCGACCCGTCGCAACCCGGCGGGGTCGACATGTCACGCCTGGAACGCAAGCCGGTGCCGCATCGCCAGCCGGCGGCGGCCAAGCCGGACGCCAAGAATTTGAAGGTCGGCGAGCGGGTCTTCCACGTCAAGTTCGGCTACGGCCGGATAACCGAGGTGGAAGGCAACAAACTGGTTGTGGATTTTGAGACCAGTGGCGAAAAGAAGGTCATCGACAGTTTCGTGGATCGGGCATGAGGATGAGAACTACGGCATGGGTGTTGGGTTTGACGCTGGCGGCGGGCGCGGCCCAGGCCGGTGACACGCAATGGAAAACTGTTGCTCCGGAGAATGTCCTGGTGGTCGATACGGCCAAGGGGCGGATCTTCGTCGAACTCCATCCCGAAGTGGCGCCCAAGGCGGTCGAGCGCATCAAGCTTTTGACCCGGCGTGGTACCTATGACGGTTTGCAGTTCTGGCGCGTGGCGCCGAACTTTGTCGTCCAGATCGATGTCGGCAATGTCGAGGGCGGCAAGACCGAGTTACCGAATTTGCCGCCGGAATTCCGTTTCCGGCTGGGCGTGGACGCGCCCCATACGGTAATCGCCCGGCCGCAGGGGCTGGAAAGTGGCTTTATTGGCGCCATGCCGTACATCGCCGTTGAGAAAAATTCGGCAGGGACTCCGAAAGCGGCTGACGGAAGCCGCTCAGCCTGGATCAGCTACTGCACCGGCGTTGTCGGGATGGGGCGCGATGCGGCGCGGGATTCGGCCAATGCCGAGGTGTTTTTCATGACGGGCGCCTATCCCGGGATCGACCGGGAGTTCACGCCGGTTGGCCGGGTGGTGGTGGGGCAGGACATATTGGCCGGGTTGCCGCAAGGCGAGCCGCCGGCGGCGCCGGACGTGATCCGGACGGTCCGGATTTTGGCGGATGTCAGGGATGGCGGACGGCTGGAGGTCGAAGATACGGCGGCGGCTGCGTTTGCGGCGAAGGTGGCTGCGACGCGGACGGCGCGCGGGGCGGATTTCTCGGTGTGCGACGTGCCGGTAGCTGGCCGGATAACGCCGTGAGCGACGACTGGGTGGTCTCGGGCAAGGTCAAGGCGCGGGAAACGGCCGAGGGGCTGGAGATCGTCATCGATGGCCTGACGACGCAGGGGCGGTACTACAAGCCTTTGGTCTATGAGTTCTTCCGCAAGGAATGGCGCGGTTCGCGGCCGGCCTGGGGTGACCACGCGGTCGATATCCGCATGGAACATATCGGCGATCCGCCCTGGATGGATCTGGACAACCTGGCCAAGGCGCTGCTGGATGCCATCAAGGGGTTCGTGTTTCACGACGACAGCCAGGTGGCGCGGCTGCTGGTCGAACGGTTCCCGGGAGAGCGGGAGCAGATTAAGATCAAGGTCTATCCGTTGAAGCGCTGACACAAGATGGGGTTTGCTGCGCCGTTCACACCGGCTTCAACAGGCCCCACCACGCCAGGACGATGATGTAGAACAGCCAATAGGCCAGCAGCAAGCCGTGCGCCACCTTTTGCCAAAGAGCCCAGCCGTCGCTGACGCTGAACCTCTGGGGCTCATTGTAGACGAACCAGGACATACCGATCTGGGTCAGTGTGCCTATTGCGCCGAGGATGGCCAGCCACGATGCCAACTGGACCTGGCCGCTGGGCCAGGCTGTGAACAGCCGGTCGGGATCTTCGGCCAGGCCCGACTGCCACGCATTGAAGGTGAAGATGGCGACCAGCCAGACCAGGGACAGGCCGGCTGAAATCAGCGATGCCCGCGCCTGGGCTTCGGTCGGACGTTCGTGTCGTGTCAGGCCGCGGACCTGGGCCATCCACACCAGTATACAGGTGGCGATCATGATCATGGTCAGAAAACGCAAAGTGCCCGGCTCATGGATCCAGCCGACGCGCTCGAACCGCATCTGGTTGCTGGCCGTTTCGAACGCCTGGGCCTTGCTGCCCGCCTTGGGGATCAGGAAGTGCAGGCCGCCCAGCTTACCGGCAGGGCCGCTGCCTTCGCTGTTCTGCGGGTTGAAAAAGTTCTGTGCCGAGGCCGGGACAAAGGCTGAAATGCCATCTTCGGTCGCCAGGATCAGTCGGCCATCGCGATCGATGGTCACCTCGGCCGTGTTGATGAGACGGGTGACAGCCCCTTCCAGCCCACCATAGGCCCGCCGTGTCGAAACATAATGGCCGCGGATGGCGTTGTAGTAGCGTTTGTTGCCAGCGAAGGCTTGGTTGGGCGTCGGCGTCAGCGGGGCGCGCACGAGGTTGCCCTCGAGATGGTCGAGCAGCAGGTTGGGGAAGCCTTCCGCCAGGGCCGCGCCCGACTGGGTATTGGTCGTGATGAAGATACCAAGGTTCATTTTCGGCACGATCACGAGGTTGGAATTGAACCACAAGGTCGATCCGCTATGGCCATAGGTAACGAAGCCGGACGGCGCCGTGCGCACCATCAGGCCCGAAGCCCAGCCGTTATAGCCTTCGGGCATTTTCAGGATCGGCGTGCGGAAGGCGCGCGCCGAGTCGGCATTGTACAGCGAAATACCGTCAGCCTGACCGTCCGCCAGCATCACCGACATCAGCCGCGCCATATCGCGCGCCGTTGTTGACCCGCCCACGGCCCCGGACATGGCTATGGCGTGGTCGAAGGCGCGTGCTCGATAGGTGGCACCGTCCCAGATGTAGCCGTACGACAGGGCATCGGTCAGGGCGGGGGACAGAGGCGTCGGCAGGTTGCGGACGTCACCCGGACCGATGACATAGGGCTCACGCAGGGTGGTATGGTCCATGCCGAGTGGCTGGAAGATGCGTGCCTCCATCAATGATGGTACGTCCTGGGCCTTGGCTGTCCGGCTCAGCGCCGTCGCGGCCAGGGCGACCCCGAAGTTGGAATAGGAACTGTACTGCCCGGGCGGGCGGACGCGACCCGGGGTGTGGCGGCGGAAATAACCGTCAGGTCCGGACAACTCGTTTTCATTCAGTTCGAACAGGTGACCCAGGCTGGTGTCCTCGAAGCCGCCGGTGTGGGACATCAGGTGGCGCAGGGTCAACGGCTTGTCGGCATTGTTCTCGGCAAAGACGTCGGACGGGATGTACTGGACGATTGGCGTGTCCATCCCGACGCGACCGGCTTCGATCTCCTGGCGTGCGACGATCCAGGTGAAGGTCTTGGTCACCGAGCCTATGCGGAACATGCTGGTATTGGGGTCGACGCGGCGTGCCGGTGACAGCCGGTCGTAGCCGTAGCCCTTGACCAAAAGGGGGGTATTGCCCTGAACGACGGCAACGGACGCCCCCAGAACATGGTCGCGCTGCATGAGCGCGCGGACGACGGAGTCGGTGAAGGTCTCGATATCGTCGGCGCTGATCGGCGTATTGGCGGAGACCCCGGGGAAGGATTCAACAACCGGAGCGCTGGGTGCCAGGGGGCGGACCGTCAACGCGGGCGCTGGCATGGCGGTGACCGTTTGAAGATAGCTGGGAACAACGGCTGATGGGGGCGAACTGGAGGCGCTGGCCGAGGCCGCCGCGCCGGGCCGCGGCTTGGGCGTGCCGGGGTTGGCGCCTGAACTGGTCGCGCTGGAACTGGATGCCGATGCCGATGATGGAACGTAGGGCTTCAGCGTCGACGGCGGCGTTTCCACCGGCGAACCGGACACCGGCGGAACATCCTGGGGAACCGCCGGCCCGGCGGACACACCCAGGATGACGGCCAAAGCCCACCCCTTAACCGTACCGAAACGCCTGCCGCCTGCCATAAGAGCGCGCCATGTCATGTTCACTGAGATCCCGATACGCCTGCCGATAGCCGCACGGCTGAGTTTAGGCGATTCTGGGGCGCAATGTACGTCCTTTTTGACGCCGTCTGCCGATTACTTTTTGCGGAACTGATCGAGCGAAACGACCTTTGGGGCATCTGGGGAGCCATCTGGGGAGTCATCTGGGGTAGCATCATCGTCCTTGCCGGTGTCCGGCGAGGCGGAGACGAAATCGGGAACCACGACCTCGGTTTTGGTGCCTTCCAGAGCTTCTGCGGGCAGGTCTTCCGGGTCGGTGTCCTGCGTGAGGCCCGAGCCATCGTCGACTTCGAACTCCAGCATGAACTGGGCGATCGGGTCGTGAAAACGGGTGATGGCAGCGTAGGGCACGGTCAGCACCTTGGGCGCACCACCGAAGGTAAGTGTGACGCGGAAGAAATCTTCCGTTACGCGCAACTCGCGATACTGATGCTGCAGCACGATGGTGATGTCGTATGGATAACGTGCCAGCAAGTCGTCCGGGACGGAAACACCCGGGCCGCGCGTCAGGAAGGTGACGTAGAAGTGGTGCTCGCCCGGCAGGCCTTGCGGCGAAGCAGCACGGCGCAGGGCCTGGCGGATGACGCCACGCAGGGCATTTTGGGTCAGACTGGCGTAATCCATCAGATCTGACGGTATCTGATCGTCGGTCATGTTATCCTTGCGCGCCAAATGGGGGGCGCCAAACGGGGCGCAAAACGAGGCGTATACGGGGGCAATAAGACTTAACACGCCCCTACGCAAACGAAACTGTAAAATCTTCCGCTCACGAAAAAGGGAAGCCTGCCTTGTTCATGAAGCCCGCCTTGTTCATAAAGTAGGTGTAAGTGGCAGGCTTCTGTTGCAAGGCGCCTGCCGGGCCCCGCCTAGGGGGCTTATTCCCTAGGAGTTTAGGTGGAGGATCCCCGCTGCATTACGCAGCAAGGGCATGCTCCTGAGCGAAGTTATCGTTCGCAGTTAGAAAATGAGCCGATCGCGGAGGCTCATACCGAGGGAAGGCTTCACCTTTACACGCCTGTCGATGCTGATCGGCCCCATAAACGTCCGGCCATAGACTTCCGGAAGGAAAATGGTGGAGCCGCCGGGAATCGCACCCGGGTCCAGTTCGCTTATTACGTGGGCGTTTATCCCCATAGTCCGGTTACCCGTACACTCCCAATATAGGCACAGCCGTCCTTGATGGGAAGAGAGGCGTGAAAAAAATGGCAAATTGCGAACGCCGGTACCGAACCGCCGAACTCTATTCAAGCCGGCTTATCGCGCAATACCAAGCCTCATAAAGAATGACGCTTAGTCTTCGCTTTTTTTAGCTCAAGCGCCGGACTAGGCGCCCCCATGGCTCCTCGCAAAAGCTCGGGCGCCCCAGAACGTTCTTTGGCGCGCTTGCCAACCCACGATGAGGCAAGGTCATCGAGGGTTGGTATAAAGGGGGGGCAAAAGCTATGATAACTTTGAAAATGCGGATTCTGTTTGCTCAAAAAAACGGGAGCCAGAGCGGCGGCAATCGCCGGGCCACCCTCACGCGGACTTCCTGGCCGGCAGGGGTTGTTCCAGCCATTGCGCCAGCCATTTCCCGGCGTCAAAGCCCTCAGGCTCGCCGGATTGCTGGACCATGTACTGGACCTCGCCGATCAAGTGCGACAGTCCGATGGCGCGTTCGCTGTCCTCGGCCGACAGGTCTTCCTCGCGCCTGGCCTTGCGGTTGGCGATGGCGGCCGGCATCCGCAGATATCGCAGAACCCTGTCCTGCGATTAATCCATCATTCGGGTCACGTTTTTAAGGTCTGAATACCACCAAGTGGCGGGTAACAAAAAAAATGGGGCGGAATGACAAGGTCATCCCGCCCCAGCTTCACGCCCCCGTGTATCGGATATCAGGCCTTGGGTGCTTCGACCACACCGTCCAGCTTGGTGGTGCGTTCAAGCTTCGGGCTGATCAGATGAATGATGATCAGGGCAACAATGTAGGCGGACCCCGCCAGCCAGAAGATCGTCTTGTAAGAACCCGTCGTTGTCAGGATGAAACCGACATTTTTCGACATGAGCATACCGCCGATCGCACCGCACATGCCGCCAAAGCCGATAACTGATGCCACAGCGTTGCGCGGAACGGTATCGGTTGGCAGTGTATAGAGATTGGCCGAAAACGCCTGGTGCGCGGCGGTGGCAATGCCGATAATCAGCACAGCCGTCCACAGGTCCTTGACGCCGTCCAGCCAGAATACCGGCAGGACCATCACAGCACAAATCAGCAGCGTGAGTTTGCGGGCATGGTTGACGGTCAGGCCCGACTTGAGAAGGGTCGACGACAACCAGCCACCGGCGACAGAGCCAAAATCTGACAAGAGGTAGATGACGATGATGGGCAGGCCGAAGCTGGACAGGTTGAGGCCGTGGTTCTTACCCAGAAAATCCGGCAGCCAGAAAAGCCACAACCACCAGATGGGATCGGTCAGGAACTTTCCAATGGCAAACAGCCAGGTCTCCTTAACGCCGATAATTTTGAGCCACGGTACCTTGGCGCCCTTGTCGGCCGGGTCGCTTTCGATGATCGCCAACTCTGCAGCATTGACCTTGGTGTGTTCACGCGGATGGCGATACATCATCCACCAGGCGACCAGCCACACCATGCTGCCGATGCCGGTGACGAAGAAGCAGGCACGCCAGCCCCAGCCCAGGCCTTCCAGTGTCAGCGTCATGTCGCCGATCGGCACGGTCACGACGCTGAGGGTGATCAGGGGAATGGCGAAGGGCGCGACAATAGCGCCGATATTCGCGCCCGCGTTGAAGATGCCAACCGCAAGGGCACGCTCCTTCTGCGGAAACCACTCGGCAATGGCCTTGAGGCTGGCGGGGAAAGCGCCCGATTCACCGATGCCCAGGGCAAAGCGGGCGACCATGAACTGGAAGGCGTTGCCGACAAATCCCGTAAAGGTGTGAGCCACGGTCCAGATTGCAAAAGCGATACCGTAGCCGGCGCGCGCGCCAATGCGGTCGATAATCCCGCCAAAGGTGACGTAGCCGATTGCGTAGGCGGTCTGGAACCAGAAGACGATATCGGCATAGGTCTGTTCGGTCCAGCCCTGTTCCGGGCCGACCGTATCCTTGAGCAGTGCGAAGGTCTGACGGTGTGTGTAGTTGACGACCATTGCCACCAGCAGCAGGATACAAATAACCCAGCGATAGTTGCTGGCCTTCTGCACCGCACCGGAGGTGATCGCGTCACGATCTATATCGTTCGGCATGATACTTTCCCTGTCCTTATGCGCCTTGTTAGCGTTATCAAGCCCTTTTCGGACCGATTGTCCAGCGCAATAAGCCTCACCGTGACACCGGTGTCAAGGCGAGTCCCCCAAATCGGAGTATTCGGCTCAGTGTTTTTTTGTGGATGGCAGGTAAGACTCCGGGCGTCGTCAGCGCCACGTACGCCCAGGGCGCAGTAAGAGGTTTGAATTTCACGGCTGCCATCCTTTCTGTAGTGACAATTCTGTCTGCATAACCGCTGTCCTCTCGCCATGACAGCCTTGGTGTTCGTTAATCGCCCCGCATGTCTAGAGCGCAATCCGATAAAGTGTGTGGCACCCGCACGGGCGCTCCCGTTTTCGGATAAATTGCGCGACAAAACAAAAGCTTAGAGCGGGATTGTGATTCCATCAAAATTCATCCGGCTCGAGAGTTCTGGAGCGGAATTTCGGTCGCAGCTGGACCAGTGCGCATGACGGCTATTTGCCAAAGGACGCGGTCAGCCTGTAAGTCGTGCCATCGAAGATTTGGCGGACAGCGGTGACCACACTGTCGTCCTTCCAGGTCCGCCGTTCGACGACGAGGCAGGCGGCACCTTTTTCGATGCCCAACCTGACGCAGACCTCAGGCGACGCTGCGACTGCGCTGATCTTGTGTTCGACCCGCGTCCACGGCACCGCCTGTAACAGCCAGTGACCGGGCGACTGGACGGTAAAGTCGGCTGTTTGCGCGTCCGGAACGACGCTGAGACAAATCCGCCGTTCCTCGAAAGCCAGGGCGCGGTCCTGCGCGTAGTGGACGCCGGTCAAGGCCAGGACCGGACCATCGAGATCGTCGTCGGCAATAACATGCGCGTTCAACAGTTCGAAGCGATAGCGGTCCCCACGCGCGGTGACCTCGACCTCGATGTCGGGAATCTCCAGCACCGGTGCATCCAGTCTTGGCAGGCGGACGAAGGAGCCGGCGCGCTTGCGTCGTTCGATAAGGCCCTCGCCGACCAGCCGGCTCAAAGCCTTGTTGACCGTCATGCGGGCGCAGCCATAGGTCTGCATCAGGTCATGCTCGATGGGAATGCGCTGACCCGGCCGCAATTCGCCCGCGCGGATTCGGTCTTCCAGGTCGCGGCTTATGCGGCGGTGGAGCGGCCAACCTTTTCTAACGAGGCTCATGCGCGCAGAACCTCCAGTGCGCGGACATAACGGGCCAGAATATGGTCTCGCAGGACGTGGCGCCCGTCCTGGACCTGAAGGCGGCCATAGCGCCAGACCCGGTCGACGAGACTGCCACCGGCGGCAAAGACCAGCGAATCCAGGATTTCGTCGCCCGTCTTTCCGGCGAGCGCGGCGTGGTCGGCCTTAAGGCTGACGATGTCCGCAGGCTGGCCTTCGACGAGACCGGCCGGGCAGCCCAGCGCCTTGGCACCGCCTGCGAGGGCCTCGGTGTAGAGTCGTGTACCCGTCGATTGGCCGGGCCGGGCCAGGACGTTGCGCGCGCGGTGCCACAGTCGCTGGCCGTATTCCAGCAATCGCAATTCCTCGCTCAGGCTGATGCAGACATTGGAATCGCTGCCAATACCCCACCGCCCGCCGTGGCCGAGATAGTCCGCCGCTGGAAACAATCCGTCGCCCAGATTGGCTTCGGTCACGGGGCACAGGCCGGCGACAGCGCCGCTGCGTGCCAACCGTACGGTTTCGTCCCCGGTCATGTGGGTGGCGTGGACGAGACACCAGTTCGGCCCGACATCGCAGTGGTCGAGGAGCCATTCCACCGGCCTTTGCCGGGTAAAGGCCAGACAGTCTTCGACTTCGCGCACCTGCTCGGCGATGTGGATATGGATTGGCCGGTCGCCGGCCAGGGCGGATAGTACGGACAGTTCTTCCTCGGTCACCGCGCGCAGGGAGTGAGGCGCGACGCCCAGACGACCGTTCGGCACTTCGTCGACATACTGGCGGCAACGTTCATACAACTGCACATAGCTGTCGAGTGTGGAAACGAACCGCTTCTGGCCTTCGGTCGGTGGCGCGCCCCCAAAGCCGGAATGCGCGTAAAACACCGGCAGCAGAGTCAGACCCATGCCGGTTTCGATGGCGGCGGAGCCGATCGCGCCGACCATCTCGGCGGGATCATGATACGGACGGCCATCGGGAGCATGGTGCAGGTAGTGGAACTCGCCGACGTGGGTAAAGCCAGCTTCCAGCATCTCCATGTAAGCCAACGCGGCGACCGCCCACAGTTCCTCCAGACCGATGCGGGCAGTGAAACGGTACATCAATTCGCGCCAGCTCCAGAAACTGTCCGGCCCGGCGCCACGGCGTTCGGTCAGCCCGGCCATGGCGCGCTGAAAGGCGTGGCTGTGCAGGTTGGGCATGCCAGGCAGGGCGATAGCATGACGTTCGTCGTCGGCCTCGGGCGCCACATCGGTTTCGATTCGCCTGACGTGGCCCTGAGCCACCGTCAGGCGCACCTTCTGCGCCCAGCCACCGCTCAGCAGGGCTTCCCCGAACCACAGCCTGAATTCCCGCACCGGTCACCTCACAGAAACTTGCTTCGAGACGAAGTTTGCCGCTTGCCAGACGTAATGTCTATACATTATCTATTATGTCTAGACACTATTGGGAGCGGCCGATGCGCTGCGATACGCTCTGGACGAATGCCCGCCTCGTCACCATGACCTCCGGCGTTGAGGTCGTGGACTGTGACGTCATGGACGGAGTCGTGGCCAGCCGTGACGGCCGTATTGTCTATGCCGGTCCAGAGCGCGATTTTGATGCTGACACCACGCACGACCTGGCCGGACGGCTGGTAACGCCGGGCCTGATCGATCCCCACACCCACCTGATCTATGCCGGCGACCGCTGCCACGAATTCCGCGCGCGCCTGGAAGGGGCTTCCTACGAAGACATCGCCCGCGCCGGTGGCGGTATCGCCACCACGGTCAGAGCGACGCGCGCGGCAACGGAAAGCGACCTGGTGACCCAGGCCCTGCCGCGGCTCGATGCCCTGCTGGCCGAAGGCGCTACGACCGTCGAGATCAAGTCCGGCTACGGCCTGACCCTGGCCGACGAGCTAAAGATGCTGCGTGCGGCACGCGCCCTGGCCGATCATCGCCGCGTGCGGATCGTCACCACCTTTCTGGGCGCCCATGCTCTGCCGCCCGAGTTCGCCGGACGTTCGGACGACTATGTCACCGAGGTCTGCGAAGTGATGATACCGGCCGTCGCCACCGGGGGCCTGGCCGTCGCCGTCGATGCCTTTTGCGAAAACATTGGTTTTACCCCCGCTCAGACCGATCGCATCTTCACCGCCGCCCGCGCCCATGGCCTGCAGGTCACGCTTCATGCCGAGCAGTTGTCGAACCTGAACGGTGCCGCCCTGGCCGCTCGCCATGGCGCCGTGTCCGCTGACCATCTCGAATATCTCGACGAGGCCGGCATCGCCGCCATGCGCACCGCCGGCACGGTGGCCACCCTGTTGCCGGGCGCCTTCTATACCCTGCGCGAAACCAAAGTCCCGCCGATCGACGCCCTGCGCCGGGCCGGTGTGCCCATCGCGCTTGCCACCGATCACAACCCGGGAACCTCCCCGCTCAGTTCACTGTTGCTGACCATGAATATGGCCGCAACCCTGTTTCGCCTGACGGTCGGCGAGTGCCTGGCAGGCGTCACCCGCAACGCCGCTACCGCGCTCGGCCTTGGCGACGAGATCGGCACCCTCGAAGCCGGCAAGGCCTGCGACCTCGCCGTCTGGGATGTCGACACGCCGGAACAGCTGGTCTGCCGCATGGGCCTCAACCCCTTGTACCAACGCGTTTTCAACGGAGCGGTGTCATGATCACCCTGACGGCCGGCCAGGTTTCCCTTTCGCAGTGGCGCGATATCTACCGCGGCGCGGCCTTCAAACTCGATCCCGCCTGTCTGGAGGCCGTCGCAGCCAGCGCGGCCGCCGTGTTGCGCATCCTGGCCCAGGGCGAGCCGGTCTACGGCATCAATACCGGCTTCGGCAAGCTGGCCTCGACCCGCATCGACGACCACGACCTGGCGAAGCTTCAGCGCAACATTATCCTGTCCCACGCCGCCGGCGTCGGTGCGCCATCGCCGCGGCCGGTGGTGCGCCTGATGCTGGCGCTGAAACTGGTCAGCCTGGCCCAGGGCGTGTCCGGTGTGCAGACCGCCACGCTGACCCTGCTCGAAGCCCTGCTGGAACGCGACCTGATGCCGGTGATTCCCTGTCAGGGTAGCGTCGGTGCCTCAGGTGATCTTGCGCCCCTGGCCCATATGGCGGCCGCCATGA
Organism: Asticcacaulis sp. AC402; assembly: GCF_000495835.1. Classification (GTDB taxonomy): domain Bacteria; phylum Pseudomonadota; class Alphaproteobacteria; order Caulobacterales; family Caulobacteraceae; genus Asticcacaulis. Next base: position 65,151 of record NZ_AWGC01000017.1, read on the forward strand.
TGGGGATAGGGGAGATCGACGCAGGCGGCACCGTCATGCTGGCCATGGCCGCCCTGACGGCCGCCGGTTTGACGCCCTTGGTGCCTGGCCCAAAGGAAGGTCTGGCCCTGCTGAACGGCACGCAGTTTTCGACCGCCAATGCCCTCGCCGGACTTTTTGAGGCCGAGCTTCTGCTGCAAACCGCGCTTGTCACCGGCGCGCTAGCGACCGAAGCCGCCAAGGGCTCTGACGCCCCTTTCGACCCGCGTATCCATGCTGTGCGCCGGCATCGCGGCCAGATCGACACGGCCAAGACCCTGGGCGATCTCATGGCCGGATCGGCCATTCGGGCCTCACACCTGAAGGGCGACGAGCGAGTCCAGGATCCTTACTGCCTGCGTTGCCAGCCCCAGGTCATGGGCGCCGCGCTCGACATCCTGCGCCAGGCCGCCGTCACCCTGGAAACCGAAGCCAATGGCGTTTCCGACAACCCGCTGATCTTCACAGACTCGGACGTCGCTCTGTCCGGCGGCAACTTCCATGCTGAACCCGTGGCCTTCGCCGCCGACATCATTGCCCTGGCCGTGTGCGAAATCGGTTCCCTGTCAGAGCGCCGCATCGCCATGCTGGTCGATCCCGCCCTGTCGCGCCTGCCGGCATTCCTGACGCCGCATCCCGGGCTGAATTCCGGTTTCATGATCCCGCAGGTGACCGCTGCCGCCCTGGTTTCCGAAAACAAGCAGAAGGCCTATCCGGCCTCGGTCGATTCCATCCCGACCTCAGCCAACCAGGAAGACCACGTCTCCATGGCCGCCCATGGCGCGCGCCGGCTCAAGGACATGACCGACAATGCCTTTGCCGTCTTAGGCATTGAACTGCTGTCGGCCGCCCAGGGCTGCGACTTTCATGCGCCCCTGAATTCGTCGGCGGCGCTGGAAAGCGTCCGCGCCTTGGTCCGGCAGGCCGTTCCGGCGTTGGACGATGACCGCTATTTCCATCCTGACCTGCAACAGGCCATTGCCCTGGTCCGCACCGGCAGCGTCGCCGATGCCGCTGGCATCGCCCTTCCAGACGTCAATCCGTAGGGAGCCTCCCATGACCGACAATGTCCGCCGCATCCTGCCAGCCACGGGCACGCAGCTGACCGCCAAGTCCTGGCTGACCGAAGCGCCGCTGCGCATGTTGATGAACAACCTGCACCCCGACGTCGCCGAACGGCCGGAAGATCTGGTCGTCTATGGCGGCATCGGCCGGGCGGCGCGCGATTGGAACAGCTATGACAAGATCGTCGAGACGTTGCGCCGCCTCGACGATGACCAGACGCTGCTAATCCAGTCGGGCAAGCCGGTTGGCGTTTTCCAGACCCACCGTGATGCGCCGCGCGTCCTGATCGCCAATTCCAACCTGGTGCCGCGCTGGGCGACCTGGGAGCATTTCAGCGACCTGGATCGCAAGGGGCTGATGATGTACGGCCAGATGACGGCCGGATCGTGGATCTATATCGGCACCCAGGGCATCGTCCAGGGCACCTATGAAACCTTTGCCGAAATGGGCCGCCAGCACTTCGGCGGCGATCTGAAGGGCCGCTGGCTGCTGACCGCTGGCCTGGGCGGCATGGGCGGCGCCCAGCCGCTCGCCGCCGTCATGGCCGGTGCCTCGTGCCTGGCCATCGAATGCCAGGCCTCTCGCATCGAGATGCGGCTTCGCACCGGCTATCTCGACCGTTCGACAGCCGATATCGACGAAGCCCTTGCCTGGATCACCGAAGCGAAGACGCCCCAAAAAACGCCCCTGTCGGTCGGCTTGCTCGGCAATGCCGCCGAAATCCTGCCCGAACTGTTCCGGCGCGGCGTCCGCCCGGACATGCTGACCGATCAGACCTCGGCGCACGATCCCGTCAACGGCTACCTGCCGGCGGGCTGGTCGGTTGAGCAATGGCTGAGCCTGCGCGAAAGCGATCCGCAGGCGGTGGCGCGTGCCGCCAAGGCGTCCATGGCCGTCCATGTCCGCGCCATGCTGGACTTCGCCAAGGCGGGTGTCGCCACGGTCGATTACGGCAACAATATCCGCCAGGTCGCTCTCGACGAAGGCGTCACCAACGCGTTCGATTTTCCGGGCTTCGTCCCGGCCTATATTCGTCCGCTGTTTTGCCGTGGCATCGGCCCGTTCCGCTGGGTGGCCCTGTCGGGCGATCCGGAAGACATCTACAAGACGGACGCCAGGGTCAAGGAGTTGCTGCCGGACAATGCGCATCTGCATAACTGGCTCGACATGGCGCGGCAGAAGATCAAGTTTCAGGGCCTGCCGGCGCGGATCTGCTGGGTCGGCCTGGGCGATCGCCACCGCCTGGGCCTGGCCTTTAACGAGATGGTCCGTACCGGTGAACTCACGGCGCCGGTGGTCATCGGCCGCGATCACCTCGATTCCGGTTCGGTCGCCTCGCCCAACCGCGAGACCGAAGCCATGAAGGACGGTTCGGACGCGGTATCGGACTGGCCTTTGCTGAATGCACTGCTGAATACGGCGTCAGGCGCGACCTGGGTGTCGCTGCATCACGGCGGCGGTGTGGGTATGGGCTATTCGCAGCACGCCGGCATGGTTATTGTTTGCGATGGCAGCGAAGATGCCGACCGTCGCCTGCGCCGCGTGCTGTGGAACGACCCGGCCACGGGTGTCATGCGCCATGCCGATGCCGGCTACGATATCGCGCTGGACTGCGCCCGCGAGCACGGACTGGACCTGCCGGGGATTTTGTAATCTTATCCTCCACCGCTTTGCCTGCCGGCGAGGCCGGGGGAGGTGTCGAGCAAGTGAGCCCCCTTACGGGGCGAAACGCGTCGAGACGGAGGGGGCGGTACAAGCTCCGAGTTCCCGGCTCCCCCTCCGCTTCGACACGCTACGCTTTCAGCTTCGCTTGCTCAGCACCTCCCCCGCAAGCGGTGGAGGATAAGAAAATTAGTGGTTATCCCGCGGCAGGCCCATCGTCTGGGCGATGCGCTGAAATTGCACGGAGTCTTCCAGGGTCGCACCCGTGTCCATCTGGCCGACCGTGGCGCGCTGCATGACCTGCCACGGCGTCTGGCTCTTCGGATACTGGAAGCCGCCGGCGGCCTCAAGGGTACCCCGACGCTGCGCCAGTTCCTCATCGGAAATCAGCACATTGACCGTGTTGGTATTCAAGTCGACGCGTACCCGATCATTCATCTGCAGCAGGGCCAGGTTACCGCCAGCGGCGGCTTCCGGCGAGGCGTTGAGGATCGACGGCGAGCCCGAAGTCCCCGACTGACGGCCATCGCCGATACAGGCCAGGGACGAGATGCCCTTTTTGATCAGGTACGACGGCGGACGCATGTTGACGACCTCGGCCGAGCCCGGATAGCCGATCGGGCCGGCGCCGCGCATGAACAGGATGCAGTGCTCGTCGATCCCCAACGACTCATCGTCGATGCTGGTGTGATAATGTTCTGGACCGTCGAAGACGATAGCGCGGCCTTCGAAGGCTTCGGGATCGTCGGGATTGCTGAGATATCGCGCGCGGAACTCCGGCGAAATCACGCTGACCTTCATGACGGCGGAGGTAAACAGGTTGCCCGACAGGACGCGGAAACCGGCGCGCTCCTTCAGGGGCTTGTCGTAGGGACGAATGACGTTCTCGTCTTCGGTCACGGCATCGCGGCAGTTGTCGCCGATCGAGGTGCCGGTAACGGTCAGGGCGTCTTCAAAGATCAGACCCTGGTTCATCAGTTGCTTGACGACAGCCGGGACCCCGCCGGCGTGGTGATAGTCCTCACCGAGATATTCGCCGGCCGGCATCAGGTTGACGATCAGCGGCACTTCCTCGCCATAGGTCTGCCAGTCCTCAACCTTCAGCTCGACGCCGATATGGCGGGCCAGGGCGTTAAGGTGGATTGGGGCATTGGTCGAACCGCCAATGGCAGAGTTGACACGGATGGCGTTGATAAACGCCTCTTTGGTCAGAATATCCGACGGCTTCAGGTCCTCATGAACCATGTCGACGATGCGCTTGCCCGTGCGCCAGGCGCATTCCTGGCGGTCGCGGTGCGGCGCCGGAATGGCGGCGGCGTAGGGGAGTTGCATCCCCAGAACCTCGGCCAGCGAGTTCATCGTCGTGGCCGTGCCCATGGTGTTGCAGTAGCCGGTCGACGGCGCGGATGACGCCACCAGCTTGATAAAGCCCTGATAGTCGATCTCGCCGGCGGCCAGAAGTTCGCGGGCCTTCCAGACGATGGTGCCCGAGCCGGTGCGCTGACCCTTGTACCAGCCGTTCAGCATGGGGCCGACGGAAAGGGCAATGGCCGGGATATTGACCGTGGCGGCCGCCATCAGGCAGGCCGGTGTGGTCTTGTCGCAGCCGATGGTCAACACGACGCCGTCCAGAGGGTAGCCGTACAGGACCTCGACCAGGCCGATATAGGCCAGGTTGCGGTCCAGGGCGGCGGTAGGACGTTTCCCGGTTTCCTGAATGGGATGGACCGGGAATTCCAGCGGAATACCGCCCGCTTCGATAATGCCTGCCCGGATGCGGTCCGCCAGCACCAGGTGATGCCGGTTGCAGGGCGACAGGTCCGAACCGGTCTGGGCAATACCGATGATCGGCTTGCCCGACTGGAGTTCTTCCAGCGACAGACCGAAGTTCATGTAACGCTCAAGATAGAGCGCTGTCATGTCGGGATTGTGCGGATTGTCGAACCAGGCGCGCGAGCGCAGGGGTGTTTTGGCGGGCTTATCGAAGGACATTTAGGGTCTTATTGAACGGTGTAGAGGTGGTGGACGGTCGTCTGGGTGTAGGTCTGGCCCGGATCCAGGCGTGTCGTCGGGAACGAAGGCTGGTTGGGGCTGTCCGGATACCGCTGCGCTTCGAAGGCGACCGCCTGGTACTTGACCAGCTTCTGGCCGCCCTTGCCGGCAAGGGTGCCGTCCAGGAAGTTGCCGGTATACATCTGAATGCCCGGCTCGGTGGTGGCGATGGTCATGCCGCGGCCCGAAACCTTGTCCTCGATCGTGACAGCCAGCTTCGGTGTTGCCGTCAGGCCGCCACGCACGATGTAGTTATGGTCGATGCCGCCATTGCCGACGATGATCTGCGGGTGGGTCGAGGTGACGCGCTCGCTGATCAGGCCCGGGCTGTTGAAGTCGAAGGGCGTACCCGCAACCTTCAGTTCGCCATCGGGGATCAGCGTCTTGTCGACGGCCAGGATGGCGTCGGACTCGATCTTGACGTAGGCGTCCAACGCCGAGCGGGTCACCGGAACGCCGCCCAGGTTGAACAAGGAGTGGTTGGTCATGTTGACGACGGTCGGTTTGTCCGTCGTCGCCTTGTAGCTGATGGTCAGGTCGTTGTTCTCATTCAGCGCATAGGTGACCTCGGCGGACACCGTGCCCGGATAGCCCTCCTCGCCGTCGGGAGAGACATATTGCAGCGTCACCGAAGCGGTGTCGCCGCCGGTTTTGACGTCGGTGATGGTCCAGTTGCGCTTGTCCCAACCCTTTACGCCGCCGTGAAGGGCGTTCGGGGCATTGTTGGTGGCGAGGGTGTAGGTCTTGCCGTCCAGGGTGAACTTGCCCCTGGCGATGCGGTTGGCATAGCGGCCGACCGTGACGCCGGTATAGTTCGGTGTCTTTTCGTAGCCTTCGATGGTGTCGTAGCCGATGACGATATCGCCTGGCGCGCCGGCCTTGTCAGGAACCATCAGGTTCTGCAGAGTCGCGCCATAGGTGATGATGCGGGCGGAGACGCCCTTGGAATTCTTCAGTTCGACGGCCTCGACCTTGCTGCCGTCCGAAAGCGCGCCCCAGTCGGCGCGCGTGGCGGTCGCTGCAGCGGCGTCCTTATCGGCTGGTGTACCCTTGTCGGCGCAGGCCGTCAGGCACATGACAGCACCCAGGCCCATCGCCAGACCTAATCTCTTTACCATCGACATCATGCTTTGCCTCTCCTGAGACGCTGGGACTCTTGAAACGAGTCCGTTTCCATCACCCTGTAGACCGGTTCTGGCTGTAAACCCCCCGGCTGTATCTTCACACGAGTCATAGCTGCGGTGATAAAGTCCGACAATAGTAAAACTAAAAATCACACAAAATAACCGATCTGACGCGTCCTGATGGCGTGGTCGGCGCTTCCGCCCGATAGCCTCAGCTCTGAAAGGCGCGTTCGGTGTCCTCGTGCGCCATCCGGATGAGGGATTCCATGCACCAGCGCGCTGCCCGGCCATCGCCGGCGGCTACGGCTTCGAAGACGCGCTCATGGTCAGGCACCGGATCGCGGGTCAGGGCATTGTGCCGGGCCTTGTAGCGCGTTGTCCATGATACCGCGGCCTCAATCGACGAACTGAGCGAGGCCAGGGCTTCGTTGTCGGTCGCCTGGATCAGGGTGTGGTGGAATTCCAGATCGGCGCGACGGCCGGCCTCAGTCTGCAGCGTCTCGCGCTTCATGATCTCGATCGACTGACGCATCGATTCGATCTGCTCATCGGTGCGCCTCGCCGCCGCCAGTTCGGCGGCCGCCGGTTCGGTGATCAGCCGCAGTTCGAACAGAGCCTTGACGAAGTCATGGGGTGGCTCGGTTTCAAACATCCAGCCCAGGACTTCTGGATCCAGCAGGTTCCAGCGTGCCCGTTCGGTGACGCGTGTGCCGGTCTTGGGGCGGCTCTCGACCATGCCCTTGGCGGCCAGGATGCGGATCGACTCGCGGTACGCCGAGCGCGAAATATCCAGAGACGAGGATGAGTCGATTTCGTTCGGCAGGACCTCGCCTTGCTTATAGACCCCGCGCAGGATATCGACCCCCAGCTGCCGCGCCAGAGCGCCGTGCAACCGGCCCTGGTACATCAGGTGGCTTTGGCCGGAACCGCCTTCACGCGGTCGGGCCGCACTCATCTTGAGGCGGCGGGACAGGGTTTTGGTGTCGGGGGACTTGCCTTCGCCTTCCGACTCGGGTGTGGCGGGTGTACTCATGTCCTTGTCATGACATTGAATTGTCTCTTTGACAAAGCTATTTTGCGGCGTATTGGCCGAGTGAAAATCTGCATTTGTCTGAGTAAGCAATCGCAAAGTGCCGGCCTCGAATCCGGTCCGCATACACAGCGATAGACTAAGCCGGATTATGCTTTGCCAGGAAGTCAAGTGCCGACTTCATCATTTCGATGCGGTGCGACCCTACGGTTTCCCAGTGGTCCTGGCCCTTGTAGGTAATAAACTCCACCGGTTTGTTGGCCGCCTTCAGGGCTTTTTCCATCCGTTTGCTCTGGTCGATCGGCACCACGGTGTCGTCGGTGCCGTGGATCAACAGAATGGGACAATAGGCCTTATCTGCCTGGCGGGCCGGGGACACGGCCTCAAGGGTCTTGGCATCGCCCATGAACTGTTTCCAGTACCGCACCCGGCGGGTCTGCTTGCCGGCGCTGTTGTCGAGCACGAAACTTGTCATCGACTTCAGGTCGGACACGCCGGCAATGGAAACGGCGCACCGGTAGACGTCCGGATCCAGGGTGGCGCCCGCCAGGGCGGCATAGCCGCCGTAAGAGGCGCCCAGGATCGCCACGCGCTTGGGGTCGATCGTGCCCTGGGCTGCCAGCCAGCGCACGCCGTCCGACAGGTCGGTTTGCATCTTGCGGCCCCACTCGCCGAAACCCTTTTCGACGAAAGCCTCGCCATAGCCGCTTGAGCCGCGGAAATTGGGTTGCAGGACGGCGTAACCGCGCGAGGCCAGACACTGGGTCTGCCAGTCGAAATCGATCCTGTCGCGTGATTCCGGCCCGCCATGTGGCAGGACCACCAGCGGCAGGTTCTTCACCGCCTTGAAGGGCGGCAGGGTCAGATAGCCGTGAATGTCCAGCCCGTCGGCGGCCTTGTAGCGGATGGCTGTCTTCTGGGTAATCCATTCCTTGGGAATGTCGGGATAGTTCAGCGCCAGAAGTTCGACCTGGCCGGTCGAGAAGTCGGCAAAGAAGTAGGTGCCGGCATCGAAGGGGCTTTCGCCGTAGATGAGCAGCTTGCGCGGGTCCTCGGCGAAACCGCGCATGGCGACGCGATACTCCTCACCCATGGTCGGCGCCAGTCCGGCGGCGATCTTCTTCATCAAGGGGTCGAAATAGTCGTAGGAGAACCAGTCGTCGTGGTGCGAAAATCCCGCCAGCCGACCGGTATTGGGGTGGAACAGGGCGCCGCGTCCGCGGCCGTCGCCGCCGCTGTCCAGCGCCGGCCCCAGGGTGCCATCCGCCGAGATCTCGTGATATTCGCCCTCGTTTTCGCCGGCATTGAGGTACAGGACCACCGATTGCCCGTCGCGCCCCAGGCCGATCAGGTTGGGCGTGTTGAGCGCTTCCTTGACACTGTATATTTCCTTGAAGCGATTGAATTTTCCGGGTTCGCCGGTGTTGAAATACAGCTTCCAGGTCTTGCGTTCGTCGCTGTATTCGGAATAGGCCACCGGCCGTCCGTCGGGGGCGACGACCCAGCCCTCGGTATCGTTGTCGCCTTCGTGGAGCAGCTTGCCGCGCGGCTTGGTCATGCTGAAGCTGAACAGGCAGAGATTGTAGCCCATTGTCATACGGTAGTTCGAGCCGGTCACCCGGTACTCGCCGTCAACCTTGATACGCTGGATGTCGCCCAGAACTATGCCGTAGAAGCCTTCCTCGCGCGAAAAGAAGTTGGTTACCTCGGCCGTATCCAGATGAACCGACCGGGCGATCGAGAATTCGTGTTTCCAGCCGGCGAACTCGGGCAGGGCGGTGGTCACCGAATTGATCAGGACCACGTGATCGTTGTCGCCAAAGAAGAGGTCACGAATCTTGGTGGGACCCATATTGATCGTCTTGGTCTTGAGGTCTGCGATGTTGAAGTGCATCAGCATCTTGTCGTCGCCCCTCTGGGTCACCAGGGCGCAGCGCTTGCCGTCGGGCGACAGCGCGATTTCGTCGATGGCTGGCGGGGAGGCGAAGGCCTCGACCGGCGGCATGGGGGTGGCCGGTACCTTCGGTGCCTCGTCGGCCTGGGCGCTAAGGGACGCCAGGTTTATGGCGGCAGCAGCGCCGCCGATGCGGAAAAGAGCGCGGCGGTTCAGGTCGGATGGTCGTGTCGGGCGCATGTTGGACCTCAGCCGGCCGGATTGTGTTGTTCGAGAAAGGCCACGGCCGCCTTCATCATCTCGATACGCAGCGAACTGATGGTCTCCCAGTGGTCTTGTCCCCTGTAGCTAATGAATTCGACGGGCTTGCCCGCGGCTTTCAGGGCCTTTTCCATGCGCCGGCTCTGGTCAATGGGCACAACCGAGTCGTCTGTGCCGTGAAGCAGCAGGATCGGACAATAGGCTTCCCTGGCACGTTTGAAGGGAGAAATTTCGTCGTATCGTTCAGGGTCGCCGAGGCGGCGGGTAATGATCTTGTGGTAATAGGTTCCCGGCATTCTTCCGAAAACCAACCATTCGGGGTGACAGATGCCGGCCACCGAAACGGCGCAGCGATATACACCCTTGTCGATGGTGGCGCCGGCCAGGGCGGCATAGCCACCGTAGGATGCCCCCATGATGGCGACTCGCTTGGGGTCAATGAGGCCTTGCGCCGCCAGGTGGCGAACGCCGTCGGACAAGTCGGTCTGCATTTTGCGGCCGAATTCGCCATCGCCGGCACGCAGGAAGGCTTCACCATAGCCGGTTGAGCCGCGAAAGTTAGGTTGCAACACGGCGTAGCCGCGTGACGCCAGGGCTTGCGCCTGCCAGTCGAAGCCGCCGTAGTCGCGCGATTCCGGTCCGCCATGCGGGAGCACCACCAGCGGCAGGTCTTTTGCCGTCCGCGCCTTGGGCAGGGTCAGGTAGGCATGGATATCCAGCCCATCAGCGGCCTTGTAGTCGATCGGCTTGCGTTCCGAGAGGGCGGCTTCGTCGAGATCGAGGTAGTTGGAGAAGATGGTGAAAACATTGCCTGTCGCAAAATCGCAATAGTAGTAGGACCCGGCGTCGCCAGGACCTTCGCCATAGACGATCATTTTGCGCGGATCTTCGGCGTGATCGATCAGGGAAAAGCGATATCCCGGACCCAGTACCTCTGGAACAGCCTCGGCCAGCGACTTCATCAGCGGATCGAAGAATTCGTAGCGGAACCAGTCGTCATGAACGGCGTATCCGGCCAGGCGTCCGGTGACGGGATGGAACAGAGCGGAAATCTCGTCTCCGCCGCTGCCGGTTTCGAAGGCCGGCGCCAAGGTCCCGGCGGGCGACATCTCGTGGTAAAACCAGCCGGCGTCTTTCGAATACATGGCGAGCAACAGCCCTTTGCCGGAGCGATCCAGTCCCACCAGGTTCGGCCAAGGGGAGAGGTCGTGCGTGTTTACCGCATAGACCTCCTCGAAACGGGGCGGTTGTCCGACGGCGGCGCGATTAAATTTCAATCGCCAGTAACCGTAGGTCGCGCTCGCCTCGGCAATGGCGATAATCTGGCCATCGGGAGCGCAGATGCAGTCTGACAGGTATTCCGATCCTTCGAAAACCGTAGTCCCGGCCGGATCGTCCATCCCAAAGCGTTGGACAACGACCCGCCCACGACTAGACCACGTACTGGCGATCAATTGATAGCCGGTAGCGGTGTGTACCCGTTGCGGCCAACCCGCTTGGGTGGGATGGAAGAAGTACCGGTCTGAGTCCTTGTCGAACAACATGATTTGTTGAAGGGTCGAGAGGTTGACCACGGACACCAGCCCTACTTCCGCGCGCCGGCGTTCGCCCCGAACATGGCCAGTTTGGATCACTACATGGTCGTTATCCGCCCACATCAGTTTGCGGGTTCTGACTGTCCCGAGCGGGATTGTTTTAGTGACCTGATCAGACACATTAAGGTGGATAAGGACCTTGTTGTCCTGGTTCTGGCTGATCAGGGCGATACGTGTGCCGTCGGGCGACAGGGCAATCTGGTCGACCATCGGCAGGGCCGCATAGGCCTCGATCGGCAAGGCGGCGTTCGCGACACGCGGCAAGAAGGCGGTGGCGCCGGAGGCTGCGGCGAAGGTGAGAAAGTGGCGGCGATGGAAATGCATGGATACCCCCCGGAATACCGCCAAACCATAACGTGAGAGACCTAGGGCTGCAAGGCCTGGTCAGGGAATTGGTTGCGGAACCAGGTGCCCTGGCGCTTGGCATAGTTGCGCGTCATCTGCTGCGCCTGAGCGAGGGCGGCGTCGAGCGTCATTTCGCCTTTAAGATGGGCAGCGAATTCACGTAGCCCCAGCACCCGCATGATCGGCCAGTCTTCCCGCAGGCCCTGACGCGTCAGATCGCGGACCTCGTCCAGGGCGCCTTGATCGAGCATTATCTGCAGGCGAGCGTCGCAACGGGCGTAGAGTTCTTCACGGTCCGGGTGCAAGATTTCCATTTTCCAGGAAGTTTTCGGCAGGGCCGGCTTTGTCCTGTCCTGCCAATCACTCAGAGGCGTTCCGGTGTGCAGGAAAACCTCGTAGGCCCGGGCCAGGCGCTGGCGATCGTTCGCAGATATGCGATGTTCGGCCTTGGGGTCGTGTCGCCGCAACAGGTCACGGAAAGCGGTTTCGCCGAGCACGTCGTAGGTGTCGCGGGCGGTGGTGCGGGCCAGTTCGCCGATCGGAGGGATATCGGCCAGGCCGAAGACCAGGCTGTTGAAATAGAGGCCGGTACCACCAACGACGCAGACCGGCGCCCCACCGTTCAGCGCGGCATCGAGATACGGCCTGGCGGCGCGCAGCCATTCGCCGGCCGACCATAAAACCTGCGGGCCAAGATGACCGTAAAGGACATGTTCGGCTTGCGTCATATCGGTGGCCGTCGGTCGCGCTGTCAGGATGGGAACGTCGCTATAGAGTTGCATCGAGTCGGCATTGAGGATGACCCCACCGGTTTCCTGCGCCCAGGCCAGCGCGCGCGCCGACTTGCCCGAGGCGGTCGGTCCGGCCAGCAAAAGGATCGGCACGTCGGTTGGCATGTCCGTTTTTGGCATTTTCTACTTTAAAGCGGTGACCTGAGCGCCTATGTCAACGCCGTCCTGTTCCTTGATCCCCATACCGAACGAAATGAGTCCCGTCCATGTTAGACCGTGCCCAGGTCCTGACCGCCCTCAACGCCATTACCGATCCCGCGACCGGTCAGGGACTGAGCGACGCCGGAATGGTTCGTGCCCTGATCGTTTCGCCCGAACGCATCGGCTTCATGCTGGAAGTTCCGCAGGACAAGGTGACGTCTTACGGCCCGGTACGGTTGGCGGCCGAGAAATTGCTGGCGGGGCTGGAGGGGGTTCGCAAGGCTCAGGTCGTGCTGACGGCAGAAATGGCGCCGGCGCCAGCCAAGCCAGCACCGGCGCGGCTGTCGCCCCAGGCGATCGACCAGGTCAAGAAGGCCGCCCCCGTCGCCGAAGCCCGGCCGGACCATGTCAAGCAGGTCATCGTTGTGGGCTCGGGCAAGGGCGGGGTCGGCAAGTCGACCGTGTCGCTGGGTCTGGCTCTGGGTTTGCAGCAACTGGGGTTGAGCGTCGGTTTCCTCGATGCCGATATCTATGGGCCGTCGGCGCCGACGCTTTTGGGTGTGCGACGGCCGCCAGAGTTCGGTCCCGACAAGCTGATGGTGCCGCCGGAGGCCTGGGGGCTCAAGGTCAACTCGGTCGGGTTCCTGGTCGATGCCGATCAGGCCATGATCTGGCGGGGGCCGATGGCGTCCCAGGCCTTGACACAACTGTTGACGCAGACGCGGTGGGGGACTGAGGCTGAGCCCCTGGACGTGCTTGTGGTCGACATGCCGCCGGGGACGGGCGACGTGCAACTGACTCTGACACAGAAAACCCTGATCGACGGGGCGGTCGTCGTTTCCACACCTCAGGAAATGGCCCTGTCGGATGCCCGGCGCGCGGTCACCCTGTTCGGCAAGACCGGCGTGAAGGTATTGGGCGTGGTCGAGAACATGGCCTTCTTCAAGGCGCCGGAGGGCAGCGAGATCGAGATTTTTGGCCGTGGCGGGGCGGCGCGGTTGGCGGATGCCGTCAAGGTGCCCTTCCTCGGCGAGGTGCCGCTGGATCCGGCCTTGCGCGCTGGCTGCGACGACGGCCGGCCGCTGACGGCATTGGAGCCGGACGGCGACATGGCCGCGCGGTTCAAGGTCATGGCCCAGAAGGTCCTGGATGGCCTGGCAACAGCTACAGAGTAAGTGATTGAACCACGGATAGACGCGGATAGACACCGACATCATGAAAATCCTGCGTCGATTGTGCAGAAGCGCCGCTCGCTGGTTGGAACCGCGAATGAACGCGAATGAACGCGAATAAGAGCGAGCGCCAAAGGCGCTCAATAGCTGATGTCAAGCGCACGGGGTTAGACGAATGCTAAAGATACTTGCGCTTATTCGCGTTCATTCGCGGTTCTAAACACACTTCGATGCCTCTTTGCAGTGAGTTTCGGGTGACCTTGAAATCCGATTCTATCGGTGTCCATCCGTGGTTCAAAAACCTTCCTCAATAATCCTTCGAATAGCGGACGCTGACGGCGGTGCCCTGGTTGCCGACCTGGGACAGGACAGAGAGGGCGCGCGACAGGGCGACCTCCAACTGGGTGGCGGTAAAGCCCTTGGTGTCGGTGACGATCTCGACATAGACATTGCTGGTCAGGTATTTGCCGGCGGCCAGCGACGTGCCGCGGCCGGTTTCGGCATCGGCGCCGACCAGGCGCAGGCGGTCGATACCGGTCGCCGAGCGTAACGCACCCAACGGATTAAGGAAATCGGTCCCACCACGTAAGCCGTTGACAGCAGATGCGAGTTGCAGAGCTTCGGTGGCCGACAGGTTGGTCACGCTCTCGCCGAACAGCATGCGCGACAGGACCTCGTCCTGGGGCAGGGCCGGGGTCGAGGAAAAGGCCAGGGACGGCCGTTGGGCCGAGCCGGAAACCCTAATGAGCCCCTTGACATCCTGCATGTCGCCCGACGCCTGGATCGAGATTTCCGGGTCCACCAAAGGCCCGCCGTCGAACAGGATCTGGCCGTTATCGATGGTGAAAGCCTTGCCGGCAAACGTGTAGTTGCCGCGGACAACCTCCATGCGTCCGACGACGCGCGGATCGCGCGTCGTGCCGATGACGCGCAGGTCCATCGCCCATTCCGAATCCATTCCCATCCCGGAGACGAAAATCTGGCGGTCGGCACGGACCCCAATGCTTAAATTCCATAAGGCTGGAATTGTCTCATCGGCGACCTGAGGCTTGTCGTCCACGCCCTTTTTGTGGACACCATCGAGCACATTGACCTGGGCAGCGCCTTGGCGGACCATTTCGTACTTGAGTTGCGGCAGACTCAGATCACCCCGGACCCAGGCCCCGTCGGCTTGCGAGTTGGTGACGTCCAGCGTGCCGGAAACGGTTGAGTCGACCGTGTCGCTGCGGGCCAGGCGGGCATTGTTCAGATCGATATGAATCGACATTGGGAAGCGTTGGTCGGCGGCCAGGCTGAGCCACCCCGAACCGGAAACGGTGCCGGCGCCAGCGCGGCCCTCCAGTTTGGTCAGTTCGAGGCGGTCATTGGTGAAGCGGCCGTCGATGGCCAGGGCGGTGATGCGCGTGCCGAAGGTTTCGTTGTCGTAGGTCAGGCCTGTGCCCTTGATGACGCCATTGAGGAACGGCTGGCTTAGGCGGCCCGACATGTCGGCGGCGACGGCGACGGCACCGGTCAGGTTCTGGCGCGGCAGGCCGCTCAGCGAGAAGGGCACGGCGGCCGGACCGTTGTAGCGTACGCCGCCTGAGAGACCTGAGTCCATCAGGGCTTCGACCCAGCGCGGATTGGTTGACGGTGTCAGGTCGGCATTGATGCGGCCGACAACAGTGCCGCCCTGACGGACCACGGCGCGGACATAGTTGGAGGACGAAGAGCGGTTGGGGTTGAGCTGGGCGTCGAGCGTCATGTCGACCGGCGCCGAAACCATGGCGGCTGACGTGCGCGAGAAGTCGTCGATCTTCAGCGCCAGGCGCGCCGTCGGGAAGCCGCCGCCAATCTGGGCGAACTCGACCGAGCCTTCCGCCCGGCCGGTGACCCCCAGGTCGTTGCTGAACAGGTTGACGACGCTGAGGTCGACATTGTGTAGCCGGGCCTGCATCTGGGTGCGTTCGCCGAAGCGGCCGGCCAGGTCCATGCGGCCCTGTTCCATGACCAGCCTGGTCGGCTGCAACACCCATTCCACGCCAGATTTGGCATTTCCAGCTTTCGTGATACGTGCCGGCTTTTCGAGGGTAAAGGGCAGCCCGTTGGCGGTGCCCTTGGCGGCGATGGTGTACAGGTTGGGCGCGATGGTGCCGTTTAAGGCGATGTTGAACGGCACGGCGGCCGAGCCGGTCGCGACCGCCTGGACGGTGCCCGCTTCGCCCTTCAGGTTGATCTTGGCGCGGCCGGTGGCGAGGCTGAAATCCTGCCAGGTGGCATTGGCCATCTGGACGTCGCCGGTGAGTTCGAGCTGATCGCGCAGTACCAGGTTGGCGGCAATGATGGCGCGGCCGACTGTGCCACGATGCTTTTCTGGCATATCGCCAGGGATAATGACGCCGGAGCCGGTGGCGTTGACGACGGCGGCCTGGTCGCCGCCGTCGTTGCTCAAGACCGCCGTGCCGGTCAGACCCGATCCGGCCAGGGCCAGGTTGCCGGCGAAGGGGCCGCCGTCGGTTTGGGTCAGTCGCCCCGAGGTGTTGATGCCGGCGAAGGATGCCGTCTTGATGTCGATGACCAGCGGACCTTGACCGATCAGAAGGACGGTGTCGGCGGAGAAGGGGCCGTAGGCGCTGCTGCCTTCGCCGACGATGGCGTAGGCGCCATCGACACCGGTGATGTTGGCTACGACATCGCGCATCTCGACACCCAGGCCGGGGCTGGCGGCACGCAGGACGGCCACGGGTCGGTCAAAGGTGCCGGTGGCGGTGAGGTCAAGCGGGCCATAGGTTTGCGAGGTGCCCAGCGCTTTGAGCGTGATGGCGCCCTTGGTGTTGAAATTGCCGTCGGCCGAGGCCAGGGTAAAGAGCGGGGCCTTGCCGCTGACCTTGGAGAAGGAGAAGATGCCGGCGGGCGACCAGGCGTAGTTGCCGGTCAGGCGGGCATTGCCACCCATGAGGTCGCGCACGCCGTCCTGGGACCATTGGGTGGTGACGATATCGGCCGAACCGGTCATGGAGAAGCCCGGCTTGTCACGATAGGTCATCCTGGCCGAGGTCGAGACGTTCATCGTGCCTATTTCGGCGATGGTGTAGTTGTTGACGCTGGCCTTGACGTCGGCAGAATAGACGCCGTCTCGGGTATTGCCGCGTAAGCTACCGCTGGCCTTGGCGCGATCGGAGACCAGGCGTATATTGTCGCTGGTCAACTGGCCGTCCTCGATACGGACATCGCTGTCCAGTTTCAGGTGGGTGAGCAGGGGATCGACCCGCGGGTCGATGCCGGAAATGGCCGTCGCGCGGGCATTGACCGGGATAATGACGACGCCGTCGCCGCCGCGCGAGGTGCCCTTGGCGGTGAAATCGACCAGGCGCAGCGTGTCCAGGTTGAACCGCTTTGCCTTGACGTCGTAGTCGAAGCGCGGTTGGCGGAAAGTGCCGTCGATGATCAGGTCGGCATAGAGGTCGCTGGCGTCAAAGCCGTAGCCGAGCGCGTCCGGATCGAGCAGGCGCAGATGGGCTTCGACCTTGTCAAAGCGGTTGCCGGCCAGGTTGACCAGGCCCCTGGCGGTCAGGCTGAGGGCGTCCGAGGTTAGTTTCAGGTCGGTGTCGAAACGGCGGTCCTTACCCTTGGCGGTCAAATCGACCTGGACGGCGGGCTTAAACAGCGCGGCGGATTCGCCGGTCAGTAACACACCCGGATAGGTCGGGCCCTTGACGAAGAAGGTGCCGTCCTTGGCCGTCAGGTCCAGGTTCATCAGCGGGTGTTCGCCCAACCGAGCGGTCGCCTTGCCGCGCCACAGCTTCCATTCGCCCTTGCCGGCAATGGCAGCGGTGACCGGGCCGTCCAGTTTCAGCACATCGTCGACCAGGCCGCCGGAGGGGGCGCTGAGGCGGGCGTCGATGTCGAGCCGGTTGTCGTCGGGGACGGCATCGATCAGAACATTGAGCAGATCGCCTTGGGTGCTGCGGGCGTCGGCGACGATCCTTGCCCGGCGTTTCAACAGGTGGGCTTCGCCGTTCAGGCTCAGGGTCCGGGCCTCGCCGGTGATTTCGGGCGCCAGGTGGATGGCGTCGACCTTGACCCGCCCGATATCGATCTTGATGTCGGGCAGCAGTGGCCCCTGGTCCTTTTCCGGATCCTGGGACGGGTTTAGCGCCGGCTGGCGCAGGACATCGATGCGCGGGCTGGAAAAGTCGCGGATATCGACGTGTTTGTCGAGCGCGCCGAAGGGCCGCCAGTTGAGGTGGATGATGGGGCTTTGCACGAACACGCCCTTGGGGTCGCGGACGCGGACATTGTGCAGGGTCATTTCGCCATACAGCGAGCCGTCGATGCGCTCGATCTCGATCTGCAGGCCGGAATTGAGCTTGATGCCCGTGGCGTATTCGATCAACAGCCGGCGGCCGGGTGCCGTGTTTAGCGACATCAGCAGAATGGCGACGATGACGGCAACGATAGCCAGGATAATGGCGATGTTGAGGGCCACCTTCGACCAGGTGACCTCGCGCCAGTCCAGCGCCTTCCAGCGGCCGTGGAGTTCTGTCGCGGCGTAGCGGCTGAGGCGGGTTGCGTGGCCGCGCGCCCGGTCGAGGTGCTGTCTGAGGTTCGGCTTCTCGGGTTCAGGTTCCGCCATGCTCAGAAGGCCTGACCGATGCCAACATAGAGGGCCACCTGGGGGTCGTTGTCGCGGCGGCTGAGCGGGATGGCGACGTCGATGCGGATGGGGCCGAAATTGGTATAGAGCCGTGCGCCGACACCGATACCGACGCGGAGGTCGGAGAAGGTGGGCATGTCTTCCGGATAGGCCTGGCCGATATCGATAAAGGGCACGATGCCGAGGTCGCCCAGGCGGTAGCGCAGCTCAACCGAGGCCTCAAAAACGCTCAGGCCGCCGGTCGGATCGCCGTCGGCGTCGACGGGGCCCAGGCCCTGGAAGGCGAAGCCGCGCACCGAGCCGCCGCCGCCGGCATAGATGCGCCGCGACGGCGCGATCTGGTCGAGCTGGGCGCCCAGTTGGGTCCCCAGGCGGACGCGGCTGGCGATCACCATCTTGTCGTTGATCGCCCGGTAATAGCTGCCATCGAGGAGGGTTTTGACGTTGGGCGCGCCGGTATCGCCGAGATTGACTTCCGGGGTGGTTTGAATGCCGAGGCGGAAGCCTGTTGTCGGGTTGAGCAGGTCGTCGGAGCGGTCGTAGCCGATACGGATCGGCAGGTCGGCCAGGTAGAAGACCTCACGAATGTTGCTGTTGGTCGCGGGGCGGCTCAGGTCGGTCGAGATTTCCTGGGTGGCCAGGATTTCGGCGCCATACGACCAGGTCCACACCTTTTGCCACAGCGGCGTCGAGACCCGCGACCGGGACCAGGTCAGCGCGGCCGTATTGGCGTCGTAGGCATCGTAGACATTGTGGGCGGCGCTGAGGCCGAACTGGGTGCTGCGGTCGCGTCGCTTGTCGTTCGAGCGCCGGAACGTTGCCGACAGGCTCTGTTCCTGGGTGCCGATCACGCCGGTGTAGATGACGGCGCCTTCGGGCGGGAAGCGGTTGCGGTCCGTCCA
This sequence comes from Asticcacaulis sp. AC402, assembly GCF_000495835.1. Classification (GTDB taxonomy): domain Bacteria; phylum Pseudomonadota; class Alphaproteobacteria; order Caulobacterales; family Caulobacteraceae; genus Asticcacaulis. The sequence continues at coordinate 83,839 of NZ_AWGC01000017.1, forward strand.
ACTGGCCGAGGCCTGGAAGCCTTCGCCGGTACTGAAGCCGACCTCGGCCGACAGGGTGCGGCTGGGGCCCTTCTGCTGATGGACCAGCAGGTCGACGTAAGATGTACCGTCAGGGGCCTTTTCGCCGCTGAGGACGGGCTCGACGCCGACGCTGGAGAAGAGGCCTGTGGCGACCAGGGCTTCGCGCAGGTCGTCGACCTTGCGGTTGTCGTAGAGCTCGCCGCGTTCGAAGCGGGTCAGGACCTCGACATGGTCGGGCTGGAAGACGATGTCGCCATCGCTGCGGAAGCCGCCGAAGCGCGAGCGGTCGCCGGTGTCGACATTGAGTTTGTAGTCGCCGGTGTGGGTGAGGTCTTCCAGCGCGATGTCGCGGGCGCCGATCTTGGCGAAGGGGTAGCCGTTGCGCTGCATCTCCAGGCTGACATTGGCCTCGGCCGCCAGGACGGTGTCGGCGACGATGCCGTCGTCCTTTTTCAGCGGCAGGGAATTGCGGATCAGGTCGGGCGGCGCGGTCGGCTGGGCGGCGATGTCGATGGCGTTGAGCCGGTAGAGGTTGCCGGGGGTAACAGTTATGGCGACGCGGGTCTGGTCGGGCTGGCCGGTGACGGGGGCAAGCGTGGTCATGACCGAGCCGTCGAAATAGCCTTCGGATTTGAGCAGGCGCAGGATGAGGGCTTCGTCCTCATTGGCGCGGGCGCGGATCATGGCGGTATTGGCGGCCTTGCCGTCGCCGTCTTCCAGGGCACTCAGGTCCTTGAAGCGGTCCTTCATGCGGCCCCACAGGCCGTCGACCTGAAGCGTGTAGCGGATTTCGGGCAGGTCGCGGTCGGGCTCGGCGGCGGCCTGAAACGGCTGAACGTCATAGCCTTCCAGCGCCGGGAGGGGAGCTTCGAGTTCCTGGTCGTCGACGGTGACGGCGGGCAGGGCGTCGGCCCGGTTGGGGGCGGTTTCGGTGACGGTGACCGTGGCGTCGGGTGTTGGGGTTTCGACGGGCGGTGCTGGCGTTTCGGGGGTGGCGTCCGGTATTTTGTCGAGGGTTGGGAGGGCTTCGTCGAAGGCTTCGTCGGAGACGATATCGTCGGTGGGCGGGGCTTGTGTTTCCTGGGCGGTGACCGCGCCGGCCAGCAGGGCGGCCAGGCTGACGGCGCATAAGACTAGTCCACCCCTTGCGCCTGTCACGTGCCCACCTTTATTCTGCCAGTGCCCGAATGATGCCGGGGCTTTCGGCTGTCGTCAGATACCGAACACACACGCCACCGCGGCGCAAAAAATCCATATGGAAATATGGCTTGATTCGATAGGCGATGCAGATTGATCAACCGTGAACGCGAGGTGCGGCGGGATTGTGTTCTGGGTTATTTCCGGCGGTCGCGGGTGGTGCAGGTTGGAGTTAAGAAGGGTTGTCCACAGATAAGCCAGATGAACACAGATGGACGGAGCATTTGGCGCCGTCGGTGCTTTATCGGCCACCGCGCGAAGCGCATCAACGTTTGGTTCTGGTCCCGCTACCGAAGCGGGTTTGGTCGTTTCTTTTTCGCGTCTTCGCGTGAAATATCGCGGAGGTTCGGAAGCCCCTTTAGCGATGGACGATAAGGCACAAGCGGTTTCACGCGAAGACGCAAAAGGAGGGCGGTTGGGGCCGGTGGGTTGGCTTGGCCATCCGGCTCAACGGAGAGTTTGCCATGCCTCGGGCAAGGCCTGACGGGTATTTCGAATATCCGAGACGACAACATAATTCGTCATGATGCGATAGAACACATAATGAGAGCGATAAATGTAACACCGTCGCTCCGGCGCCCAGACACGTCCCATTTCCGGATTATCGGCCAGAAGGTCAAAGCTGCGAAACAGCCCTCCGACATAATCACGCGTTTGGTCTGCAGCCAAGTTGGTGTCGGTGTAGCGAATTATGTCGTCAATATCGTCTGATGCCTGGCGGCTTATTTCCCAACGTATGAATTACAGACGGCGGACACGGGCCAAACGTTCGGCCATAGTCTCTTGGGGGGCAATTCCGCTTTGAAACCCTGCTTCCTCGTCGCGCGCAATCACTTCGAATTGCTGCGCCGGGGAAAGACTTTGCCAGAGGGCCATATCCTCGGCGTCTGGAAACGTCCGCGACGTGAAACTCGGATTTTCAAGAAGGGTTTTTGTGTCGGCAATGGGGTCAGTATTGCAGGATTTAGCCGGAAAAATCTAAACCTCTTTTGCAGCACGTGCTTTCATCGGGCTGCGGAACTGCTCTCCTGTTCCCAATTCCCGAACTCTCCGACGACAGTTCCGACGCCACGACTGTACCTTTAACGTCTTCGACCCCTTTCTGCTATGAGCACAAACGGATGCGACACGATTGAGCCTGAAATCGGCCAGTGGGTGTTGGTTTTTTGGCTCTTCCAGTCTGGACTCTTTATCAAGTTCCGAACAAAGCTATGCCGCTTGTCCAAACTGTAAGACCCTTGAGGCTGCGTGATGAAGACGACGTTGCTCACTAAATATGACCAGGCTTGCCCGATGAACTACCCCGGTTTCGTTTTTCGCGAGCTGCTTAAGTCAGGCTATTCAGCAAAAGCTTTGTTAAACGGCACAGGTCTAACAGAGGAGCGCTTCAACGATCCTAATTCTCGGGTAGAGTTTTTTACACTTCGCTTATTTATACTAAATGCGATCAAAGAAACGGGCGATTTGCATTTGGGATCGCGGTTGGCGCTACGCTTTGAGCCGAATTATATTGGGCCGCCGGCCTATGCCGCAATGAATGCTGAAACTCTTATCGATGGACTCGAAACCTTAGGACGCTTTCTTCATCTGACGTTCCCCGCATTTGATTTCATGTTTAACAGTTGGAGTGATTCCCCCGAGGGTCGTGATGCTGAGATTTGCCTGAGCCCCAAGCTCCCACTGGAGGACGTGGCTTATTTTGTTACAAGTAGCGCCCTGATCGTTATCAATAATCTTCTCAAAGACATGGTACGGTTGCCAGTCGTTGTGACGCATTGCGAGGCGGCGATTGCCGAACCTCCCGGCTGGGCTGATATTGCGACTGAAGTCTCGCGCATTCCGGTTCGCTTTGGGGCCTCCGTTAATCGGATAAAGTTTCCTTCGCCGCTTCTTTATCACCAGCTACCTGGTGCAGATCCGATCAATCACCAGCGCCTTGTGGCCCTTTGTGAGCGCTTTTCGGCAGACGCAGGGTATGTCACTTCGCCTATCAGTCAGATTTTTTCTTTTTTGGAAAACGAGAGAAACCTTGGCTTGCCCCTTTCGGATGCCGCCACAGCGCTTGGGTATTCTGAACGGGGCTTGCGTCGACAGTTGGAGCGTTATGGGACGACCTACAGACAATTGATAGAGCAGCGCCTCGAGGGACGCGCCCGAGACCGGCTAGCCAACAGCACGATGCCGATCAACGCCATCGCTTACGATCTTGGATTCGATACGCCATCGAATTTCGCCCGTAGCTTCAAGCGGTGGACCGGCGAGTCGCCCAAGTCCTTTCGAGATCGTATGGCTCGCGCGGCGCAACACGGTCACGAGTGAATAGTCTTTGGCCGGATAAGAGCTTTTGAATTGTCGGGCTGATGCCTAACTTGCCCGCACTGATTTAGACTAACCGCTGCATTGCGCAAGCGCGCATGTGTCGACGGGTTACGTTGAGGTTAGGGCTAAGGTCGGGGAGCGCATCTATGAAAAATAATCGCAGCGTGCTGTTGCTATGCTCGGCGCTGGCGTTGTCTTTAACGCAAACGGGGTGTGACAAACTGAGTCTTGCTCAAGGGGTTGCACAGTATAAGCGGACGTTGGACGCCTATGCACAAGGCGACACAACCCGAACAGACATAATGGCCACGCGTCATGCCGAGGGGCGAGGCGCAACGCTCATCTCGGCCTTTTTTGGACTGGATAATGGCTTACCGAAGCGAAATACGGACCGGGTAGCTTGCGTTGGTGCAGGCGGGGCTGACGGTATGCCCATCATCTTCTCTCATGAAGTTGACCATACGACCCTTGAGCCAGGTGATGTACGGGTAACGACTCGTTCCGGCCGCATCAAGCCTGTCACTTGTCTGACCCTGGCGCCAGCGGATGACCCTGGCGAACTGCGTACGGCCCTGTTGGCTGGAGACTTGGGCAGCGCGGATGATGAACCCGTCTCAGTTGAGATCATCGGAAATGTATTATCCCTGGACGGCACTATAAACTTCAAAGGCACCAAAGTCGAAGTCACGCCGCTGAATGCCGGCCCGACACTTGTTTTTGCTGAAATTGTGCCTGAGGCGCAGTGGGCGTTAGGCACGAAGGCGACGCGCCTTCCCTGGGGTGGGGGCAGCCGATGCCCGGTCGGAACGAAGCAGGTGGTTCGCGTGACCTGGGGCGGCGGTATCAGAAAAATTGACGGCAAGGACGCCGATGAGAGCGTGCGGAGCCGTTATAAGGTTTCAATACTCAATCAAGAAGGTCAGTTGATTGACAAGGTGCCCTTCGCCCTTGCTGATCTCAATGATGGCGATAATAATCATTTGCTCTGCATGAGTAGCGTTGAACGCGCCCAGGCCGTTCATTTTCCTGCTGGATACCTGATTGACCCAAGAGATGATGTGAACCCCGAAACGTCGATTTCCATTACTCAGTAAAATTTTTGAGGAAATGAAGATGCGCAGTCAGGTTGATGTTTTCTGGTCATTTCGTAGTCCCTATTCCTATCTTGTTACGCCCGATCTTATTCGCTTGCGTGAAAACTTCGATATTGACGTGACTTTACGACCGGTATTGCCGATCGCGTTGCGTGCCAAGGAAGTCTTGTTCACAGAAGGCCCTCACAAAGTCCGCTACATTGTTATGGACGCGGCTCGCCGGGCAGAATTTCTCGGTATGAAGATAGCAATGCCCTCACCGGACCCGATTGTGCAGGATCTGTCGACCTTAAAGATCTCAGAGAAGCAGCCCTATATTTATCGTTTGACGGGACTGGGCATCGAGGCGGAGCGTCGCGGAAAAGGTCTCGAGTTCGCGTTCCAAGTTTCGCATCTGATCTGGGGCGGTGAAGCCGGTTGGGACCAGGGGGCTAAACTCGCGGATGCGGTAGCCCTGGCAGGGCTCGATCTGGTCGAAATGGAGTCAATGCTCGATCCGGACGAGGTGACTAGGATCATTGACGCGAACCACACCGCGCTGGATGCAGCGGGCGGTTGGGGAGTTCCGACAATGGTTTTCGAGGGAGAGCCCTTTTTCGGCCAGGACCGCATTGAGACTCTCCGATGGCGTTTAGAGCGATCAGGTGTTGCGAGACGCCCAGCAATGCCAATCACGTAACGCGTCACTGTGGTCTCGTCGATCCGTAAGCTCCACACAGAAATCTAGGACAATGTCATGAAATATATCGTAAAAGTGGCCTTACCTGTTCTTTTGGCAATGGCGTGTGCTTCTACGCCTGCGCTCGCAAAAGACAAGAAACCAAACGTCTTGGTCGTTCTGTTTGATGATGTGGGTTTCTCCGGCATTGGCGCCTACGGCAGTGATGCCAGAACGCCCCGGATTGACTCGATCGCGCAGCGCGGCGCTCTATTGTCTCGCTATTACACGTCACCTTTTTGCGGCCCGACACGGGCTATGCTGATGACCGGAAAGGACAATCACGAAGTTGGTATGGGAACGCTCGTTGAAACGACGACGGAGCGTATGCGTGGGGCACCCGGATACTCTATGCGTTGGCATGCCAATCAGCAGACCATCGCGACCATGTTGTCTCGGGGGGGCTACCAAACCTATGTGACGGGTAAGTGGGGTATCGGAGAGGTCGGCGCGAACCTGCCGCACAAGTTTGGCTTCCAACGTTCATACGTCATGGATGCAACGGGAGGGGGCAATTACGATGCCAAGCCTTATCTTCCGGGTTCCCATTCGGTCGAATGGTTTGAGGACGGCAAGCCCGTCAACTTGCCGGAGGACTTCTACTCCTCGCGCACGCTTGTTGACAAAATGATTGAGTATGTGGGCGCTGGGGACCCTGATAGGCCCTTTTTCGCCTATCTCTCTCTGCAGGCGGCCCATATGCCGATCCAGGTCCCGACCGAATATGTTGACCGCTACGAGGGCGTGTTCGACAGGGGGTGGGACGTCATGCGCCAGGAGCAGTTAACGCGCGCGATTGCCCTTGGATTAGTCCCGCCTGAAACCAAACTCGCGCCTGTGCCCGAGACGCATCGCCCCTGGGATGACCTTTCGCCCAACGAGAAAGCCTATGCGGCGCGCTCGATGCAAGTGAACGCTGGCATGATGGAGGCCGCTGATTATCACATAGGGCGGCTCCTGGACTACTTGAAAAAAAACGGACAATTGGAAAACACCATTGTTGTGGTTCTGTCAGATAACGGGGCTGAGTCTGGACAGACATCTATGGAGGGACCAGCAAACCTCGCCCTAGATGCCGTCAAAATGATCGAAAGGTTTGATACGTCCTACGAAAACCTCGGACAACGCCGCAGCGTCACGGCCGTTGGTCCAGAATGGGCTTCAGTCCTGTCTGCGCCTTTTGACCTTTATAAGTTCTACGGTAGCGAAGGCGCTTTAAGGGTTCCTTTTGTCATCGCGGGTCCGGGCATTGCCGATGTGGGCGTCAAACATGCCCCCGTGCATGTGGCTGATTTGGTTCCTACCATCCTGGATGCGGCGGATTTGCCTTATGAGCCTGACCAATTCTATGGCAAAAGCGTGCTTCCTATGCTGTCGGGAAACTCTGATACGACATACAAAGACGATGAGAGCTTTGCGTTTGAGGTCAGCGGCAATGCAGCTCTGTATCGCGGCAAGTGGAAAATTACCCGCAATACGCCACCGAATGGCGACAGCACATGGCGCCTTTATGACATATCTTTGGATCCAGGCGAAACAACGGATCTGTCAAATGACAATCCAGACCTGTTCAAAGACATGCTCGCTGAATATGAAACCTATGCTCAGCGTGTTGGAGTATTAGAGATTAGTGAAGATGAAAGCGCCTTTAAACTCCTAGAGAAAAATTTGATTAAAAAGTCTGTTTCTAAGTATTGGCCATATATGATGGGTTTTATATTTGCAATTGGCGGGCTAATTTTCTTTATATTCAGTTTAATAATTGCATTTCATAAAAGAAATTTATTTTCAAGAAGAGATGTAGACTCCTTAAGTTAGATTTTTGCGAAGATGGATGACTATGATGACGAGGAGAGACATGCTTTTAATAACAGTTTTTGGTGCGGCTGCGGCTGCGACCTCGGTTTATTTTTTATTACCACGTCTTTTACAGGCCCTTGGGCTACATCGACATTATGATATTCCTCCGTTTGACCTCAAGGGAAGTCGGGCATTAATCATTTGTACAAACCACAACCGCCTTGATCCGACAAACAGACCCACAGGTGCTTTCGGATCAGAATTCACCGTTCCCTACTACGCCTTTATCAATGCGGGTATGGATGTAGACATGGCCTCTCCCAGGGGCGGCCAAATCCCAATCCAGCCTGAATCTTGGGTATGGCCTCTGATTTGTGACGATGATCGACGCTTCAAGGCTGATAACGATGCCATGCAAAAGTTCAACAATTCCAAAAATATAGCTGAAATGAACCCCGACGACTATGACGTCATCTTTATGGCAGGGGGGTGGGGGGCGGCCTATGACCTGATGCAAAGTGATGACCTGGCCGATTTTGTCACTCGGGCCAACGCTCAAGGCAAAATACTCGGCTCGGTGTGCCATGGAGCCCTTGGTCTTTGCAGTGCAAAGGGCACTGATGGTGAACTTCTGGTCAAGGGGCGGCGAGTTACGGGCGTGACTAATAATCAGATTAATACGTTCGGCATCGCCATTACACCGAAGCACCCGGAAGAGGAGCTGCGAAAAGCAGGTGCAGTATTTGAGTGCAAGCATGGCTGGCTCGATCCATTCATGACGCATACCTCTGTAGATGGAAATTTAATCACAGGCCAAAATCAAAATAGTGGCTATGAAACAGCTCACCGGATACTCGAAAAGATTAGAAATGATAAAAAAATGACGTAGCGGTCATCAAGGCTCGATGGTCAGACATGTACATACGATTCAATATGCGTCCGAATTGGCAAGTCATAGACTCTGCGGCTGTCGGCATAATCTATGGCTCTATCATTGTATTGAGCCTGCTGATGGCTATTGGCGACAGGGCGCAGATTACACTACGGCCGGCTGTCGTTCTGTTTGGCACAATGCTTGCGGTGACGCTGGCGCGCGCCTTTTCTGAAGTTTTAGCGAATGCCATCCGCACGGGCGATCGGATTCTAACTTTCAGCGCAATGAAAATGGCCTGGGCACAATCTCTCCCCTCTCTTATCGTTGCAACGCCTCCCACACTTCTGATTTTGGTTTTCGGACTTGGCCTGTACAAATACAGCTATGCTGTATTCAGCGCACAAGTGTACTGTATTGCTATTCTCATTATTATTGGGGCACGGGCGGGGTGGGCCATCAGGCCAAGATCATGGATGCCCCTTGCTGGCGCAACTTTTGTGGGAAGCATTGGTGCTGCATTGGCTTTACTTAAGTATACAATCCATTGAGGCACCTGGTATGAAAATGGGATTTTTGAATCTTCTTAGCCGGACGCCCTACGCTCTTATGGTTGTGGTTTTTATTGCCGGGACCATTACAACATTGTTTGGGATCATGCTTTGGGGAGGGGCGCAGAGAAGCTTGGATGCTAAATCCTGTCAACTTCGACAAAGTGCTTTGGGTCAATTCATCAACATTCCAGGCGGCGGCTTCATCATGGGGGCGGAGCCGCTCTATGCCGAAGAAGGGCCTCCGCGTCGGATATTTGTCTCACCTTTTCGCCTTCAAGCGCACGAAGTAACCAATAGCCAATTCGCAGAATTCGTCAAAGCCACTGGTTACGTCACAGAAGCCGAACGCAATGGTGGGTCAGCCCTTTTTCAAACGACCTCTAAACCGCAAAACCTGATGTCGTGGTGGCGGATAGACTCCAAGACGAACTGGAAATCGCCCGAGGGCGCCGGCTCCACACTGGACGGCCGTTCACTCCACCCCGTCGTTCACGTCAGTCTAAATGATGCACGCGAATATGCCAAATGGGCTGGTGGACGTCTTCCAACCGAGGTCGAGTGGGAATATGCTGCCAGTATCGGTTTGTTTGATCCTGGCGATCCGAAATCGGGGCTGGTGGACCGGTATGGGAGGGCACGCGCAAACATATGGACGGGTCTCTTTCCGTTGGAGGACACCGGCGAGGACGGATTTGCCGGAATTGCGCCCGTCGGCTGCTTTGAGCCTGCACTGACCGGTGCCTATGACCTGATCGGCAATGTTTGGGAGTGGACCGAGAGCCCGTTTGCCAGCGGCGTGCCGCGTTTCACCATCAAAGGTGGCTCCTTTCTTTGTAGTGATAACTATTGTCGCCGATACCGAGTGGCCGCACGTGATAGCGTCGAACCGAATTTCAGCACCTCACATGTCGGATTTCGTATAGTCTTGGAAGGTCCGAAATGACAATAAAGCGACAAAGAGCCAAGCGCACTTCATGTTAAAACTTGAGCAAGACGAATAAGCTTGGCGTTGGTCAGAAGTGAATGATCTTTGGCCTGAGTTGAGCTGTCCGTTGGGTTTGGTCCTCTGGTACTAATTTGACTGCGAAGCCGCAGCAATGGGTTGAGCCTTGCGTGATGTGAGGTAAAGCGGCCGGGAGCATAGAAAATGTCACTAAATTGGGTGCCGACATTAGCCGCTATCGCCTTGATCATGCCGGGAGCAGCTGCCGCGCAAAGCCAATGGGATTACACAGCCACGTTGTACGGATGGTTTCCGGGGGTGTCATCGGAGATTGTGACGCCCGTCGGGGTTGTTGAAGGCGAGGCGGAGTTTGAAGAGATACTCGAGACTCTGGATATCGCTTTTCTTGGCGCATTCGAAGCCCGCAAGGATCGCCTGTCGCTTATTGGTGACGTACAATATTTCGATATCGGTGTTGAAACGGAGCCACCTGTAGGATTGCCGTACAGTGAAGCCGAGATAGACTCAAAGCTGGCCCTGGCCAGTGCCTATGCCACCTATGCTGTGGTTGACACTGAAGATTTGCGGCTCGATGTCGGGGGTGGATTGCGTTACCTCGATCTGTCGATTGATACGCACCTCGCGGGACAAGGCAGCACGCCAGATGCCACTTTCAATAACGAAGGGGGATGGGCCGATGTTCTCGTCGCGGCGAGGATAACAAAAGCCTTCAACGACAACTGGTACGGCGTTGCCTATGCCGATGTCGGAGGTTTCGGGCTCGGAGACTCGTCCGATTTGACATGGCAGGTCGCCGGAAGCCTCGGCTATCGTTTTGATGACCGATGGTCAATGATTGGTGGCTACCGTCACATGTCAATTGAAAGAGTCTTTGGCAACGCAGATGTAAAATCTGAAGTGTCGGGCCCATTCCTGGGTTTGCAGGCGAAGTTCTAGAACTCGCTCCATGAAGTGTGACGCTTTGCGCAGGCGTCTAGGGCAACGCTACCAGAAGCCTTTAAAAGCAAAGAGTTAGAGCGTCTATCTGGTGCGAGCCTATCGAATAGCGCGCCCGTGTCGCCTGGCTAGAGCGCAATCCGATAAAGTGTGACGCACCCGCACGGGCGCTCCCGTTTTCGGATAAATTGCGCGACAAAACAAAAACTTAGAGCGAGATGGTGATTCTACCTAAAGCCATCTCGCTCTAGCGAGGGATCAAGATGGACAGGATCATAAAACTCACTGGCGCTATCTTTGCCTCAGGCTTTGTGTTGGTGGGCCTGGCATGGTTAATCGCGCCACAACTTGCTGCGCAAAGTTTTCGCATGGACTTGATGATGGGAACCGGGCTCAGCACGCAAATTGCCGACCTTGCCTCATTCTTTTTAACCTTGGGCGCAACCGCGCTGATCGGGTTGATATCTGGGGCGAGGCCCTGGGTTTTGGCGGCGATCCTCTTGCTGGTATTTGCCATGGTCGGTCGCGTTACGGCCTATCTCGCACATAACGCCGATCTCCCTGTTGATATGGTTCTGGTCGAAGCCACTGCAACAAGTGTCTTCGCGCTAAACCACTGGCGTATGAGCCGCTCGAATACGAATTCAGCTGGCTCTAGTACCAAATTTTAGATTACCTCGATTAGAAAAAGGCTGTAATTCAAATGAAATTGCTTCCGTTACTGCTTATCGCTTCACTAGCAGGCTGTGCGACGGCCAGCCATGACGAGCGGGCATTGCTGCTGGCCCAAAACATAGACTGTGCCAAAGCCGATGAACAGATCACCGCGCTCAAAGCTGCCATGCCGTCTCGCGGCGAACGGGCAAAGTCGGTCCTGCAAACGGCAACGCCTATCGGAGCTGTCGTAGGGGCGGCTAAGGGGGCTTACAAAGACAATGCGCAAATCTTGTCGGGTCGAACGCAATCTGAGCTTGAGGCCCGAATAACGGATATTGAAATCCAGTGTCAGACGAAAGACGCTATTCAGACCTCCCAAAACGCTGAAGGGCTGCCATCATGATCGCTATGCCATCACGGTTACAACGCGCACTACCGGCAATCGTGATTACGGGCGCACTTCTCCTAGGGGGCTGTGCTGCACGCACGCCATCATTGTTAATGCCTATTGGAACGGCCCCCGAAGGTGCAAAGACGGTCGATATTCTGGCGATTTCGACACGGCAGCCTTCTGATTTGCCGGGCCAAATCTACACAGGTGAGCGCAGCCCCGGAATATCTGGCAGAATTATTCAGGTTTCAGTTCCACCTGCACACCAGCCCGGCAGGTTGGAATGGCCCTCTGACAGCAAGTCGGATCCGCAAAAGGAATTCGCGGCCGTAAGCGTCAAGCCGGCTACACCAGAAGAAGCGTGGGCGTGGTTTGGTCGTCAAGAGACAGATGGACGCTTGTTGATCTTTGTTCACGGCTACAACACCCAGTTTGCTGATGCAGTATTCCGTCTGGCCCAAATTTCCGAAGACCTGCCCGTTGTCGCGGCTCCAGTGCTGTTCTCCTGGCCATCCGGCGGAGAGCTAATGGGATATCTTTATGACCGGGAAAGCGCGACCTACTCCCGTGATGCATTGGAAATGGTTCTTACTGAGGCGATCGAGAGTGACAAGGTTTCTCAAATAACCATTTTGGCCCACTCCATGGGCAGTTATGTGACAATGGAGACGCTGCGCCAGATGAGTATCCGACATGGTCGCGTCTCGGCAAAGGTATCGGACGTGATTCTCGCCGCACCGGATCTGGATCTGGATGTTTTCGAGCAGCAATTTACCAGCCTTGGACAGGAAAGACCGTATTTTACGTTTATCGTATCGGCAGATGATCGCGCTCTGAGGCTGTCAAAAATGCTTGCCCGCGGTGAGCAGCGGCTTGGGGCCCTAGATCCCTCTCAGGAGCCCTACAAATCAAGGATCCAGGCAACTCCGGGCATCCGTGTTATTGACCTCTCAAAGGTCTCCGGCGGCGGCGGAGCGCGTCATTCAAAGTTCGCAGAAAGTGAAGAAATGCTTCAGTTTGCGAACCAGACCCTGAAAGATGATGCCGTCGCGAAATCTGAACGAACATCTGTCGGAGAATTGGCTGGGGCCGTTATTGTGACGCTCGGCATGGGGGTCGCCAAGCTCTCTGAGAAGGAATAGTTGTCGGCGCGAGGGGACAAAGCTTGAGTCACATTAATTGATGGGACTTGTCGTTAGCTGAAGTGCTCCCCATACGCTGCCCCTGAAACTCGATATCGTTACATTGGGCTTGCCGTCATCCCTATCTCCTTGCGCGATGTCGCAGTATCTGACTATCTTCCCGCAAAATCCCGGGAGAAACACATGGCAAGTCGTGGCTCCAGTACAAGCGTAATCGCAGCCATCTGGACCGGTGGCCCCGGCAACGATAGCTATGTCGGTGGGGGCAGCGGCGATACGATCGAAGGCCGCGAGGGCGATGACCTGCTCGACGGGGGCGGCGGGCAGGATTCCATCGCAGGCGAAGGCGGCAACGACCAGATCTATGGCGAGACCGGCAGCGACACGTTAAATGGCGGCGAAGGCGACGACATGGTGTGGGGCGGGACAGGCCACGACGTGCTGAATGGTGGCTTCGGTGACGACAGCCTGACCGGCGGGACAGGCAATGATACCTATGTCGTCAATGCTGTCGGTGATGTGATCGACGAACAGAGCGGCCAGGGTACGGATGTCGTCCAGGCTTCCATCACCTTTTCGCTGGCGGGCACTCATCTCGAACACCTGGTTCTGATCGGCATCGCCAACATCAACGGGACCGGCAGCGCCTCGGCCAACAGCCTGACTGGCAATAACAGTTCCAATCTTCTTGACGGCGGTGACGGCAGCGACACCATGATGGGCGCCGCCGGTTGGGATACCTATATCGTCAATTCCGCGTCCGACATTGTCATCGAGGTAGTTGGTCAGGGCGATGACCTGGTCCGGGCAGGTGTGAGCTACACGCTCAGCGACCATGTCGAACGGATGACCCTGACCGGAACGGGCGATATCAATGCCACCGGCAATAGCTCGCACAACCAGTTGATCGGCAACAGCGGCAATAATGTGCTGGATGGAGCCACCGGCGGCGACTACATGACCGGCGGACTGGGCAACGACACCTACTACATCGATGAAACCGGTGACAGGATCTTCGAACTGGCCGGTGAGGGGACGGACCTGGCCTATGCGTCGGTCAGCTATGTGCTGGTCGGGACGGTGGTCGAGAACCTGATCCTGACGGGGACGGCGGACCTGAATGCGACCGGCAATGGCGTCGGCAACAGGCTGACCGGCAATTCCGGAAATAATGTGCTGGACGGGCTGGTGGGTAACGACACGTTGACCGGTGGGCTGGGGGATGACACCTATTATGTTCAGAGCTCTGGCGACAAGGTGGTCGAGGCGAGTGGAGAGGGCTATGACGTGGTGTATGCGTCGGCGACCTACACCCTGACCGGGCGCCATGCCGAGGAGCTGTGGCTGACGGGTTCGGCGGACATCGACGCGTCGGGCAATGGGGTGAGCAATGTCCTGGTCGGCAATGGCGGCGCCAATGTGTTGAACGGTCTGGGCGGGAATGACACCCTGACCGGCGGGCTGGGCGCAGACTCTTTTCTGTTCGGGGTGGCAAGCCGGGCGGATACGGTGACCGACTTCAGCGCGGTTGAAGGGGATATGATCGACGTCAACGCCTATACCAATGGTGTGGCCAACGAAGGTTTGGTGACTCAGGTGGGGCTGAATGTGGTCATCGACTTCGGCAGCGGGAATGTCGTGACAGTGCTAAATGCGGCCCAGGTGGATGTGCTCAGTCATATCGTGTGGTAGGTCAGCGATTGTAGTCCGGCCTGGGGAGTTTGACCGGGACCGGATTGCGAGAAATCCATTCGACGGCTAGTTCGCACAGCCGCTGAGGCCCCTCCTGTTGGCCGTTCAGACGGGCCACGATATCACGCACTTCGCTGAGCATAGTTTCGGGAAGGGAAGCGCCGGACGCAACGTGCCGCGCGTAGCTCTGGGCCATCTTACGGTAGTTCGCATCCCAATTGACGCCGCCGTTGCGGTCCAGTTCGTCGACGATGCGGCTACCGATGCGCAGGACTTCACCCTGGACCGTAGCGGCTGGACCTTTGGAAGGGATCAGCATTTCCCAAAGTTCCTCATGCCGGTCCTGCCAGCGTGCGGCCTTCGCGATAATGGGAGATGTGCCGTCGTGCAGCCGGCGGCGCGGCACTGATGGAACGTCGTGTAGCCGATATAGCGTTTCGAGGGCGTTACTGGTCGTCTCAAGGAGCTCCGGATTAAAACTGCTACGGTGGAATTCGAAGTTTCCGCCGATACGTGTGACGCAGGTCTTGATCTCGGGCGTAACCCGGGCACCGTGAACCAACAGGATACCGGCCAGTTCCGCCATGGCTTCAATCTGAGTGTTCTGGCACCACCGTAGCGCCCGCTCCAGCGGTGTCACGTTCTCACGGTCCAGGGCGTCAACGCGCGCACCGTATTTCAGCAAGGTTCGGGCGCTTTCGGGTCTGTATCTGGTGGCTGCGACATGAAGCGGGGTGCCGTGTAAGCCGGTGGCATGGTGGACATCGGCACCCAGTTCCAGAAGGATTTCGACATGGCCTTGCCAGCTTCCGGCGCGGGCATGCAGCGGCGTATCGCCGTAGGTGTCGGTCGCCATCAGGTCGGCCCCCTTTGCGACCAGCCAGCGGGTCAACTCGTCTGGACAGTCGCCATAGGCCTGGGCTGTGTGTTTGGTATAGCCGCCGCGAGCGTCGAGCTCATGTGTGTCGAACACGGCCTTGAGGGCTTCGATATCGCTGGCCTTCAGCAGGTCTTCGAAGGTCTTGGGCAATTGTTTCTTTTTGGGCTTAGCCATGTTCTTCTTCCCGGAAAACATCGCGCGACAAAAGCAGGCGTCACGCGGATAGCGAGACGCCTGCTTTTGTCAGCACGGGAGAACGTTCTTGTTAAAGACCGTAATACTTGAAGTTTCTGAAGACCACCTCGCCACTACCCAAGGCGACCAACGCCGGCCTTAAACTCAGAAAGTCGCCCGCCACATTTAAATGATACCCGGAGACATCAAACCCCATAAAAAATTTCGTCCAGGTTTGACCGTCCGGACTGTAGTGTATGCGTACAGTATGGTGGTCGTTTTCAAGTCTCATAAAAAAACGACGGCCGAGTTTTGGCTGCGGCGGCACCCATTTTAGGTACGTCTCGATTTTCCATTGGGTTCCACCCCGGTACATTGAATGAAACCCTTCGCCAATGCCCATACCGCAGAAGAGCGATTTGTTATACCATAGAAGCAAAGCTGCCTCTGCCCCGGCGTCGCGCTCAATCTCGATTTCGCATCCGTAGGCAAGATCTCCCGTAATCAGGGTCAAGGGTGCGGTTTGATTTGGCGTTTCCCCTTTCGACTTAAGCACCACCCCGCCGTTACCTAATCGAACCCGTTCCTTAAACTCGTTTCGGTCCCCACCTTGAAGACTCCATTGCGTGCCCCATCGGGCCGCTGAAAAGTCATCGCTTAACTGGGTAAGTGGCGCCGAATTCGCTTTGGTGGCAAAAGGAATGGGTGTGGAGAGGTCCGGATGCGCGGATTCAAACCAACCGTCATCACGCCATCGGACGGGCTCCAGCAACATCTGGCGTCCGAGGGTCCGATAACCGTTTTCATAACCATGATAGACAAGGTACCATTGCCCCTCGGGCCCTTCAAACAGAGTCGCGTGGCCTCTGTTCCACCATTTCTCGGCAGCCGATTGGGTTTTAACGACGGGGTTATTAGGGGCATGCTCCCACGGACCGTGAACCGAACGGGATCTCGAAACGGCAACCATATGTCCCGTCGGCGGTCCAGCGGTTCCGCCGACGGCCACAATCATGTAGAAAAATTCACCGTGCCGCACGAGTTTGGGGCCTTCCGGGAAGAACCCTTCCACATCCCAAGTGTCCGGATAGGTCCAAGCGTCATAAACGTGCTCTATCGGACCATCGGTTGACAAACCATCGTCGGAGAGTTTTACACGATCCCCCTCATTCGTAAAAAGATACCGCCTGGAGTCTTCCCCGACCACATGACAAGGATCTATTCGGGGGATTTGTAAATCAATGGGATCAGACCAGGGGCCCGTAATCTTTTCAGCATGGGTAACGAAAATCTTTCCGCCGGCGGGGAAGTAGATAAAGTACTTTCCGTCATGTTTACAGAGATCTGAAGCCCAAACACTGCCAATATATTCACGCAGAACGCTGGTGACCGGCGACCAGTTCACCAGATCCGAAGACGCCCAGATAACGAGACCGGGGTGCGCGTCAAAGGATGAAAAGGTCGCATAGTAGGTGTCGCCGTCTCTGAGAAGCGTGGGATCAGGTCGATCGCCGGCTAAAATCGGATTGAGGAAGGTCCCTTTACCCGTATCAGCCAGCCGGTTGCCTTCTGGCCCGCGACGCCAGTTGTCGGCAAATTGTCCGGGGTTTGGTTCCGTCGCCCTCGGGGGGCGGCCAGGGCTAGAAGGTGACTTAGCCTGCTCGGATTTAGGCGTTTGTTCAGCCACTGCAGGCCGCGCCAGGAGACTCGCCATGAGGCCCATCCCACCCAGCGCCATACGTCGGTTAAAGGTCATGTCCGGGATCCTATCGTTTTGACAATACTGAAGCATGCGCTTTAACGAGCGCTTTTGTGGAAGTATCGGAGCTAAAGACGCTGTACCAACCCTGTGGCTCATGGGGGGGATCGCCGACAAAGTTGACGTCATTTTTTTTCATCTTATAGTCCGAATGAATTGCTCTCCCGGTGCCGCCCCAAGCCCAGAGATTAGACCCCTGTACTGGACCGCCCAGCCGCTGCGAGTCTTCTACGGCCTTAAAGATCAACGCGTAGAAGCGATCTCGCCATATCGTGGGCGTGCCTGGGTCGTATGCCTCGTCATCTCGCGGATAACCAAACTCTTCAAAAACCAACGGCTGATTTGCAAGCTTAGCCATGGCGACATGTTGATCTATATAGTCACTTACGGCTGCCTCACCTTTTTGGTAAGTGCCCTTTAGGTCTTTTCCGTTTACCCATCCCCAGTTCTGGGGCCAGATATGTGCGGTCATGTAGTCAACATAACGGTGGGCATCCAGCACACACTGGCGGTCCTCACCACAGCCTTTCAGGCCTTCATGGCCTAATGATACCAGGTGGTTTTTATCAATCGAGCGGATGAGTTGTACGGTGGTCTCAATCCACTCATAGTAGGGTTGCAGGTTTGCCAAGACATCGTTTCGACTGCCGCCGGCACGAGGTTCGTTGGACAGTTGCCAAGACATAAGCGTGGGATCATCCTTGTAGGCAATCCCGGTTATTGAGTTAACCCTCGAAACAAGGCTTCTCACGTAGCTATAGTAGAGTTCAGTGGCCGCCGGGGTTCGGTAAAACTCCCCGACCCGGTTGGCGACCGCCGGCCAGATGTGGTCGGGCGCAGCCGGATCTACAACCGGCCGACCATCTGCCCAGTGTAGGTAGTGTTGCATACCCCCGGACCATTCCCAAAAATTAGTGAGGTAGAGGACCGCTTTCATGTCTCTTTTGGCCATCTCGGAGAGTAGAAAATCCAGTCCCGAGAGAAGGTCACTATTGCTGGCCAGTTTCCCTTTTTCGCTGAAGGTTGGCGAAACCGAGCTAATCAAGGGACCAGATTCTGACGAGGCCAGTACTCTGAGGTTTGTTATGCCGACCGCGCGCATATCGTCGAGCTCACGCAACAAACGCGCCCTGTCGCCCGTGGCCCCTGGCGAGCCGAGATAGGCACCGTACCAGATGTTAGCGCCGACAAAGCGATAGCTTGATCCGTTAAGCGAAAATCTCTGCCCATCGACGGACACGAATCGGCTCGGTGAACTTAGGCCGACGGCGTCTTTGGAACTTCGTGTAATCGACGAGGTATCGCAGCCCGCGAGCACGGATGCACCGGTAAAACACAGAATATGTCGGCGATTAAAGTCAGCCATAGGTAACCCTTTCATGTTTTTGCAGCTTGGATTTAGAGTCTCGACCGCTTGAACACACTCGCTTCACCTTCCAGTTTGATGCAAAATTTAGTTTTTCCTCACTACAACGCAATTGTATTGAGTGAATTGGCGGGCACGATGACTTCGGCGATATTCCCAGAAATGCCGACTTTTAGAGGCAAGGCTTCGGTGTCGTCATTGCGCAAAACAAGGACCTGTTGCCCGTCCGGGTTTACGAATGCGAGCGCATTGTCATGACCTGTCCAGCTTTGAGCATTAACTCGCCGCGCGCCGGGCCTTACGAAATGAGATACATGCTTCAAAGTGTAATAATCTGGTGTGTATGAGACGGTCCGAGCATCTGGATCTACAACAACCAGGCTGTTTTGCTTCCAGCCCCAGGTCGAAGGGCGGTCTTTGAGAAGAGCCATGTTCCAGTACTGATAAACGCTCACGCCTGCTCTCATGTAGTCGCGCATGAGGTCCCAAGTGTAGCGGGCATATCGCCAATCATTGCGTCCATCTCCACATTCTTGTTCAGTTTGATAGATTTTGAGGTCGGGGTGGTCCCGTTTCAGGAACGGTGCCGCCCCGCGCCCGGCCCATTGCAGGCCTACACCCTTTATTGCTCGTCTCGCATTGGGATCCGCATACACTTGTTCAAAAAGTTGAGTATCTGGACGCTCCATCGTGCCAAGAAAGATGTCAACGCCTAAAGGCGACATGGCTTCGTGCAAGTGGGAGATGAAGCGCGCCAGCCCCTTTGGTGTCCAGACGCACGAAGGGAATGATTGGTTCGAGTTAAACTCGTTCTGCGGCATGACCATGTCAATTTTGATGCCGTGTGAGCTATAGGCTTCAAGGAAGCGCTTAAAATACAGGGCGTAGGCCCGAAAATAAGTGTCGTCCTGGATAAAGCCGTCCGACCCTTCGGGCACAATTTGAGCAGCGGTTAAGCCGTTCGGGGGTTGTCCTGGCGACGAAGTATTCTGAGCGTAATGCCCGTTGGTTTTCATCCAGGATGGTGGAGACCAGGGCGACGCCCAAAGCGTCAGATCAGGTTGAAGTCGCTGGGCGGCTTTAATGAAGGGAATGAGCGATGATTCATCGCGCTGGATCGAAAAGTGTCGCATAGCGAAATCACCGGACACCTCATTGCAAGAATACCAATCCCGCGCGAAGTCATTGGCGCCGATGGGCATGCGGCACCGAGTGAACCCAAGTCCGTGTTCGGTAGACGAGGGCGGTGAAAACAAGTCGCCAAGAACGGAAACCTGAGTCTTTGGCGGGAGGGACATTAATGCATCGAAACCGAGCTCATTGAAGCAAGCGCCAAACCCATCAATGATCTGAGCCGGCTGGTCGGTTGCCACACGTACATCCGGACTGCCTTGCGTCAGCACGTTCACCGAGGCGCTCAGGTCTTGCCATACAGCTTCGCGCCTGGTCGATATGAAGGTGGGTGTTCTTGAGCCGGCGGCCTGAGTAGTCCCGGACACGGCGGCGGTTGCCAAACTGCTCGCTACGAATGTTCTGCGGTTGAATTTCATTTTTGTTTACCTCCATAAACAGGCAAAGGCAGTCAAAAGAACAGATTCGGTTTGGCACCTAATGATTCAAGTGGACTGTGCCTGTTCCAGATTTTGTCATTTTTACAGGTTGGATTGAGCCGTCATCATCGAATTTCATTCGTTCAATTGCCAATTCACGGTGATTGCCGTTGGTTTCGCCCAAGGGTCGGCGGTGATAGGCAATGTACCAGTCGTCGGTGCCTGGTATGTTTAAGACGGAATGGTGACCCGCGCCCCGCGCAATTTGATCGTCTTGAGCCAGGATTACGCCACCCGGTTCGAAAGGACCGGTCGGGTTGTTTGCTGTCGCGTAGCCAACCCTATAGTCAGGGCCGGTCCAATCGCCCTCTGACCACATAAGGTAGTATATGCCCTTGCGCTTGATCATGAACGGACCTTCAACGTAGTCTGGGCTTGGTGTGATTTCTTTGAAAACGCTGCCGTCGTCATGTGGTTGAACGCTAAGAAGATCATCGCTCAGCCGAACAATATTACAATGTTTCCAGCCACCATAAATGAGATAGACCTTACCATCGTCATCTTTGAAAACCATCTGGTCGATCGGCTGAGCCCCGTTGTGAAAACGGTCGATCAAAGGCTTGCCGATTGCATCACGAAACGGGCCCTGAGGCTGATCACTCAATGCGACACCGATACCGCCGACCTGCTCATTGTCTTTGATGTCGTTAGCGCCAAAAAACAGATAGTACTTTCCATTATGCTCAATGGCGGACGGTGCCCAAAGCGAATAGGCGGCCCACGCGACATCTTTTACATCCAGCACAAACGGGTGCATTTTCCAATGAACCATGTCTTCAGACGAAAAAGCGTGGAAAAAGGTATGCTTCAAAAAGGGCGGCCATACCCGATCTGTTCTGGCCCTTTGTTCCGTCTGCCACTGGCTAAAAGTATCTGAACGATAGGGTTCGCCATAGTCATCCGAGTAGGTCGGATAGATCCAGAACCTGTTCTCGTACAAACGTAGCTCCGGATCGGCATACCATCCGGGCACAATCGGATTTTCAGCCTGCGCGGGAGCGGTCCAAAGAAGGGCGGCGAAAAGCGTGCACAAGCCGGCTAATGTAACAGGGGGCGTCATCTGACTGAGACCTTATAGGCGCGCGATCCGTCCTTGAGTTCGATGCGCAGCAGTCGGTTTGCAAAGTCCGCCTTCACAGGCTTTTCATCGACGAGCACCAGGGAGGGGGCCTGTTCACAATAGATTAGCAAAACACCATGATCGCGGGCTATCAGATCCAGGTGTTCGGGGCTTGAGACGGTATCGCGGACCGAGGCCAGGCCATTTAGTTTTTCCTTGAGCCCCAATACGGCCCGGCCATGCCTGATGGGGGCGGCGCGCAAAATCTCATGTCCAAAGCGTGGCAGAGTAACCTCAAAGCTGGCTTCATCGTCAGCCATGCACAAGGTCTCTTCAAACTGCGCCCAGACGGCGTAACGGCCGGGTGGGAGCCGTGCGATATCCGTCAGATAAGCCTTGCCGCTGACCCTGGGCGCATCCGCCAGGTTCATTAGCGTGAGGAGGCCACCCTCGCCACAGAGGGACCAGGCTTTGAACAGCCTGGCCGCCTGAACCTGAAAGAGACAGTCGCGGGTAGGTAAGAGCGGTGTATCCGCCCTCAAGGTTATACCTTCGTGATCCACCAGGGAATGCAGCAGTTCGACATCATGTTGCCCAGCCTTATCCGTCACGTAGATGGGCGCGCAGTTTGCGGCTCTGGTAACCGCGTGAAGTCTTGCATTCGGATTGCTGGTCTCGAACATGTCGAAATCAGGAAACGACACCTGACCAAAATAGAGGGCGTTGTATATGGCCTGAAGCACATGGGCCGCGGCATTGCCTTCCTGCAGATTGTAGGTTTCACCGATCTTGTAAGGGAAATAATCCTCAACAGAGCGCGCAACCGGCGTGCGACCGAAATTCAGGAACGCATCATTGGTCATATCCATGCAGTTGATGATGGCGTTATCAAAGTGCTTAGCCACGGCCCGGTTAATGGCAGAGTGGTAGGCTACGGCCAGATCCCATACCGGATAGTTGTCCCTGGCCATGCGCTCGGCCACCAGCTGATTGTCCACCTTGACGATGGAAATTCCGGCCTCTTTCAGTTTTGTGTAGTATGTATCGAAGTACCCATTCAGTACGGCTGCCTCAGGCTTGAGCGAATGATAGGTTACCAGCCTGCCTGTTGTATCAATGGGCGAGGGTTTTTGGGTCCAGGAAAACAGTTTCCCCTTATAGAGGTGTCCGATTTCGGATTCCGGATCCATACCGTTCCAGTAGATGTTAAAGGCGTGCCAGACCCCGACGTGCTTCAGGCCGCGGGCCTTCAGGGCATCAACAACGGGCTTCAGTCCATTTGGAAACTTTTTCCTGTTGGGAACAAGGGACTGCAGCCTGCCGTCGTCTGCTTCGAAATAGCCGTCATCGAGGACGAGCGAGCGGATAGGGGCCTTGGCGGCCAGAAGTCGGTCCACCTGGTCGAGCACCCATTGCTCGCTCATATCCCGGCCATTCCCGGATGCATTCCAAGTGTTCCATCCGAGGTAGGTGAGGGCATGGGGTAGAGATTTGTGTCTTCGCAGGTTTTCAGGTGTACCCAGCGCCACCATGGCGTCTTCAAAAACCGATTCCAGGACAGAATAGAGATCCTCACCGAAGCCAATCGCCACCTGTGGAAGGGTCTCTTTAACGCGCGCGGGTGCAAGGGCCTTGGAAACCGTCGTCATGGCGCCCGCTCTGGCGCCCAGGGTCGTCCGAAAGCCGCCACCACCCAGAGGCAGGGCAACCGCATAGGTCCCATCTTCATACTGCCAATAGGCACACTGGACGTCGTCGGCCTCCAGATCATCGAAGCGCATCATCTTGACGGGTTTCGTCCAGGCTTTCCAAGGCGCGTAGCGCCAGAAAACGACACCCTCCTGAAAGCCAGGCGCCTCTTCAAACCGAATACCCAGGCTGGCGTCGGATGGAAGTGTGTCACGCGATTGGACAACCAGCGACAACAGCGTAGTGCCTCTGGCCATGACAGAGGCGCGGATCGCAGGTTTGACGCCTCGAACTGACGACCAGGCCGAGAGGCCTGCAATGCGGTTCAGTCCCCCATGGTTTAGAGAGGCGCCAGTCTTTTCCAGGCTCTCCGCAGCTTTTGCGTTCACTGCAGTACTGAAAGCGGCAGCGGTTACAGGGAGGGTCTTGATGAGTTGGCGGCGATGCATGGAAAGCCTCATCCGAGTTTGATTGATTTTGCACCCGCAGTTGAAGCCACGGCCATGTGTATGGAGGGGGTTTCGCCCTTGTACAGGATGAGCTTGAGGCGGCGCTCCTGCGGCATTCCGTCGAAGTTGCCGTCGATACGCCCGATGGTGAGGGATTGGCGGGCTTCGTGCCACTTTAGCCTTAGCAGGCTGTATTCGCCGCGTTCGTAACCAAAGCCATCACCCTGGTCGTCGTAGAGATCGAAACCAGCGTCCAGACCGGGGTATATATGCACTTCGGTTTCTGACACTGTGTCAGCGGCGTGCTTGATGCCCGGGGTCTGGGGGAGTAAGGAGCCTGCCGGGACAAATAAGGGAAGGTCATCGAGAGCGGGCTTCAGAGGGATGACCTGTCCCCCTTTCAGTGGCTTAGTGGTGCCAATGGGGTACCAGTCCCGACCCTTCGGAAGATACACCTCAAAAGCCTTGGCCGGCGGTGCTTTCATATCCTCGGCGTGGGAGGGCGTTATCCATTCAACCCACAGGCTCACGGCGTCAGGCTTGGGTTGGCTCTGGGTAAGTTCAAAACTATACACCTGACCTTTGACGAGGTCCGCCTCGAAGAAATAGACGTCGTCGCCTTCATGGCCCGTAAAGGAAACGGCTCCATTTGCCCTATTGAGCGCGTCGCTGTCGGAGCCTTTGCTGGAAACTTTGAGGACCTCATCAAAAGAAAAACGCAGAAGCCCTTGAGTGAATATGCGCCATTTGTGGCGGCCCGTCTCCTGAGCTATGATCTTGCCTCGCCAGATCGCGCTGTAGGGCTTGCCCTTCAGGGCTGCCGGCAAATCACCAAACCAACTCATCTTCAGGTCATCGGTCAGGCGCTCTTCTACCTTGCGCTCGAAATTTTCACCTTCATAGAAGATGACCTCGGCCGCTGGCCCCGCATGACCCTTGACGGCGTAGTTGGGCAAGAATTCGTAGGGATCTTCCTGGTCATGCAGCAGCGGTGTCGTGACCGGGCACACCAGTATGTTCTGGCCGAACATGTATTGGTGCGGGTAGGCATTGATCTTCTGGTCATGGCCAAAATCCAGGACCAGCGGTCGCACCAGGGGTGCGTGCTCAAGCGTGACCTTGGCGGCCAGACTGTAGATATAGGGTAACAACGCATAGCGCCGTTCAAGCGCCCCTTTGAGGGCCAGATAGCAGGGATCGTCCGGTCCACCTATCGCCCACAGCTCACGGCGTATCTGCGTGCCGTGTGCGCGGAAAATTGGCAAAAAAGCGCCATACTGGAACCATCGGACATAGAGCTCACGGTAGCTGGGACTGGCCAGACCTTTCGGGAAGCGATGGGTTACGAGAAACGCCCCGATGTCGTTGGTCCAGTAGGGTATGCCACTTAGGCTCATCTGTTGCGCAGCAACAATTTGATTGCGCAAGGTTTGCCAACTCGCGAAGATATCACCCGACCAGGTGATCGCGTTGAAGGCCTGCTGGCCGGCATATGCTGACCTCGTAAGGATAAAAGGCCGACGGTCCGGGCGATGCTCGCGCATCTTGTTGTAAAGGAGTTGCGCCTGAAGATAGCTAAAGGTCAGGCTGTGCTCACTTATTGGCCCCGCGTGGCTCAAGCCGGCACTGACATAGGCCTGGGTCGTAACGTAGCGGCTTCCCGTCGATAGGAATTCAGGCTCTGTCCCATCTGTCCAAAGGCCATCCAATCCGACGGAAAGCAGACCATCACGGATATGCTCCCAGTAAATGCTCCTCGCCTCAGGGGATGTCATGTCAACGACACGTCCCCCACTCCAGTGAGGCACGTTCAGAAGGAGCGCCTTCTGATCGAGCGCCTTATACACTTTCGACTCCGTCCCGACCGCAGGCCAAACCGTTGCGATGATGTGTGCATTCTGGCTATGAACATGCCGACACATACCCGCCGGGTCAGGAAATCGCTGCTTGTCCCATACCATACCGCTGAAGTGCGAAGCGTCGCCCCAGTAACCCCAATCCTGAACCATGACATCAACAGGAAGGTTGCGAGTCCGGTAACCGTCCAGGACGTCGGTGAGCTCCTTCTGGGTATTGTAGCGCTCCTGGGATTGCCAGAAGCCATACGCGTACTTGGGTAACAGAGGCGCTTTGCCGGTCAGACGTCTGTAACTGGCGATGACCTCTTCAAGTGTATCCCCCAAGAACACATGATAGCGGGTGACCGGCGATGGATTTGTGAATTCAACTGACTTGCCCCTGGACGTAAAATGGCTGTCCGTGCCCGTATCCCAAAGCAAACCCAGGCCGTCAGTACTAACGAGCATCGGGTTGATGGCATCCATATTCCCCTGCGCGAGATAGACGCTTTTGTTGCGGTAATTTATGTGCGGATCGCGAAACTGGCCCAGGCCATACAAATCGGCTTCTTTCGCAAGGTGGAACGTCGTCAGGTCCTGTCCGCCCAGGTCCTCTAATCTCGACACACCGGATTTGGCAAAGCGTAGGCGACCGACTGCGCTGTCGACCGAGACACTGATCTTGCCAAGGCGCAAAACCCCATTCTTGAAGGTGGCCTGACTGTCACTCGGCGTGGAGGGCAAGAAAAAACCGAGCGGCGGCTTACGATCATGAGGATATTTGATGACACTGACGGTGTCCGCGCCAGAAAGGCAGACATCGATTGTGTAGCCACCCTGACGCATGCGGACGCCGGCTGGAAGGGACTCGAAATCTCTGAAGGGCGCGCTTCCCTCCGCGGCCAATCCAGTTGATGTGGACAATCCCAGGGCGCCCACAGAAAAACTCACCAGTCCCTGGCGTCGGGTGATTACCATGTTCTCCTCCATCGAGTCTCCCATGCTTTGGCAGGGAGGATTTGTGTTGGAATCGCGAGGCATCAAAACCTGCTTCACGGAAGCGGGATGAGCTCAAAATAGTCGATTTTCAGTCCCGACTCGTTGCGCGAGGCGAGTGTGATAAGGTTTGCCGCGGCCTTCAGGTCGACGACGCCCAAATCGGCATCAGCGAAACCTTCGTTCCCCTTCAGAACGATCTCCCGATAGGCCTCGTAGCCACCGTTGATGTTGGTTTCATTAACCATTACAAATACATGCGTATCTTTGGGTGCCGAATATCTGACATTCAGCTTCATGGACTGTGGCTTGGCGAGATAGGCGCTGACCCCCACGAGACTTTCGAAACTGGCAAAGTTGGTGACATAACCGCGCCCCGAATACCCGGAAGTGTCAGCCCCTGCTGTAGCGCCTTTGAGAAAACCACCGGCTGCACGGCCGTTCTCGGCCTCCAGCCTAAGTATCGTTCGACCTGTGCCGTTTGCCGCTATTCCTGAACGGGTGGGAGACGCCAGGCTGAAACGACCATCCGGGCTGAGGTTTAGAAAGTCAGCCATCAGGCTGCGGTTTGTACCGTTCCCGCCCGAGACCCAGGCACTGTGGTAGAAGAAAACCCACTTGTCGCGCCACTTTACAATAGACCCGTGATTTGTGCCGGCCTGCCCATCAAAGCCTTCCATAAACTTGCCTTTTGGCTCGAAAGGTCCAAGCGGTGATTGGGCTGTCGCGTAGTACATGTGCTGCGGCCACTTTTTGGCGGGCAGACCAGGATAGGACAGGAAGTAGACCCCGTTGATCTTGTTCATCCACGGCCCCTCAAAAGCGTCTTCGAGTTGGCCACTCAGTTCAATCTTGGTCTCGGGCTTTATTGACCTTAGGTCGGTATTTAGCTCTGCCCCAAAAATCCGGTGTCCATAGCCCCAGTAGAGATACTTGCGTCCGTCATCATCGATAAACAGGGCGGGGTCCTGACCATTCTCAACGCCTTCGATAACACCTGTATCTTCAAAAGGTCCTTCAGGACGATCGCTCACCGCAAGTCCCGTCGAGAACAGCCCATCCTTAAGGTTTTTCATGCAGTAGACGAGGTAGTATTTGCCTTCGTGAAACACGGCATCAATTGCCCATGCATGGCTGACGGCCCAGTTGACGCGATCGACAGACAGGACCTCGCCATGATCGATCCAGTTGCTTCCGTCTCTTGTTGAGAAGACGTGATAACTGGCCATCGACGCATGATGGTTGGTGCCAGGTGTATCAACAGACGTGTAGAGATAGAGGGTATCTGGATCCTCTGGCCAAACATGTGCAGACGGATCGGCAGCATAGATGTGTGGCGCGATCGGATTACCGTTGGCCGTTGGCGTTTGGGCATGACCGTGAAGCGCCAGTGCCGCCCACATTGACCCGGCAAGTGCGATCGCCAACGCGTTGTGCTTTCGTTTCATGATGGATGTCGTCCCGACAGGTTGGCCTAATTTAGGGGGTGGGGTTCGTAGACAAGTTCAATGGCATCAACAGCCAACGTGTCATGTGCAGGATCCTTCGAACCCAGGGAAAGAAGGTTATCGCCGGCACTCAGTGTGGCGAGGCCGACCTCATACGTTACAAAGGTGTCAGACTTGGGCAAGGCAACGGTTTTGTAGGTTTCGTTGTCACCGTTAAGCCTTGTCTCATTGAGCAAGAGCCAGATCGGCGTATCTGCTTCAGCTCGATAGCGAATTCGCAAGCGGTAGCTTGATTTTCCGGCGGTTTGGGCCAGAACGCGGACATAGGCATGCGAAGTCCTGAAGCCGGTCACATAACCTGATCCACTATAGCCAGAATGTGCCGTTTCTACGCGGGTATCGTCAAGGCGCCCGCCAGCCGCGGGGCCGTTTTCAGCCTCGAGCCGGATGGTTACCCTGGGGGGAACGCCGTTACTGATGCCATTCTTGCTTGGGATAACCGGCGAAATCTTGCCCTTGTTGTCGTAGGTTACAAAGTCCGCCATCACCGAGCGGACTTCGCTTTTCCCGGCCGAGCCCCAGGCGCTGTGGTAGAATGCGATCCAGCGATCCTTGAACTTGACGAACGAACCGTGGTTGGTGCCCGACTGCAAGGCAAATGAGCCAATGTATTTGCCTTGGGTCGTGTAGGGCCCGAGGGGGGATTGGGCGGTGGCATAATACATTTCCTCTGGCCATTTTCCGCCGGGGAGGCCGGGATAGGACAGGTAATAGGTGCCGTTATACTTATGCACCCACGGCCCTTCGAACACGTCTGTAAGCTGTTGGGTCAGCTTTACAGTCGTGCCGGGGATGGCCGACATAAGATCATCGCTGAGTCGCACCCCATAGGCATTGCCCCCCGAACCCCAGAACAGATAAGGCGTGTTGTCATCGTCCACGAACAGCGCGGGATCCTGGCCCCATTCAACACCCTTGATAAATCCGATATCTGTAAATGGTCCTTGCGGGCGATCACTTGCGGCCAAACCGGTGCGAAACATTCCCGTTTCACGCTCAACCATACAGTAAACGAGATAGTACTTCCCTTTCCAGAAGACGGCATCAATCGCCCAGGCATGACTTATGGCCCATGCGACATTCTCAACACCCAATACCCGTCCGTGGTCGACCCAATTGACGAGGTCCTGGGTCGAAAAAACATGATACCCGTTCATCGACTGGTGGTTATTGGTCCCCGGAACGTCGTGAGAGGTGTACAGCCAAAGTGTGTTGGGATCATTCGGCCAGACATGGGCACTCGGATCTGCCGCATAGATGTGGGGGAGTATAGGGTTCTGGGCCTTAACCTGTGAACCAAAGCCGAATAGAACGGCGGCGGCGGCAAGGCCAGCAGACCATCGGCAAACTGATGATTTTTTCCCTGGATAGTTCGGTTGGCTCGGGTCCGACTGGCGCCCAGGCACCGTTTTCCCGTTGCCATTCGGAATACGCATGATTAGGCGACCTTTTTGCCGGCAAGGGGGCGCATAAGGCGAGCATTAATCAAACTTTGGTCCAGTGGGCTTTCGCGGATGACTTTTGTCATACGCTGGTGCCACTCGATATCACGCCACATACCTACGAACTGGGGTGCACAAAAATTTGAAGTGGCGATCGCCATCCACTGACCGGTGCTGGCAGCCCTGACGGTTCCAATCTCGCAGAGTTCCTTGAGCCAGTCCCATTTCAGCAGTGGCCAGTCCTTGTAATCGACCAAACCCCAACATTCCGTGATCGCCAATGGCTTCCGAGCCGTCTTCGAAACGGCGGCAATGCGGTCAATTTTTGCGGTAAGTAGTCCCTGCCAATAGGCTGGCTTTTCGCGGTAAGTTGCTTCCGCCTTCAAACTTAAATTGCGGTAGCCGCGTGGATCGAACCGACCATACTTATAGTCGACAATATTGTAGAATTCCCCACCATTCTGGGGCGCCATCCAGATATGATGTTCAAACAAGTCAAATTCTGACAAATCATGATCAAGATAGTTTTCGACACGATCATTGTCGAATGAATACAGCAATGGCATCTGTGGGTAGGCGATTCTAACCAATTCTATGGAGCGGTTTATCCAGCTTAATGAGTGAGGAAGGTGCCACTCCCCCCAATTTGCTTTTGGAAGAAAATAGGGTGCCCAGATATCGCCAGGCCATTCATTGCAGAGATCGGTCCACAGTATCGCGTCGATGAGACCTGCGCGTCTTACTGCATCAAGCACGGATATCCAGATTTGAGCCATTACCTCAGGCGAGGTGATTTTCATGCGGGTGTTGAATTCGTCCTCCCGGAACCAGGACGACAGGGCCACCCGAATATTACGTTTGTGGCATTTTTCAATAAACTCAATTAGAGCGGGAAGAATTTTGACGCGATTTACGTCCTGAGATCCCCAAATCTGCTGGTCCCAGACTGGCAGAAGTAACCACTCTTTTTCCGCGCCGAAGTGCAGGAGGTGTGGAAATGCGTCAATC
Organism: Asticcacaulis sp. AC402; assembly: GCF_000495835.1. GTDB lineage: Bacteria > Pseudomonadota > Alphaproteobacteria > Caulobacterales > Caulobacteraceae > Asticcacaulis. The sequence goes on from NZ_AWGC01000017.1 coordinate 113,974, forward strand.
CGAACCGCATTGTAGCCACGCTCGACCAGACCATCGAGCGCGACATCCCAGTCTTCGTAACCGGCGCCGGGCCACCTGCGCTCGAGCCAGGAAAAATCCCACATGGTAATGGCGAGCGTTGACGCTCTAACTGTTGGTGGATTTGTCGCCGCATCCGCTGCCTTGGTGACAGCCAAAGTGGCCATAGCAGCGGCGCCAGTTATAAACTCTTTGCGGTTCATTTGTGTTCCTTACCTACCTTTTTTTTGACGTCCGGCTAGAGCGGTATGAGTTTTGATGGACTCAAAAAACCGGTCTAAGTTTTTGTTTTGTCGCGCAATTTTTGCGAAAACGGGAGCGCCCGTGCGGTGGTGTCCAATCTATCGGATTGCGCTCTCATGTTCTGCCGTGTCCTGGCGGCTTGAGTGTGCAGTATTCGCAACTGCAAAAAAGCCGATGAATAACTGAACGCGTAAAGTCACGCTTTAGATCTATTCGGCGAGACTATTGCAGACGGCTGACTTCACAGAGCTAGCGAGTTTGGTCCTGCACGTCTTTTGGGATCTCCCTGTTGGTTTCGGAGGGGCCTGATACAGGGGCCTAAAGTGTCGTTTCACCGAATGCCAGCGGACAGAAGTGCTCGCGTGGAGACGTCAAAATGTTGGGACATAATCTCGGCAGAGCGGATTGCATCCCTTTGCGATATTGCTGAAGCGAGATCCATATGCAGGTCCACCATAGCCAGGCGCTCAGCATCAGAGTTTCGGCTGCGCCATCCGACCGGCCAGGTTTCGCGGGTTATGCCCTCGAAGCTGGTGATCATCATCTCGAAGACTTTGTTGCGAGACGCACGGGCTATGGCATGATGGAACGCGATGTCATGCTCCATCCCTGCAGCCGGGTCATGAAACAGACTTTTCATTTGGCTCGCATGCCAGGCAATGTTTTCTGCCTCCTTGTCCGTGCGTCGTATTGCTGCGAGAGTCGCTGTTCGGGCTTCGACGGTTCGTCTGACATCGTAGACGTCCTGGATTGCCACAGCATCCATGCGCACACTGTGCTCAAGGATTCTCGCGACCGGTTCGCCATTCGAAAGCGAAACAGATGCTCTTTTTCCGGGGCTCAATGAAATCATTTGCAGCGCGGCGAGCGAGCGGAACGCCTCTCTGATGACCGTCCGAGATACTCCATATTGTTCGGCCAAGCTCAATTCGCTCGGCATTTTGTCACCCACCATTAAGCCGTTGGTTTCAATGTGGCGGCCGAGTGCTGCCGCAATCTCAGACACTGTGTCGCGATCCGGACTGTTCGCTCGGGACATGTTGTGTTCCTTGTTGCATAAACCTGTATGACAGGATAAGCTCGTTTGTATACATGTCAAGCCGTGGTCTTGGTGAACTTCCCAACGCTCTCCAGACTCGGGCAGGACATGTTTACCGCGGCTTGGTAGCGATGCCACCGCGCTTGTGTTTGAACCTTGAGGGTTTACCTCAGCATGGTGGCGGGCTGTCCCCCCAATGTACTCCGCCCCATGCTTTTTTTGCTGCAGGAGAAACAAATGACGTCGAGACGTGGTCTTATCGCGGGAGCGTCATCAGGCTTGCTGGCCTTGTTTGCAAGTACGGGGGCTGCGGCGTCTACGGATCAGCTTGTCGAGGCATTTGGCGCAATTGGCGACGGCCGCGCCAAAGACACCAAAGCGATTCAGGCTGCCATCGACGCGGCGTCCCGGCTTGGCGGCGGCCGTGTTGTGCTTAGCGCGGGCAAAACTTATGTCAGTGGCGCAATTTATCTGGCGTCCAATGTGGAGCTGCATGTGTCGGCCGGTGCCACACTGGAACTGTCAAAGAATGTGGCCGACTTCGAGGATTTTGGTGCGTTGATCTGCGCCTATGAAGCGGAGAATGTTTCCATAACGGGAACCGGACGAATAAACGGTAACGATATGGCCTTCGTGACGCCCCGGCCCGATGGAGGGTTCGCGGGTGGGCAGACGGGTATGGGCAAGTTTGATCCTGAGCCGCCACACAACCCGCAGTCAGGAAAAGGTCGACCGCGTGTCATCTATTTGGTCAAGTCCAGTCGCATTGTCATTGAAAATGTGCATATCGAACGCGCTCCGACCTGGACGGTCCATTTGCTCGGGTGCCAGGATGTTCGTATTTCCGGTATCACGATTGATAATCATCTGAGGGTGCCCAACAATGACGGCCTCGACATTGATCATTGTCGTCGGGTGCGCGTGGAGAACTGCAATATAAACTGCGGTGACGACGGTATCTGTTTCAAGACGACAGCTGCGTTTGAAGGGTGGGGCCCCTGCGAGGACCTTACGGTTGTGAATTGCCATGTGACGTCCGCGTCAACGGCCATAAAGCTTGGTTCGGCCGGGCCTGAGCCTATCCGAAACGTCGTCGTTACAGGATGCACCATCTCCGGCTCCAACCGAGGCGTCGGCATCCAGAACAGAGACGGTGCCATCTGGGAAAACATAGTGTTTTCGAATCTGGTCATCGAGACTGAGTATCATGAGCCCGAATGGTGGGGGGCGTCGGAACCCATCTTTATAACGAATCTTTCAAGGCGCGCAGGACAGGTGCGTGCGGGCAAGGTGCGCAATGTTATGTTCGCGAACATTATTTGCCGGTCTGAAGCAGGTATCTATCTCTACGGTCAGCCGGGCGATGAATTGGAAAACATCGTGTTCGACAATGTCATGGTCACTATTGAAAAACGGAACAAGGTTTCGGGTGGATTCTACGATCTGCGACCGTCAACTGCCTTCCCTGAAGTGATCAAGGCGAGCATTGCCGCGGTCCATGCCGAAGGCGTGAGAGGGCTGAGCCTTCGGGATGTGAACATCCGATATCTTGGACAAAGGCCAGACTATATGGGGTCAGCTTTGAGTACTGTTCGCACGACTGGGCTTTACAAGGAAAACTTTACCGTTGACGAAGCGCCCTATTGAACGCCCGTACTTCCGCTCAGAAGCCGGCCATGAGGAGATGCTTGGAAAGGTAAGACAGCCGTTTTCTTCGATGCTGTTCCAAACTTTTCTGTGAAATGGGAGTTGGCTCTGGTTACCGTCTCAATGTCGTGCGCTACTTTTTAGGCGTAGTGCCAGTGCGGGTGTCGTTGGGAGAAGGCGAGATCGTTTTTCGCGACTTTCAGTACTACGGTCTCTGAAAGAATGGACATGAGTAAAGGAAGAAACATGCGAGATGTAATTAGTCGCCGAGATTTAGCTGTCGGTCTCGTGGGGCTGGGGGTTACAGCAAAGACCAATGCCAAAGCAAAGGAAGCAGATTATTTTTCATCTGCATGTAGCAGTTCCTTGCCTGAGTGGGTTGAACCACTGCGAAGCAAGCTCAACAAAATGGCATTTGAACTGAGCGGTAGCTTAAAGCCGTGGAATGGTCCAAGTAAAATATTCACGCCTGAGCAGGAGGGCTTTGACTCCTCAAAAAACGAAATTGCAACGACCTATATTCAAAGTGCGATAAACAGGGCTTCCTTGGCCGGTGGCGGTATCGTCAGACTCGGACGCGGCGATTACGTTTCCGGCACGCTGGACCTCAAAAGTCACATTCGACTTGAGGTGGCTAAAGGTGCCCGTCTCCTCGGTTCTCTCGACCTGAAAGACTATCCTGACCGGGTGGCCAAGCGCCCTACTGTGATGGACAGTAATATGGGAATGAACCAATCGCTTATATTTGCAGAAGGTTGCGAAAACATATCCATTGCGGGCCGGGGAACTATTGACGGGCGAGGGACGAAAGTTAACTTTCCAGGAAAGGAAACAGTAGGGTCAACACCAGGTCGTCCATTTGTTATTCGTGTTTTGGATTGCCAGAAGGTACATATCCAGAATATCACCATGTTGGATTCTCCATGCTGGATGCAGAACTATTTGAATTGCGAGGATCTCCTCATTGAAGGCATCCGCGTTGAAAATCAGTCCAACCACAATAATGATGGGATTGATATTGATGGGTGCCGTCGAGTCATAGTTCGCGACTGCTATGTGAGTTCCGGTGATGACGCCTTGTGCTTTAAAGGAGCATCACAAATGCCTGGGAAAGATATACTTGTGGAGAACTGTCGACTTTATACATCATGCAATGCTGTGAAGTTCGGTACAGATTCGCAGAGCCTTTTTGAAAACGTCTTAATTCGGAACTGTGAGATTGGTGGAGTAACTGAGGAGATGCGACGCGTTAAACGCGTTGGGGCGGATTCGGGCATTTCGTGGGAGGTTGTTGACGGCGGAACGGCTCAAAATCTTCTTGTAACGGACATACGCATCGTTCGTGCGCGCAGCCCTCTTTATCTACGTCTCGCAGATCGCGCCCGTGTTCGCCCAGAGCAACCAAGGCCGCCAATTGGCGTTCTACGGCGTGTCGTATTTGAGCGCATATCGGGAGAAAACAATGGCCCGCGCGGCTCCCACTTCCTTGGAATCCCTGAAAAGCAGATCGAAGATGTTGTGCTGTTCAGGGTAAATCTATCGAGCCAACCAAGCACTAAACCCATTCTCAACGAGGACCAATACCCTGAAAACCGCCAAGGTTATCCAGACGCGCACAATATTGACAAAATAGGTGACGCGCCGGCCCACGGCCTTTGGGTAAGGCACATAAAGGGGCTCAAAATGAAAGAAGTTGTCTTTAATGTTCCTGAAGATGATAAAAGACCAAGATACATGGGAAATATTGGTGTAGATAACGTCTGCGATGTTCCATGAAACGGGATTTAGATACTGGTCTTGATTTTATTGGCCCCAATGCATCAAGCTACCACCCACCGTCTATTCTTATCTCTTGGCCAGAAATCAGATCTGAAGCTGGCGATGCCAGGAAGAGAACCAGATCTGCGATATTGTTCGGTTGGATACGCGTTTTCAGGCACTGATTTTCCAGAATCCAATCGTTGTATTGTTGCAAACGATCGCCAAAAACGCGCGCTTCGGCATCCGATACCACAGCGCCGGGGGAGATGGCATTCACGCGTACGCCGTAAGGCCCCAATTCACGTGCCAAGCTTTTTGTGAGTCCGAGCATGGCGCCTTTGGACGCAACATAGGGGACATAACCGTCCCAGCGGCCGTTAAGCGTCAAAGAGCAAAAATTAATGATCTTGCCATAGCCTTTGGCAATCATCGAAGGCGAGACAGCCTGCGCCAGGACGAACGCCGCGGACGAGTTGACCCGGATCTGGTCCTCGTACTCGATGATGCTGAAGTCCCTGAACGGCTTGTTTATTATCAGTGCCGCATTATTGATCAGCACATCCACAGGACCTAAGGCCGCAACAGCTGGCTTAAGTGAATCGAGACTGTTCAGATCGATACCAAGATACTTGGCGTTACCCAAGGTATCCGCGAACGTCTCGCCATCGGAGACCAGGTCTGGCCGATCCAGCAGTGTAATCCGCGCGCCGGCTGAATAGAGGCGCTGGGCCTGAGCTTTGCCCAGCGAGCCCAGTGCACCTGTGAGCAAGACGTGTTTTTCAGGCAGGATCATTACGCTTCTCCGGTTCTGCGGCGATGTACGGTAAAATTGGTTTCGAGGTCATTGCGGAGCACCACGCCGTGGCCCGGCGCTTTGGTTACCGTGATGTGGCCGTCGCTAACGATGGGAAGTCCGTTAACGAGATCGCGGTACCACGTATTGTAGTATGCCCTCACGCTCTCCTGGATCAGGCCATTCGGTGCGTGCAGCGTAAGATGCGTCGAGGCGGCGAGCACGACCGGTCCGGTGCAGTCATGGGGCGCAACCGGCAAGTGCCACGCGTCTGCCAGAATGGCGATCTTTCGAGCTTCGGTGATGCCCCCGCACCAGCCAATATCCAACATAACCACGCCGGCAACCCCGGTCTCCAAATAGTCGCGGAAAGCGAAGCGGCTCCCCAGTGTTTCAGAGGCACAGATCGGCGCCGTTGAAGCTTCGGCATAGCGCTTGAGAGAAGACAAGCTATCCATGCGAATTGGGTCTTCGTGCCAGAATGTGTTGTAATCCTTCAGGGCACGGGCAATTTGCATGGCGGGGAGCAGTTGCCACATGGAATGGAACTCGACCATGATATCCATGCGGTCACCGACACGCTTACGGATCTTCTCAAACGGTAACAACGCGGCGCGCAAATCCTCCGCAGATATGTACTGACCGTTTGTCTTCTCTGCGGCCATATCGAAGGGCCAGATTTTCATGGCTGTGATGCCCTGGGACAGCAGGTCCTCGGCGAGATCGTCGGCGCGGGTCAGAAAGCCATTCAGGTCATCATAGTCAGACGCACCGCTTGCGAGACCGTAGTTGGCTGTTTTTTGTCCGCCAGAGCTACGCATGTAAGTGTTTCCGGCGCAGGTGTTATAGGTCCGCACGGAGTCTTTCGTGAACCCGCCCAGGCATTGCGCCAGAGGCTGACCTGAGGCTTTTCCGTAGAGATCCCACAGGGCAATATCGATTGCTGAGGCTGCCCTTGTTTCCGCGCCCGTTGAGCGGAAACCCAAGTAGAAATTGAGATCTCGGGACAGTTTTTCAATCTCGAGACCGTTGCGTCCAATCAATCTTGGTGCAACCAGTTCGTGTAAGCAGGCCTCGACGGTTTGGGGTAGGAAAAAGGTTTCCCCCAGACCAGTTAAGCCGTCCTCTGTTTCCAAGTTAACCCACAACAGATTGGGAAACTCCTGGAGTCTAATGGTCTCTAGTGATGTGATTTTCATTCTTTGAACGCTATCGATTCAGTGTTGATGTTCAACCGAACTGGCAACTTCGGCCGTCTTTCAAAAGCCAGCTCAATCGGGCGCATACCTTCGTCGAATGCGTTGTCATCAAGCGAGTCGAATGCGCCTCTTTGCCGCTGATCGGGTCTTCCCTTCATGTGCGGCAATCTGGCCCTGGCCAAGACGTTTGTGGTGGCCTGACAACTTGGCTTCCCAAGCGTGTTTTGCGATAGCCGCGGCGTTGACGGCCGCACTTCGTTCTTCTTTTGATGTATCACGGAGTACATTATCTACAATATTGCAAAAACCTGTCATACAGGTTTAGTATTTTTGGCTTTCACGAGTCAAGACGGTGCGCAGATGTCAAAATGGAATTTCCTGGGACCCGATCCCGGCCCGTGGCGGCCAGCTATTGACTTATACCAAGCCTCATAAAGAATGACGCTTTGTATTCGCATTTTTTCAGCTCAAGCGCCGGACCAGGCGCCCCCCATGGCGCCTCGCGTAAGCTCGGGCGGCCAAGAAGTGTTCTTTGGCGCCCTTGCCAATCCAGATGAGTCAAGGTCATCGTGGATTGGTATTTCGCGTCCGTGAAAAGCGGATCAAGCCGGTGATCAAGCGCCTCAAGGCCAGGCTAACAGGCTTATGTGCCGTTTCGTTTTTAAGTTGTTAAGCCTGTAACGCCCCCGTCTCGACGCGCTTCGGCCCATAGGGTGCCTTGCTCGCCCGACACCTCCCCCGCAAGCGAGGAAGGATGAGGTGCGAGCGCCCTTTCCTAAACGGCCGCGCTGCTGTAGAGCCCTGCGCAATCCCGTGTCACCTGTTTTCCAGTCAGTAAGCACCGCATGATCCGTCTTGATAACATCAGCAAACAGAACGGCCACCAGATCCTGTTCATCGACGCGTCGATGGGCATCCAAAAGGGCGAGAAGGTCGGCCTGGTCGGGCCCAATGGCGCCGGCAAGACCACGCTGTTCCGGATGATGACCGGCCAGGAACAACCCGACGACGGGCAGGTGGCCGTCGATACCGGCATGACGATCGGCTATTTCAGCCAGGATGTCGGCGAAATGTCAGGCCAGAGTGCTGTCGCCGCCGTGATGGACGGCGTCGGCCCCGTCAGCGCGCTGGCCACCGAAATGACGAAGCTGGAAGCCGCCATGGTCGATCCGGACCAGGCCGACGAACTGGACGCCATCATCGAGCGCTATGGCGACGTTCAGGCGCGGTTCGAAGAACTGGACGGTTATGCGCTGGACGCACGGGCGCGCGAGGTTCTGGCCGGGTTGAGCTTCAGCCAGGAACGCATGGACGGCGATGTCGGGCTGCTGTCCGGCGGGTGGAAGATGCGCGTGGCGCTGGCGCGTATCCTGTTGATGCGCCCCGATGGCATGCTGCTGGACGAACCCAGCAACCACCTGGATCTCGAAAGCCTGATCTGGCTGGAGGCCTTCCTTAAGGACTATGACGGCGCCCTGCTGATGACGTCGCACGATCGCGCCTTCATGAACCGCATCATCGGCAAGGTGGTGGAGATCGACGGCGGCACGCTGATCACCTATTCGGGCGATCTCGATTTCTACGAACAGCAGCGGGCGCTGAGCGAGAAGCAGCGCCAGGCGCAGTTCGAACGCCAGCAGGCGATGCTGGCCAAGGAGATCAAGTTCATCGAGCGCTTCAAGGCGCGGGCGTCGCACGCCGCCCAGGTCCAGAGCCGGGTGAAGAAGCTCGACAAGATCGAACGGGTCGAGGCGCCCAGGCGGCGCCAGTCCGTGCAGTTCGATTTCCCCACGCCCCCGCGTTCGGGCGAGGACGTGCTGAACCTGCGCGGCGTGCATAAGAGCTATGGCAGCCAGGCGATCTATGCCGGGCTGGATTTCCAGGTGCGGCGCAAGGAACGCTGGTGCGTGCTGGGGGCCAACGGCGCCGGCAAGTCGACGCTGCTGAAACTGGCGGCCGGTGATGTGGCGCCCGACAAAGGAACGGTAAGCGTTGGGGCCAGCGTCAAAATGGGTTATTTCGCCCAGCATTCGATGGATCTGCTGGACGGCGAAGACACGATTTTCGAGTCGCTGGATGGGTCTTTCCCACAGGCGGGGCCGGGCGCGCTGCGGACCCTGGCCGGGTGTTTCGGGTTTTCGGGCGACGATGTCGAGAAGCCCTGCCGGGTCTTGAGCGGCGGCGAGAAGGCGCGGCTGGTCATGGCCAAGATGCTGTTCGATCCGCCCAACCTGCTGGTGCTGGACGAGCCGACCAACCACCTGGACATGGCGACCAAGGAAATGCTGGTCGCTGCGCTGGCTGATTTCGAAGGGACCATGCTGTTCGTGTCGCACGACCGCCATTTCCTGGCGGCGCTTTCGAACCGGGTACTGGAGCTGACGCCCGAGGGGGTGCATGTGTATGGCGGCGGGTATACGGAGTATGTTGCCCGCACAGGACAGGAAGCGCCGGGGCTGCATCCGAGGGGTTAAAGACTGATTGCACATGGGTGAGGCTGGTCTGCAAAGGGCCGTGTCATACCAAGCCTCATAAAGAATGACGCTTGGTATTCGCATTTCTTCAGCTCAAACGCCGCATGGCTCCTCGCAAAAGCTCGGGCGGGCAGTCGCCCTTGCCAATCCACGATGAGTCAAGGTCATCGTGGATTGGTATCAAACCTGACGCGCAACATTCGCGCTTTCGCGTCTTCGCGTGGAATCTCACGGCATCGGCGCGCATGGCTTTCTCTAGATAGCCCCTCAGGCTCGCCGCCCCTCACCCGATCGCCCACGCTTCGCTCGGCTCTCGTCCTCTCCCCTCACGAGGGGAGAGGGAAAGAAAAGCAGACATTGCCGCGCGACTTAATTTGACAGCAAGGGCCGGAGCGCGCAGGCTTGCGGCGTCACCTAGTGTGCTGGCATCGAGATGTCATACATGCAGGAGAGACCGCGATGAACGCCATGCCCGACCTGACCCCCGATGCCAGATACGATGCCGTCGTCCGCCGCGATTCTGCGTTCGATGGCCAGTTCTGGTTTTCCGTCGTTACCACCGGCGTCTATTGCCGCCCGTCGTGCGCCGCCCGCACGCCCAGGCCGCAGAATGTCGGGTTTCATCTGAGCTGTGAGGACGCCGAAGCGGCTGGGTTCCGGGCCTGCAAGCGCTGTAGCCCACGTGGCGAGTCGCCCAAGGCGAAGATGGCCGCCGTCATCGCCGATATCTGCCGGACCATCGAAACCGCCGAGACAGAACCGAGCTTGACCGATCTGGCACGGCAGGCCGGGTTGAGCGCCTATCACTTCCATCGCCAGTTCAAGGCGGCGACCGGCGTGACGCCCAAGGGCTATGCCGCCGCTCACCGTGCCCGCCGGGTCCGCGAGGGACTGACCAGCGGAGAAACCGTCACCAACGCGCTTTATGATGCCGGCTATGGCTCAAATGGCCGGTTTTACGAAGAGTCGAATGCCATTTTGGGCATGACGCCGAAGCAGTACCAGGCCGGCGGCCGCGATGCCGATGTTCGTTTTGCCATAGGTCAGAGCCGTTTAGGCGCGGTTTTGGTGGCGCAGAGCGACAAGGGTATCGTCGCCATTTCGCTGGGGGATGACCCCGATACCCTGGTGCGCGAACTTCAGGACCGGTTTCCCAGGGCGCGGCTGACCGGCGACGATGCGGATTTCAATGCCCGGATCGCCCAGGTGATCGGCTTTGTCGAGGCGCCGCAAACGGGGCTGGACCTGCCCCTCGATATCCGCGGCACCGCCTTCCAGCAAAGGGTGTGGCAGGCTTTGCGGGCAATACCGGCCGGCAAGACTTTGAGCTATGCCGAACTGGCGCGGGCCATCGGGTCGCCCGCCGCGGTGCGCGCGGTGGCCGGGGCCTGCGCCGCCAATACCCTGGCTGTAGCCGTGCCGTGCCATCGTATTGTCCGCACTGACGGCGCCCTGTCCGGCTATCGCTGGGGCGTCGAGCGCAAGCGCGATTTGCTGGAACGGGAGCGGGTGGCGTGAACGAGATGACCGCCCTGCGAAAGAGCAACCTGGACTGGGACGTGATCGCCAGGGACCTAGACCAGGACGGTTGCGCCGTCCTGCCCGGACTGGTCAGTGCCCGCACCTGTGCCGAGCTGACGGAGCTCTATGATACCGGCCGTTTCCGCAGTCACATTCACCTGGCGCGGCATGGCTTTGGGCAAGGCGAATACAAGTATTTCGCCTATCCGCTGCCCGACGTCGTCGCGCGACTGCGTGAGGCGCTGTATCCGCCTTTGGCCGCCATCGCCAACCGTTGGAATGAACGTATGGAGGTGGATATCCTTTATCCCGAACGGCATGCTGACTATCTGGCGACGTGCCATGCCGCTGGCCAAGTACGACCGACGCCGCTGTTGCTGAAGTACGACGTCGGCGACTACAACTGCCTGCATCAGGACCTGTACGGCGAGAAGGTGTTTCCGCTGCAGGTGACGGTGCTGCTGTCCCAGCCGGAGGCGGACTTTACCGGCGGCGAGTTCGTGTTGACGGAACAGCGTCCGCGCATGCAGTCGCGGCCGCAGGTCGTGCCGCTGCAACGGGGTGACGCCGTGGTCTTCGCCGTTCATCACCGGCCGGTTCGGGGTTCGCGCGGCGACTATCGGGTCAACATGCGTCATGGGGTCAGTCGATTGCGCAGTGGCCGCCGCTACGCCATGGGTGTCATATTCCACGATGCAAGCTGATCTGTTTGGCATTACATATCCGCCCGGTTTGGCGGTGTTACGCGGTTTCGCCCTGGCTGAGGCAGAGGCTTTGCTAACGGCTGTTGCCGCGGTGGCGGCGGTAGCGCCGTTCCGCAACATGGTGACGCCCGGCGGCCATGCCATGTCGGCGGCCATGACCAATGTCGGATTGGGCTGGGTGACTGACCGGCGGGGGTATCGCTATACGGCGGAGGATCCGCTGAGTGGTTTGACCTGGCCAGAGCTACCGTCGGTGGTGCGCGCCCTAGGGGAGGGGGCGGCGGAGGCTGCCGGCTTTGCGGGGTTTCAGCCGGATGGCTGTTTGATCAACCGCTATATCCCTGGTGCGCGCATGGGGTTGCATCAGGATAGCAACGAAGCGGACATGTCGGCGCCGATCGTCTCGGTGTCACTGGGTTTGCCGGCGGTGTTTTTGTTCGGCGGTTTGAACCGGAGCGACCCGGCGATGAAAATACCGCTCGCGCACGGTGATGTCGTGGTGTGGGGTGGTCCGGCGCGTCTGGCCTATCACGGTGTGGCGCCGCTAAAGGTGGGCGAGCATCCGGCGACGGGCGGCGTGAGGTATAATCTGACGTTGAGGAAGGCGTTGTAAGACAGTCGCCCCACCACCACATCTCGTCCTTCGCTGCGCTTCGTCCTCGTTCGGTCCCCCTCCCCACACGTGGGGAGGTATAATACCAACCCGCGAAATTCTTGACACACCGCGGGTTGGCAAGCGCGACTGCGCGCCCGAGCTTTTGCGAGGAGCCATGCGGCGTTTGAGCTGAAAAAATGTGAATACCAAGCGCACCTTATCTTGCAAGATGTGTCAGTCTTTTCGTGGGTTGGTATAAGAAAGTCGCCCCACCACCACATCTCGTCCTTCGCTGCGCTTCGTCCTCGTGCGGTCCCCCTCCCCACACGTGGGGAGGTATAAGCACACTACGAAAACTGTTTCGGTTCGCTTTCGGGTGGGAGTTGCATCAGACCAAACCAGTAGTCCTCGATCTTGGCGACGATCTCGTCAAAGGTGTCGGTGGTGATCGGTTTGGAAATATAGCCGTTGGCATGACGGTCATAGGCGCCGCGGACATCGCTCGCGGCCACCGATGAGCTCAAAACGATAACCGGGATGCGTTTCAGCGCCGGGTCGTCCTTTACCGTGCTGAGGAAATCATGGCCGTGCATGTGCGGCAAGTTAAGGTCCAGCAGGATCAGGTCCGGTCGCGGCGCATCGGCATACGGACCTTCGCGGCGCAGAATTGACAGCCCGGCCTCACCCGATTCGGCCACGGTAATTTCACTGGGCATGCGCGCCCGCCGAAAGGCGCGCCGTGTCAGGACAGCATCGCCGTGATTGTCCTCAATCAGCAGCACCTGAGCGCTTCGCCCCTGCTCCGAAAGCCTGGTCATATGTGTTTGTCGCCTGTCTTTGCAACCTAAACTGACACCAATTTTCACCTTACGGCAAGGCAAATTCACATAACGCCCGTTTGCCGAAAATGGATCACAGCCTGACTGGTTTTCCCGCCGGACGAGAAATCGCAATCGTGATATAGGCCCTCTACGTTCCGTTTATGAGGCCGTTGCGATGACTCACGATATGACCGCCTTCATGCCGCACGGCTACTGTTTCCTGTGGAAACCCGGCATATTGTGGTTGCATGTCCTGTCGGACCTGGGTGTCGCCGCCGCCTATTTCGGTATCCCGATCGTTCTGTGGTATTTCGTCCGTAAACGGACGGATCTTCCGTTGAAGAAGATTTTTCTGCTGTTTGCCGCCTTTATTCTGCTGTGCGGCACGACCCATCTGTTCAACATCTGGGTGCTGTGGATACCCAGCTACTATACCGAAGGTGCCGTCAAGGCGGCCACCGCCCTGGTCTCGATCGCGACCCTGGTGGTCAGCGTCAAGCTCCTGCCCCATGCCCTCAGCCTGCCTAGTCACGCCCAGATGGCGCAGGCCAATGCCAGGCTGCAGGAGGCCAATGAAAAGCTGGAACAGCTTTACCGCGCCGCCGAGGAGGAGGGCCGGGTGGTCCTGGGGTCGGTCGTCGACAATGTCGGAGACGGCATCATCACCCTCGACGAGACCGGCCGTGTCGAAAGTTTCAACGCCGCCTGCGAGGCCATTTTCGGCTACGAACCGGACGACATCCAGAGGCAGCCGCTGTCGGTCCTGGTACCGGATGCCGAAGACCGCCATCGCGTCTGGCTGGCGATCGGCGCCTCGGGCGAGGAGGTCCAGGCGCGCCGCAAGGACGGTTCGGTCTTCCCGGCCGACCTGTCGATTACCGCCTTCGAGGTCGCCGGCAAGCGCCACCACACCGGCATCATCCGCGACATTACCCGTATCCGCCAGGCCGAGGAGAGCCGCCACCGCCTGCTGACGCGTTTGACCGAATCGAACACCGAACTGGAACGCTTCGCCTATGTCGCGTCGCACGACATGCAGGAGCCCTTGCGCATGGTGATGAATTTCAGCCAGATTATTGCCAAGGACTATCACGACCGCCTGGATGACGAGGGCCGGGAGTATCTCAAGATCGTCGGCGACAGCGCCCATCGCATGCGCGACATGGTCCAGGACCTGCTCGACTATGCCCGCCTCGGCCGCGACGGTATCCGTTTCGCCGAGGTCGATCTGATGGTGGAACTGCGGCACGTCCAGGACAATCTGGCCGCACTGCTAAGCGAGAGCCATGCGCAGATCGCCTGCCTGGCACTGCCCAAGATCCGCGGTAACGCCGTCCAGATCATGCGGCTGATGCAGAACCTGATCGCCAACGCGGTCAAGTACCAGCCCAGGGGCCAGGCGCCGCGCATCCATATCCATACCTCCGACGAAGGTGACAACTGGCTGATCTCGGTCAAGGACAATGGTCTCGGCATTGAACCTGCCTTTATCGAACAGGTGTTTGAACCTTTCCGGCGGCTGCATACCTGGGATACGATCCGCGGTACCGGTCTGGGACTGGCGGTGTGCCGCAAGATCATTGAAAATCACGGTGGCCGGATCTGGGCCGAATCGGAGCCCGGCAAGGGCAGTACCTTCCTCTTCACCCTGCCAAAAATCGCAAAGGTTTAAGACCCTGGGCAAAGTGCTGATCCGTGAGTGCCGGGCGGCTGAAACTCGGCTGATCCACCGATCGTAAACCGCCACGAATTGCGGCGTTATGGTGTCAGGGTCTTGTCAGTTGGTGAGGCTATGCTAGGCTTGACTCCTCGGGTTTTCCCTGACCCGCGCCTTGAGGAGCTGCGCATGGCCATTGCCTTCGAGCACAGTATCGACCTGCCGCAGTCGCCGGCTGAGGTCTTTGGCGTTCTCGACGACTACAAGAAGACACCGCTGTGGCTGAACCGCTGTGAAGGCGTCGCCAAACAGGGCACGGGTCCCAACAAGGTCGGTGACAAGCTGCGTTATGCCTATTGCGAACACGGCAAGCACGGGCTGATGGACGGGGTCATTGTGACCCAGGACCCGGACAGCCGGCTGAGCTACAAGTACTACGACAAGATGATGCAGGTCTTTGTCGATTTCCGGCTGGAGCCGGACGGAACGGGGACGCGGTTGACCCATCGCATCGAGATCACGCCGCATTCCTTCATGGCCAAGCTGATGAGCCCAATGTTCCGCATGAAGCTGCCCGGGCAGACCGTGGCCGCCATGGAAGCGTTGCGGGCGTTGCTGGCGCGGGAATCTGCAGCGGCCTGAGGGCCGGCCGCGATATCGGATGTGGTCTCAGTAGTGTGGCCGGTTTCGTGTATTTTCCGGCGGGTTTTGTGTGTTCGGCCCTTCTGCTTGCGCGTCGGCACGCCGTCTTGCATGGCCTTTGGCGGGGGTCACCGAACTGCGCCCGGCAAACGTTTCTTGGGACTTCACAGCGTCTGATACATGACCAGAAGATCGACATAGCCCTGCGCCGGATGATGGAACGCGCCGGGCAGGCGGCCGACGACGTCAAAGCCCAGACGCTGCCACAGGGCGATGGCGCGGGTGTTGGTGGCCACGACCGAATTGAATTGCATGGCGCGGAAGCCCTGGGCGCGGGCGAGGTCCAGTGAATGACGGCACATGGCCGTGGCCACGCCTTTTCCGGTCGCCTTCGGAGCGGTCATGTAGCCGCAATTGGCGACATGGTCGCCGCGTCCCTGGCGGTTGGGCGACAGGAAGTAGTGGCCCAGGATCCGACCCTCGTCTTCGGCGACGAAGACCTGGTGCGGCGGGGCGAACCAGTAATCGAGCGCTTCGTCGCGGCGCCAGGCGTCGGGCAGGGTATAGGTTTCGCCGGCGCGCAGGACCGGCTCCATGATCTGCCAGATGGCGTCGCCGTCGGCAGTAGTGGCAGGGCGAAGGATCATGCCGCCGTGTAACGGTTCACCCTGCTGCGGACAAGCCGCAGCGCGGATGGGACGCCGGCATAGATCCTAGATTTCGGGCATCGGGGACGTCGGGAACGGGGGATAACAGCGATCTCTATTTGCCGTCCTCCCTGTGGGACGGGGGCGACATCATCTCCGTTTCGCTCAGCAAACCTGGAGCGGGATGCGTTTTGATGGAATCAAAACTCATCCCGCTCTAATTTTTTGTCTTGTCGCGCAATTTTATCGGATTGCGCTTTGGCTGAAGCCCCTCTGGAAAAATAACGCAATGGTTATCGTGCCGCTGAAATACCCAGATGTGCACTGCGTGCCAGTTTTACGCGCGTCAAATGCGCACTGCGTGAAGTTTGCAGACATAGCGGCTCCAATATGAACCGTGGAAGCGAAACCGAACCCAAGCGGAAATAGTCTGCTTGGCATAGACTTTTACATTGTGCACGCCGTCACCGTTATTGCGCAACGCTGTCATCGGGTTAGGTTGACAGAGCTGCCTGAAAACAATGCGATGGTAATCCTGCCCACTAAATCAGACACCCCTGCGGGAGATCAGAATTGTCCAGGACACCGTATTGCTTTTTTGACACCCTATTACTTTTTTATTGACCCTTGACGTTGCGGAAATATTGCCATTGACGGCAATTCCTTTATTTTCAGAGGCGATGTGGTCATTTTGCGCCGCACCAAAGCTAAGGTTTGAGCGTCAAGGCTGACCGACGACTTGTTGCGTTGCAATAAAAGCCGTCGCGACCGCCCCGGGCAGAGCAGGCCGAAAGATAACGAAAAAACACAAATCCGCAGGGTAAATCATGACAAAATTCCGTTCGCTGGCGCTATTCGCCGGCACCGCACTGTTGCCGCTGGTCCTGGCTGCCGGTGCGCACGCTCAATCCTATTCGCGCCTGATCAGCTTCGGCGACAGCCTGTCTGACAATGGCAACCTGTATACGGCGACCGGCGGCACGACGCCACCCGCGCCCTACAATCGCCGTTTCACCAATGACCTGGTCTGGGCGGAGTATCTGTCGGGCACGATGCAGGGCTTCTTCACGGCGACGTCCTATACGACCGGAAACTACAACGCCGCCTTCGGGGGCGCGCGCTCTGATACAGTGGTCGCGTCACCTCCCGGCACCCCTGTTCAGATCGCGGCCTATCTGGGGAATGGTGGGACCTTCGGCGCCAATGATGTCGCCAGCATCTGGGCCGGCGCCAATGACATCTTTCAGGCCCTGCCGGGCGCGTCCTTAAACCCGTTGACCGCCAGCACGGTCATGGGCGGTGTCGCCACCACAGCGGCCGGCAATGTGACAACACAGGTCAACCAGTTGGCCACGGCGGGGGCGAAAACCATCGTCGTCATGAACCTGCCGGACCTTGGAAGAACGCCGCAATTCTCGGTCGATCCATCGGCCTCGGCACTGACCAGCCTGACAACGACCATCTTTAACTCGGCGTTGAACACGGGCCTGGGTACTGCCGCCGCGGCCCGTGCCGACACCAATATCGTCCAGGTCGATATGTATTCGGCTTTCAATGCCGTGATCAGCAATCCCGCACGCTTTGGCCTGACCGATGTCACCCGAGCCTGCGTCAATGTGACCGCCTGCGTCACCGGCAGCCAGGACGTGCGCAACGCCAACCTGTTCTGGGACGGTGTCCACCCGACCGCGGCGGGCCACAAGCTGGTCGCCGGCCTGACGGCGCAATATCTCTATTCGCCGACCCTGACGCAAGGCGTCGGCATGCTGGCCGACCAGTCCTATGAACTGCGTCGCAGCAATGCCAATGACTTGGCCGGGCGTATGGCCGGCAGCCATGGTTATTTCGTCGAAGTGGTTGGTGCGCAAGGCTCGCGTGACAAGGATATCGCGTTGCAGGGCCAGATCGGCACCACTGCCACCCTGACCAGCCAGAAGGCCTATGACTATAGCCTGGGCGGCTTCCGTGCCGGCGCCGTGGCGCCGATGGGCGAAAACACCAGCTTCGGTATCGCCGCGACGGCGCTGACAGGTGACGCCAAGGCCTTCATGGTCGAGGCACGGCCGACAGATATAAGCGTCGATGCCGGCATCACCTGGCATGGCGACAAGCTGTTCTTGTCAGCCATGGCGGGCTTCGGCCTGGGTTCCTACGGCGAATACAAGCGCGGCATGCTCGTCCAGGGTTTCGATGGCCATCGCAACCAGATCGAGAGCCAGTCCTGGTCGGGCGGCCTGCAGACCGGCTGGACCAGCGAAATGGGCGGCTGGTCAATGACGCCGCTGGCGCGGGTGTCGTACAATTCGGCGACCATGTCGGGCTTCTCGGAAATGGGCGATGTCGCCACCGTAAGGTTCGAGGACCGTACGGTTTCGGCGACCTCGGGCGCCGTCGAACTGCATACCTCGGGCAAGGTCGGCGCACTGGCGATCAATGGCCTGGTCGGTTACGAAGCCGTGCTGAGCGGAGACCAAGGCGAACTGCGTGGCAAACTGCTCAACAACACCGCCCGTGCATTTGCGACCGATATGGGCGAGGTCGGCACGCCAGGTCTGCTGGTCGGACTGGGTGTCGCGACCGATTTAGGCGGCTTCAAGGTGAGGGCACAGTACAGCGGAAACTTTGGCGATAATCAGACCGGCCAGCAGGGCATGATTTCGTTCAACAAGGCGTTTTAATCAGCGTACGCGTCAATCGTACCAGCCTCTATAAAACTAGCCGCGCCTCAGTTACATGTGGCGCGGCTTTTTATGTTTCAAACCGCAAACGTGGATGTTCAAACTCTGACCGGGAGAACTTGCGTCGGTAGTCCTTGCAGCGATTGTGCATTCAATGACCTGCCACCGAAATTCGGGTTACAATTCGCTGTTATCAGATTTTGGGATTTTCTGGCATAATGGAGCTTGACCGCAGGCCGGCGAGTTTTAGTCATGATCACAGATATCGAGGACTATTTTGCGAACGGGTGCGGTCGCTGCGCGCGTTTCGGAACCCCAGAATGCTCAACAAAGCAGTGGGCCGAAGGCTTGAGCGATCTCCGCCGCATCTGTCTCAACTCTGGACTTGTAGAGACCGTGAAGTGGGGGCATCCGTGTTATATGCATGCGGGACGCAACATTGTGATCATCGGTGCGCTTCGCGGCGACTTCCGGCTGAGCTTCTTCAACGCAGCACTCATGAAAGACCTCAACGGCCTCCTCGAAAAGCAAGGACCAAACACGCGTCACGCCGACATGATCCGCTTCACGGACAATTCTAAAGTGGCCGAAATGAAGCCCGTCATCTTGTCTTATCTGAAGGAAGCGATCGGCTACGCTGACGCGGGCATTAAGGCGCCAAAAGAGACAGGCGAAATTGAACTGCCGGTTGAATTGTTGGAGGCCCTTGATTGCGATCCCGAGCTTGCTGAGGCATTTCACAGCCTCACGCCGGGGCGGCAAAGGAGCTACGTCATCAATCTAATGTTGATCAAGTCGAGCCAGGCACGGTTAAGGCGTCTTGGAAAGCTCCGTGTGAAGATCATCGCAGGAAAAGGCGCGAACGAACGCTAAGACAACAGGCCGTACCAAGCCGCACTCTGTTGTCAGGGAGCAAACTTGAAAGAAAGGCGTAGCGCGGGGTGCAAGGGGAACAATTGTCTCTGACCCCTTATAGCCGAAAGATGCGGCGCGTTCCATAATCGAGTGCAACAGACGATGATTCCATGTCTTTGGGCAACCTTGCGGCAATGTTCATCCGTTGTGCATACAAGGCTTCAAGCGTTATGGCGGCATCGTCGGCCAGCCGGAAGAATACGGACACAGGAAAGTCTTTTAGCACCCATTTTCGAAATTCTTTGCCTTCCAGCCAGATATAGACTGGGCATGCAGTGGGGCGCTTTGCGATGAAATTTACTGCGTCATCAAGTTGACCGACGAATTTCAGAGCGACAGGCGATCCCGCCCGCTGACGATAATCCGCGGTCAGTTCCAAGACCTGCCGTTTGAAGAGGTGGCTTCGGAGAATTCTGACCATTCACGTTATTCGGTGGCGGCGCGGCGCGCATCATCCAGGTCTTTCGAGGTCCATTCCTCGTAATTATTTTCCCGCAGGGACTGGGACAGCAGGGCCTGGACGTCGGCGCGTTCGCGAGTCTGGCTGCGTTCCATGTGACGGCGCACCAGATCACGAATGAACTCGCCCGGTGACTCGTATAGTGCGCCCTTGCCGGTAATTTCGCCGACATAGGCCGCAAGGGGATCAGGTAGGGTGGTGTTGAGCCGTTTTACCAACTTCGTATCGTGGGCTTGTGACATGTGCGGGAATCTCCAGATGTAAAGGATTGTCACACAGATGCGCGCTGGATGTCAATTTGATGCGCGTTGAATGCACACTCGGTTAGGTCTTACAAAAATTATACATTCCATAACCTGTCACTAAAAGCAGGCCTGCTGGTCGGACTGGGTGTCGCGACCGATTCTGACCCATTATCGCCCTTGCTCGCGAAACTCGGAAACTCGGGTATCTAGAAAGGGTTTTGACCACGAACCTCACGAACAGACACGAACTTTATGAGGCGCTGGAAACCGCCGCGCAGCGGCAACTAACGCTAAGTGGGTCCACAGATTACACAGATTAGAGGGATTAAGACGGATTGAGCCGTCCTGACGGTGATAAGCTTGAATGGGCGTAGCGCGCTTCTTTTATGACAGGAAAGGCCGCTTCGCGGCGTCAGGACGACCCGAAAGTTCGTGTCCGCCCGAAAGTTCGTGTCTGTTCGTGAGGTTCGTGGTGAAAATTCTTCAGGTGAGCAGCGGCTTGCTCAATCAGCGCCAAAGAAGTGGCGCTTCGCTTACAAATACCGAAAATGATATCATATCACCGGGAATCTCCTTGAGGCCCAAAAAGCAGAATTGAATGACTTTTCGACGAGATCGGCATAGGATGGCCGGCATGACCGAACTGCTTGAACACGCCGTCGAAACCCTTCGCAACCTGTCGCCCGACATGCAAGACAGTCTTGCTCGCATGGTGTTGCAGGTCGTAGGCGAAGAGCAACAGGCGTACAGTTGAGCGCCGAAGAAGACGCGTCGTTTGACGAGTCTCTGGCGCAAGCCGAACGCGGCGATTTTGCCTCGGACGAACAGGTTCGCGCCATCTGGGCAAAGCACGGCTTGTGAGATTACGCTACACGAAGAAGGCTACCGAAGAGCTGGCCGAAGTTCTTGAATATATCGCACTGCGCTCGCCCCAAGGCGAACAATCTGTGAGCACCCGCGGGACAAAAAGATACGGGACAAAAAGATAGTGGGGTCAGATTCATTTACGGCAACTACAGCAACGACGTTTGACCCGCCGCAGGCCCATCACCCTCGAGATTTTTACGCGGACGCCCCCTCACCGGCCGATCGACCCGGCGCCCGAGGGCCGCTTCGATCTGCCGGCGGAACCGGTCGCTGCCCGCCACCCATCCGCGTTGTGCCGTGTCGCGCAGAACAGACATAACCTCCTCATCAATCCCTTCGTCGAAGTGTGTCCGGTATTGCACCTGACGCGCCTCCGCCGTGGGCCCGAGCTCGCGATAGACTTCGTGCGGGATGATCAACGGATCGGCATGTCCCAACGCATTGGCCGCAGCAAAGCTCGACCAGCGATAGTCGCTTGCCTCAGCAAGCATGTGCGCCCGCACAGGATTGGCCTCGATATAGCGATAACAGGCCATGACATAGTCTTGGGCATCGACGATCGTCGATTTGAACCGCCCCTCCCACAAGGTGCCGGTACGGCCGTAGGTGCGATTGATGTGCCCGACATAGCGGCGGCCCAACGACTGCATAAGCTGGCCGATAGCTTCGTCTTTCTCGGGCGTAACCAGCAGATGGATATGGTTGGTCATCAGGACGTAGGCATGCAGTGCGCAACCGTGATTTGCCAGGCCCTCGCCGAGGTCGGCCAGGAACATGCGCCGGTCGGCATCGCAGAAAAATATTGCTTGTTTATTATTGCCGCGCTGGATCACATGGTGGGCCTGCCCAGCCAGAGTCAGACGTGGTGCACGCGGCATGGGACCATCTCCAGGTTATCCCCCGATATCTGGATGAAAACGAAAGATTTGTCAATAAATGACTCTGACCCCTTTTCTTCCAAACTCAACAACAGACCCCGAAAAATCCTCAACTTCCAAACCCCTCGCGAGGTCTACAACCATTACCTGAATGCAACTCTAACCGCAGAAGCGAGTGTTGCACTTCACGTTTGACACCAGCCTTTCTCTCTTTACTGATTTGACTTAGTCGTAATCGCTATCGCAAGATTCAAGCCCTCCAGCATAATAGCTTCTGCAATAACTTCATCGCCGCTTGAATTTCGAAGAGCGATTAAGCGCGCAATGCCCCTCTGCCCCTGCAACATGGCAAATGCTACGGCATCAAGGGGCTGATTGTATTCTGAACCAATTACATAGCGCTTACTTGTATCGATACCTGCAGCTAAGAGCATTGAGACAATTTTTTCGCTTCCACCAATGATAGCAGCAAACAGCGGATTTCTCACTGACGTGCTAGTATCAAATTTGCAACCCTGATCAATGATATATTTCACAACTTCTATGTTGTTATTTGACGAAGCATAGTCAAGCGGCATTCTGCCGTCTCGGTTTTCGGATGAATTTATGTCCAGGCCCGATACCATAAGGTATTTGACAATTTCAACATTTCCGAAAGCAGCAGCGTAGTGCATCCACGTTCCGAAAGAGGGTATCTTCAACGCAGCAGCATCAGGAAACATTTCAAATAGTTCGGAGGTTCTTTGCAAATCGCGTTGAGTAATAGCAGCCGATATCAACGGATAAGGACGCAATTCGGTTTCCATAGTTACCTCCGACGTGCCAGATCACCGTGATCCGCCAGTATCTGAACAATATCCTCACGGCTAGCCCCCATTTTGCTAGCCTCTCTTAAGTCAATGACTAATGGCTTCAGATTGTCAAACGAATGTCCCTTGTTGGGCGCCCATACAAGGTTTTCTATCCCTACAATCGGATCAATATCCACAGCTCTTAAATAGCCCTGCCCCTCTTTCACCAATGCCTGCTGTTTAGCCCCAATGCCAACCTTGGAGAGGATGGGAATTTGGAATTGAATTTTGGAATTGAATTTAAGGGGTCAGTGAATTTAAGGGGTCAGAGACATTAGCCGCCGTGTTTTAGATGCAAGTAGAGTTTTGGTGAGTTTCGATGACAGGTTGTTAAATCTCTAATTGTAATTGCCTTCCTGCTGCGACATTTACGACCAAGGCCATCCGCGCTCAGACCTTCCCGACCCCGGCCAGTGTCTCCAAACGCTTGTACACAATTTCGACGCGGCCCCCGGGCCCTTTGATGTTACCGGCGATGAAATACTCAAATTCAGGGTTTGTAAGCAACCTGGCAACCTCTTCGGCCACAAAGGTCCGCACTTCCGGATCGGCGGCCAAGATTTCGTCGACGAACTGTGGCCGGCCTTCAACGATAAGCAACACATCCTCCAGGTCATGGCTGGCCAACAGGTCGCCCTTGCTGCGGCCAAGGTAGGCTTCCAGCTTGGTGGCGACAAAACAGGCCGGTGTCAGGATTTTGATGTCGAGGTCGCCCGTGAGGGGGTAGGTGACCGCGGTTTGGATTCCCTTCGCGTACTACCGGTTGCTGAACCCCGGAATTTCAGGATCGTCGGGCATGAAGTCGACCTTGAGCCCGCCAAGGCGCATGCGGCAGATGACTTCGTCCTCCTGGGATTCGGCAAAACCCTTACTGCGCAGTTCTTCCTGCAACCTTGTCCATTCCGGATATCCTGCCAGATCCACGATCAGGTCGACATCGTCGGTGAACCGAACGCCCTCGCGCGTTATCGCATTCGTAATGAAAAGCACGGTTGTAACGCCACCGACGAACACCAAACGCTGACGCAGGTCGGGGCCCAAGGCTTCCGCGACGGTTTGCAGCATCTCGATCAACTGTCTCTTGAGCGGCTTCATCGCGGCAGCAACCTTTCCTCAAGGCATTGCGCCGCCAGGCCGGCCTCACGTGGATTGCCTAAGCGGATGGCGTCGACGAGCGCCAGGTATTCATACAGGCGCTCGTCCTGCTGAGCCGCATAGGGGACGCTTTTGAACAGAGGCTCGACCGACTGCCCCATGTCATTGCCCTCGGCGGATGGCCATACGCAGATGTAGTCACCCCCGCTTATCAAGCGTTGGCGAAGCGTCGGGGCTGCAAAGGCGGTGGGCATACCGCGCGTCATGGCGCCGGGTTTGGCCGGAAATACAAATTTGAGGCCATGAACGATAAAGTTAAGAAGACTGCGGCGGTTCGGTTGGGGTCTGCCGGTCTGACGATCCCTTATGGCAAGACCCGATGCCAGGCTGCGCAGGATAGAGCCATTAATCTCGGACTTGCTGATGTTGAGAAGCGCTTGAAGGCTGCGCACCGCGTAAGCAGACTCGCCCGGGCGCGCCGGTTCAGGCGCCAGGTCTTCACGTTCCTGAAGACATATGAGCTTCAGAAGGATAACAATATCCTGACTTTTCATCGCGGGCATCCTTGTCCTCCGTCCTTGGACTGCGGACAGAAGCCACAGGTAGCGCTTGTTTGTCAATACAAAGCGCGTCGTTTCGGGACCATCCTCTGGAGCAATCCTTCATGCAGTCCCGCCATTAATTCTTCGTCATAACGCGGTTCGGTTCTCGACATCGGCGGTAAAGGGGTTAAAACCGAACGCAACTTCGTAACAGTTGAGACGGTTGCCCCATGTTCTTGTCCCGCTCCCTGAAAGCCCTGTGCCTGACGGCGTCCGTGTCCGTCGCCGCCCTTGCTGGCGTTGCTCATGCGGCCGAGCCCTTCACCTATAAAGACATGTTGATGCTGGACCGGCTCAGTGGGCTCCAGGTTGACAGTTCGGGGAAATATGCCGCCTTCCAGGTGCGCGCCACCGACATGGACAAGAACAAGGGCGTCACCTCGCTCTGGATCAAGGACCTGAGCGCGCCCGCGACGGCGGAACGCAGGCTGGCCATTTCCGAAGGCGGGGCCAGCAATCCGCAGTGGTCGGCCGATGGTAAGACGCTCTATTTCCTGTCGTCGCGGTCGGGATCGAACCAGGTGTGGAAGACCGACGCCCTGGGTGCTGTCGCGACCCAGGTGACCAGCCTGGCCTTGGACGTCCAGGCCTATCAGCCGACGCCGGATGGCACGGGCGTCGTCGTGGCCTTGGCGGTGTTTCCGGAGTGCAAGGGCGCCGAGATCGACTGCACGGTGACGAAACAGGCCGAGGTCAAGGCGCAGAAATCGACCGGCGTGGTCTACACCAAGCTGTTCGTGCGCCATTGGGATACGTGGGCCGATGGCACGCGCAACCACCTCTTCTATGTGCCGTTCGGCGGGGCCGCGGTGTCATTGACGGACGGCGTTGATGGTGATGTGCCGTCCAAGCCCTTCGGCGACGAGGCCGAATTCACCGTCTCGCCTGACAGCCAGACTGTCTATTATTCGGTGCGCATCGCCGGCAAGACCGAGCCGTGGAGCACCAATTTCGACCTGTATGCCGTGCCGCTGACGGGCGGCGAGGCGACCAATCTGACGGCGGCCAACCTGGCCTGGGATACGTCGCCGCGGCTGTCGCCCGATGGCAAGACGCTGGCCTACAAGGCGATGAAGCGGCCGGGCTTCGAGGCTGATCGGTTCGATATCGTCCTGCGTGACCTGAAGACCGGCAAGGTGACCGCGGTCGCCGGCGATTGGGACCGCAGCGTCGACGATTTGAAGTGGTCGAAGGACGGCAAGTCTTTGCTGGTCACCGCCGGTGATGTCGGCCTGGGACGGCTGTTCCGTATCGACCTCAAGTCCGGCAATGCGATGGCGATGTCGCAGGACGGCCATATCGACGGCTTTGCCGAGACCGGCGGCAGCTTTGTGTACCTCAAGAGCGCAATGAATTCGCCGTCCCAACTGTACGCCGCCAATTCCAAGGCGATGTACGTCGATATGGGGGCGCGCAACCTGACCGGGCTCAATCCCGTGCTGAAGGAACGCGCCTGGGGTGCGTATGAGCAGTTTACTTTCAAGGGCTGGAACGGCGAGACGGTGCACGGCTATGTCGTCAAGCCGGCCAATTACGAAGAAGGCAAGACCTATCCGGTGGCCTTCCTGATCCATGGCGGGCCGCAGGGATCGTTCGGCGATTCCTGGTCCTACCGCTGGAATCCGCAGACCTATGCCGGCGAAGGCTTTGCGGTCGTGATGATCGATTTCCACGGCTCGACCGGCTACGGTCAGGCGTTCACGGACTCGATCTCGCAGCATTGGGGCGACCGGCCGTTGGAGGACCTGCAAAAGGGCTGGGCGCACGCCCTGTCGACCTACACATTCCTGGACGGCGACCGCGCCTGTGCGCTGGGGGCATCCTATGGCGGCTATATGGTCAACTGGATCGCCGGCAACTGGAAAGAACCCTGGAAGTGCCTGGTCAACCATAACGGCATCTTCGACACCCGCACCATGGCGCAGGAGACCGAGGAACTGTGGTTCTCGGAGTGGGAAAACGGCGGCATGCCCTATGGCAATATGGCCAGGATGGATGAATTCAATCCGGCGCTGCACGCCCATAAGTGGTCGGTGCCGCATCTGGTCGTCCATTCCGACAAGGACTACCGCGTCGTTCCGGGCCAGGGGATTGCCACCTTCACCGCCTTGCAGCGCCAGGGCATCGAGTCGGCCTTTTTGCGCTTCCCGGATGAGAATCACTGGGTGTTGAAGCCGCAGAATTCGATGAAGTGGCACGCTACCGTGTTTGACTGGCTCAAGACCCATACGGCGGAAACCAGGTAGTGCTGTCGCGACGCCTCGTCCTGGCCGGCCTGACCGTTTTGCCATTGGCGGGGTGCGATCGGCAGACGGCGAAAGACCTTGCCGCGGGCGTCGATTTTGCCGCCGCCATGCTGGAGATCACCCAGCGCCATGGCGGCCGCATCGGGGTGTCGGCCGTCGATACCGACAGCGGGGCGCGGCTGTCGGTGTCGTCGCAGGACCGCTTTGCCATGATGTCGGTGTTCAAATGGATCCTGGCGGCGGCGGTGCTGGCGCGGGTCGATGCGGGCGAGCTGAAGCTGGACCAGGTCGTGCGGTATGGCGCCAAGGACCTGATCGCCTGGTCGCCGGTGACCGAGAAAAAGGTCAAGGACGGTAAGATCGCCGTGGGTGAGCTATGTGCGGCGACGGTGTCGAAGAGCGACAATACCGCCGCCAACCTGCTGCTGCCGCTGGTCGGTGGGCCGGACGGGCTGACGAAATGGATCCGCTCGCTGGGGGACGAGGTCACGCGTTGCGACCGCAAGGAGCCGGAGTTGAATGCCAACACTGACGGCGACCTGCGCGACACGACGACGCCGCAAGCCATGACGCAACTGCTGCAGATCGTGTTCACTGGCGTGGCGCTGGAACCGGAGAGCATCAAGCAGATGCGCGCGTGGATGGTGGCGACGACGACCGGCGACAAGCGTATCCGTGCCGGCGTGCCGTCGGGCTGGACCGTCGCCAACAAGACCGGCACGGCCAATGGCGCGGTCAATGATGTCGCGGTGATCTGGCCGAAGCGTGACAAGACCGAGGGGCCGATCTTCCTGTCGATCTTCACGACGGGTGGGGCGTTGGAGGCGGACGCCAAGGAGCAGGTTGTGGCCGATATCGCGCGGTTGGTGTGTGAGGTGTTTGCCTGAGCTTGACAGACTCGGGGGTTCCGGCTTTGTCGGGGCCATGAAACAGTCAATCTCCCTGGCCGATGTGCTCGGCGAAATCAGCGTCCTGGTCCGGCCGCATTTCGGCAAGGGCCAGACGGCGCATTACATCCCGCAACTGGCGGCGGTGGATCCGCGCAAGTTCGGCATGGCGATCGTGACGGTGCGTGGCGAGGAATATGTTACCGGCGATGCCGATGAGCCTTTCTCCGCCCAGAGCATCACCAAGCTGTTCGCCCTGGGGCTGGCGCTGAACCGGATCGGTGACGAGGTGTGGACGCGGGTCGGCAAGGAGCCGTCGGGGACGCCGTTCAACTATCTGTCGCAGCTGGAGCACGAGCAGGGCGTGCCGCGTAATCCGTTCATCAATCCGGGTGCCCTGGCGGTGACCGACATCCTGCTCGATACGGTGCGCGAACCGTACAGACTGGTGCGCGACTTTATGGGGATGCTGGCGACCGAGCCCTTGACGATCGACGACGAAGTGGCTGGCGGGGAGATCGCGACGGCGCACAAGAACCGCGCCATCGCCAATCTGATGCGCGAATTCGGCACGATCCAGCATGATCCGGAAACGGTCATCGACGCCTATTGCCGCCAGTGCGCCATTACGGTGACCTGCCGGCAACTGGCACGAGCGGCCTTGCCACTGGCGGCTGGCGGGTTCTCGCCGGTGGTCGAGGAGACAGTGTTCCCGCAACGCCTGACGCGGCGGTTGAACGCGCTGCTGCTGACCTGCGGGATCTATGACTCGGTGGGGTCGTTTGCCTATCGCGTGGGGCTGCCGGCCAAGAGCGGCGTCGGCGGGGGAATTGTGGCGATTGTTCCCGGCCAGGCGGCGGTGGCGGTGTGGTCGCCGGAACTGGACCGGTTTGGCACCTCGGTGGTCGGCGCCTATGCCCTGGAGCATTTCAGCCAGTTGACCAATTGTTCGGTGTTGTGAATTACCGCTGGTGGTAAAAATTGCTACTTTTTTGGCATGCCCGATACAACCAGACCCAAAGTCGAAAAGATCAGCATTGCCCTGACCCAGGATATGGCGGCGATGGTGCGTGACGCCGTTGACAGCGGCGAGTTTGCGTCTTCCAGCGAGGTTGTCCGCGACGCGCTGGGAGACTGGAAAAGCAAACGTATGGAACGTGAGCTGAAACTGGCGGAACTGCGACAGTTGGTGGCCGAGGGCCATGCCAGCGGCTACGTCGAATGGACGGGCGCGGATGAATTTCTGGCGAGGGCGCGGGAAAAGGCTGGGTTGCCTCCGCGAGATTCCGATTGAGCAACTTATCCTCCCCCGCAAACGGGGGAGGATAAGTTAACCCTTACACCAAGGGCTGTTGCCGCCGGTGGCGTAGACTTTCGCGCCCGGCCAGCTACCCGTACAAGCGCGCTTATCAGAGCCAGGTTCATGACCACTACCTCCGTCGGGGAGCGTAAACCGCAAAGCATGGAGCGGCCAATTACAAGGCGTTAATCCCTGCGTGGTAAGGTCCTCCGCATCGAAATCGGAGAAACCGACCATGACCGCCAGCCTTGCCGCCCTTGCCGCCGAACTGACCCAAGGCGCTGAAATCACCGCTGAGGATGTCCTGGCCCTGCGCCGCCTGGTCTGGCACGATGGTGGCGTCAATAGCGAAGAAGCCGATACCCTGATGGCGCTGAACGCAGCCTGTCCCCTGCGCGCAATCGAATGGGTCGACTACTTCGTCGAGGTCATGTGTGACTACGTCGTCCATCAGCAGCAGCCCGCCGGCTATGTCGATGAGGCCAAGGCGCAGTGGCTGATGCAAGCGATCGATCGCGACGGCAAGGTCGATTCCCTGGCCGAACTGGAACTTCTGGTGAAGGTGCTGGAAACCGCCAACGCCGTGCCGCAAACGCTGAAAACCTATGCTCTGAAGCAGATCGAGGCCGCCATCCTGACGGGCGAGGGGCCGACCCGCAAGACCGGCCTGGTGGTCGGCAATGGGTTGCTGGACAAGGGTGCCATCTACGATACCGAGGTCGAGCTGCTGCGCCGGGTCATCTACGCCCAGGTCGGCGATGGCACCTATGTCGTGTCACGCGACGAAGCCGAGTTGCTGTTTCGTCTGAAGGACGCCAATCTGAACGCCGGCCACAGCGCGCAGTGGCCCGACCTGTTCGTCAAGGCGATCGCCAACCACATGATGGCCCACGCCGCCTACCAGCCGTTGACGCGCGAAGAGCAGCAGAACCTCGACGCCTATGCCGCCGATACCAGCGTCAGTGTCCTGCGGTTCGCCAGCCGGGTGTTCGGCCGCCGCGCGCCCGATGCCCGCCTGTCGAAGACGGTGCTGGACAATAGCGTCAGCGATGACGCTGCGGTCATCGCCGATTCGGTGGTGACGCAGGGCGAACGAAGCTGGCTGGACGCCCGGATCGATGCCGATGGCGCGCAGGACGTGCTGGAAACCCAGCTTATGAACTTTATCCGCCGCGAGCAGCTGGCGCCGTCGCGTTATTCGGCCTGAAGATTGAGCGCCTGGCGGTAGATCTCGATCGCCGCCAGCTTGGCATGGAAGGTTGACCAGTCATCCCGCCCGGCGATATCGGCCCAGATGGCTTCGATCTCATCGATCAGCAGGGTTTCCGGATCGGGTTCTGCGAACCGCGGGTGGTCGAGTTTTGACGGATCGGCGGCGTCATAGGCGTCGAGCGCCGCGCGAAACGCTGTGAAGGCGTCCCCCTGATAGTGTTGGCCGCGCGGACCCGCCATGGCGCGGCGTTGGCTTATTTTTCCGCCGAACCAGTCGTAGAACAGGCCCTCGAAACTGCCGTCGAAGGCCAGGGTTTGCAGCAGCGGGAACAGGGCTGTCAGCAGGGGCGAATTGTCATCGCGCGGGGCGATGTTCAGTCGGGCGCAGACGGCCAGAGCGAATTCACGGTCGTAACGCTCCGGGCAGGTGTTGAAGGCGGCAACAAGGGCTTCGCTGTCGCTGATCAGGGTGAGGCTGCGGCCCAACTGGCCCAGGTTCCACAGGACAGTATCCGGCTGGCGGCCATAGGCATAAAGCCCGGCGTGATCGAAATAGGCGGCGGTAAAGCCCGGCTGATACCACGGCAGGAAGCGGTAGGGGCCGTAGTCGAAGCTCTCTCCGGTCATGCTCATATTGTCGGTATTGAGCACGCCGTGGACGAAGCCGGCCGCCATCCAGCGCGCCGATAGTCTGGCGCTGGCGGACACGACCGCGTCGAACAGGCCAGCCACGTCCCTGGCGTCCGGGTGGTAGTTGGCAAGGATGAAATCGCACAGGCCGCGCATGGTGTCGGCATCGTCCAGCCAGGCCAGGCGCTCAAAGGTACCGAAGCGCAGGTGCGCGTGCGACAGCCGCACCAGGACCGACGACCGGGTGGGAGAGGGTTCGTCGCCGCGATGAAGCGCTTCGCCGGTTTCGACCAGGGAAAACGACTTCGACGTCGGCACGCCCAGGGCTTCGAGCATGGCGGTGGCCAGAACTTCGCGGACGCCGCCTTTCAGCGTCAGGCGGCCATCGCCGCCGCGCGACCACGGCGTCTGGCCCGAGCCCTTGGTCCCGAGGTCGAGCAGGCGGCCCTTGTCGTCGCGCAACTGGGCGAAGAGGAAGCCGCGGCCGTCGCCAAGGTCAGGGTTATAGTGGCGGAACTGGTGACCGTGATAGCGCAGGGCCAGGGGCTCGGACTGGTTGGCGGGCAGGGGGGCGAAGCGGCCAAAGTGGTCGATCCACGCGCTATCGGTTAGAGTTTCCAGCCCGACAGACTGTGCCGCCCGGTTGTTGCGGTAGCGCAGGATGACTTGCGGGAAGTCGGCGGCCTTGACCGGATCGTAAAGCGGCAGACGAGATTGCGCCAGGCGCGGGTCGGGGAGGTAATCGGACATGGCGCGCAGATAGGGGTTTTTGGGTGTTTGTGCCAGTCCGATCAATGAAAGTTGCTTTCGGCTTTTGGAACCGTCTCAGCCAACGATAAGGGTGACACATCGGGACCAAGAGGCCCCCTCCGTCTCGACGCGCTATAGCCCTTGGCTTTCGCTTGCTCAGCACCTCCCCATCGCAGGGATGGGGAGGAGAAAAAAGAACATGTGCTATAACCGCAGATTAATCGCATTGCGGAGCGAACTTCCTTTCGCAGGTGCGAAAGATAATCCCACCGCGCTTTAGTGTTTCTTCGCAAATTCGGTTCTCGGCCGCCCAAATCGAAGCGAAACAACCGTCAGGCCTCTCATGCTGAGAGGCTTTTGTGACGTCCCATGCGCCGGACAACTATCTGAACAATAGCGATCTGATGGAGGCGAACATTCAGGTGGCCCCGGGTGACGTCGAGATTTTGCCGATGATCCATCCGAAGCATCAGGGTGTGCCTGAGGCGTCAGTAGCTAAGGGCCGCGACGTGTAAAGGTATGGTCCACAGATCAGCCAGATTAGCCAGATGAACAGCGCGTGCGGCAAAGCTCGGCGTTTACCTGGCACCGCGCGAAGCGCAGCTTTTAACCGGTCCAACCCGTTGGCCTTGGCCGGTTTTTCCTTTTCTTCTTCGCGTCTTCGCGCCTTCGCGTGAAACATTGCGTAGGTTCGGACGCCCAGCGACAGTGGATGAAGGCCTTCAAGAGGTCTCACGCGAAGACGCGAAGACGCGAAGGGAAGGCGGCCGGAGTTGGTGCGTAAACGCCGTTCATCTGGCTTATCTGGCTGATCTGTGGACAACCCCTTTGGGTAGGTGCCGCATCACGGAAATGATAACGGATGCACGGCCTGGCGGTTAGTGAAATCCCGCCTTGAGCCAGGCGACCCGCTGCATGGCTTCGGTTTCGGCGGTATCGGCGCTGTCATAAATGCCGACATCAAAGCCGATTTTGCTCCATTCACCGTCTTGACGCCATTGGAGGGCATAGCTGAAAGCGCCGTCCGCCCGCCGGAGGATCAAGACACGCTCATTCCCGCCGGGCTTATCCAGGATTTTTAGTACCTTACGGTTGTCCATCGTCTCCCGCCAGACCTCGACCGGATTTAGACCCACAATCAGCGACAGCGCCAGCGCCAAACCGATGAGAAATACCGCCCACGACGCCAGCCCGGGCGCGATTTCCGATCGCTGCCGCCGTGGTCATGCCCTTGACCGAGCCGCCTTGGCCCTTGACCAGGACCCCGGCGCCCAGGCAGACCAGCCCCATGGTGCGGATGCCGGCCGGCCGCGCAGGTCGCGGTTGGCGCCGATGATCATGCCGACCACTGTGGCCGCCAGCAGGCGAAGGGTGATGTCGAAATCGTCGGGTGTCATGCGCTACGACTGTCAGGACACGGACAAGGGGTCAAGATGCTCCCTGTAAGCGGATTCCGCAACAGCTATGCCTTCCTCTTGGACTGTCGTGCCCCCGCAAGCATCGCAAAGATTGTCGTCAAACGTGGTGCTGAGAACCCACTCTTGGGTTTCGATATCCCATTCGGCGTAGGCGTCCTTTAGAATTCGATCAGAGCCACAATCCGCGCAGATAATCCTGATCGCCATTTGGCAGTCCTCATGCTGAATGAACTCACCTGAATGCAGATATCTGCAGTTTGTGGGAAGAGGGCGCTATCGTTTGGTCAACGATGGTTTAAGCGTTTAAGAGGAATACAGAGACATTCTTTCGCACCCGCGAAAAATAATGCGGGTGCGGGGGTGGTCTTTCGCCACAGATTCGGTTATAACCCGCGCAAATCCAAGCGAAACAACCGTCCGGCCTCTCATGCTGAGAGGCTTTTGTGCGTCTAAAGGCCTCTTATGAACCTGCGAAATATCGCCATCATCGCCCACGTTGACCACGGCAAAACCACCCTGGTCGACCAACTCCTGGCCCAGTCGGGGGTCTTCCGCGCCAACGAAGCGACCGTTGAACGCGCCATGGACTCCAATGACCAGGAACGCGAGCGCGGCATCACCATCCTGGCCAAGTGCACCTCCGTCCTGTGGCACGGCAAGGCCGGCGACACCCGCATCAACATCATCGACACCCCGGGCCACGCCGACTTCGGCGGCGAAGTCGAACGCATCTTAGGCATGGTTGACGGCTGCGTCATCCTGATCGACGCCGAAGAAGGCGTCATGCCGCAGACCAAGTTCGTGCTGGGCAAGGCGCTGAAGCTGGGCCTGCGTCCGATCCTGTGCATCAACAAGGTCGACCGTCCCCACGCCGATCCGGACCGCGTCCACAACGACGCCTTCGACCTGTTCGCCATCATGGGCGCGACCGAAGAGCAACTCGACTTTCCGCACATCTACGCTTCGGGCAAGAACGGCTGGGCGACGATGGACATGAATGTGCCCAACGACACCCTGGCGCCATTGTTCGACCTGATCGTCGAGCACGTGCCGGCCCCCAGGGTGGTCGAAAAGGCCGCCGAACCCTTCCAGATGCTGGCTGTCCTCATCGAATCCGATCCGTTCCTGGGCCGCCTTCTGACCGGCCGTATCGAGTCGGGCAAGGCCGTCCCTGGCCTGGCCATCAAGGCCCTGGACCGTAACGGCGTGGAGATCGAACGTGGCCGTATCACCAAGGTGCTGGCCTTCCGCGGGCTGAAGCGCCAGCCGGTCGAAGAGGGTGCCGAAGCCGGTGACATCGTTGCCATCGCCGGCCTCAGCAAGGCCACCGTCGCCGACACCCTGTGCGACATGTCGCTGACGACCGCCCTGCCGGCCCAGCCGATTGATCCGCCGACCATCTCGATGACCGTGTCGGTCAATGATTCGCCCCTGGCCGGCCGTGAAGGCACCAAGGTTCAGTCGCGCATCATCCGCGAGCGCCTGTTCAAGGAAGCCGAATCGAACGTCGCCATCAAGGTCACCGAGACCGAGGAAAAGGACGCTTTCGAAGTCGCCGGCCGCGGGGAACTGCAACTGGGCGTGCTGATCGAAAACATGCGCCGCGAAGGTTTCGAAGTCGCCATTTCGCGTCCGCGCGTGGTGTTCAAGAACGATCCGGAAACCGGTGAAAAGCTGGAGCCGATCGAAGACGTCATGATCGATGTCGACGATGACTATACCGGCATCGTTATTGAAAAGCTGTCGGCGCGCAAGGCCGAGCTGAAGGACATGGGCCCCTCGGGCGCCGGCAAGACCCGCATCATCCTGAAGTCGCCGTCGCGGTCGCTGATCGGTTACCAGGGCGAGTTCCTGACCGACACGCGTGGTTCGGGCGTGCTGAACCGCGTGTTCTCGCACTATGAGAGCTACAAGGGCGTGATCGACCAGAACCGCAAGGGCGTGCTGGTGTCCAATGGCGACGGCGAAACCTCGGCGTTTGCGCTGTGGAAGCTGGAAGAACGCGGCACCATGTTCGTCGGCGGCAACGAAAAGACCTATATGGGCATGATCATCGGCGAGAATTCGCGTTCGGACGATCTGGACGTCAACCCGATGAAGACCAAGCAACTGACCAATATCCGCGCTTCGGGCACGGACGAAGCGATTCGTCTGACGCCGCCGCGCCGTCCGACCCTGGAACAGGCGATTGCCTATATCGAGGACGATGAGCTAGTCGAAGTGACGCCGAAGTCGATCCGTCTGCGCAAGAAGACGCTGAACCCGAGTTTCCGCAAGAAGCGGGTCAAGGAAGACGCATAAGATTGAAAGAACGGCTCCGGAGACGGGGCCGTTTTTGTTTGTAAACCTCCCGGTTCTTTTGCCTGCCGGCGAGGCCGGGGAGAGGTTAGGCGCGGGGCGGCGAGCCTGAGGGGCGGGGCGACTTCAGAGTACTCCGGCTCCTACAAGCCCCTCACCCGATCGCGTTCACTTCGTTCCGCTCTCGTCCTCTCCCCGCCGGCGGGGAGAGGTAAAATAGGGCCTTTTTTGTTTGGCTGCAGGTCGCCGGGAATATGTTGTCGAACCCGGCCTGACCGGATAGGTTCCACCCATGCAAGCCTTCAAATTCATCTGGCCCTATTCGCTGGGCGCCATGCCGTTTATCGGTCTGTTTATCTACCAGATCGCTGTCGTGTGGCCGACGCGGCCCGGGCAACCGGATCTCACCCACACCATTCCCATGTATGTCGGCGACCGAGATATATTCGTCTCCAATATGGACCTGATCCTGATGATGGGCAGTTGGGGGATTGGCGCCATTATCGTGCTCATCGGCTATCGCCGTGTGCGCCAGCAGATGCGGGGGCGGTAGATGGTGCTCTCCAGGGAAGACCGGGAACGCGAAGAGCGGCTGGAGATGCTGTATGACGCGCTTGAAGCGCATGGCGGCATTGGACTTTCGGAACTGGACGGATTTGTCGCGGCCCTATGCGTCATGCCGCTCCTTCCGCACAAGGATTGGATTTCCTATGTTCTCGGGGCGCCGGAAGCGGACCCGGCGGCGCGTCTGGTGCTGGAAAGCCTGGTCATGGTTCATTCCTCGGCCACGTTCCAGGAACTCGGGTACAGAAGTTATGTCCCGCAGTTCATGCAGGAGCACGACGAGATCTTGTGGCAGGAGTGGGCCGTGGGTTTCGGCAATGCGGCGGCTTATCACCCGACCTTTATCGACGAGGTTGTGAGCGGTCCGGACGAAGAAGCGGTCGCGGCCTTGAACCTGATTCTGGCCCTGGCCGGATTGGTCGTAAACGAGGATGAGTTTCGTAAGGATATCGGTAAACCCGACGAACTGATGGCTGAAGCGCCGACCCATTTGATCAGGTCTGTTTATGCGCTGTTCGAGAGCCGCTACGGAGAGCGCCTGATACCCCGCCGGGCGGTCAAGATAGGGCGCAATGATCCGTGTCCCTGCGGTTCCGGCAAGAAGTACAAAAAGTGCTGCGGGGTGCCTGCGTAGCCGTCATACGAATATATCCAGCACCAGCACGCTGATCAGGCCAGCTATGCCGACGGCGCCTTCCATCAGGGTCCAGGACTTGAGCGTGTCCTTGATGCTGAGGCCGAAATAGGCCTTGAACATCCAGAAGCCCGAATCGTTGACGTGGCTGAACATCAGGCTGCCGGCACCGATCGCCAGGACCATCAGGTTGGGATCGACGCCCGATACCGCGACCAGCGGCGCCACCAGGCCGGCGGCGGTCAGGCCGGCGACCGTCGCCGAACCCAGCGCCACGCGGATGATACCGGCGATCAGCCAGCCCAGGACCAGGGGCGGGACGGGCAGGGTGCGCAAGCTTTCACCCAGTTGCGCGCTGACGCCACTGTCGATGAAGACCTGCTTGAGGGCACCGGCGCCGGCGATAATCAGCAGAATGGGGGCGATTTCGCGAATCGCCGAGGCTGACGACTCCATGAGGGCCTGGAAACTTTGGCCGCGGGCGATGCCGACGGTAAAAACGGCAACCAGCAGGGCGATCAGCAGAACCAGGATCGGGTGGCTGAGGAAATCGACCAGGGGCTTGTGCTCGGGCGGCACGGTGCCCGAGAAGCTGAAAGCCGTCGCGCCGGCCAGCAGCGCCACAGGCAGCAGGGCAGTGGCGAAGCTGTTGAAGGCGCCTGGCAGCTCGTGGTCTTCCCTGGGCGGGGAGACGAACAGGTCGGGCGGGTTGCCTTGGATGTTCTTGACCCGCATGGCGAACAGCGGACCAGCGACCATCAGGGTCGGGATACCGACGATCAGGCCGTAGATAAGGGTCAGGCCCATATCGGCGCCGAACATCGGCACGATGGCGGTGGGCGAGGGGTGGGGCGGCAAGAATCCGTGCGCGATGGACAGGCCGGCCATCAGAGGGATGGCGATATAGACCACGCCCTTCCCCGACTGGCGCACCAGCGAGAAGATCAGCGGCACCATCAGTACGAAGCCGACATTGTAAAAGAGCGGAATGCCGACGATGAAGCCGGTCAGGCTCAGCGCGATCGGCATACGCGAGGCGCCGAACAGCCGGACCAGGACCTTAGCGATCTTTTGCGCCGCGCCGGAATCGGCGATGACCTTGCCGAACACCGCGCCCAGGGCCAGCAGGACGGCCAGCGAGCCCAGCATGTCGCCTATGCCTTTTTCGACCGATTTGGGGATGGCGCCCAACGGCATGCCCAGCATCAGGGCGGCAGCGATGGCGGCAATGACGAAGGCCAGCAGGGGCTGCATCTTGCCCCAGGCGATCATGACGACCAGGCCGATAACGGCTATGGCAACAGCGGTTAGCGCCCAGGCGGGATCGCCTGTGGACATAATCGACATGTGTATCCTCTCGCAGATGCCGGTCTCATGCCGGACTTGTTAACGCCAACCGTAAGCGAGAACAGGACGTTGGGCAATCCGAACAATTTTGTTCCGTTTTGAGGTGAGAACATATTGCGAACAGAGAACAAACGGTGTACGACTTATCCTCAGGTGAATTTGGAACAGATCGCCCCGCGCAGGGGAATCGTGACATAGGGAAGGCCAATCATGTCGCAACCGGCTTTGAAACTCGTGACCAAGAACGAATCCGAAAAACAACGTGCCCTCGAGGCCGCCCTGGCGCAGATCGATCGCGCCTTCGGCAAGGGCTCGGTGATGAGGCTCGGCGCCGGCGGCAAGATCGCCGAAGTCGAAAGCATTTCGACGGGTTCGCTGGGGCTGGATATCGCCCTGGGGATCGGTGGCCTTCCCAAAGGCCGCGTCATCGAAATCTATGGTCCGGAATCGTCCGGTAAGACGACCCTGGCGCTGCATACGGTGGCCGAGATTCAGAAGGCTGGTGGTACCGCCGCCTTCGTCGATGCCGAACACGCGCTGGATCCGACCTATGCCGGCAAGCTTGGCGTCAATCTGGAGGAGCTGCTGGTCTCGCAGCCCGACAACGGCGAACAGGCTCTGGAAATCACCGATACCCTGGTTCGTTCCGGCGCCGTCGACATCGTCGTCGTCGACTCGGTCGCGGCCCTGACGCCGCGCGCCGAAATCGAAGGCGACATGGGCGACAGCCTGCCGGGCCTGCAAGCCCGTCTGATGTCGCAGGCCCTGCGCAAGCTGACCGGCTCGATCTCCAAGTCGAAGTGCATCGTTATCTTTATCAACCAGATCCGCATGAAGATCGGCGTCATGTATGGCTCGCCGGAAACCACGACCGGCGGTAACGCACTGAAATTCTATGCCTCGGTTCGCCTGGATATCCGCAGCATCGGCAAGATCAAGGTGCGCGACGAAATCATCGGCAACAACGTCAAGGTCAAGGTCGTCAAGAACAAGGTGGCGCCGCCGTTCCGCGAAGTCGAGTTCGACATCCTGTACGGTCAGGGCATCTCCAAGCTGGGCGAGATCATCGATATGGGCGTCAAGGCCAGCATTATCGAGAAGGCGGGCTCGTGGTTCTCGTACAATTCGACCCGTATCGGCCAGGGCCGTGAAAACGCCCGCGACTTCCTCAAGGCCAATCCGGAGATGACCGCCGAAATCGAAAAGGCCATTCGCAGCAAGACCGACAAGCTGTCGGAAGAACTGCTGGGTACGCCGGAACTCGACGCCGACGAGGGCGACGAGTCGTTGTAATCAAACCGGATGATTTGGGGTGTTTGCCCCACAAACCCGATCCCCCAAATCATCCGAAAGGCGCCCTCTCACCACAGGGCGCCTTTTTTGTATCTCAGCCGCTCACGCGCTAATACCAACCCACTTTGACTTTGACATTCTTTCCGCAAAGGGGCCCCCTCCGTCTCGAGCCTCGCCGGCAGGCAGCGCTACGATCTTCGATCTCCGCTTGCTCGCCATGGCACGGGCCACCCCGCTCCCCATCGAAGGGATTGGGAGGAGAAAAAGAATATGTTCAATGGTTTCTTCTCCTCCCCATTTCAAATGGGGAGGTGCCGAGCCAGCGAGCCCAAAGGGCGAAGCGCGTCGAGGCGGAGGGGTCTGCCTACTGTCGATGTGTCAATCTCTTCGTTGATAGGTATAAGAGGGCTGCGCCAAGAAATCCCCCCTCCGTCTGTTGCGCTCCGCCAGCAGACACCTCCCCCGTATAACGGGGGAGTATAAGAATTCAGGAATTCCCGACGTTGAACGTGGGAACAGGTCACAAGACTCATTTTGATGTCCCTGATGTCGCAAAGATCTTTGCGATTGTCTGAACTCCCATCTATATACCGCCGTATTCGCACCAGATTTACCGGACCGTCATGCCCAGCCTGAATCAGATACGTCAGACCTTCCTCGACTACTTCGCGCGCCAGGATCATGAGGTTGTCGCCTCGTCGTCGCTGGTGCCGCAGAACGACCCGACCCTGATGTTCACCAATGCCGGCATGGTGCAGTTCAAGAACGTCTTCACCGGCGCCGAGACGCGTCCGTACACGCGCGCTACCACCTCGCAGAAGGTGGTCCGCGCCGGCGGCAAGCATAACGACCTGGACAATGTCGGCTATACCGCCCGCCACCACACATTCTTCGAGATGTTGGGCAACTTCTCTTTCGGCGACTATTTCAAGGCCGAGGCGATCGAGCACGCCTGGAACCTGATCACCAGGGACTACGGCATCGACGCCAACCGCCTGATGGCCACTGTCTATATCGACGACGATGAGGCCTTCGAGCTGTGGAAGAAAATCGCCGGCCTGCCCGAATCACGAATCGCCCGCATCGCCGGCAGCGATAACTTCTGGTCGATGGGTGATACCGGCCCGTGCGGTCCATGCACCGAAATTTTCTATGACCACGGCGACCATATCTGGGGCGGCCCTCCGGGCACGCCGGAAGAAGACGGCGATCGCTTCGTCGAAATCTGGAACCTCGTGTTCATGCAGTTCGACCAGCAGCCCGATGGCACCCGCCTTAACCTGCCCAAGCCCTCGATCGACACCGGTATGGGCCTGGAACGGGTCGCTGCCGTGCTGCAGGGCGTGCACAACAATTACGACATCGACCTGTTCAAGACACTGATCGATGCTTCGGTCGAAGCCACAGGCGTTGCCGCCGAAGGCGACAGCCTGCCGTCGCACCGGGTCATTGCCGATCACCTGCGTTCGTCGGCCTTCCTGATCGCCGATGGCGTGACCCCGTCAAACGCCGGTCGCGGTTATGTTCTGCGTCGCATCATGCGACGCGCCATGCGCCACGCCTATCTGCTGGGCGCAAAAGAACCCCTGATGCACCGCCTGGCCCCGGCCTTGGTGGCCGAAATGGGTGGCCATTACGACGAACTGAAGCGCGCCGAAGCCACCATCGTCGAGACCCTGCGCCAGGAGGAAGAAAGCTTCCGCCGTACGCTCGGCCGCGGCATTTCCCTGCTCGACGAAGCCGTTGGCGACCTGAAGTCCGGGGATGTGCTGGGCGGGGACGTGGCCTTCAAGCTACACGACACCTACGGTTTTCCGGTGGATCTGACGCAGGACGCCGTCCGCGCCAAGGGCCTGACGGTTGATGTCGACACTTACAACATACTCATGAAAGAACAGAAGGAACGCGGCCGCAAGAACTGGGGCGGTTCCGGCGAAACAGCCGCGGCGACGGAATGGTTCGCCATCAAGGACGCTGTCGGCGCTTCGGATTTTGTCGGCTACGACCACCTGTCGGCGCAAGGCCATGTTCAGGCGATGGTGCTGGATGGCCAGAGCGTGGAAAGCGCTGTGGCCGGCGACCTCATTCAGGTGGTCTTTGAAAAGACGCCCTTCTACCCGGAAGGCGGAGGCCAGGCCGGCGATACCGGCACGGTCGACTTCCTGCACGGCAAAGGTGACATCCTGGACACCAAGCGCCAGGCTGGCGAACTGATTGTTCACCTGGTTGAGGTGACGCAAGGCCGGGTCAAGGTCGGCGACAAGTCCGAGTTGCATGTCGATGCCGACAAGCGCAAGACGACGCGTTCCAATCACTCGGCGGCGCACCTGGTGCACGCCGCCCTGCGTCACGTCCTGGGCCCGCACGTTTCGCAGCAAGGCCAGTTGGTCGATGCCGAGCGCATGCGCTTCGACTTCAGTCACGGGGGTCCGCTAACGGCAGAGGAGTTGGCGCGTATCGAATCGGAGGTCAACACCGTCATCCTGCAAAACGCGGCCGCGGCGACCAGGCTGATGACGCCGCAAGCCGCCATCGAGGCCGGGGCCATCGCGTTGTTCGGCGAAAAGTACGGCGACGAAGTGCGTGTCCTGGCCCTGGGTCAGGCCCTGGAAGGCCCGGGGGATTATTCGGTCGAACTGTGTGGCGGCACGCACGTTGCCCGCACCGGTGATATCGCCCTGTTCAAGATCGTTTCCGAAGCGGGCATTGCCTCCGGTGTTCGTCGCGTCGAAGCGGTGACCGGCGAGGCGGCGCGGCAATTCCTGCTGGAGCAGGCCGGTGTCGCCAGGTCGCTGGCCGATCAGTTCAAGGTGCCGGTGTCCCAGGTCGAGGCCCGCGTCGAAGCCCTGATCGCCGAGCGCAAGCGGCTGGAAAAAGAACTGGGTGAAGCCAAGCGCGCCCTGGCCGTCGGTGGCGGCGGTGGCGCGGCTTCGGGTCCGGAAGAGATCAACGGCACCAGGCTGATCGCGCGCGTTTTGGAAGGCGTCGGCGGCAAGGACCTGCGTCCCCTGGCCGAGGATTTCCGCAAGCAGGTTGGCTCGGGCATTGTCGCCCTTGTCGGCAAGCTGGACGGCAAGGCGGCGGTCACCGTGACGGTTACGGCGGACCTGACCGGGCGTTACAATGCGGCCGAGCTGGCCAAGGCAGCGGTGATTGCCATGGGCGGTCAGGGCGCCGGCGGCAAGGCGGACTTCGCCCAGGGCGGTGCCCCCGACGACAGCAAGGCCGATGCCGGTCTCGAAGCGGTGAAGGCGCTCATCTAAGCCTCATGCCAAAAAGTGTCTGGACATGTTCTGGTGCACGTTTTGGATAAACATGAGGCGTCTTCCAAAAATTTCGGAGGTTCAATGAACCGACTGTCCAATAAAGTCTGTCTGGTCACCGGTGCCGCCAGCGGCATCGGCGCGGCCATAGCGAAGGCCTTTGCTGCGGAAGACGCCACCGTGGTGATAAGCGATATCAATGCCGAGAAGGGCGCGGCGACGGTGGCTGCGCTGGGCAGCAAGGGCTTCTTCCTGCGTCACGACGTCACCGACGAAGCGCAATGGCAGTCCGTCATGGCCACGATCGTCGCACAGCACGGCGGGTTGGACGTCCTGGTCAACAATGCTGGTGTCATGGGTACTGAAGGCGGGGCCGCCCACGATCCGGAACACGCCACCCTGGACGAATGGCACCGGGTGATGAAGATCAACCTGGACAGCGTCTTTTTGGGATGCAAGCATGCGATTGCCGCCATGCGGGCGACCGGTCGGGGCGGGTCGATCATCAATATGTCGTCGCGCTCGGGCCTGGTCGGTGTGCCCAAGACGGCCGCCTATGCTGCGTCCAAGGCCGCCATTCGCAATCACAGCAAGACGGTGGCACTGTATTGCGCCGGGGAAAACCTGGGCATCCGCTGCAATTCGCTGTATCCGGCCTCGATTCGCACGCCGATGTGGGAGTCGATGATCGACAGCCGCGAGGACGAACAGGCGCTGATCGACGCCATGCCGCTGCATCGTTTTGGCCGGCCGGACGAGGTCGCCGCCGTTGCCATTCTGCTGGCATCGGACGAGGCGACCTATATTACCGGTTCCGAGTTCAATATCGACGGCGGTATCCTGGCCGGGACGTCGACCTCACCGAAGTAGCCTGTCTTCGTGTAGGACCTTTCCAGAGCGCAATCCGATAAAGTGTGACGCACTTTTCGGATAAATTGCGCGACAAAACAAAAATTTAGAGCGGGATTTTGATTCCATCAAAACTCATCCCGCTCTAGGCAGCGGAACCGCTGGAAAGCGTGAGGTCCACAGAAAAGCCCGATAAGTCAGATGAACTGTGCGTGTGGCTGATGTCGTAGAAGATCGGAAAATTCTTCTTCGCGTCGTCGCGCCTTCGCGTGAAATTTTTCTGCTTCGGCTGACCTGGACCAACAGGATAATCTCAAAGTCTGGAGAAGGCGTTTCACACTTTATCGGATTGCGCTCTAACCATCTGACTTATCTGGCTTATCTGTGGATGCCTCTTCTTACGAAAAGGCCGGGATGAGCTTGAACCAGGTCAGCAGGCTCCATAACCCGAAGCCGACGAACAGCGCGCTTGCGGCGTAGCGGACGGCGTTCAGCGGGATCCATTTCATGATCTTGTCGCCGAACAGCACGGCCGGGACGTTGGCGATCATCATGCCGAGCGTGGAGCCGGCGACGACGCCGATCAGGTTGCTGTATTGGGCGCCCAGCGCAATGGTGGCGAACTGGGTCTTGTCGCCCATCTCGGCCAGGAAGAAGACGACGACCGTGGTGACGAACGCGCCGTAGTCCTTTTTCGGGGCGTCATCGTCATCCGCCTTGTCAGGGATCAAAATCCACAGGCCCAGCGCGATGAACGAAACCGCCAGAATCAGCGGCATCCAGGTTTTCAATCCGGTGTGCATCAGCAGACTGCCGCCCAGGGCCGCAAGCGCGTGATTCGCCAGGGTGGCAACCAGGATCCCGAATATGATCGGAACAGCTTTGCGGTACCGCGCCGCCAGTATCAGAGCGAGAATCTGCGTCTTATCGCCCATTTCGCTGATGGCGACGAGAAGCGTGGAATGCAGGAAGGCGTCCAAGGTGTTTGCGATCTGATCAGGCGGCTCATGACAAACGGCGCGTCCGGGCGCCGCCTGATCGATGGACGCCAGATGCACCGCAGGTCTTGCCTCTCTGACTTTTGATCAGTGCTACCGCCATGCCCATGCCGGACAAGTATGTTGACGGACAGCCGCAGTCTAAACTGCGCGGCTACTCCCCTGAAGGATGGGGTGCTTATAGGGTGGGGCTAGGTGTGCGTCAACAGCAAAGCCAGGACCGACAGGGTGACCAGGCTGAAGACGGTCGATTGCGCCACGGTCTTGGCCGCGCCTTCGTACCAAACCTGGT
Organism: Asticcacaulis sp. AC402; assembly: GCF_000495835.1. Lineage (GTDB taxonomy): Bacteria > Pseudomonadota > Alphaproteobacteria > Caulobacterales > Caulobacteraceae > Asticcacaulis. The sequence goes on from NZ_AWGC01000017.1 coordinate 158,307, forward strand.
AGATTCGCGCCTGGATGAAAACGCTGACGGCGGTTGGCGTCGCGGCCAGGAAGACGCAGATTCGAAAGGTGGTCGGGTCGGCCTTGAGCAGCCAGAGTACAAGGGCGACCAGGGCAGGGGCCAGCAGGACCTTTGCGGCGACAGCCAGGCCGCTCAGGGGATCGAAGCTGGCGAGACTGCGCCATTCCATCATACCCAGCATGCCGCCCAGCGCCACCAGTGCGACCGGTGGACCGGATTTTCCCAGCAGATCGAGCGCGGTTTCGATGGGCGCGGGAAAGCGTTGCCCCATCAGCAGAAGCGCCACGCCGACAAGGGCGCCGATCACGGTCGGATTTTTCGCCGTGCGGATCAGGGCTTCCTTGAAGGTGTGGCCCGAGGCCTTGGCCATGGCGGCGCAACCCAGGCTGAACAGAAGCAGGAAGTCGACGGCGACCACCAAAGGCCCAATATCACGCGCCGCCTGGCCGAACAGGCTGAACGCTATGGGAATCCCCAGGAAGGCCGAGTTGTTGATGAAACCCGCCATGCCGGCGGTGGCGGCCTGTTCGCGCGGCGCCTTGAGCAGGTGCGCTGTGCCCAGGACGATGGCCCCTGTGGCGATCATGGCGGCGGCGTAGCCGGCCAACAGGACGGCGTTCTGACTGTCGAAATGCGGGAGTTGCGAGAAGCTGACGGCCAGCCAGCACGGAAAGCCCAGCCAGTAGAAATAGGCCGACAACCCGTCCAGGCCCTGATAGGTCAGCTGCCCGGAGCGCGCCAGCACGATACCGGCCGCGATAAAGCCGAAGAAGATAACGACTCTGGAGAGGGTATCGAGCATGGCCTTAACCTTTCTTCTCCCCGTTTACGGGGAGAAGGTGGCCGAAGGCCGGATGAGGGGCATTGCGCGCGTTGGGCGCTGCCGGATCAACAGAAAGCGCCACTCACCCTGTCCCCGTAAACGGGACAAGGGAATGAGACTACCCCGCCGGGGAGGCCGCGGCAGCTTCTTCGCCGGTCTTGGGCAGGGCGATATGGGTCAGTTCCCAGTGGGTCAAACTCTTGCGCTCGAAGGTAAAGGTCGTCGTGCCACGTTCCGCGTCATCCACCGTCAGCCGCGCCCGCTCCAGGCTCATGAAGGTGTATTTCGGCATGGGTGGCTTGCCCTCGAAGGACGCCGGATCGAACTTGGGGGCGTCCTCGCCCGCGCCGTAGGTCAGGGCCAGCAGCGACTTGGGCTTTAGGTAGGAGTCGACGTCAACGACCGGAATGAGCGGGGCCTTGGGAGCCTTCGGATTGGTCAGTTGGTCCCACGCCTTGCCGACCGTCTTGGACACGTCCTTCAGCACATTGCCGGTGGCACCGACCGGATCATTGATCGCGGACGGCGGCGGCGCGGCGACGCCCTCCTTGCCGGCCAGCAGTTGCGCTTTAAGGCCCGTGCGCACGGAATCGAAGCTGACCAGCTTGGCCAGGGCGGCGACATCCTCGGTTTTGGCCGAGCTGCGGATATCATAGAAGGTGATCAGCGGTGCGGCATAGAACAGCCCGCCGCCCAGCACCACGGCCACCAGAAAGACAACTGTCAGAAAACGCCACACGGCAACCACCCCGAAAAACCATTGTTAACCCTTCCTAACACGCCGATTTGCACTTGTCAGGCGTGTTCGCCATTTCGGCGGCAACTGTGCCTCATTTGCCCTGCCAGACCTCCGGATGAGTCTCCAGCCAGGCGATGAACATGTTCGCAATATTGGCGTCGTCGCGGGTGTTGGGGTGGCCGTTGCAGCCGTCGCTGACCGTCGGCGGGATGGTCAGCCGGGCGATCTTCGTTTCGCCGCCAGCCTTCAGTGCCTCAGATACGGCGGTCGTGCCCTGGGAATAGCCGTCGCGTTCTTCGGGTGAGGTCAGGATCAGGAAAGCGCCGGGATTGGCCTTGCGGACATCCTTGACGAACCGGATATAGGTCGCCTCAAAGTCGGCCTGAAGGCCTGCTTCGTTCTTCCACGGTTCTTCCGGCTTGACCGGGGTGGAGAAGTCATTACCGCCGATGCCGATAACGATCACCTGGGGCGCCCAGCCGTTCCGCGGCGCCGGGGTCGGGTCGTCGAACAGGGCGCGCGGGTACAGCATCGGCAGGCGATACTTCGGATGCTCGAAGCCGCCGTAGTTGCGCACCATGCCCAGGCCGGAAAAGGCATTGATCTGGTAGTCGGCGTTAAAGGTCTTGGCGACAATGGGCCCAAATCCCTGCTGGGCGTCGGTGGTTTCAAAAATGTCTTCCGGCGTGCAGTCGCTGTAGGGCGAGGTATTGCCGTAACCGACGGTCAGGGAGTCGCCGATGAACTCGATCTGGCGGACTAGTGGGGCGGCCGGCGTGCCGGGCCAGCCGACAAATCCGAGGAACTGACCTGTGCCGTACTGGGTTTCCGAGCGTTTTTCGACGCGGACGGTATGGGAGCCTTCCGGCAGGGAGATGTTGACCTGGGTGGCGCCCGGCTTCTTCACGATCAGCAGCGGCTTTCCGTCGACCAGAACATTGAAATTGCTGTTGAAGTCATGGAATGCCAGGCTGACGACCGGGCCTTTTGCCTGGGTCTCGAAATAGACGCCGGGCCATTGATGGCTATGGCCTTGCACGTGGGGAAGGACCTTGCCGCCGACCTTGAGCGGCAGCAGCGTCGCTGGTTCGGTCGGCTGGGGGACGGGCTGTTGCACAGGGCTGAGGAACAGGGCGAAACCCAGCACGGCGGCGGTCAACATGGCGTATCCTCTCGTTTATCGTTCCCGCGATCTAAGGCCCGAATTGCCGCCATGGCAAGCCGTCATACCTGGCGCGTCAACAAGCCATGAACGTAACCCAGCTTCTGTTTGATGACCGGAGTCAGGATAAACGGATAGAGATCACGTTCGCCCATGGAGTGGTGGATCGTGTTCAAGGCCAGCGACAATGGAATCCATACCTCCGCGATGCGTTCGAAATCGAGCACCGAGTAGGGATCAAAACCGGCATCGCCGGGCATTATGCCGGAACGTGCCGGCGCCAGGTTGATGCCGAACATATGGGCCGTCTCCAGGCTGTCGACGATGTGCAGCACGTGGGCGAAGCACTCGGCGAAGTCCTCCCAGGGATGGGAGGTGGCATAGAAGCTGATATAGTTGGAACCCCAGCCCCGCGCCGGCCCCTCGCGATAGTGCTTCTGCAAGGCCTGGCCGTAGTCGACACTTTCATCGCCGAAGACGGCGCGGAAACTGTCGACCTTGCCGGTGTTGCGGACCATATGATTCCAGATGAAATGGCCGGTTTCATGGCGAAAATGGCCAAGCAGCGTGCGGTAGGGTTCGTTCATCATGGCGCGCTGCTGCTCGCGCGTCGGATCGTCGGCTTCTGCGGCACGTATGACGATATGGCCCTCGTCATGGCCGATCAGGACCGGCTTGCAACTGCCGTCGGGAAGGATTTCATCGTCTTTCAGGTCGAACCTCAGCCCGCCGACAGGGTCTTCCGTGCGGCCAGGCCGTGGCAGGTCCCAGCGCAGGAAGGTATAGAACAGGTGGCGCTGGGCATCGGAAATGGCGCGCCAGCGGCGCAGGCCATCTTCGCTCTTGCGATTGGGGACCAGGCCATTGTAGCGGCAGGCGACGCAGAAGGCGTCTTCGCTTTCGGCGCGAACCAGCCAGTTGCAAACGTCCCAGGCAGCATTGCCGCAAAACCGGTAGAGGAACTGCTGCTGGTCGACGCGGCGCCAGCGATCCGACTGGGCGGCGTCGGGCTGGACGGTGTGCAGGCAGGTCTCCTCGGCCACAAACCCCAACTGCATCCCGCATTTCAGGCATGAACGATTTTCGAAATAGATCGCATTGCCGCAGTTGTCGCAGCGAAACAGGCGCATGGAGTCCCCTTATTTCCCGTCCCAGACCTCCGGATGTGCATCGATCCAGCCAATCAGGAGATCACGCACGGTCTGGCTGTCGCTGAGGGACGGGTGATAATGGCAGCCGGTATAGGTTAGGGAATTCAGCGGTAAGAAGGCGATGCGGTTCTCGCCCCGGGCTTGCAAGTCGGCCATAACGTTTTGGACCTGTTCGCGATATTCGCCTTGCATCTGATCGGTGGCCGTCAGGATGAAAAAGGCGCCGGGGTGCCGGGCACGCAGATCCTGGACGAATTTGGTGTAGGTGGCGATATAGTCGGCGCGCAGGGCGTCGCGCGTCGCCCACTTTTCCCCCGGATTGAGCGAAGTCGAGAAATCGTTGGTGCCCAGGCCAATGACGATGATGTTGGGCTGCCAGTCGTCGGCATTGCGCGTCAGGGTGACGCCGTTCAGCCGAACGTCGAAAGGGTAGGCCTGGGGCAGGGGCAGACCGTCGCCGCCATTGTAGTTGCGGACAATGCCCTTGCCGGAAATGGCGCTGAAGCGGTAGTCGGCCTTGAAATGTTTGGCGGTCAGGGTGCCGTAGACGCGGGTCGCGTCGGTGGTCGCCCATACCTGTTCGGTCGTACAGTCGACCGTCGTCGACGTGTTGCCATAGCCGACCGTGAAGGAATCGCCGATAAATTCGATGCGGCGTGGATTGGCGGCGGGTGCCGGCAGGACGTTCTCGTTTGACGGTACGAAGAAGCCCGAAAAGCTGGCTGTGGCCCATTCCGATTCGGTGACCTTTTCGACGCGGATGGTGTGTTCGCCGGCGGGCAGGGGGCCCAGTTCGATGTCGCCCTCGCCGGGTTTGGTCTCGCTATGGACCTTTTTGCCGTCGAGATAAAAGTTGAGGATATTGGCCGTGTCCTTCAGGCGCACGGTCACCGACGTCCCCTTGAACCGGGCTTCGAAATAGGTGCCCGGCCATTGGTGGACATAGCCATCAGTGGCATTGGCTTGCGGAAAGACACGACCGCCGACTTTCATCGGCAGTTGGACTTCGGCCTGGGCGGCGGTGGTGGTCAGAGCGAGGGCGGCAAGCAGGGGAAGCAATCGCATAATCTTTTTCCACGGTCCGGGTTCGGGCATAGGTGTCTCCTTGGCGTTGGCATGATCTAAGCGACTCAGCTACGCAAGGTCAACGTCTTGACAATTTACCGTCTATGCCCCGCAATGGTTAACAGCGCAAAGCTGCGGGGAGACGTGGGGTGCACGAGATCGACAACTGGTTCACCGTCCTGGCGCTGGGCAGCGTCGCCCTGGCGCTCTGGCTGATCGCCATCCTGATCCTGAGGTCGCTGTTTCATATCGTCCTGGCTAACAGGCGCGGCAGGGCCAGGTATCATCGTGAGTTCGACGGCTGGAAGGCGGCACGGGTGATTGTTGTCATCATCGGCGCAGCGGTAGCCGGCATTACAATGGCCGTCCGGCCGGCGGGCCTGTTACCGCAGGTCCTGATCTGGGCCGGGCTGTTCGCTGCTATCTGTTCGCCATTGCTGATCGCCATCTGGGAGATCCGGGTCGTCGACATGGAAAAGCCGGTCAACCAGGATGGCCCGCGCCGGCTCGGCCTGGCCGGCAAGAACCTGCTCTATATACTGGGGCTGCCGGGGATGATGACCGTGTTTGTCATGGCCGGAGTAGTATTGAACCCGGAGCGCGGCGGCGTGGACTCGCTGTGGAATCCGCCGGTGACGGTGAGCAGCGAGACCAACTTTTATCTCTTGCCGCGGCCCACTGCCTGTTCAAAGTGGCTGAGACAGGTCGGCGCGGTGCAATTGCCGTTTGACGGAGCCTACTCGCCGGACCATGCGGTGATGACCTCGGAATACTGGCTGGATGCGACCCTGAACCAGATCACCTTCAATGCGTTCGATACGTCGGGGTGTTATCTGCGTCGGGTCGATTATAACCGCGAGAATGCCCGCATGGTGGCGGCGGTGACGGCCTATAATTTCATCCTGCTGTTCGTGATTTCGACCATCATCTACTCGGTGTTCAAGCATAAGGTCCGCAAAGGCGTGGCCAAGGCGACGGCACATCCGGCTGACGGAGTTTGATTGAAGAGGACCCCTCCGTCTCGACGCGTTTCGCCATTGGCCTTCGGCCTGGCTCACTTGCTCGCCACCTCCCCATAGAAGAAATGGGGAGGAGACGTAAGAAGATATCGCGCCTAACGGTTCAGGCATAAAAAAAGCCGCCGGGGTGAACCGGCGGCTTTCGGTTTGGGCCTCTGGGCGCCTTAAGCCGCCAGGGCCTTGTCCAGGTTCGCGGCGATCTTGTCGAGGAAGCCTTCGGTGGTCAGCCAGCCTTGCGACGGACCGACCAGCAGGGCCAGATCCTTGGTCATGGCGCCGGCTTCGACGGTCTCGATACAGACCTTTTCCAGGGTTTCGGCAAAGTGATTGAGTTCAGCATTGCTGTCCAGCTTGGCGCGGTGCTTGAGCCCTTGCGTCCAGGCGAAGACCGAGGCCATCGAATTGGTCGAGGTCGATTCGCCCTTCTGGTGCTGACGGTAGTGGCGGGTGACGGTGCCGTGGGCGGCTTCGGCCTCCATGATCTTGCCGTCGGGCGTGACCAGGGCTGAGGTCATCAGGCCCAGCGAACCATAGCCTTGCGCGACCGTATCCGACTGGACGTCACCATCATAGTTCTTGCAGGCCCAGACGAAGCCGCCGGACCACTTCAGCGCCGAGGCGACCATGTCGTCGATCAAGCGGTGTTCGTAGGTCAGGCCCAGAGCCTTGTACTTGTCGGCATATTCCGCCGCAAAGATGTCGGCAAAGATGTCCTTGAAGCGGCCGTCATAGGCCTTCAGGATGGTGTTCTTGGTTGACAGATAGACCGGATAGTTGCGCGATATGCCGTATTCGAACGAGGCACGGGCGAAGTCGCGGATCGAGTCATCCAGGTTATACATACCCATGGCGACACCGGCGCCGGGGAACTGGAACACTTCGTATTCCATGACCTTGCCGTCATCGCCTTCGAACTTCATGGTCAGCTTGCCGGGGCCCGGCACCAGGAAGTCAGTCGCCTTATACTGGTCGCCAAACGCGTGGCGGCCGACAACGATCGGCTGGGTCCAGCCCGGAACCAGGCGCGGGACGTTCCTGCAGATGATGGGCTCGCGGAAGACAACGCCGCCCAGGATGTTGCGGATGGTGCCGTTGGGCGACTTCCACATCTTCTTCAGGCCGAACTCCTTCACACGGGCTTCGTCCGGGGTGATGGTGGCGCACTTGACGCCGACGCCGCAGGCCTTGATGGCGTTGGCGGCGTCGATGGTGACCTGATCGTCGGTGGCGTCACGGTGTTCCATGCCCAGGTCGAAATACTGCAAGTCGATGTCGAGATAGGGATGGATCAGCTTGTCCTTGATCATCTGCCAGATGATGCGGGTCATTTCGTCGCCGTCGATGTCGACGACCGGGTTTGCCACCTTGATTTTAGCCATTGAAAATTCCTTATCGCTACGGGCGCTGACGGAAGGATACACAGGCTCACAGCCGCCGCGAACGAGCCCCCTATAGACGGATTTTTCCCTGTCGGCAAATGCCGTTACCTTGCTGATCGCCGCCATGATCACAGGCTTAATTCTTTATTATGCTGAACGACGTATGAAGAGTTGGGTTAACAGTTTCAGCCACGTTGTTACGTATGTCGCGCGCCTTGCCATATCATCCTGAAATCCACAGCCGTGGTCGTCCCGGGGGTGTAACGGTTGCGCTGTTTTGTGTCCTGTTGTCAGCCGTGAGTTTCGCCGCATGGGCCGTGCCGCGTCCGGGCAATGATATGGCGGTGATTGTATCTCCCTGGGCAAGCCGGCCCGACGCGCTTTTGGCCATTATTCGCGCGGGCGGGCAGCCCACCGCTGCAGGTCGTTGGTCGTTTATCGCGTTTGCCGGGGACGGCGACGACGATTTTGTGTCGCATCTTTATGCCTCTGGCGCATGGCTGGTTATCGATGCCGGCGGTTTGACCGGGTGCAGATCACCTATTTCCGGAGTATAAACAGTGGACAGTCTTCAGTCGCTTCGCCTCAGCTTTTCGCGCTTCTTCATCGGGTTCCTTTGGGTCAATGCGGCCCTAGTCCCGATCATCAGCCTGTTCGGGCGCGGTGGTGTTAACCTGACCGCCACCGTCGGTGCGCTGGTTCTGGCGGTGGCAGCGACCTATGTGTGGTGGCGCGACCCAACCGGACCGGCGACACGGATCGTGACGGCGCTGGCGACCGCCGGCCTCGTCAGCCTGATGGTGTTCGCCCTGCGCGGCCATACCTATCAGATCGACATGCATATGTACTTCTTTGCCTGCCTGGCCGTATGTGCAGGCTGGTGCGACTGGAAAGCCCTGCTGGGCTATTCCGGCTTTGTCGCTGTTCATCACCTGGCGTTGAACTACGCCATGCCTGCAGCCGTGTTCCCTTCGGCTGCGCCGGAACTCGGTCGGGTCGTTGTTCATGCCATAATTATTGTGGTGCAAACGCTTTTTCTGGCTTGGCTGGCCCGGCATATCGAAGGTCTTTTTGCGCGTTCGGATGAGTCCCTGGCGGCGGCACGCGACGCCGGTCAGAAAGCCAGCGAACTGGCCCATGCCCAGGAAGACGGCCGACGCCGCGAAATCGAAGCGCTAAGTCGCCGCGAAGCTCTGAGCGCAGAATTCGTTCGCCGCATGAACGCCCTTTCGACGCGCTTTGCCGGCTTCTCCGTCGAGGTATCGGGTGCCGCCGGCGGACTGGCCGAAGCGATGAGCCGGTCGCTGGCCCGGACCCAGACCATGGTCACGGCATCGGATGAAGCGCGCGGGCATATCGACGCCGTTGCCGCCGGAACCGAGGAGCTATCGGCCTCCATCTCCGAGATCAACAGCCTTGCCAGCCATTCGACGGAAGTCGCAAGCCAGGCGACGGGCGAGGTTGCCGCGACGCAGGCCTCGGTTAGAGAACTGGCGTTGTCAGCGCAAAAAATCGGTGACGTTGTCGAACTGATCCGCGCCATTGCCAGCCAGACCAACCTGTTGGCGTTGAATGCCACGATTGAAGCCGCACGGGCCGGGGATGCCGGCAAGGGTTTTGCGGTCGTGGCGTCCGAGGTCAAGCAACTGGCTACGCAGACATCGAAAGCGATCGATGAAATTGCGGCTGTCACGAATGGCATACAGGCCTCAACCCGCCAGACAGAGGGTTCAATCGACCGGATTGTGGCGACTCTGGATGGTGTGTGCCAAACTGCCGGTGCCATTTCCCAGGCCGTTCACCAACAAAGCGCCGCCACGGCCGACATCGCCGCCACGACGCAACAGGTCGCGATCGGCACATCCGGGATGGCTGACCATATCGCCAGGGTCGGCGAAGATGCGCGAACCTCCGATCAAGCCTCGCGTGGGATGACGCGGCTGTGCGGGGACCTTGAGGCCATGGCGCGCGAACTTCAGGGCGAGGTTGAGAATTTCGTTGATCAGCTCAAGGCAGCGTAGTCCCCTTTTGTCGTGAGGCTTATAATGGTGTCTTGCTGTAATCCAGCGGGACATCAGGAAGGTTGCGATTTAACACCGACGTCTCTGACTTGCCGGGTATGGGTATGACCCTCTGCTCCTGCTGTTGACCGAGGCGGCGCCGGATCGCGTTACGGCCAAAACATTATATCTGTCAGCGGTCACAACCATGGCTTCGATCCCTTGCTGATCGAACGCGCGACCATGTTCCGCGATCGGCGATGGACGGTTGGCACGCATCGAGCCGCGTCGCGACACCGCCTGTTCGTTGTAATACCTATCAACGAAAAGTTGACGCATCGACAGTAGGTAGACCCCTCCGCCTCGACGCGCTTCGCCCTTTGGGCTCGCTTGCTCGGCACCTCCCCATTTGAAATGGGGAGGAGAAGAAACCATTGAACATATTCTTTTTTCTCCTCCCCATCCCTTTGTATGGACCGGGGACATGGCGAGCAAGCGGAGATCGAAGATCGTAGCGCTGCCTGCCGGCGAGGCTCGAGACGGAGGGGTCCCCTAGCGGAAAGACTGTCAAAGTCAAAGTGGGTTGGTATAACATCGGAAGGGGAGGCACATAGCCATGCTCATTGCGAAGATTATTGGCGGGCTTGCGCTGTTTTTCGGTTTCGTGGTCTGTATGGCTGTGACCTCGGGCATGACGCAGGCCCTGTGGCTCGACACAGATGACGGCAAGGCAGGACGTTTTCGTTGGAACCGCGATTGGCACGCCATGGAACAGTGCCGGCGCAAATATCCCGCAGGCAAAAAACGCATTCAGATCTGGGCCTTGCAGATTTTGGGCCTTGGTTTCTTCGTGGCCCTGATTGGCTATCTCTGGCTGTTGCTTGATCCAACGACGATGTCATGGCCGTCGTCTTGACTGGAATCAAGGCGCGTCGTGCTGCTGTGGGCGATAGGTTTGTCGTCAAAAGGAGCCTGACCATGAACCGAGATCGCAACATCCTCATAATCGGCGGCGGGATCGCCGGTCTGTGCGCCGGCGTCTATGCCCAGCGCTGCGGTTATGATGCCACCATCCTGGAACAGCACAGCGAGACGGGCGGACTCGCCACCAGTTGGCGGCGCGGCGGCTATACTTTTGAGACCTGTCTGCATTGGCTGCTGGGATCGAAGCGTGGTGGTTATCTGAACGCCCTGTGGCGTGAGGTCTGTGACATCGACAGTCTAAGCTTCGTCAATCACGATCTGTACGTTCGGCTGGAGGCGGAGAACGGCGAAACACTGAACGTCTTTACCGACCCCGACCGCCTTCAGGCGGAATGGCTGGCGGCCTCGCCCGAAGATGCCGACGCCATCCGGCAGTTGGTCTCAGCCATCGAGCACCTCAAGTCCTTGCCCGTACCGGAGCCGGGCGATTCCTGGCAAGAGTTGCTTGGCGAGTTTGTCCAGATCTTGCCTGACCTTCCGTTACTCTGGAACCTGTCGCGGATGAGTTCCGCCGACTATGGCCGGCGCTTCCGCCATCCACTGATGCAGCGATTTTTCGACGACGGCGCCACGGGACGTATCTCCGTCCTGGCGCTCCTGTTCTCAATGGCATGGATGGGTTCCGGAAACGCCGGTTACGCTGTCGGCGGTGCGAAATCCCTTACCCAGGCCATCCACAATCGCTTCACCGATCTCGGGGGAAAGGTCCGCTGCAATGCCAGCGTCGGCAGAATTCTGGTTGAGGGCGGCTCGGCCTGCGGAGTCGAACTGGCTGACGGCGAGACTCTGCGCGCCCACGCTGTCCTTTCGGCGGCCGACGGTCACACGACACTCAACACTATGCTGGGAGGGCGGTATCGCAGCGAAGCCCTCGATACGGCTTATGAGTCCTTTGAGACCTTTCCGTCCTATGTCCAGGTCTCCCTTGGCGTGGGGCGCGATCTCTCCGACCTCCCTGGACTGCTGACCCTGGTCCTCGACCGGCCGCTCGCCGTCGATCCGACGACCATCCAGTCGGCGGTCACTGTCCGCGTTTTTCACTTTGACCCGACGTTTGCGCCCGCCGGCAAGACCGCCGTGACGGTGTTCCTGCCAACCTACAATGTCAGCTATTGGGACAGGCTGCGCCGGGAAGATCCGCACCACTATCAGGCCGTCAAGCATCGGTTGGCGGAGACGGTGGTCGCCGTGCTCGACAAACGCGTGCCAGGGCTGGCCCAGGCGGTGGAGGTTATGGATATCTCCACCCCGGCTTCGGTCATCCGCTACACCGGCAACTGGAACGGCAGCATGGAAGGCTGGCTGCCGACGCCGCGGACACCGCTCAGCGGCTTACCGCAAACGCTCCACGGGCTCGAGCATTTCGCCATGGCCGGGCAATGGGTCCAGCCAGGTGGCGGCTTGCCATCGGGCGTCCTGACGGCGCGATCGGCCGTAGCCGCCCTGTGCCGCGAGGACTCTATGCCGTTTCTGGCCCCTGCCGAGGTCTGAGAGCTTTGACCTGACAGCCGGAGCATGTTAGCGGCGGTCCATGAAAGATGCCCGCCCCGCTCCGCCGCTCGACCCGAACCTGACCCTGCCGTGCGTGATCCTGGACCGGCCGCAACTGGCCGACAATATCGGCTCCGTTGCCCGGGTCATGGCCAATTTCGGCCTGCAGGAACTTCGTCTGGTGGCGCCGCGCGACGGCTGGCCCCAGGAACGCGCCTGGGCGACCTCATCGGGCGCCAACTGGCCGCTGGACGGCGCCAGGGTCTTTGCCACCGTTGCTGACGCCGTTGCTGACCTGAAGACCGTGTACGCCACGACGGCGCGCAACCGTGAGGTCCATCTGCCGGTCATCACGCCGCGCCAGACCGCTGCCGACGCCTTTGTTGCGGCGCAGGGCCATGAAAAGACCGGCCTGCTGTTCGGCGCCGAGCGGGCGGGGCTCGAAACCTCCGACATTGCACTGTGCCACGCCATTGTCACCATCCCGGTCGATCCGCACTTTCATTCGCTGAACCTGGCCCAGGCGGTGAACATTATACTCTATGAGTGGCGGTTGCTGGTCATGGATGCGCCCAAGGCGGCCTTTACCCAGAATATGGACCAGCCGGCGGACCTGAAATTCCTGCATGGCCTGTACGGCCACCTGGAAGACGAGCTGGAAAAGGCCGGCTTTTTCTTTCCACCGGAAAAGAAAGAGTCGATGCTGCGCAACCTGCGCGTGGTGCTGAACCGCGCCCGCATGACCGAGCAGGAGATCCGTACCTGGCGCGGCGTGGTCACTGCCCTGACCAAGGGGCGCGGCCGCGTTCTGGCCAAACTGGCCAAGGAAAAAGCCCCGGAGTGAGTTGCGGCGGTCCGGGCTTTATGGTTTGATCCCGGGCACAACAGGGAGGGGGGCCGCATGAAAATTCGCATCTTGCTGTGGGGACTGGCGCTGGCGGTAACCGCGCCGGCGGCTTTGGCGCAGGAAAGCTATGACGGCACGGGCAGCCTGTATACTGGGCCGCAAGATCCATCGATCGACAAGGCAGCGATTGCAAAGTCCGAAAAGGAAAAGGACGAAGCGGAAAAGAAGCTGCGCAAACGAGCTGGCTATGTGCCACGTGCCATGGTGGACTATGCGCGGAGTCTCGAGCAGCCTCTCGATGGTCGGCAACCGGATATGGCCCAAGCCTACGACCTCTATGAACGTGCGGCAGAAGGCAACGAGACATATGGCTGGGAGCGCATGTGCCTCGCCTATATTCTTGGGCAGGGGCGCCAAGTCGACCTCAACAAAGGCTTCACCTACTGCGGCAAATTGGCGCTCGACAATCCTACACGCCTGTTCAGTGATGGTTTCGACTATGCCCGCGGGCTGAGAGGTCCCAAGGACGAAGACGGCGCAGCCGCCTTGTACGTGCAGGCGGCTGAAAAGGGCAGCGGCGATGCTATCGATGCCTTAGGCCAGATGGCTCTGCAGAAGGGCAAACCCGACGCTGCGCGTAAGTGGTTCCGCCAGGCCGCCATGCACGGTTCCATAAACGGCCTTTTTCATTATGCTGGCATGCTTGAGGGCGGCGAGGGCGGGCCTGCCGACCTGGTGGAAGCGCGCTGGCTCTATGTCAACGCTGCCCGCGGAGGCCACGCCGATGCGCAGGACTGGCTGAAGCGCCATGGTGAAACGCCGCCCCTTCCGCGCGTGGCCTTCATTCTAAAGGACATTACCGAGACCCTCGCCGGCGCTTCGGGCACGACGACCAAGCCGCTCGATGTCAATTTGAAGGTACTGACCGACATGTATCCGACGGCAGCCGTGAATGACCGTGTCGAGGCCTACATCGAGATCCACTGCTACATCAATTCCGCCCATCGCATTGACGTCTGCATAGTTCCGAGCGAACAGCCGCCGGGCTACGGTTTTGGGGCGACAATCTCGGCCTTCTTCAATGGTGATCTGTCTGTTCCCTTAACCGATAAATTTGGATCGCCTACGGCCAAGTCCGTCGCCAAATTCGGTTTCCGTTTCCTGCTTTAATTGGGCCAGTGATGTCGCGTACCCGTCAAACCTTTGCCCTGCTGACGGCGCCGCTGGTCTGGCTGTTTGTCTACGCGGGTGTGTGGATCGCCGGCCAGTTCGCGGGCATCTTCGGACTGAAGGCCGCCATGAACGGGCGATGGCAGGATGTCGCCGTGGCCCTGTTCGCCTCACTGCCCGTGCTGGGTTGTCTGTGGCTTTGGCTACACTTTTATGAGCGCCGGCGGCTCAGTGATATCGGCCTGGCCGGTCCGGCGCGGCGCGACCTGTTGCGCGGCTTTTTCATGGGCTGCCTGCTGGTTGCCGGTGTCGCTGCGGCGGGCATGCTTCTGGGAGTCTATAGTTTCGCCGGACCGGGCGCCTGGCAGGGAGCGGATATGGTCTGGCTCATGGCGGCGGTGCTGGTAATCGCCGGTACCTTCGTCCAGGCAACCGTCACCGAGGCCCTGTGGCGCGGCTGGATGCTGCAGACCGTCGCCACACAGTGGGGGGCGATCCCGGCACTTATCTTCAACGTTGTCGCCGGGCTGGTGATCCAGGGCGGTGGCTTGTTTCAGTCGCCGGAACATCTGCTGGGCGGCATCAACCTGGCCCTGATGGCGGGCTTCCTGAGCCTGAAGGCCCTGCGCGACGGCAGCCTGTGGGGCGTGTGCGGTGTCCATACCGGCTGGAACCTGATGATGGGCCTGGGCCTGGGGCTCAATATAGATGGCGGCCAGACCGGTGTGACGCCGCTATTGTTCAGGCTGACGCCGAATGGCGACGCACCGTCACCTATGCATGGTGGGTGGTTTGGCCCCGACGCCAGCCTTCTGATGACGGTTGCCGCGGTGGCCGCCATTGCCTGGACCTTGCGCCGTCCAGGCCGGCCCCAGGCCCCACGGCGCGATAGCGACCCGGACGCGGTCTACGACCATCACTGATGCGTTTAAGCACTGATGCGTTTAACACCAACCCCCGATGACCTTGACTCATCGTGGGTTGGCAAGCGCGCCAGTGTAGGTTTCTGGGGCGCCCGAGCTTATGCGAGGAGCCATGCGGCGCTTGAGCTGAAAAAAAGCGAATACCAAGCGTCATTCTTTATGAGGCTTGGTGTAAGCACTGATGCATTTGAGGACTGGCGCTTGTCAGGTTTGCGGTTCTGTGAAACCCTCCGAACATCCATTGGGAGGGCATCATGGCTGGAATTGAACTTTATGCGCCGCGGACCGAGCGTCACCGCCGCACCTGGACCTGGGCGGCGATCGTCCTGACGATCCTGTTCGTCATGTTTCTCGGCCCGTTGCCGATGGTCATTCCTGCCCTGCTCCTCAAGATACCCCTTCAGCCTGGCATTGACTGGAAGGCCGACACCTATCTGCTGGCGGGCTTTGCCACCACTGCCGCCATGTTCTTTCTGTGGGTCTGGCTGTTTGAACGGCGCGGCCTGGCGACGATTGGGTTTAATGGTCAGGCCATCAGCCGCTATCTGCGCGGCCTCGGCCTCGGGCTGGCTTTTGCAGCTGCCGTTATCGGCGGCATCGCTTTGGCCGGCGGTTACACGATTGAAAGCGCCGGGTTCTGGAAGGCGCCCAGCCTGTCGCTGTTGATTCCCGTCGTTGCCATATTCTTCGGCTTCATGATCCAGGGCGCGACGGAAGAAATCGCCATGCGCGGCTACCTGATGCAGGTGATCGCCTCACGCCACGGCATCTTCTGGGGTGTCGGTGTCAGCACCATCCTCTTCTCCCTGATGCATGCCCTGAACCTGAAACCGTCCAACGAACTCTATATGGGTTTGGCCAATATCCTCCTGGTCGGCATCTTCTTCGGACTCTATGCCGTCAAGGAGCGGTCACTGTGGGGCGTATGCGCCTGGCACTCGGCATGGAACTGGTTCCTGGGGGTAGGCTTTGGCGTTGAGGTCAGCGGCCAAACGCTCGACGCCGCGCCCATCGTTATCGACCTGGCGCAAACCCAGGCACCGTGGTGGATCACGGGCGGCGCCTTCGGCCCGGAAGGCAGCCTCCTGACGACGGCCGTTCTGGTCGCCGGTATTGCCTGGCAAGTCTGGAAGGGCGCGCTGAAGCAGGGCGAAGGCTATGCTACGCCGACCTATATCGCGGCGGAAGTCACGGCGCCCAGGCCCTGAAAACACGAAAACGCGATTATCTCAAAAAAGCGTAAAAGGGTTGTTGACTCGGGGTGGGGTGACGCCTAAAAGCGCGTCTCCCGACGAGGCGGCCCCGGCCGCTCCTGAGGGTTCCGAAGAAAAGAATATCTTTTTAAAAGAAAAACTTGACGCGGAATTTTAAAGCGGTATAAGCGCCGCTCTCTTCGATAACGAGATAAGGTTGTCGCCCAGGCCGGTTCGGCTGGCCAGGGTATAAGGTCTTTGACATTGTGAGAATTGGAAAGGGAAACGCAGGCGGCGGTGGGCTTGCGGGTACGTTGAGATACGTACCTGTACGACACTGATGTTTGCGGTCTCTTTAATAGACAACCATTCGACTGGGCTTTTTGGCTTGGTCGTGTGGGACTCGTTAATGAACGTAAACTTACGCAGTGATTTAGTCACTGGGTTA
>NZ_AWGC01000018.1 GCF_000495835.1 Asticcacaulis sp. AC402
CAACATGCAAACACATACAAATGTCGGGTAAGTCCTGACAATGTCTTCTCAAAATCAATGCAGCTGTGTTCAGTTGACCTGGTGACTATGCCGGAAGGTCCCCACCCGATCCCATTCCGAACTCGGTCGTTAAGCCTTCCTGGGCTGATGGTACTTCGTCTTAAGTCGCGGGAGAGTAGGTCGTCGCCAGGTCTATTGAACACAGTTGCCAGAACCCTTCATATACAAGCCTTAAGGACCGGATCGCGTAAATGCTGTCCGGTCCTTTTACCATCTTGGCGCGGGATGGAGCAGCCCGGTAGCTCGTCAGGCTCATAACCTGAAGGTCGTAGGTTCAAATCCTGCTCCCGCAACCAAGATCAACAATAAAATCAACCTACCAGGTCGCCTTGGTAGGTTTTTTGTTGTCAAAATGGGGCGCATGACAGAAGACTAACGAGAAACTGGCATTGGGAAAGCCGACGAACATTACCGCATTCTATAACCTGTCACCGTTATTCAGAACAGGCGATCATGCCTGGGTTGATTGCGGAGTTTGCGCATGGGCCAGCTGTACAGCTACTTGGGGGCAAAAGAACGAGCGACCATCATGTTGATGCTGCGCGTCTTCGGTAAGGGTGTCGGTGGCGTCGATGTAATAGACGTCCGAACCGGAGCGAGAATAGGGGGCAAAGACAATTACGGAACTTACAGCAACGGCGTCTGATGATCCTCCGATGCCTCTTCGTCACGTTGCTTGCGTGGCCGTCCTCTCACTAGTCGCCCGGCCCGAGATCGGAGTCGAAAGGCGTGCTGCAGGGTGTTGGTTCCTAGGTGAAACCACCACGAGCCGGCACCCAGTCGGCAGCAAATACGAACCCTCATAAAGACTGAAACATCCTGCCGGATAAGGTGCGGTTGGTATTCGCTTTTTTTAGCTCAAGCGCCGCCGCACGGGCGGCCCCGATGGCTCCTCGCACAAGCTCGGGCGGCCAAGAAGCGTTCTTTGGCGCCCTTGCCAACCCACGATGAGTCAAGGTCATCGTGGGTTGGTATAAATTGCGCCGGAGCTCCTTTTCGACACCGGTTGCCACATCAGAACTTTACCCGCGCGGTGAACCGGGCATTAAGCGGCGCTCCGGGCGTAATGTTATTGTTGTTATGCGCGTCCGAGACATAGTCAATGTCGAAGACATTCTCCACATTGACCTGGAAACAGACGCGTTCGCTTACCTTGAAGAACACTGCCGCATCGACGCGTGTGAAGGCCGGCAAGCGCGTGGTTGTCGCAGAGGTGCGGATGGCAGCGAACTGGCTTGCCTGATGTATGGCGCCCAAACCGACACCCAGGCTGCTATTGACATCATAGCGGTTCCAAACCGCGAGCTGGTGTTCCGGCACTTGCGCCAGCTTGACGAAGTCATTGCCTGTCAACCGAGCGTCCTGGTACGTATAGGCGCCACTGATTTGCCACCGGGGCGTGATCCGGCCTGTTACCACAAACTCGGCACCCCTGGTTTGCGTCTCACCGATGTTGATGGTGGCGGTGACATTGTTCGGATCAGGCGTGGTGGCATTGGTCCGATCAAGCTGGAACAAAGCAAGTGTGACGTTGAGATTTGGCCTGATATCCCACTTCGCACCAAGCTCGTGATTGGTGAAGGTTTCCGGCTCCAGGTTAGCTTGCGACGTCGTCATCGTCAGGAACTGGTCACCCGAACGCGGCAGAAATGACTGGCTGTAGCTACCGTAGATTGAAATGTTGTCTTGCGGCTTGAGAACCACGCCAAGGCGCGGACTGACTTTTTCGTCGGTGCGCGCGAACGGTCGCGGCGTGCCGATCCGGTCGGTGCCCCTGATCTCGAACCGATCATACCGCAGCCCCACCACGACATCGACGTGCTCGCCAAAGCTGATCTGGTCCTGTGCATAGGCCGAAAAGACCTGAACATCCGAAACCGTGTCTCGGGAAAGCGCGCCGAAGGTCACGGTCGGATAGACGATATTGGCAAGGTTGAGCGTGGCACTGGACAGGGTGCCGTTACGCCGCTGGTTTGAGGACGCCTGGTCACCATACTCAAGGCCCAGCAGGATCTTGTTGCCGAAGGGCCCGACGGTTGCATCCCACAAAAGATTGGTCTGCACGATGAAATTCTGCCGCCTGGTCGGATCGATATAGCTCGAGAGCGCGACGGTGCCCGTCTGGCCGGTGGCCGCGCCATTGGCAAAAACATTGGCGTAGTATTTGTCGTAATCGCCGTAAAGAATTGTGGTTGACCAGTTGAGGTTCTCGGCCAGTTCGCCGTCGAGGCGTGCCTTGACAATGTGCGCTTCAAGCCCGGCGCGGTTGACGCCGGGGGTGCCAAAGAAGGTGCTGTTGTAGCCGGTGATGGGGCGGTTGGGCTGGCCAGCTACAGTGGCGATCGAGGGAATGCCGCGATCGGTGACGCGGTCATCATTCACATATTCGTAGGACAGGCCCAGCTTCCAATCGCCCAGATCGAACGCAAAATAGGGATTGATGGCGTAGCGCTCACCGCCAAAAAAGTCACGATGGTTGTCGAGGCTTTCGTAGTTCGCATTGAGCCGAAAAGCAGACCTGGCGCTGAGGGGGGCGTTGATGTCTGCCGAAATGTTCGATGCGCCGAACGTGTTCAGGCTGGCCGCTCCGCCCACGGACAAGGCGCCCGTCGATGGTGTCTTCTGCACACGGTTGATGATGCCCCCGCCACCCCCGCGCCCGAAAATAAGGGCGAACGGCCCCTTCAGGATTTCCACACGCTCTATGTTGTAGAGGCCGCGATAGTATTGAACGTCGTCGCGCACGCCATCAAGGAAGAAATCGGCGGTCGTGTTCTGCCCGCGCAGCGTGATCTGGTCGCGGTTGCCTTCGCCCTGGCCGATGGTTGTGCCGGGAACATACCGCACGACATCGGCCATTGCGTAGTGAGCCTGATCGTCGAGCCTTTGACGCGTTACCACTTGAATGCTCTGCGGTACGTCGAGCAGCGGCGTGTCGGTCTTCGTCGCTGTCACCGAGTTGGTGGCGAGATAACCCTTGGCCTTGCCGATGACGATGATGGTCTGAACATCCTTACCGTCCCCGGCCTGGGCGATAAGGGGAAAAGCAAAAAGGGCAGAGGTAAGCAGCAACCAGGATTTCATGCGGGCACCATTAACATTCGTAAAATTCGAGGATCAATTACGCCAGTTGCAAATGACTTGCAATATTAAAATGCGAACAAGGGAGGGCCGTTGTGGAAAACAGCGTTTGAAAAAACGTGACAGAATATACCCTGTGAAAAATCTGTTTCACGCGACGCGGGCGCGGTTGCGTTTCCCCGGTTCCGTCCGGCAACCGTTGCTTTTGGGAGCGGGGGCGCCTGCCTTGCGCATAGATTAGAGCGGTATGCGCACCTGTGCGGCAAGCCTGGTCTTGCGGAGATTGCGACCGATGGTCGACGGGAGCGCCCGTGCGGTGGCGTCCACTTTATCGGATTGCGATCCAGTTTGTGATGCAGCTCAACCCAGCCTTAAAGGCGTATGATATTACCGATGGCTACACGAAACTGTTTGAAGCCGCCATAACTAACAATTCTGCCATCGGCATAAACAAGATCAGCGACCAGTGGCAGGATATCCTCGCCGTGCGGCTTACCGTCAGGGTCGAGAACCAAATAGATATCCGATGAGTCCGAGCAGAGGTTGGTACAAAACGCGACCGGCAGTCCGCCGCGGACACAAAGGGCAGCGCATGCCTTATGGACCTTGCCATTGCCGGGCCGCATGGCGCCGAACCAGCATTTGGCGTCAAGAATTTCGCCTGACAGCGTTGCCGAACCTTCATCCTTGTACTGATTTATGGGGACGGTATCCGTATTGTCACCCCCGGATAAGGCGATTAACCAGTCCTTTTTATCTGACACGGCCAGCATCCTGTGGGCGCCGCGCTGGATCATGGTGCCCGTAACCTGCGCAAAACTTGGCAAGGGCTCGGGCAAGCGATCAAAAATGGCGGTCTTGCCATTACCGACCAACAAAACTGTTTCGAGGGTCCCGTCTGGCTGTGTGACCAGAAGCAAGGGCCAGGGATCGCGGATGAAATAACCAGATAAGGTCACGCTTTTCGCTTGGTCCCACTGACCTTTGCCTACGGCTTCGTGCTGTTTTGCCATCAGAAGACTCAAGGTCGTGCCAGCCCCTATCGCGGCAAGGGCTGCACCCAGCATAAACCGCCGGTCGCGTTTTGGCGTCGCGGCCCAGCCTATGAAAAAGCTGTCTTTTGGGTTCGGATCATGGCTCATGGGCTTGTCTTCGAAACGAAAATGGACGGGGCAACGGGGGTGCCAGGCGGGAAGGGCTGTGCATGCACGTACAAAATCCCGTCAAAGATTCGCGTTTGATAGGTGGATACTTTTTCCGTGAATGGCGGTGGCGAACAGCCATCGTGCGGTTGGTACTGGAAGCCGTGCCAGGGACACACGACGCAGCCATCAACGATACGTCCTTCGCCCAAAGGCCCGCCCTGGTGACGGCACACATTGGACAGGGCAAAAAAACGCTCCTGGTCACGAAAAATGGCAATGCGCTCACCCTTGGGCGGTGTCAGTATCCGCGCACGACCCGTGTCTATGGTTTCGGCCACCCCAGCATTCATCCAGCCATCTTTTTCCAAGGGCCTGGCGCTGTCGCGTGCCCGCTCGCGAACGGCTGCCAACAGATGCAGTCCGCACACGAAGAGTGCTGCGCCGGCCACGAGCCAGGCATAGAGATCAAAACGCGCGGATTGCGCTGCGCCCAGCATGATATGCCCCACCACAAGCACGTAGGCGAAATAAACACCCATATGCAGCGCCTTCCAAACGGAAGGGCCTAAAATGGCGTTCCAAAAATCGTGGCTGGTCGCGGCCAGCAAAAACAGAATAAAAAATGCCGCGAGACCCAGGGACTCAAAGGGAAACCCTTGGATGGACTCATAGCGAGGATTGGAAATCAATAACGAAATGAAGGGATTGACGGTTGAGAAGCCGTGGTACCACAAGATGACGAGGGCGGCATGAAGGCATACCAGGAAGAAACACAAAACACCGGCGTGCCGTCGATTGTAGAGCGCTGGATTAAACCGAACGGACAACCTGGCCAATGGCCCGATGCACAAGATCAGCGTCAACAGTATAAAGGCCGCCGTGCCCGACATGCGGATGCCCAGCTGGATCGGCGTAAGCGCATTTCCGGCCGGCTGGGCCATTGTACTGCCCAGGGCATAGACGGCCAAAAAAGCCACAACGCCTATGGCCAGAAAGACATCGAAAACCTTCTTGAACGGGTTCCATTGCACCATGCGGTAATCATGAGACATGGCGGTGCTCCGGAGTGTCGTGCATGGGTTGTTGGGACAGCGGCTTTGATGGATCGCTTCCACGCGTTGGCCGGACCAGGATGCCCGTCGCCAAAGCCCCCACAATGATGGCTGTGGCGATAAGCCAGATCAAAAAATGGGCGCGGCGGTGAGAACGCAGCATAACTATCGTTTTCCCTTTATGGCTTTGATGATCATGAGAGGCCACAACAAGATCATGCCAGGCAAAAAGAGCAGCCGGACATTCCAGGGCGCCCTGGCGGCTACGGGGTCAAAACGGCCCACGAGACCGAGACACAACGCCATGCCGACAACCAGACCGATGCCCATATAGCTGAGCACGAGCCGCCAAAAGAGTTCTGCACCTTCAAGGCTCAGCATCAATCCCCACATGTCCAGTCGACCCAGGTCTAACGAACGCCATAGCACGAAACCCGGACGCGAGGGCAGGGCTTTCATCGTCGACCACGGTTTCCGTAACAAAGTGGTCGGGAAAACAGTGACAGCCTATACCCCGTGAAAAATCTGTGTCACGCGACCTGGGCGGGTTTGCGTTTCCCCGGTTCCGCCCGGTAACCGTAGTTTTTGGAGCGGGGGCGCAAGTGCACGCTGCGAAGACGATGAAGCGTCTCAACACATCCACGGGCTGATCCCGGCTTGACCCCGAGTACGCGTTCCAGGCCGGTAGGACATGATGCTGCTGTCACTGAATTCTTGTCACCGTATTCCCGAGGTTGCCAAACGACGTGGCGTGATCTTCGTGACACGTCTGGCGCCGTCGTGGCTGTTCCATCCGTTACTACCCAATAGCTCCCCTAAGTCGAAGGTTTGAAAAAGCTGGCTTGTGACGGCCGCCGTAACACCCTATCCGTTTCGGCTGCAACTTTACCGCCGAGCCGCCGTGTCCCTGATCCAGTTCGAAGCCATCGCCAAACGATTTACCGCTTCCGGCCGATCGCAGGATGCGCTGAGTGATGTCAGCTTTGCTGTCAAACGCGGCGAAGTCTTCGGAATCATCGGCCTTTCCGGTTCGGGCAAGTCCACCCTGGTGCGGCTGATCAACCGGCTGGAAACGCCGACCCGTGGAAAGGTGCTGATCGACGGCACCGACCTGGCCAGCCTAAAGCCGCGCAACCTCATCCAGTTACGCCGCAAGCTGGGCATGATCTTCCAGCAGTTCGGCCTGCTGTCGTCGCGCACCGCCCGCCAGAACGTCGCCTTCGCCCTCGAACTGGCCAAGCCCAGGCTCGATGCCGGCGACCACACAAGGGTCGATGACCTGCTCAATCGGGTTGGTCTGGGCGATCACGCCCACAAGTATCCGTCGCAATTGTCCGGCGGCCAGAAACAGCGCGTGGCGATCGCCCGCGCCCTCGCCAATTCGCCGGACATCCTGCTGTGCGACGAACCGACCAGCGCGCTGGATGGCGAGTCGACCCAGGGCGTGCTGGACCTGCTGGCCGAGTTGAACCGCGACCTCGGCCTGACCGTGGTCATCGTCACCCATGAGATGGACGTCGTGCGCCGCATCTGCGACCGGGTCGCTGTGCTGGATCATGGCCGCCTGGCTGAGGTCGGTGATGTCGCCCAGGTGCTCTTCGATCCGCAAAGCGACGCCGCGCGCAGCCTGGGCCGCCATCTGTTGCCGGTCCCGCCGGCCGGCACCGGTCCGTCCGCCGACCGCCTGCGCCTGACCTATTTCGGCGAGGTGGTCACCGGTGACGCCCTCAGCGCTGCGACCCAGGGGGCCGATGTCCGCTTCAGCATCCTGTCCGGCCAGGTCTCGGCGCTGAAGTCCGTGCCCTACGGCCACCTGATTGTCGATATTGCCGGCCCCGACCGCGCTCTGGTTATCGAGCGTTTGCAACAACGCGGCGTGCGCGTGGAGGCAGCAGCATGAACGACCTCGCGCTTTTTTTCAGCAACATAGACCCTGGTGAAATCGCCCTGGCCAGCTGGGAAACTGTGGCCATGCTGATCGGCTCGCTGGCGCTCAGTGTTGCGCTGGGTTTGCCCTTGGGTGTGTGGCTGTCGATGACCTCGCCGACCGGCCTGGCGCCGAACCGCCTGACCTATGGCCTGCTCAGCCTGGTCGTCAATGTGCTGCGCTCGATCCCCTTCGTCATCCTGTTCATCCTGCTGATTCCCGTCACCCTGGCCCTGGTCGGGACGTCGCTGGGCGTGCGCGGCGCCATTCCGCCCCTGGTCCTGGGCGCTGCGCCCTTCTTCGCCCGCCTGGTCGAGACGGCCCTGCGTGAAGTCGATCGTTCGGTCGTCGAAGCGACCCAGGCGCTCGGCGCCAGCAAGCGCCAGATCGTGCTGCACACCCTGCTGCCCGAGGCCATGCCCAGCCTCATCGCCGCGGTCACCGTCACCGCCATTGCCCTTGTGTCCTATACCGCCATGGCCGGGGTGGTCGGGGCGGGCGGGCTGGGCGACCTGGCCGTGCGCTACGGCTATCAACGCTTCCAGACCGACGTCATGGTGGTCACGGTTGCCCTGATCATTGTCCTGGTCCAGGGGCTGCAAATGTTCGGCGACGCCCTCGTGGCGCGTTTCCATAAACGATAGGAGTTCGTCATGCTGTCTCGCCGTCTTTTTGTCCTGTCGGGCCTGGCCGTCGGCGCCTGCGCTCAGCCGCAATCCAAGGCCAATGTCCTGACCGTCGCGGCCACCGCCGTGCCCCACGCCGAGATTTTGAAGGCCATCCAGCCGGACCTGGCAGGGCAGGGGATCGATCTGCAGATCAAGGTTTTCAACGATTACGTCCAGCCCAACCTGCAGGTCGACCAGAAGCTGATCGATGCCAACTACTTTCAGACCCTGCCGTATCTCGACGCTTTCAATGCCGAGCGCGGCACCAGGCTGGTGCCAGTGGTCGGCGTCCATGTCGAGCCGTTCGGCGCCTATTCGCGCAAGGTCAAGACCATCGCCGGGCTGAAGCCTGGCGCGGTCATCGCCGTGCCCAACGATCCGACCAATACCGGCCGCGCCCTGATCCTGCTGCACAAGAACGGGGTGATCACTTTGAAGGATCCGGGCAATATCGCCGCCACACCCAAGGACATCGTCGCCAATCCGAAGGGGTTTGTGTTCAAGGAACTGGAATCGCCGTCGTTGCCGCGGGTGCTGGGTGAGGTCGATCTCGCCCTGATCAACACCAACTATGCTCTGGACGCCAAGCTGGATCCGCAAAAGGACGCGCTGATCATCGAAGGTCCGGACAGCCCGTATCTCAACTATCTGGTGGCGCGCGAGGACAACAAGGCTGACCCGCGCATTGCGGCCCTGGCGGTGGCCCTGACATCGCAAAAGGTGCGCGACTTTATTGCCGCCACCTATCAGGGCGCGGTCATCGCCGCGAAGGCTTAGAGTGGGATGCGTTTTGATGGACTCAAAACCCAGCTCTGAGTTTCTGTTTTGTCGCGCAATTTTTCCGAAAACGGGAGGGCCCGTGCCGGAGCCACACACTTTATCGGGTTGCGCTCTGGTGACGCATTCGAATAAATCTGGCATTCCGAAAGGTGTCACAGAGCTTACTCATGACGAGGTCGCCACCCATGGCCATCACCCGGGACATCCAGTCGATGACGACGTTCCGCAATCATTCTGCGGAATTCCTGCAGCATATCCGCGAAACGGGACGCGCCATGGTGTTGACGGTCAACGGGCGGGCGGCGGCGGTCTTGCAGGACGCCGAATCGTATCAGCGCCTGCTGGACCTGGCGGCCGCGGCCAATGCCGAAGAAGGCCTACGACAAGGTCTGGAAGACGTGGCCATGGGACGGACGCGACCGGCGCAGGACGTGTTCAACGACTTGCGCGCCGACTATGACCTTCCGCGTTAAGCTGACCGCCCGTGCCGTATCGGATTTGCGACGTCCTTCTTACGATTTGCCAGAGTCTTTGGCCTCTCCGGATACGTCAAGGAACATACGCACCAGGTCTCGGTTTATGTAATAGTTACTGCGTCCGGATTGATGTTTGGACACAAAGCCATGTTCAGCCAGCGTATCGAGATATTTGGCGGCTGTCTGCCGGGTGACGCCAAGGTCATCCTGCACATATTCGATGCGTGTATAGGGGTGACGGAACAAATTGTTCAGCAGATCCTGACTGTAGAGCTTCGGCATATCAACGCGCATTCGACGTTTGACATCGGCCATCTGTTCCCGGATTCCTTCGACGAGCGTTACCGTGGTCAATGAGGTTTCCGCGATGGCTTCAAGCATGAAAACAACCCAGTCTTCCCACGCGTCGTCGTCGCGCACGGCCTGGAGCAGCCGGTAATAGTCACCTTTGTGCCGGGTGATGTGGCGAGACAGATAGAGGATGGGAATGTCCAGCAGACCTGTTCGAGTCAGATAGAGCACGTTCAGAATACGCCCGATACGTCCATTGCCGTCCGGGAAGGGGTGGATGCTCTCGAACTGGTGGTGAATGAGCGCCATTTTGATCAGCGGGTCCAGGGACGAGATTTCGTCGTCGTTGATGAAGCGTTCGAGTCGCGCCATGTGCTCAACAATGTCACGGGCATCCTGAGGCGGGACAAAGACAGTCTGGCCTGTGGCTTCATTCCTGAGCGCTGTACCCGGCATTACCCGAAAGCCGTCGTCGCGCCCTTTGAGCAGCCGGAACATGTCGATAAGGCAGGCATTGGGAATAAGCCCGCCCGTTTGGGTAAGCCGCCCAAATCCGAGCCGCAGTGCGTCGCGATAGAGCGCAACCTCCTTGGCCGCCGGTGACGGTGCGTCCTCGGGAAACAGTTCGGCCTGAAACAGTTCGTCCTGCGTCGTGACGATGTTTTCGATTTCTGATGACGCCTTGGCTTCCTGCAGGGCCAGGGTATCGATCAATATGCCCTGATTGGGGATGGTCTTGGCCTGGCCCTTGAGGTCAGCCAGGGCGCGACTAGCGACGTTCAGCGCCTTGTAGACGCGAATTGTCTCCAAGTCGACGGGCGGCGGCAGGTCAGTGATGACATAGGTCGGCTTCAACATGTGAAGAGATTTAACACATGCGGACCGACATGTTAAGAAAATCGAATTTTTTTAACATGACGATCTCCACATGTTAGAGAAAAACGATATTGTTGACATGTCGACATCAGCGTCACAGCTCACCCCTTTTGAGCGAAAAGCGCTCGGAGTCCAGCGGCGACCAGAGCCGGATCGTGCGCCGGCCACGCTGATATCGGTGCCTTATCCGTGGATAAACCTGGTCTATCCGACGGCACTGTCGTTGAGGCTACGGATGACCTCGACCATCCGGTCACCCGGTCAGGTGAAGGTTGGTGCACGCGAAGGCGCGAAAAGAAAGAGAAGGGCTTTGTGCTGAGCACAGGCTTGGGCTGGGCCCGCCGGATGGCCGGAATAGGTATGAATTCTTCTTCGCGCCTTCGCGTCTTCGCGTCTTCGCGTGAGACATAAGCTGCACGCGAAGACCGGATGCGAGGTGGTTCCCGCAGGATATCCTGATCCATGCATCCAGTCAGGGCGAAGGTTGGTGCACGCGAAGGCGCGAAGACGCGAAAAGAAAGAGAAGGGCTTTGTGCTGAGCGCAGGCATGGGCTGGGCCCGCCGGATGGCCGGAATAGGTATGAATTCTTCTTCGCGCCTTCGCGTCTTCGCGTGAGACATAAGCTGCACGCGAAGGCCGGATGCGACATGGTTCGCGCAGGATATCCTGATCCAGGCATCCAGTCAGGGTGAAGGTTGGTGCACGCGAAGGCGCGAAAAGAAAGAGAAGGGCTTTGTGCTGAACACAGGCATGGGCTGGGCCCGCCGGATGGCCGGAATAGGTATGAATTCTTCTTCGCGCCTTCGCGTCTTCGCGTGAGACATAAGCTGCACGCGAAGACCGGATGCGAGGTGGTTCGCGCAGGATATCCTGATCCATGCATCCAGTCAGGGCGAAGGTTGGTGCACGCGAAGGCGCGAAGACGCGAAAAGAAAGAGAAGGGCTTTGTGCTGAGCACAGGCTTGGGCTGGGCCCGCCGGACGCCCGGAATAGGTATGAATTCTTCTTCGCGCCTTCGCGTCTTCCCGTGAGACATAAGCTGCAGGCGAAGGCCGGGTGCGGGGTGGTTCGCGCAGGATGTCCTGATCCGGAGACCCGGTCAGGTGAAGGTTGGCGCACGCGAAGGCGCGAAGGCGCGAAAAGAAAGAGAAGGGCTTTGTGCTGAACACAGGCATGGGCTGGGCCCGCCGGATGGCCGGAATAGGTATGAATTCTTCTTCGCGCCTTCGCGTCTTCGCGTGAGACATAAGCAGCACGCAAAGGCCGGCTGCGAAATGGCTCGCGCAGGATATCCTGATCCATGCATTCAATCGGAGCGAAGGTTGGTGCACGCGAAGGCGCGAAGAAGCGAAAAGAAAGAGAAGGGCTTTGTGCTTAGCGCAGGCATGGGCTGGGCCCGCCGGCTGTCCGGAAGAGGTATGAATTCTTCTTCGCGCCTTCGCGTCTTCGCGTGAGACATAAGCAGCATGCAAAGGCCGGAAGCGACATGGTTCGCGCAGGATATCCTGATCCATGCATCCAGTCAGGGCGAAGGTTGGTGCACGCGAAGGCGCGAAGGCGCGAAAAGAAAGAGAAGGGCTTTGTGCTAAGCACAGGCTTGGGCTGGGCCCGCCGGATGGCCGGAATAGGTATGAATTCTTCTTCGCGCCTTCGCGTCTTCGCGTGAGACATAAGCAGCACGCGAAGACGCGAAGGCGCGAAAAGAAGGCGCGCGTTGTTTCCGTCGAATTGCCTGTCACCGACTCAACAGCAAACCGTCGCGATCAGATACCGGACGGGAGATTTGGCGGTCTGTGCGACACAAAAAAGCCCCGGCGGTGACAGCCGGGGCAATAGAGCGTGGTCGGACGATAGGGTTATCGCGTCCACTCGGCGACCTTTTTGGCGCTGGTGTGGGTGGCCTTCCTGGCGGCCTGCGCCAGATCGTGGCGGGTCTGGTTCAGCTTGTCGAAATCAACCCTGTTATAGGTCGAGCGCAGATGGCGGACGTCAACATCGTTCAGGCCCAATTGATCGCGCAGGCGTTCCAGGTGGCTGGCCGGTGTTCTCTACTGGCTGCGGTACAGTGCGTAACCGGCGGCAGCAACTGCCAGGCCTGCCGCGGCGAAGCCTGCAACCTGCATCCAGTTGATCTTGCGGGCGGCGTACTTGACGTCTTCGAAGATGTCTTCGGCCTTGGCTTCGAGCGTGGCAGTGGCCGCGATGCCGAATTCGCCATCGTTGTAGATGTCGGCCCGTGGCTGCGTCGGGGTAGATGTGTTGGTAAGCTTGTCAAGAGTGTCCATCGTCAGGCTCCTTTGAGGGCGTTGTTGCGATGCACACTAACAGGCCAAACATAAGTAATATCGTTGCAGCACAGGCGGCTCCAATCAATATATGATAAGGACGCGCCCGGTTATACCAACCCGCGAAATTCTTAACACACTGCGGGTTGGCAAGCGCGACTGCGCGCCCGAGCTTGTGCGAGGAGCCATGGGGGACGCCTAGTCCGGCGCCTGAGCTGAAAAAATGCAAATACCAAGAATCATTCTTTATGAGGCTTGGTATTTGTCTGGAGGGCTTGGCAGGCCCGGCAGAACTGGCCCGGCGTCTGTCCGGTCCAGCGCTTGAAAGCGCGGGCGAAGGCGGCCGGTTCGGAAAAACCAACCAGATACGCGGTTTCGTGTATCGAGGCCTTGCCGCCGAGCAGGTAATCTTCCGCCAGCCGCTGCCGAAGGCCATCCAGCACGGCCGCAAATGTCGTGCCTTCGTCCTTCAGCTTGCGGAACAGGGTTTGCCGGCTGAAGCCGAGCCGCGCGGCGATGGTTTCGATGCTGACATCCCCCTTGTGCAGATCTGCCACCAGCAGGGCTTCCAACCGGCCCTTCAGCGTGCGCGCGCCGTCCAGCTCGGCCAGAAGGCCATCGGCATGTTTTGTCAGGAGCCCGAAGACGTAGCGCGGGTTTTGCGCCACCGTCCAGCCGGCAATCTCCGGGTGCAGTTCCATGGCGTTCCAGTCGGCGGAGAAATGCACCGGGCACTGGAAGATGCGGTCGTATTCGGCCCGGTAGGTGGGCGCCGGGTGGCTGACATGGATAGCCAGGACATGGGGCTGGGCCAGGAACCGGCGCGGGCCGCAGACCAGGCGCGCGAAGGATTCCTCGGTCATTTCCGGAAAGTCGTTGGGATGGCTGCGGTTGAACACCATGAACAGCTTGCCGTCCTTCAGCATAAGCATGACCCGCGGGCCGGGATCGCTATCGACGAACTCGGTCGCCAACCGGCCGTAGCGCTGAAGTTGCAGGAAAGCCTCGCCCATGGTGGCCGAAGCCTCCATGATGAGCCCCAGGACCGAAACCTCGGACATACCGACCTGTTCGCCATAGTGCAGGGCCAGGGCGGGGTCGCCGGTTGCCTTCTGGGCGGCGCGCATCAGGTCCGTGTACTGACGAAAGGGGATGCGGTTGTCCGGATTCTTAAGCTTGTGTACCGAAAAGCCGGCACTTTTGATCAGGCCGTCCCGGGCGGCCCCGCGCCCGGACGCAAAATCGATAAGTCCCGATGCCAGTCCGGCTGAAACGGTTGCTTCCATGCCCAAACACCCCTTTTGTTACGTGTGGTCAATTACCGTGTCACCGGCGGTCATTGCCTTCGCCTGTCTGCCGCTACATGATATCGCTGTTCGCCAGAGCGCAATCCGATAAAGTGTGACGCACTTTTCGGATAAATTGCGCGACAAAACAAAATCTTAGAGCGGGATTTTGATTCCATCAAAACTCATCTCGCTCTAACAGAAAAAGAATAGGGAAGCGTTGCTTGAAAGAGGTATCCTTGGTGCGTTTGTACCTGCTGCGGGCGTGTTATCTGGTTTTGGTTGTTGGGCTTGCATGGCAGTTCTGGACGAAATTGCCGACGGCCACCACACTGCCGTTGATGGAAGCGGCCGTCACCGCCATGCTGAGCGCCCTGGGTCTGCTGTCGGTGCTGGGCGTGCTGGCTCCGCTTAAATTCCTGCCGCTGATTCTGTTCGAACTGGCCTGGAAACTGATCTGGATGCTGGCGGTGGCCCTGCCGCGCTGGCAGGCCGGCACCATCGATGCCCAGACCGCAAACATGGTGTTTGCCTGTGCCCTGGTGGCGCCGTTCGTGTTCGCCGTGCCGTGGTCCTATGTCTTTAAAACCTATGTGGGCGGCGTCGAACGCTGGCGAGTGACAGCATGAACCGGGTCGTCATCTGCACGGGTGTGCTGGCAGCCATGACCGGTCTTGCTGCGGGGCCAGCCTGGGCCGAAAACCTGCAGGCGGCCCCCGACGCGCCCTTTTGGCTGCACTGGGGCGCTGCCGCGCTGCTGTGGGCCCATATTGGCGGCGGTACCCTGGGCCTGTTGTCGGGCACCGTGGCCATCCTGACTCGCAAGGGCCGGACCATTCACCGCGCGGCGGGAAAAGTCTTCTTCGTGGCCATGTTCGTCACCTACGCCATCGGCGCCGGTGTCGCACCCTTCCTGACCGAGGGCCAGCGACCGAACTTCGTCGCCGGTATCCTGGCGCTATACCTGCTGATCACGGCCTTTCTGGCGGCGCGGCGCCGCGACCCGAAGGTCGGCTGGATCGAATATGGCGGCCTGGCCACGGCTCTGGCGATCGTTGCTGCCGGTGGGCTTTTCATGTGGCAGGGGGCGAACGACCCGTCCGGAACCGTGGATGGATCGCCGCCCCAGGCCTTCGCGCTGTTTATTGTCGCCGGTCTGTTCGCGGCGGCAGGTGAGATCCACGTCATTATCCGGCGTAGCATAGCTGGCGTGTCGCGGATCTCGCGTCACCTGTGGCGGATGTGCATGTCGCTGTTCATCGCCTCCGGCTCGTTTTTCCTGGGTCAGCAGCAAATTCTGCCGCCAGCCATGGTCGGCACCTTCTGGCAGTACGCGCCCATGGTGTTTCCGCTTTTGGCAATCCTGATCTGGCTGGTGGTTGAACATCTGCCGAAAAAACCTGTTCCTGCGCCGTAAAGACACTCCGGCGGTGTCGCCAGGTGTTTTTGCGGGCTCACGGGACGGCCAGGATCCGGTATTGTAGCAACGTTGCCTGGATTTGACTCTTCCAGAGCGGGATGAGATTTGATGGAATCAAAATCCCGCTCTAAGTTTTTGTTTTGTCGCGCAATTTATCCGAAAAGTGCGTCACACTTTATCGGATTGCGCTCCAGGCTGGCGCAAGCAAGAAGACCCCACCGTCTGCTTCGCTATGCGCGCCTCCACCTCCCCAGCGTGGAGATGGCGTATAAGATATTGAGAGTGATGCACTTTTTTAGCTGCGCAGTGAATTTCAGTCCAAAACCTGCCTCGACAAGACTCGTCAACTGAACGGTTGAGTGTTTTGAACTGTCCGGGAGTGCCTTGACAGCCGGCCCGACCCACCGTCATTTTACCGGCCATGAAAATTCTCCTCATCCATCAGAATATGCCCGGCCAGTTCAAACACCTGGCGCCCTTGCTGGCGACGGCGGGTCACGACGTCCGCTTCATTACCAAGCGCAAGGAGATCGAGATCCCGGGCGTGACGAAGCTGCTGTATGAGCCGCATCGCGAGGTTCGCGAGAACACCCACCACTATATGCGCCAGTTCGAAAATGGCTTGCTGCACGGTCAGGCGGTGACGCGCATCTGCCAGGATCTGCGCAAGGAGGGCTGGCGGCCGGACCTGGTCATGGCGCACCCCGGTTGGGGTGAGACCCTGTTCGTCAAGGAGAGTTTCCCCAATTCGCCGCTGATCAGCTATTGCGAGTTCTACTACGCGTCCAAGGGCGCCGATTTCGGTTTTGATCCGGCGACCTCGACCACCTTCGACGACCACTGTCGTATCCGCGCCCGCAACGCCCACCTCCTGCTGAGCCTTGAGTTGTGCGATGCCGGCTGGAGCCCGACCCAGTGGCAGATGTCACGCCACCCCAAGCCCTTCCAGGACAAGATCAACGTCATTTTCGACGGCATCGACACCAATACGGCCAGGCCGAATCCCAATGCGAAATTCGTCCTGGCCGATGGCCGTGTCCTGACCCCCCAGGACGAGGTCATCACCTACGTGGCGCGCAACCTCGAACCCTATCGCGGCTTCCCGACGTTTATGCGCGCTCTGCCGGAGTTACTGAAGGCACGGCCGAACGCGACCTTACTGGTCTGCGGCGCGACCGGCGTGTCCTACGGATCCAAGCCGAAAAGGGGCGACACCTGGAAAGATGTCATGCTGGAAGAAACCGGACTGCCATCCCACCCGGATTTTGGCCGCGTCCACTTCCTCGGCCATCTGCCCTATGCCCGCTATATTTCGCTGTTGCAGGTGTCGAGTGCGCACATTTACCTGACCTATCCGTTCGTTCTGTCCTGGTCCTTCATGGAGGCCATGTCGGCCGGCTGCCGCCTGATCGCGTCGAATACCGCGCCGGTGCTGGAGGTGCTGAAGGACGGCGAGAATGGCTGGCTGACGGACTTCTTCGACCCGGGCGACCTGGTCGTGAACGTCGTGCGTGCCCTGGAAGATCCGAACGCGCCCGCCATCCGCGCCGCCGCACGTGAAACCATCCTCGGCTGTTATGATCTGAAAACCTGCGTGCCAAAGCAACTCCAGATGATCGAACGCGTCAGCCGCATGCCGGTGGTGTTGAAGACGGCCCAAAGCGCTTAAGACGCGAAGGCCTTTCGCCTTTCGCCTTTCCCTTTTCTACCTTGCACATGATACCGTGCGCGGAGACAGTTCCGGCGGCGATCTCCCCTGTTCAGGGGTTGCCGAACACCCTTCCCTAACAGCATTTGTAAATATTAAGCCTTTGTTAAAAACGGTAAAACGGGCGGAGTTTGCGTCTTCATAAACAGGGTCCCGAGACGGACCGACCGGCGGCGGGGGCTCTTGTTGAGCGCAAACCCTTGTCAGGCCGTGCTTTGCAGTGGGAACGGACATGGTCAACTACATCGGTACCGAGAACGACGACACCTTTGCCGGCGCGGGCGGTGAGGACAGTGCCCGCGGCAATGACGGCAATGACACCCTGTCGGGGGGGCAAAATCGCGACTATCTCCACGGCGACGGCGGTAATGACAGCTTGCTGGGTGGCGAATGGGGCGATTACCTTTACGGCGGCACAGGCAATGACACCCTGGTCGGCGGTGTCGGCGTGGATGTCCTGCACGGCGGTAGTGGCGATGACCGCTTTGTTTTTACCTTCGGCGACAGTACGGACTATGACTATATCCGCGTTTCGGAAGGCAGTGTAAGCGACAGTGATGTCATCGAGATCCTGGGCGACGTTACCATCGACGATGTGACGTTCGAGATTACCCAGGGTCATACCCCGGGCTATGGTTACGGCTACACCACCCTGATCATCCGCTATGGCGGCGAAGGTGACGACGAAAACGTCATCGTGCTGGAAAATCAATTCAATGACGACGTTTGGGGGACGACCGGCTCACCCCAGATCCAGAGCCTGATCATTGGCGGCCAGACCTACAGCCTGACGGGCGGGATGGCGCTGACCGGCCGTGACTGGTCCGATAACATTCAGGGCACCTCCGGCAATGACACGATCAACGGCTTGCTGGGCTACGACACGCTGCGCGGCCGGGACGGCGACGACCAGATCATTGGCGGCGGAGATTACGACTACCTTTACGGCGGCGACGGCAACGACACCCTGACCGGCGGCGGAGACAGCGATGATCTCTTTGGTGAGGCAGGCAGCGACCGTTACGTCTTTGCAGCGGGCGATGGCCATGACCGCGTTCATCTGTCGAACGGGGGTGGCGCCGACACCGAAGTCGTCGAGATCACGGGCGATGTCGACTATAGCGATATCTCGTTCCAGCGCGTCTCCGGCTACGATAGCATGCTGGGCTATGGCCTTTATGACCTGATCATCCGTTACGGTGCCACTGACAGCCTCCAGTTGATCGGGCAATTCCGCAACCGGGTCACCGACACCACGGACTACAATACCGTTACCACCCTGATTGTCGGCGGCATCTCCTATGGCCTGAACCTGGCCGACTGGCATTTCCGCGGCAGCGAAAACTACGACGATCTGCAGGGCTTTGACGGCAACGACACGATCGAAGGTTTTGACGGCGGCGGCAGTCTGCAAGGTCATGACGGAGATGACAGCCTGACCGGTGGCGTCGACGGCGACAACATGCTGGGCGGTGCCGGCAATGACACCTACGTCATTACAGGCGGGCAAGACACGATTGGCGGAGACGAAGCGGGTGACGCCGATGTTGTCACATTTGCTGTACCGGTCGCCCTGCCGTCGATCTGGGCCGAGCGCACGTTCGAATATGATGACGTCCTGGGCTATGTGAACAGTGGCCTGATCCTGCACTATGGCAATGACGGCGATTCCGTCTATTTAGTCGGGCATTTCCTCAACGAAATGAGCGGGACAACCGACTATGCCCAGAAGTCGGAAATCATCGTCAATGCAACACCGTTCAGCCTGGCGGGTGGTTTCAACTTCCTGGGCACGGTCTATGACGACAACCTGCTAGGTACCAACTCGGGCGATACCCTGTCGGCGGGCGAAGGCAATGACACCCTGTCCGGGGGGCTGGGTGACGATACCCTGACCGGCGGTCTGGGCAATGACAGTCTGGCGGGTGGCGACGGCACTGACGTCGCACGCTTCGACGGCTTGGAATCCGACTATACGGTGTCCGAAGAGACCATCGAAGGCGTCGTCTATACCTATGTCGCCGACAATCGCGACAATGCGCCGGGCGGGATTGATACCTTGACCGGCGTTGAGACCATCCAGTTTTATACGCCCGATCCGGCCGACGGTCCCGTTGCCATTATTGGCACGAACGGCAACGATACCCTGACAGGCGGCGCCTTCAACGACACCGCCTATGGCTATGATGGCAATGATGAACTGAGTGGCCTGGGTGGCAACGACAGTCTCAGTGCCGGGAGCGGTGACGACAGCCTGGACGGCGGCGCGGGCAACGACAGCTTGAGCGGCGACCTCGGACTTGACACCTATCTGGGCGGCGCGGGCGATGACTCCATCGCCGACTACCATGACCTGAGCCATATCACGGCGGGCGACGGCAACGACTATATCGAAGCCTCAGGGACGATCATCGGCGGCCTTGGTAATGACTCCGTCTACAATGCCCATATCGGCACGGCCGGCGACAGCCTCGACGGCGGCGACGGCAATGATTATCTCAGTGGCAATGACAACAATACCGACAGCGCCAATACGCTTATCGGTGGCGAGGGTGATGACAGCCTCGAGGGTGGGGCCAATGCCGACTCGATGACCGGCGGCGCTGGCAGCGACAACCTTTATGCCGAAAACGGGGCTGATACACTCACGGGCGGCGATGGCAATGATTACATCAACGCCCAGGATGGCGGTGATGTAATCGATGGCGGCCTGGGTAATGATGACATCAACACCTCCGGTCGTAACACGATCTCGGGTGGTGAGGGCAACGACTATATCTACGGCAGCGGCCAGGTCGATGCCGGCGCCGGAGACGACACCATCTACGGCTACAGCGGCTCGGGCGAAAATGGCGACAGCGTCAGCGGTGGGGACGGCAACGACTACATTCAGGCCTATGCCTACAACACCCTAAGCGCCAACACCATTGATGGCGGCGCAGACGACGACAGCCTTCAGGGTGGCTATAACGCCGACATCATCACAGGGGGTACCGGTGACGATACGCTGTACGGCGGCGACGGCGATGACTCGCTCGATGGCGGACTCGGGTTCGACTCCGTATCGATCGGCGGCGACTACGAAGATTTCGATGTCACCTACGACGAAGTGACCGACAGCTATACCATCACCGACACGCGCGAATGGTCGAGCGCCGGCAGTGATACGATTACTGGTGTCGAGATCATTGCCTTCTATGATCGCGCCATTACCGGAGAAGGCAAGGTCTTCACCGGTACCAATGACGGCGAAACCCTGACAGGAACGGGTGCTAACGACACCATCACCGCCCTCGGCGGCAACGACTACATCTATGGCGATGGCGGGGCCGATTCCGTCGATGCCGGCACCGGTGACGACACCTTTTACGGCGGCAGCGGCAACGATACGGTCAT
The DNA here is from genome assembly GCF_000495835.1 of Asticcacaulis sp. AC402. GTDB lineage: Bacteria > Pseudomonadota > Alphaproteobacteria > Caulobacterales > Caulobacteraceae > Asticcacaulis. The sequence goes on from NZ_AWGC01000018.1 coordinate 20,453, forward strand.
TGGTGGTGACGGCGCCGACAATATCGACGCCGGTCATGGTAACAACAGCATCTCGGGCGGTGCCGATAACGACTACATCTACCTTCAAGACGGCAACGACACGGCCGAGGGCGGCAGCGGCGACGACTATGTTTACGGCGGCCGCGGCAACAACAGCATGTCCGGTGGTGAAGGCAATGACAGCCTTTACGGCGCGGGGGCGCTGGATGGCGGCGAAGGCAACGATTATCTCGATAATTACGGCTGGTCGTCATCGAGCACCTTAGGCGCGACCCTGACCGGTGGCGCGGGCAATGACAGCCTGTATGGCAACGAGAACAACACCGACAGCGCCAATGTGATGTCGGGCGGCGACGGCGACGACTATATCGGCGGCGGCAATGCCGACGGCGACAATGTCATCGATGCCGGCGACGGCGACGACACCATCTATTCCGGCGACGGCAATGATACGATCGATGCCGGTCTGGGCTTCGATACAGTCATCATCCAGTCCTATATGGAGTATTTCACGCTGGACCGTGATGACGTGACCGGCGTCGTCACCATCACCGACAACCGTTCGGGAATGAACGGCGCGACCGACGTCATTACCGGTGCTGAGGTCATCCAGTTCTATGACGGAGAAGCTGTTTTTGACGGTGAAGTTATCGACGGAACGGCGGATTCCGAGCAACTGGTAGGGACCATAGCCGACGACACCATCACCGGGTTCGACGGCAATGATACGGTCTATGCCGGTGGCGGCGAGGACAGTGTCGACGCCGGCGCAGGGGCTGACTATGTCAGCGGGGGCGGCTCGCACGACACCGTCACCGGTGGCGAAGGCAACGACCAGGTCTATGGCGAACTGGGCGACGACTCCCTGTCCGGCGATGCCGGCAACGACACGCTCTATGGCGACGACGGCGACGACACCCTCAGCGGCGGCGCTGACGACGACTATATCGATGCGGGCTACGGCGATGGCAACTCGGTCACCGGCGATGCCGGCAACGATACCCTCTATGGCGCGGGAACGCTGGACGGCGGCGACGGCGACGACCATGTCCAGACCAACTACTATTTCTGGGGCGGCTATACTTCGGTGGGCAGCCACCTGATCGGCGGTGACGGCAACGATACCCTGATCGGCCACTCCGGCAATACCGGCGGCGGTGTCTCTTCGGCCATTACCACCCTGCCCAACACCCTGGAAGGCGGCGAGGGCAACGACTCGATTACCGGCGGCAGCCACGAGGATATCATCACCGGCGGCGCCGGCGACGATACCATGGTCACCGATACTGGCAGCGACACCATCGACGGCGGCGCCGGCAACGACATTGCGGTCATTTCGGGCAATCGCGCTGACTTCACCCTCGAGCGCGTTGGCGACACAGTCACCCTGGTTGACCTGCGGAACGCCTTTGAGGGCGAGACCAAGATCATCACCGGCGTCGAAACCCTGCGCTTCAACGACCAGGACGTCACCAACGAGGTCGAGACCATCACCGGTACCGAAGACGGCGAAACCATCGCCGGCACGGCGGCGGGTGAAATCATCCTGGCGCTGGGCGGTAACGATTCCGTGTCGGCCGACCAGGGCGACGACAGCGTCGAAGGCGGCGCCGGCAACGACACGGTCTACGCTGGCAATGGCGCCGACACGATCGACGGCGGGGCCGACAACGACCTGCTGTACGGCGAAGCCGGCAACGACTCGCTGTCGGGCGGCACGGGCAACGACACGGTCGAGGACTATAGTGGCACGAACACGATGTCGGGCGGGGCGGGCAGCGACAGCCTGACCGGCGCGGGCACCCTGGATGGCGGCGACAACAACGACACACTCAACGCCTACTATGCCGGCCAGGCCGTCACCCTGCTGGGCGGGGCCGGGGCCGACCTGATCTACAGTTCGGGCGCCAGCGACTCGGTCGACGGCGGCACCGGCGACGATACGGTCCATGTCTATGGCGGTAACGATACGGTTGCCGGCGGCGACGGACGCGATACCCTGGTCATCGCCGCTTACCGCAGCGAGTTCAGCGTCAGCTATGACGAAGGCACCGGCGTCATCACGCTCACCGACCTGCGCGTCGGCTCGCCACAGGGCACCAAGACCCTGACCGGCATCGAAATCCTCAGCTTCTACGATGATATTGTCAGCACGCCGCTGAATACCGGCAGCCCCGTCACCGGCACGGCCGTGTCCGAAACCCTGGCTGGCACCTCTGGCGACGACACGATTTCGGGCCTGGAAGGCGCCGACACCCTCACTGCCGGTATCGGTAACGACTCGGCCAACGGCGGCGACGGCGCCGACATCGTCTACGGCAACTATGGCGAAGACAGCCTGTCAGGCGCAGAGGGTAACGACACCCTCTATGGCGAAACCGGCCAGGACGAGCTGAGCGGCGGCACCGGCAATGACTATCTCGCCGGCGGCAATGGCGACGACACCGCCGATGGCGGTGACGGCAATGATCAGCTGTACGGCGAGAGCGGCGACGACTCGATGGCGGGCGGCGACGGCAACGATTACCTGAACGACACGACCGGTGACAACACGCTGGCGGGCGGTACGGGCAGCGACACCCTGGTCGGTTCGGGCTCTCTGTCCGGCGGCGAGGGCGACGACCAGGTCACCGTGGCAGGCCAAGGCTTCGGCGATGCCGGCAATGACAGTGTCGACGGCGGCGCGGGCGCGGAATCGCTCTATGGCGGCGCCGGCGACGACAAGCTGCGCGGCATGGCAGGCGCCGATATGCTGGACGGCGGCGACGGCAACGACATCCTGTTGGGTGACAGCGCCCAGGACGGCAATGATACCATCGCCGGCGGCAGTGGCTACGACGTCGCCATCTATTCCGGCAATGCTTCGGATTACACTATCTCGACGGTGGGCGGCGTGACCACGGTCACCGACAACCGGCCTGGCGCACCCGAAGGCAGCGACGAACTGACCGCAGTCGAACTGCTGATGTTCGACGATGGCGAGTACGAGCTGAGCGCGTCGGCGGCGGGTGTAGTCGTAATCGGCACTGGCGCCGATGATGTCATCCCGGGACCGGCGCCGTTCAATGCGCTGGACCTGACTGGCAGCGACACCATCGATGCCGGTTCCGGCGGCGACCAGGTCGAGGCAGGTTCAGGCCATGACGTTGTGCTGGGGCGGTTGGCCAATGATGTTTTGAAAGGGGACTATGGTAACGACACCCTGATCGGTGGGTCGGGCGACGACACCCTGCTTGGGGCGACGGGCAATGACGTGCTGTACGGCAGCGACGGCGCAGCCGGTGGCTACAGCGATGATGCCGACGGCAATACCGACGGCAATCCCGATTTCGACCGCGACAGCCTGGACGGCGGCGCCGGCAATGACACCCTGGTCGGCGGCAATGGTGAAGACCGCCTGACCGACTGGGCCGGCAACAACCTGCTGCAGGGCGGCGACGACGGCGATGTCCTGATCGGCAACGGTACGCTGGAAGGCGGCGCTGGCGGTGACCAGATCACCGGCACCGGCAGCCTGAAGGGCGAGGCCGGAGCCGACACCATCGCCGCCTATGCTGGCGCGACCGCCGAAGGTGGCGAGGGCAATGACTATCTCTATGGTGCAGGTGGATTCGACGGCGCGCAGACCCTGTTGGGCGGTGCCGGCAGCGACACGATCGCCGCCAACTGGGGCGACGATAGCGCTGCGGGCGGCGAGGGCGATGACCAGATCACCGGCTACTACGGCAATGATACGCTGAGCGGCGATGCCGGCAACGACACGCTCAGCGACAACAGTGGCGCCAACAGCCTGTCGGGCGGCGCCGGCAACGACGTGGTGAGCGGCGGCGAGGATAACGATACCCTCAGCGGCGGCGGCGATGATGACACTCTGACAGGCGGTTTGGGTAACGATGTTATCGACGGCGGCGACGGCGCGGACGTGGCCGGCCTTTCAGGCAACCGTGCCCTTTATAGCGTCATCCGCGATGGTGCTGGCGGCTACTACGCCGTCAACAACCGCGGCACGGACGGCAGCGATCAACTCTCGACGGTGGAAATCGTCCGCTTTTCCGATAGTGACCTGGTCGTCTCGGCCGGCAATACCGGTACCATCATCATCGGCAGCGGCGATGTCACCCTGACTGGCAGCGCTTATGACGACAGCATCACCGGCGGCGCGACGGCAGAAGACATTGCAGCGAGTGGCGGCAACGACATCGTCAGCGCCGGCAGCGGTGCCGACACGGTCACCGGTGGCACGGGTTTCGACGTCCTGGACGGCGGTACCGACAATGACAGCGTCTCGGGCGATGCCGGTGAGGACACGATCCTCGGCGGTGACGGCAATGACGTGGTCGACGGTGGCGACGACGCCGACACCCTGAACGGCGGCGCGGGCGACGACACCGTCTCGGGCGGTGCCGGCAATGACACCATCACCGGCGGCTCCGGCACGGATGTATTGGATGGCGGTCTCGGCAACGATACGATCAGCGGCAATGGCGACCTGTCGGGCGGCGACGGCAACGACTCTGTCTCCGGGACGGGCCAATTGTTCGGCGATGCCGGCAACGACACCGTCGTCACATCGTCGGGCACCGCCGATGGCGGCGAAGGCCATGACGCCGTCTACGTCAATGGTGGCACCGGTCGCGGCGGGGAAGGCCACGACACCCTGTACGGCCAGTCGTCCGACGACTATCTCGACGGCGGCCTCGGCGAAGACCAGCTCTATGGCTCCAGTGGCGCCGACACCCTGATCGGTGGCCAGAATAACGACACCCTGAGCGGCGGCGTTGGCAATGACGCCATCTATGGCGGTTCCGGCTCCGACCGCGCCTACTTCAGCGGCTATATCGCCGGCTACGTCATCGACAACGTCGCGGGCCACATCACCATCACCGGTGGTTCCTACGTCATTACCTATGATGTTGACGGTGATGGCTTCGTTACCGGCGAGATCGTCGTCAATGGTCCTGACGGTTCCGACACCCTGTTCGGCGTCGAAGCCCTGGTGTTCAGCGATGTTGAACTGGCCGTGCAGCCTTACAGCAATGTCGGCCTGGTGCTGAACGGCACCTCCGGCGATGACATCATCTTTGGCGACATTGGCAACGATACCATGGCCGGCAACGGCGGCCATGACCGCCTGACCGGCGACCAGGGCGACGATTCGCTGTCGGGTAATGACGGCAACGACGTCCTCTACGGCGACGGCGGCAATGACAACCTGGCCGGTGGCGAAGGCCAGGATCACCTCTATGCCGGCGAAGGCAATGATGCGGCCGGCGGCGGTGACGGCAACGACACGATCGATGGCAGCCATGGCGGCGATACGCTGGGTGGCGGCCTGGGCGATGACAGCCTTCTGGCCGGGACCGGCGACGACATCGTTCTGGGCGAAGACGGCAATGACACCCTCTCCGGCGGCGATGGCGCCAACCTGCTGTCCGGCGGCGACGGTGCCGACTCCATCACCAATAGCGGTAGCGGCCTGGCGTCCGGCAATGCCGGCGATGACTGGCTGTGGGGCAATGGTCAGTTGCTCGGCGATGCCGGCAACGACACCATCTACGCCTGGAATCAGGGCTTCGGCGACTCCGACGCAGACGTCCTCTACATCGTCGGCGGCGGCACCGGCGACGGCGGCAGCGGCAACGACACCCTGGCAGGCTGGGATCCGTACAGCTCGGACGGCGCGCAAACCCTTGATGGTTCGACCGGCGACGATGTCATTTCCGGCAATCACAGCGACGACAGCTTGCTGGGCGGCACCGGTAATGACACGGTGTCCGGCGGGACCGGCAATGACACCATCGACGGCGGTGACGACGACGACCTCGTAAACGGTGGCGCCGGCGACGACGTGATTTCGGGCGGTCTCGGCAACGACACCGCCAGCTATGGCGGGAACCGCATCTACTATTCCGTCGTTCAGGATGGCCTCGGCGGCTACGCCGTTGTCGCCAATCGTTCCGGCGAAGGTGAAGACGCACTTAACGGCGTCGAAACAGCATCTTTTGCCGATGTGAATCTGGCCCTTAATTCGGGCACGGCCGGCGACATCCATACCGGCGACGGCAATGGCAACAGCCTGTCGGGCGGCGGTCTCGACGACAGCCTCGTCGGCTTGGGCGGGGACGACACCGTGTCGGGCGGCAATGGCAACGACATCGTTCGTGGTGGCGATGGCAATGACAGTGTTCTGGCCGGCAGCGGCTATGACGTGGTTTACGGCGACGATGGCGACGACCATGTCGACGCGGGTGCCGGAGAAGACCAGGTCCGTGGCGGTGATGGCAACGACACCGTCCTGGGCGGGGATGACAACGACACCGTCTACGGGGATGGTGGCACGGACAGCCTGTCGGGCGGCGACGGCGCCGATGCCCTTTACGGCAACGGCACGATCAGCGGCGGCGCGGGCAACGATTTTATCCGCGGCTCCGGCACCCTGTCGGGCGACGACGGCGCCGATACCATCGAACTCACCGGTGCGGCCCAGGTCTTTGGCGGCGACGGCAACGACACCGTTTCCGAAATCTGGCCCTACTTCGCCGACCAGAGCGTCTCCGGTGAGGCCGGCAATGACCTGCTCAGCAGCGGTTACGGCAATGATACGCTGAGCGGCGGCATCGGCAACGATACGCAAGGCGGCGGCGAGAACGACGACAGCCTGGCCGGCGACGACGGCGACGACCTGCTGAACGGCGGCAATGGCTATGATCGCGTCGAAGGCGGTGACGGCAACGACACCCTCCACGGCGGCGGCGGCGATGACCGCCTGTTCGGCAATGCCGGCAACGACGCGTTTTATGCTGAAGGTGGCAACGACAGGATCTATGGCGGCGGCGGAGTCGATGTTGCCCACTACAGCGGCAACCGCAACGACTACACCATTGTTGAGGATGCCGGCGTTATCATCGTCACCGACAACCGCGGCGGAACGCCGGAAGGCCAGGACACCCTCTATGGTGTTTACAGTCTGGTCTTTGCCGACGCCGCGTATCAGGGAACACCGAACTACGGCTATACCTACACCGGCAGCACCGGCAACGACACCATCACCGACCAGTCCAGCGACGATGTGACCTCTGACCGGCCGGGTTCGAACGATGTCAGCTCAGGCGACGACACCATATGGGCCGGCGCGGGCAATGACTCGATCTCCGGCCTGGCCGGTGGCGACGAAATCCACGGCGAGGACGGCAACGACACCGTTGACGGTGGTACCGAACCCGACTTGGTCTATGGCGAAGCCGGCAACGATGTGCTGAACGGTGGCGACGAAGACGACCGTCTCGACGGTGGGGCCGACAACGATGCCCTCACCGGCGGCGGCGGCGAGGACTACCTGCTGGGCGGTGACGGCAACGACAATCTGGCGGGCGGCGATCAGGACGATTTGCTGGACGGCGGCGCCGGCAACGACACCGTGAACGGCAATGCTGGCGCGGACAGCGTCTATGGCGGCGAGGGCGATGACCTGGTCGCCGATGGCCAGGGCGACAACCTGCTCTTTGGCGGTGACGGCAATGACACCGTCAGCGGCACCGGAGATCTGCGCGGCGACGGTGGCGATGACGTCCTGAACGGTTCGGGCACGGTCTCACTGGATGGCGGCGACGGCAACGATACGGTTTCCGGTTCCGGCACTTTGAGTGGCGGCGCGGGCGACGACGTCATCAACAGCAGCAGCGCGGCCGACGGCATCAACGGCGGTGACGGCAACGATAGCGTCAACATCGCCGGCAACCGCGCGGGCTACGCCCTGATGGCGGTCGATGGCGGCGGCTATGCCGTTGTGCGCCTGGCGGATCTGTCGACCGACCTTATCAGCGAGGTCGAACATCTGGTCTTTGCCGACGGTGAAGCAGCGTTGTCGGGCGGCGATATCGTCGCCGGAACGGACGACAACAATGATCTGACGGGGACGGCCTTCGACGACTCGATCGCGGGCGGCCTCGGCGATGACACGGTCACCGGCCTGGCCGGCAATGATCTGCTGTTCGGCGGTGACGGCAACGACGATATCGCGGCCGGAGACGGCCATGACCATGGCGATGGCGGTGCCGGTGACGACAGCCTGGCCGGCGGCCTCGGAAACGATGTCCTGCTGGGCGGCCTGGGCCACGACGCAGTGAGCGGCGGCAGCGATGACGACAGGCTCGAAGGCGGTGACGGCGTCGATACCCTGCATGGCGACGATGGCGATGACAACCTGTTCGGCGGCAACAGCAGCGACGTCTTGAACGGCGATGCCGGCAACGACACTTTGGACGGGGGCGCCGGCAGCGACTTTATCTGGGGCAGTGAAGGCGATGACGTTGTCAGCGGAGGAACCGGCGACGACGGCCTGGCCGGCGATGACGGTGCCGACAACCTCAGCGACGCCAGCGGCGATAACACCTTAAGCGGAGGTGCTGGCAATGACACCCTGTCCGGCACCGGCACGCTGGACGGCGGTGACGGTCATGACGCTGTCAGCGGCTCAGGCACGCTCATCGGTGGTGCGGGCAATGACGCGCTGTCCGGCAGCGGAAGCCTTTCGGGAGACGCGGGTAATGACAACGTCACCGGTGGCGGCAATGCCGATGTGCTGGATGGCGGCACGGACAACGATACGGTCTCCGGCAACGCCGGCAATGATGACATTACTGGCGGTACAGGCGATGACGTTCTGACCGGCAGCTTCGGCAATGACACCCTGAATGGCGGCGACGGCAGCGATACGGCGATCTTCGCCGGTCCGCGCGACCAGTACACGATCGTCTCCGACGAGGCCGGCGGCTACATCATCGTCGACAACTTCCCCGAAAATGGCGACGAAGGCACAGACCATTTCTCGGGCGTCGAGTATCTGCAGTTTGCTGACCAGTTGATTGATGTCACGGCGTCGAACTTCGGCGTCATTATCGACGGCAGCACGATCGCCGACGACAAGGCCGGCACCTCGGGCAACGACTTCCTGCGTGGCTTCGGCGGCCAGGATAGCCTCACCGGTCTCGACGGCAATGACACCCTGATCGGCGACGACGACGCCGACCAGTTGTCAGGCGGCAATGGCGAAGACGTTCTGAACGGGGGTTCTGCGGCGGACAACCTGGCCGGCGGCAGCGGTAACGACACCTATGCCGTTGACGACGCTGCCGACCTGATCGTCGAGAGCGACGGCGGCGGGACCGATCTGGTCCTGTCCGACGCGGCCGACTACGTCCTGGCGGCTCACGTCGAGAACCTCAGCCTGCAAGGGCCCGGCCATATCAACGGCACCGGCAATGCGCTCGCCAACCTGATCACCGGCAACGGCGGCAACAACCTCCTGACGGGCGGTGACGGCAACGACACCCTCACGGGCGGTCTGGGCGACGACACCGTGGCCTTCAGCGGCGCCCGCAGCGCCTATGACGTCACGGTCTCGGGCGGGGTCTATACCGTCCACGGACCAGAAGGCACCGATACGGTCAGCGGCGTTGAATATATCCGCTTCGCCGACGGCACCTTCGAGATCGCCGCCGTGCTTCAGGTAGCGCCGGTTGCGGCCGACCAGGCTATCGGCGGCGGCATCGAGGGCGAGGCCATGACGGGCGCCGTCACGGCCACCGACGGTGACAGCGATATCCTGACCTACGCCATCGTCGCCGGTCCGGCCCACGGTACCCTCACGGCCTTCGACGCGGTGACGGGTGCCTTCACCTACATGCCCGATGCCGGCTACTACGGCAGTGACAGCTTCACCTTCCGCGCCAATGATGGTTTCGCAGACGGCAATATCGCCACGGTAAGCCTGACCCTGAATCACTTGATTGCGGGCACCAGCGGCAACGACAGCCTGGCCGGTTCCGGCCTGGACGAGGTGCTGCGCGGCCTGGACGGCCAGGACACCCTGGCCGGTGGTGCCGGTCTCGATACTCTGACCGGAGGTGGCGGCAGCGACACCTACGTCATCGCGGACGGCGATACGGTCGTGGAAGCGGCCGACGAGGGCAGCGATACGGTCGAAGCCTCGATCACCTACAGCCTGGGGATCAATGTCGAGAACCTGACCCTGACCGGTTCGGCCAATATCAACGGCACCGGCAACGCCGGCGACAACGTCATCATCGGGAACACCGGCATCAACGTCCTGACGGGCGGCCTGGGCAACGATACCTTCTGGGTCCAGAACGCGACGGACAATGTCGTCGAAGCCAATGGTGAAGGCAATGACCTGGTCGTCGCTTCGGTCAGCTACAGCCTGGCTGGCCGCTTTGCCGAACGCCTGAACCTGACCGGCTCGGACGATCTCACCGCGACCGGAAACGGCCAGGCCAACACCCTGAACGGCAATGCCGGCCACAACCTGATCGATGGCGGCGCAGGCAACGACACCATGGCCGGCGGGGCGGGCAACGACACCTATGTTGTCAACACCATCGGCGACGTCGTCAATGAGAATGCCGATGAAGGTACGGATACTGTGCGCTCGGCGGCGACCTTCACCCTGGGCGTGAACCTCGAAAACCTGGTCCTGACGGGAGTCGCCACGATCAATGGCACCGGCAACGGCCTGGGTAACAGCCTGACCGGCAACAGCGCGGTCAACGTCCTGACGGGTGGTCTGGGTGACGACAGCTACTACGTCCAGACGGTGGGTGACGATGTCGTCGAAGTCTCGGGTGAAGGCAATGATGTTGTCTTCTCATCGATCAGCTACGACCTCAATAAGCGCCATGTCGAGACCCTGACACTCACCGGATCAGCCAATGTTAATGCCACCGGCAACAGCCTGGCCAACATGCTGAACGGCAATGCCGGCAACAATCTGCTGGATGGCGGCGCGGGCTACGATACCTTCGCCGGTGGCGACGGCAATGACACCTATATCGTCAACCTGTCGTCGGAAACCGTGACCGAAGGGCTCAACCAGGGCGCCGACACCGTCCTGTCCTCGGCGACCTTCGCCCTTGGCGATCACCTGGAAAACCTGACTCTGACGGGTACAGCCAACATCAGAGCCACGGGCAATGGGCTGAACAACGTCCTGACCGGCAACAGCGGTATCAATACCCTGACCGGCGGCCTGGGCAACGACAGCTACTATGTCCAGAACACGGCCGACAATGTTGTCGAGAATGCCGGCGAAGGCACGGACCTGATCTTCTCCAGCGTCAGCTACTCTCTGCTGGGGCGCCTGGTCGAAACCCTGCAACTGACCGGCGCCGACAACATCGACGCCATCGGCAACAACCAGGTCAACACCCTGATCGGCAACGCCGGTAACAATACGTTGAACGGTAAGGGCGGGGCGGACATCCTGACCGGCGGGCTGGGTGCGGACATCTTCCTGTTCGAAGCCGGCAGCCGTGCCGACACGGTGACCGACTTCAATGGCTCAGACGGCGATAGCCTCAACATCAACGCCTACACGCACGGCGTTGCCAATAACGGCCTGGTCACCCAGGTCGGCAGCGATACCGTCATCAATCTGGGCGGCGGCAATGTCATCACCCTGCAAGGTGTCAACACCGCGGATGTTCTCGGGCATATCGTCTGGTAGGCTGGCAATCGCAAGAGATCTGCATGGAATGCCCGGCTGCCAAAAGTAGCCGGGCATTTTTTCATTCAGTTCAGACTGCATCCAGTGGCCGTTCCCCTGTTCAGGGGATGTGGGATCAATTGGGTTACAGCATTTGTAAATATTAAGCGTTTGTTAAAGTGCCTAAATGGCGCTGGTATTTCGTCTTGAAAAATAGGGTCCGATCACGGGCCTGTCGACGGTTGGGTTTTTGTGCGCGCAGATCCTTGCCCGTCGGTGCTTTGCAACGGGAATGGACATGGTCGATTACAACGGGACTTCGGGCAACGATAACTTCGGTGGCACCGTCGAAGACGATACCATTCGCGGCAATGCCGGCAATGATACCTTGGGCGGGGGCGCCGGCAATGACGTCTTCGTTTTTGCCGAGGGCGATGGCAACGACCTGATCGATGTCCAGAACTTCGCCGCGGCAGATGTCGACACCATTGTCATCGAAGGCGCCCTGACCATCGACAATGTCTGGATGGAGCGGGTTCAGTCCTATAATCCCAGCTATGGTTACGGCTATTTCGACTTGGTGATCCACTATGGCAGCCAGGGCGATACCATCACCCTGCGCGGCCAGTTCAACAATCAGCTCTTCGGCGTGACCACCTATAACGCTGTCCAGACCCTGACGATCGGTGGCCAGACCATCAGCCTTATCTCCGACCTGGAACTGTTCGGCGGCAATATTGGCGCGCTTTTGCAGGGCACCGACGGCAATGACACCCTATGGGGTGAGGATGGCGCCGACCCGATCTATGGCTATGGCGGGCATGACCTGATCGACGCCGGCAGTGGCAATGACGTCGTCTACGCCGGGGCGGGCAATGACACCGTGACGGCTGGCACAGGGGATGACCTGATCTACGCATCGTCGGGCGATGATCGCCTGGTCTTTCGCGTTGGTGACGGCGACGATACAATCTATGTCAGCGATGCTGACGTTGCCGATGCGGATGTTATCGAAATTCTCGGCAACTTGACCCTGACCAATGTCTGGTTCCAGCGCACCCAGTCCTACCATCCGAGCTACGGCTACGCCTTTTTTGACCTGATCATCCACTATGGTGACCAGGGTGACTCTATTACCCTGGTCGGGCAGTACTATAATCAGATCTTCGGCGTTGCGACTTACAACGAAATTCGTACGCTGATCGTTGGCGGCGTCGCGTACGACATCGTCAGCCACCTGGATTTGCGCGGCACGGCGGCGGGCGAAACGATCCAGGGCAATGGCGGCAACGATACTCTGGCGGGTCTTGACGGTAATGACGGCCTGTATGGCTATGTCGGCAACGACAGTATCAACGGCGGCGGCGGCAATGACGCGCTGTCCGGTCATCAGGGCGCTGACACTTTGATCGGTGGTACCGGCGACGACCAGATCTACGGTGGCGCGGGTGACGATCGTTACGTCTTTACCTTGGGTGACGGCGACGACACGATCAATGTCCAGGACTATGGCGCCGGCGACCAGGACGTCATCGAGATTACCGGCGACATCACGATTGATGACGTCTGGTTCCAGCGCGTTCAGTCCTATAACCCGTGGTTCGGCTATATCTGGCAGGACCTGATCATCCATTTCGGCGACAGCGGCGACTCGATCTATCTCAGCGGTCAGTTCCAGCGTCAGTATTTCGGATCGACGGATTACAACGAAATCACCACCCTGGTGATCAACGGAGTGGCCTATGATCTGGTCGATCACCTCAATCTGCGCGGCACCGATGGCAGCGAGTATGTTCTGGGCAATGACGGCAACGACACCCTGACAGCGCTCGACGGCAACGACTATGTCTACGGTTATGAAGGTAACGACGTTGCAGACGGCGGCGCCGGCATCGATACGGTTTACGGCGCCGCCGGCGCCGACACCGTCACCGGCGGTACTGGCAACGACCAGCTCTATGGCGGCGAAGGCAATGACAGTTTTGTCTTTGCCGAAGGCGACGGAAACGACACCCTGCTTGTTCAGGATTACGCCGCAGGTGACCAAGATGTTATCGTTATCGAAGGCGACCTGACGATTGACGATGTCTGGTTCGAGCGCGCCCAGTCCTACAATCCCTGGTTTGGTTATGTCTGGCAGGACCTGATCATCCATTACGGCGACGCCGGCGACACCATCTATCTGAGCGGTCAGTTTCAGCGCCAGTATTTCGGCAACACCAACTACAACGAGATTGCGACCCTGGTCGTGGGAGGTATCGCCTATAACATCGTCGCTCACCTGAATCTGCGCGGCACCGAAGCCAGCGAGTCCGTTCTGGGCAATGGCGGCAACGACACATTGACCGGCTTTGGTGGCAATGACTATCTGGCTGGTTATACCGGAAACGATAGCGTAGATGCCGGCGCTGGAAACGACACGGTCTATGGCGCCGAAGACGTCGATACCCTGATCGGCGGTACGGGCAACGATCAGCTCTACAGCGGGTCGGGCGATGATATCTTCCGCTTCACCGAAGGTGACGGCAACGACACAATTTCCGTCCAGAATTCGGCAGCCGCCGATTCCGACACGATCGAACTCCTGGGCGACCTGACGATCAATGAAATCTGGTTCGAACGCACCGTCTCCTATAACCCCTGGTATGGCAATGTCTGGCAGGATCTGGTCCTGCACTATGGCGAGGGCACGGACTCCATCCTGCTCGTTGAGCAGTTCCGTAACGATATTTCTGGCACGGCGGATTACAACTGGATCGATACGCTGATCGTGGGCGGTGTCACCTATAGCCTCAGCGATGGCCTGAGTTTTCGCGGGACGGCAGGTGCCGACCCCGTCGTGGCCTCAAACGGCGATGATCGGATCGCCGGCCTGGAAGGCAATGATACGATCTACGCCTATGAAGGTGACGACACCATCACGGGTGGTCTGGGCAACGACCTGATCTATGGCTACGGCGGCATCGACGTCGCCCTGTATGACGGCCAGGCCAGCGACTACACAATTGTCGTCAATGGCAGCACGACCACCGTCACGGACAACCGCGATGGCAGCCCCAACGGCACCGACACCCTGGAGGGTGTAGAACTGATCGAGTTCGCCGAGCAGGACGCTGCTACCGGACCGGTGACGCGGATCGGTACGGCCGGCAACGACACCCTGAACGGTGGCGATTTTGGTGACTCGATCTACGGCTATGATGGCGACGATGTCGTCACGGCGGGCGCTGGCCGCGATGTTGTCTATGGCGGAGCTGGTGCCGACAGCCTGGATCTGGGCGCCGGTGACGATACGGTCGATGGTGGCGCGGGCAACGATACGGTCGTGGCCGGGGACGGCAATGACAGTGTGTCAGATACGGATGGCGTGAATGCCGTCGACGGTGGAGCGGGGGCCGACACGATCGTTTCGGGCGGCACAGTCGATGGCGGTGACGGCAACGACTCCGTCGTCGGGACGGTTGCGACCACAGACAGCCTTAGCGGCGACTCGGGAAATGACACCTTGCGCGGCGGCAGCGGCGATATGCTCAGTGGCGGTGACGGCGACGACCTGGTGGACGCGACGGCCCAGGCTGGCGGCACGGCAGGGGCGCTCACCGGCGGCGCCGGCAACGACATTATGTTGGCCAGTGGGGGTAACAGCGACGGTTCGATCAATATCATCGAAGGCGGCGTCGGCGCGGACTCGATCACCGGCGGCGCCTATGGCGACTCCCTTAGCGGTGGTGACGACGACGACCAGATCCGCGGCGACGGCGGCAACGACGTCATGGACGGCGGTACCGGTTTGGACACCATCCTGATCAATGGCAATCGCGCCGACTTTACCCTGGTCCGCGACAGCGAGACCGGTGTCGTCACCTTGACTGACAACCGCGATGGCGCGCCGCAGGGTGTCGACACGATCTCCGGCGCCGAGGTCCTGCGCTTCAACGATCTGGACGTGACCTATCAAGGTCGCAGCCTGACAGGAACCGAAGCCGGTGAAACCATCACCGGTTCCGCTGCCAACGATACGATATCCAGCCTGGGCGGCAACGACACCATCAACGGCAATGGCGGGGCGGATTCGGTCGATGCCGGTGCCGGTGATGACTACGTGTCGCTGAGCTATCAGAGCGACGATGTCCTGGGCGGCGACGGTAACGATACGGTTTCGGCTGGCGAAGGCGACAACAACGTCGATGGCGGAACGGGCGGCGACAGCCTCTATGCCGGAGGCGGCGCCGACACCGTCACCGGTGGCGACGGAAGCGACTATATCAGCGTCGGCGCCGGCTTGAATCTGGTCGACGGCGGGTTGGGCAACGACTCGATCTATGCCTCCGGGACAGTCCAGGGGGGCGAGGGCGCCGACTACATCAATGCCGACCAGGCGGTCAGCTTTGGCGCGACGATTTCGGGTGGAGCGGGCAATGACCACCTGGTTGCAACCCAGAACAACACCGGCACCATCAATATCATCGATGGCGGGGCCGACGATGACTACATCCAGGCCGGCAATCAGGCCGACAGCCTGGTCGGCGGCACAGGCAATGACAGCCTCTGGGGCTATAGCGGCGACGATACGGTGTCGGGCGGTGACGGCGGCGACTACATCCATGCCGGCCCGGGCCTGAATCAGGTCACCGGCGGAGACGGCAACGACACCATCTATGCCACAGGCACCGCCGACGGCGGCGAGGGTGCCGACGTGATCAATGCAGATCAGGCGGTCGACTACGGTGCGACCCTCAGCGGCAGCGCCGGCGACGACTATCTGTTGGGAACGCAGAACAACTCCGCGACAGTGAACCTCATCGATGGCGGTGCCGGCAACGACACGGTTCTTGGCGGCAACGCGGGTGACAGCTTGGTCGGCGGTGCCGGTGACGACGCGATCTATGGCTATGGCGGCGATGACACGGTCGACGGCGGCAGCGGTATCGACATCTTCTATATCAACGGTAACCGCGCCGACTTCTCCGTCACCGAAACCGCAGAAGGTGACGTCATCGTCACGGACAATCGGCCGGAGCCCAACTACGGCACAGATACCCTGACGGG
Organism: Asticcacaulis sp. AC402; assembly: GCF_000495835.1. Classification (GTDB taxonomy): domain Bacteria; phylum Pseudomonadota; class Alphaproteobacteria; order Caulobacterales; family Caulobacteraceae; genus Asticcacaulis. Next base: position 37,002 of record NZ_AWGC01000018.1, read on the forward strand.
CATTGAAGTGATCCGCTTCAACGACCAGGATGTGTCCTACCAGGGCCTGACCTTGAACGGGGACGGTACGGGCGAGACTATGACCGGCTCGGCCGCTGGCGATACCATCAACGGCGCTGGAGGCGGTGACCGCCTGGAAGGCGAAGGCGGGCGCGACAGCCTCAGCGGCGACGCCGGCAATGACAGCCTCTACGGCGGTGCGGGCGGCGACAGCCTGGCCGGCGGCGACGACAATGACCTGTTGCTGGGCGAAGGCGGCCATGACAGCCTGTCCGGTGGCGCTGGCGATGATGAGATTGGCGCTGAAGCCGGCGATGACCAGGTGGATGGCGGCACGGGCCGCGACACCGTATCGGTCAATGGCAATGCCGCGGACTTCACGGTAAGCGTCGATACCTTGAGCGGCGCGGTCACCCTGACCGACAACCGTGACGGCTCGCCCGTCGGTGAAGACACCCTGATCGGGGTTGAACTGATCCGCTTCAACGATGAATATGTCGCCCTGGCCGGCAATACCGGCGTGGTCGTGCTCGGCGATGGCGTGTCCAATGTCCTGAGCGGCGGTCTCGGCAATGACAGCCTGTACGGCTACGAAGGCGGCGACCAGATTTCCGCGGGCGTCGGTAATGACCTGATCGACGGTGGCGACGGCGCCGACCTGGCCTATGGCGGCGACGGCAATGACACGGCACTGGGCGGCGAAGGTAATGACCAGCTTATCGGGGACCGTGGCCAGGACAGCCTGGACGGCGGCACCGGCCAGGACCTCCTGTGGGGCGGGGTGGCATCGGATACCCTGACTGGCGGTGAAGGCCATGACACCCTCTACGGCGAAACCGGGAATGACTCCCTGGTCGGAGGCGAGGGCAACGACTACCTCAACGACAGTTCGGGCAGCAACACCCTTGCCGGCGGCGGTGGCAATGACACCCTGTACGGCAACGGCACCCTGTCCGGTGGTGACGGCGACGACCAGGTTACGGTCTATGGCACGGGCTATGGCGATGCCGGCAATGACAGTATCGATGGCGTCAGCGGCGACCAGAGCCTTTATGGCGGCGCTGGTGACGACAAGCTGCGCGGCATGGCGGGGGCGGACTATCTCGACGGCGGTGAAGGCAACGACATCCTGCAGGGCGACAGCGCCCAGGACGGCGACGACACCATCGCCGGCGGCAGCGGCTACGACGTCGCCATCTATTCCGGCAATGCAGCAGACTACACCATCTCGACCGTCGCCGGCGTGACCACGGTCACCGACAACCGCCCCGGCGCGCCTGAAGGCACGGACGTCCTGACCGGAGTCGAGCTGCTGATGTTCGACGATGGCGAGTACGAACTGATCGCAACGGCGACCGGTATCGTCGTCACCGGCACGGGTGCCGATGACGTCATTCCGGGGCCGACACCGTTCCACGATCTGAACCTGAACGGCAATGATACGGTTGATGCCGGTTCCGGCGGCGACCGGGTCGAAGCTGGCGGCGGCCATGACGTCGTCCTGGGCCGTCTGGCCAATGATGTTCTGGAAGGCGGCTACGGCGCCGACACCCTCATCGGTGGTTCCGGTGACGACACCCTGCTGGGCGATACCGGTCACGATGTGCTGTACGGTAGCGACGGTTCGGCCGGCGGCTACAGCGACGATGCCGACGGCAATACCGACGGTCATCCCGACTTCGATCGCGACAGCCTGGACGGCGGACAGGGCAATGACACCCTGATCGGCGGCAATGGTGAGGACCGCCTGACGGATTGGGTGGGCAACAACCTGCTCCAGGGCGGCGATGACGGCGACAACCTGCTGGGCAATGGCACACTGGAAGGCGGCGCCGGTGGTGACAACATCACCGGTTACGGCAGCCTGAAGGGCGAGGCCGGGGCCGATACGATCAACGCCTATACCGGCGCGACGGCCGAGGGCGGCGAGGGCGGTGACTATCTGTCCGGAGCGTCGCCGGGCGGTATCGATGGCAGCCAGACCCTGCTGGGCGGCGCGGGTAACGACACCATCGCCGCCAACTGGGGCGATGACAGCGCCTCGGGCGGTGACGGTGATGACGTCATGACCGGTTACTACGGCCACGACACCCTGCAAGGCGATGCCGGCAATGACACCATCAGCGACATCAGCGGCAATAACAGCCTGTCGGGTGGCGATGGCAATGACCAGCTTACCGGCGGCGACAGCGACGATACGCTGAGCGGCAATGGCGATGACGATACCCTGACCGGGGCTCTGGGCAATGATTCCCTGGACGGCGGCGCCGGCCAGGATGTGGCCATGCTGTCGGGCAATCGCGCCGTCTACAGCGTCATTCAGGACGGTGCCGGTGGCTATCACATCGTCAACAACCGCGGTTCGGATGGCAGCGACCGGCTGACGGCAATCGAAACCGTTCGCTTTGCCGATGGTGACCTGGTGGTTAGCAGCGCCAATACCGGCGCGATTCTGACCGCCGACAATTCGCCGTCAACCCTGACCGGCAGCGCCTGGGACGACAGCCTCACCGGCGGTACGGCGGCCGACGTGATCGTGGCCGCAGCCGGCAACGACATCGTCAGCGGCGGCGAAGGTGGCGACAGCCTGGACGGCGGCGCCGGCTTCGATGTTCTGGACGGCGGCGCCGACCATGACAGCATCGTCGGCGGCACAGGCGAAGATTCGGTCCTGGGCGGCGACGGCAATGACGTCCTCGATGGCGGCGACGATGCCGACACCGTCTCGGGCGCAGCCGGAGATGACACGGCCAGCGGTGGGGCCGGCCATGACGTGGTCAGCGGGGGCGCCGGCACCGACATGCTTGATGGCGGCCTTGGCAATGACACGGTGACTGGCAATGGCACCCTGTCGGGCGCCGACGGCAATGACAGCGTCGACGGCTCCGGCCAGGTGTCCGGCGACGCCGGCAACGACACGGTCGCGGGTTCCGGCGGCATCGCCGATGGTGGCGAGGGTGACGACCAGGTCCGCAGCTATGGCGGTACCGGCCGTGGTGGTGACGGCAACGATACGCTGCAGGGCTATGCGGCTCAAACGGGCCAGTCGGCCGACGAGTATCTCGACGGCGGCATTGGCCAGGACGCCCTGTACGGCTACGGCGGCAGCGACACCCTGATCGGCGGCCAGAACGACGACACCCTGTCGGGCGGTTCCGGCAACGACATCCTTTACGGCGGTTCGGGCGCTGACCGCGCCTATTTTGCCGGCAATCTGGGCAGCTACACGGTCACCACGGACGAGGATAACCATGTCTCGATCGCCGGCCAGGGCTACGCCATCAGCTACACGGTTGACGAAGACGGCTTTGTCGTCGGTGCGGCGGTGGTCACCGGCTACGATGGCACAGACGTGCTGTACGGCGTCGAAGCCCTGGTGTTTGGCGACACCGAACTGGCCCTGCTGCCCTATAGCAATGTCGGGCTGGAGCTGAACGGCACCTCCGGCGATGACATCATCATCGGCGATATCGGCAACGATACCATGGCCGGCAACGGCGGCCATGACCGCCTGACCGGTGACCAGGGCGACGACTCCCTGTCGGGTAATGACGGCAATGACGTCCTCTACGGCGACGGCGGCAATGACAACCTGGCCGGTGGCGAAGGCCAGGATCACCTCTATGCTGGCGAAGGTAACGATGCCGCCGGCGGCGGTGACGGCAACGATACGATCGATGGCGGTCACGGCGGCGATACGCTGGGTGGCGGCCTGGGCGATGACAGCCTGCTGGGCGGAACCGGCGACGACATCGTTCTGGGCGAAGACGGCAATGACACCCTTTCCGGCGGTGACGGCGCGAATCTTCTTTCCGGCGGCGAAGGTGCCGACTCCATCACCAATGGCGGTACCGGTCTGGCGTCTGGCAATGCTGGCGATGACTGGCTGTGGGGCAATGGGCAGTTGCTCGGCGATGCCGGTAACGACACCCTCTACGCCTGGAGCGAGGGTTTCGGCGATTCCGAAGCGGACGTCCTCTACGTTGTGAGCGGCGGCACCGGCGATGGCGGCAGCGGCAACGACACCCTGGCAGGCTGGGATCCGTACAGCTCGGACGGTGCGCAAACCCTTGATGGTTCGACCGGCGACGACGTCGTTTCCGGCAATCACAGCGACGACAGCCTTCTGGGCGGCACCGGCAATGACACGGTGTCTGGCGGGACCGGCAATGACACCATCGACGGCGGTGACGACGACGACCTCGTGAACGGTGGCGCCGGCGACGATACGATCTCCGGAGGTCTCGGCAACGACACTGCCAGCTATGGCAGTAACCGCGTCTATTATTCCGTCGTTCAGGATGGCCTTGCCGGCTACACCGTCGTCGCCAATCGCTCCGGCGAAGGCGAGGACGCGCTGAACGGCATAGAGACCGCAGCCTTCAACGACCTGAGTCTGGCGCTCGGCGCCGGCACGGCGGGCGAAATTCACACCGGCGACGGCGATGGCAACAGCCTGTCGGGCGGTGGTCTCGACGACAGCCTGGTCGGTCTCGATGGCAATGACACCCTGTCGGGCGGCAATGGCAACGACATCGTCCGCGGCGGTGACGGTGACGATAGCCTCCTGGCCGGATCCGGCTATGACGTCGTCTATGGCGATGCCGGCGATGACCAGGTCGCGGCTGGTGCCGGAGAAGATCAGGTCCGTGGCGGCGCGGGTGACGACACCCTGCTGGGTGAAGGCGACAATGATACTGTCTATGGCGACGGAGGCACGGACAGCCTGTCGGGCGGCGATGGCGCCGACCAGCTTTTCGGCAATGGCACCCTGAGCGGCGGCGAAGGCAATGACCTGGTCCGCGGCAGCGGTACGCTGTACGGCGACGGCGGCGATGACAGCCTCGAACTGACGGGCAGCGCCACGGTGTTTGGTGGCGCCGGCAACGACACGGTGTCGGAGCTGTGGCCCTATTTCGCCGACCACGCCATCTCTGGCGAAGCCGGCGACGATGTCATCAACTCTGGCTACGGCAATGACACGCTCAGCGGTGGTATCGGCAACGATACGCTGGGCGGTGGTGACAATGACGACAGCCTGGCGGGCGACGCCGGCGATGACCAGTTGGACGGCGGCAACAGCTATGACCGCATCGAAGGCGGCGACGGCAATGACACCCTCCTTGGCGGTGCGGGCGATGACCGGCTGTTCGGCCAGGCCGGCAACGATGTCTTCCATGCCCAGGGCGGCAATGACAAGATCTATGGCGGCGGCGGAGTCGATGTTGCCCACTACAGCGGCAACCGCAACGACTATACGATCGTCGAGGATAATGGCGTCATTATCGTCACCGACAACCGCGGCGGCGCACCGGAAGGCCAGGATACGCTTTACGGCGTCTACACCCTGGTGTTTTCCGACGGCGATTATCAGGGCACACCGAACTACGGCTATAGCTATACCGGTTCGGCGCTCAACGACACCATCACCGACCATTCCAGCGACGGCGTTGTCTCTGACCGTCCGGGCTCCAACGATGTCAGCTCCGGGGATGACACCATCCGGGCGGGCGCCGGAAACGACTCCATCTCTGGCCTGGCGGGCGCCGATGAAATCCACGGCGAGGATGGCAACGATACGGTCGACGGCGGGACCGAACCCGACCTGATCTACGGCGAAGCCGGCAGTGATGTTCTGAATGGCGGCGACGAAGACGACCGCCTCGACGGTGGCGCCGACAATGACGCCCTCACCGGCGGCGGCGGCGAGGACTACCTGCTGGGCGGTGACGGCAACGACAATCTGGCAGGCGGCGATCAGGACGACCTGATCGAAGCGGGCGCCGGCAGCGATACCCTGACCGGCAACAGCGGTGCCGACACCTTGTACGGTGAAGGCGACCACGATCTCATCTCTGACAGCGACGGCGACAACCTGGTGTTGGGAGGTGACGGCAACGACACCCTCAGCGGCACGGGCGATCTGCGCGGCGAGGCCGGTGACGACGTCCTGACCGGCGGTGCTTTGACCCGCCTGAGCGGCGGCGAAGGCAACGACTCCCTGAGTGGTTCTGGCGACCTCAAAGGCGGCGACGGCGATGACCTGATCACGGCGAGCGCCTTTGGCGACACCATCGACGGTGGTCTCGGTGACGATACGGTCGTCATGAGCGGTGACCGTGCCGGCTACGCCCTGATGGCGGTTGATGGCGGCGGCTATGCCGTCGTGCGCCTGGCGGATCTGTCGGCCGACCTGATCAGCGAGGTCGAACATCTGGTCTTTGCCGACGGTGAAGCGGCGCTGTCGGGCGGCGATATTGTTGCCGGAACGGACGACAACAACGACCTGACGGGTACGGCCTTCGACGACTCGATCTCGGGCGGCCTCGGCAACGACACAGTCACGGGTCTGGCCGGCAACGACCTGCTGTTCGGCGGTGACGGCAACGACGATATCGCGGCCGGAGACGGCCATGACCATGGCGACGGCGGTGCCGGTAACGACAGCCTGGCCGGCGGCCTCGGAAGCGATGTTCTGCTGGGCGGCCTGGGCCACGACGCGGTGAGCGGCGGCGACGGCGATGACCGGGCCGAAGGCGGTGACGGCGTCGATACCCTGCATGGCGACGATGGCGATGACAACCTGTTCGGCGGCAACAGCAGCGACGTCTTGAACGGCGATGCCGGCAACGACACGCTGGACGGGGGCGCCGGCAGCGACTTTATCTGGGGCAGTGAAGGCGATGACGTCGTCAGCGGTGGAACCGGCGACGACGGCCTGGCCGGCGATGACGGTGCCGACAACCTCAGCGATGCCAGCGGCGACAACACCTTAAGCGGTGGTGCTGGCAACGACACCCTGTCCGGCACCGGTACGCTGGACGGCGGCGACGGTCATGATGCCATCAGCGGCTCAGGCACGCTCACTGGCGCAGAGGGCAACGACTCGCTTTCGGGCAGCGGTACCCTGTCCGGCGACGCCGGCGCGGACGTCGTGACGGGCGGCGGCAGTGCCGACACGCTGAGTGGTGGGGCTGATAACGATACGGTCTCCGGCAACGGCGGCCATGATGACATCACTGGCGGTACGGGCGACGACGTCCTGACCGGCGGTGCCGGCAATGACACCTTGTCGGGCGACGACGGCAGCGATACGGCGATCTTCGCCGGGGCGCGCGATCAGTACACGATCGTTTCCGACCAGGCCGGCGGCTACATCATCGTCGACAACTTCCCGGAAAATGGCGACGAAGGCACCGACCATTTCTCGGGCGTCGAGTACCTGCAGTTCGCTGACCAGTTGATCGATGTCACGGCCTCGAACTTCGGCATCATTATCGACGGCAGCGCGATCGCCGACAACAAGACCGGCACATCGGGCAACGACTTCCTGCGTGGCTTCGGCGGCCAGGACACCCTGACCGGTTTCGACGGCAATGACACCCTGATCGGTGATGACGACGCCGACCAGTTGTCAGGCGGCAATGGCGAAGACGTTCTGAACGGGGGTTCTGCGGCGGACAACCTGGCCGGCGGCAGCGGAAACGACACCTATGCCGTTGACGACGCTGCCGACCTGATCGTCGAGAGCGACGGCGGCGGGACGGATCTGGTCCTGTCCGATGCGGCCGACTACGTCCTGGCGGCTCACGTCGAGAACCTCAGCCTGCAAGGGCCCGGCCATATCAACGGCACTGGCAATGCGCTGAACAACCTGATCACCGGCAATGACGGCGATAACCTCCTGAGCGGCGGTGCGGGCGATGACACCCTCACCGGTGGACTGGGCGACGACACGGTTGCGGTCAGTGGTCTGCGCAGCGCCTATCACGTCACGGTTTCGGGCGGTGTCTACACCGTCCACGGCACCGACGGCGTCGATACGGTCAGCGGCGTCGAGAACATTCAGTTTGCAGATGGCACCTTCGATATCGCAGCCATTCTGCAGGTCGCTCCGGTGGCCGCCAGCCAGACCATCGGCAATGGCGTCGAGGGCGAAGTCATCGCAGGCACCATCGCCGCGAGCGACGCCGAGAACGACGCCCTGACCTACAGCATCGTCTCCGGACCGGCTCATGGCACGATCACGGCCTTTGATGCGGCGACCGGCGCCTTCACCTATACGCCGGACGCTGGCTACTATGGTCCGGACAGCTTCACCTTCCGCGCCAATGACGGCTATGCCGACAGCAATGTCGCCACGGTCTCGCTGACCTTGTATCACCTGGTCCAGGGTGACGGCGGTGACAATACCCTGACGGGCTCCGGTCTGGATGAGGTTGTGCGCGGCCTGAGCGGTCACGACAGCCTGGATGGCGGCACGGGTCTTGATACCCTGTCCGGCGGCGCCGGCAACGACACCTATGTCATCGCTGACGGCGATACCGTGGTGGAACTTGCCGACGAAGGCACGGATACGGTTGAGGCTTCGATCACCTATGGTCTCACCGCCCATGTTGAAAACCTGACCCTGACCGGTGCGGCGGCCATCAACGGCACCGGCAACGCTGGCGACAATGTTCTGACCGGCAACGCGGGTAACAACGCGCTGAGCGGCGGCCTGGGCAACGACACCTATGTCGTCCAGAATGCTGGCGACACGGTCGTCGAGGCATCGGGCGAGGGGACGGACGCGATCGTCGCTTCGGTCAGCTACAGCCTGGCCGGACGCGCGGTCGAAGCCCTGACCCTTACCGGATCGACCGATCTGACCGCTACCGGCAACAGCTTGGCCAACACCCTGAATGGCAATGCCGGCCATAACCTGATCGACGGCGGCGCGGGTAACGACACTATGTCGGGCGGAGCGGGCAACGACACCTTCTCGGTCAACACCATCGGCGATGTCGTCAACGAAAACGCCGATGAGGGTATCGATACTGTGCGCTCGGCGGCGACATTCTCCCTGGGCGCCAACCTCGAAAACCTGGTGCTGACGGGAGTCGCCACGATCAATGGCACCGGCAACAGCCTGGGTAACAGCCTGACCGGCAACAGCGCGGTCAACGTCATGACGGGTGGTCTGGGTGACGACAGCTACTACGTCCAGACGGTGGGTGACGATGTCGTCGAAGTCTCGGGTGAGGGCGCAGATGTCGTCTTCGCTTCGGTCAGCTACGACCTGAACGGCCGCCATGTCGAGACCCTGACCCTGACCGGTTCGGCCCATATCGACGCCATCGGCAACAGCGTGGCCAACATGCTGAATGGCAATGCCGGCAACAATCTGCTGGATGGTGGCGCGGGCTACGATACCTTCGCCGGCGGCGACGGCAATGACACCTATGTCGTCAACCTGTCGTCGGAAACCGTGACTGAAGGGCTCAATCAGGGTACCGACACCGTCCTGTCCTCGGCGACCTTCACCCTGGGCGATCACCTGGAAAACCTGACCCTGACGGGTTCAGCCAACATCAGAGCCACGGGCAACGGGCTGAACAACGTCCTGATGGGCAATGACGGGATCAACAGATTGACCGGCGGCCTGGGTAACGACACCTACTATGTTCAGAACACGGCCGACAATGTTGTCGAAAATGCCGGCGAAGGCACGGACCTGATCTTCTCCAGTGTCAGCTACTCTCTATTGGGGCGCCTGGTCGAAACCCTGCAACTGACCGGCGCCGACAACATCGACGCCACCGGCAACAGTCAGTTCAACAGCCTGATTGGCAACGCCGGTAACAATACGCTTAACGGCAAGGGCGGGGCGGACATCCTGACCGGCGGGCAGGGTGCGGACATCTTCCTGTTCGAAGCCGGCAGCCGTGCCGACACGGTGACCGACTTCAATGGTGCAGACGGCGATAGCCTCAACATCAATGCCTACACGCACGGTGTCGCCAATAACGGCCTGGTCACCCAGGTCGGCAGCGATACCGTCATCAATCTGGGCGGCGGCAATGTCATCACCCTGCAAGGCGTGAACACTGCCGATGTCCTGGGGCATATCGTCTGGTAGAAACGGGACGAATACCCGGCGTCAGCATCAAAAATGACGCTGGGTATTCGCTCACTTCAGCTCAATAGCCGGATTGTGGTCGTCATGTTGTAGCATGTGGTCGAGGCCCTGACCTTCCTGCCGGGCGCGGCGCTCTTCCTGCAACTGCACTTTCTGGCATGGCACGGAATGTTCGATGGGCCGACAGCGGCCGAGCTTCGAGACTGTTTTGAAAATGGGTCAGGCTGAGCCAAAAAGGGCTGGTTCCGAGACCCGGAGCGGAGCGTACCCAAGTACGTGAGCACCGGAAGCGAAGAAAACCGCCGTTTGCAGGCCAGCGTCACCCTTTTACAAACAGTCTCTCATGCGGCCAAGACCATATGGCTAGGTTTAAGGTATTTGTGCATGACGTAGTCGGTAAAGGCATAGTCACCGAATTCGCTGCTGATCTCACGCGCCACGGCGAAGCCCGAACGCAGGCAGAAATCTACCGAGCCGTCGTCGCCCTTATGAACCAGAATGACAACGTCTCGGGCCGCGGCGAAGTGATCCTGCGCGGCGCGGACCAGCGCTCTTCCCAGGCCGTAGCCGCGGAAATCGTTCATGACATAGAGGTGGGTGATGACCACGCGGCTGCCCTCGAGGTGAGCCGAGGCAAAGCCGACATCGACGCGGCCGACCTGGGCGATGAAGTGGGCAAAACCCCGGTCGCGCATGTCCTCTTCCATCTGATCGAGATCAAACAGGGTGCTGACGGTCTCGTCCATATCGACCGGAGCGATGGTGCAACGGTGGTGTTTTGTCCAGATGATCATGGCGAGTTCGCGGACGTCGTCGAGTTCGTCGAGGGTAACGGATCGGACCTGAACGGGTCCTTGGGCATGACTTGACATCAGAGGGCTCCACGTTCTTGGGTGGGGTGGATTGGCTGGGCGACTGGCTATGAGGTCTGTCCGGAGCTGATCTGTCCCGGCACAGTAAATGCTATAACAGCAGGTCTGACGCCTGCCTTGCCGCAGTAACAAAGTGTTAACTGTAATGAATGCAGCATTAATATTTGTAGCATGAAAATACGGCGGCAAAAAGAGCAGGTCTACCCGATAACGCGATATTGACCGCGCAAATCTCCCGATCTGCGTGCATAATTAATGAATCGATAATGATTATGATTGTCGTTTAAGTAAAGTTTGAAACATGTAAGCTTCTGTACTCAAATCATAAGCGCAGCATAAGCGCGATTAAATTGCCTTGTGCATAACATAGTCGGTAAAGCCATAGGGCCCCATTTGAACGGGGACCTCGGCCTCGACCTGGAAGCCGGAGCGCAGGTAGTAGTCAATGGCCGGAGTATTGTCCTTATTGACATACAGCGCCAGCTCGACCGGCGGCGAGCTCGAAATCCGGTCAGCCTGGAAGTGGTCGAGGGCCGCCTGGATCAAGGCCTTGCCAAGGCCCAGGCCGCGGTGGTCATCGCGAACATACAGCTTTTTCAGCCACAGACGGTCGCCTTCCTTGTAGGCCGAGGCATAGCCGACATCGAGGTCGCCATAGCGTACGACCCAGAAGACGTGGCCCTGGCGGATCATCTCGTCTTCCAGATTTTCGGCGGCGTAGAGCACGGCCAGCATGGCGTCGACCCGGTCGGGCGCGATGATGTTGCGATAGCATTTGGGCCAGATGACCAGCGCCAGTTCGCGCACGATCTCCAGCTCGTCGACGCCGATCCGGCGTATCTGAGGCGGTCGGGCCATTGTTTCCCCTTTTCTCGAATCGACAGCCGTCTTTTTGCGGCTTAACGCAAGACTATGTTGCAGAAACGGCGTTTTTCCAAGCTAAATTTTCGCAAGAGTCCGGCGCAACCGGGGGCATAAAAAACGCGCCCAGGGAGGGGAGACGTCCCTGGGCGCCATCACCGGCCAGAATAGGGAGGGCCGGATCTTGTTGGGCAGTTGCCTTACGAACGCCGTCGGCAGATGGATCATGCGAGGCGCATTTTTTGTTTCGGCAAAGAACGCCGGCTGTCGGCCTCAGGCCGCGAACGGCAGGTCCAGGGCTTCGGCGACGGCCTGATAGGTGATCTTGCCATTGGCGACGTTCAGGCCGTTGCGCAGGTGCAGATCGGCTGCCAGCGCCGCCGACACGCCCATGCGCGCCATCTTCAGCACGAATGGAAGCGTGGCGTTGTTGAGGGCAAGGGTCGAGGTTCGCGCCACGGCGCCCGGCATATTGGCGACGCAGTAGTGGACAATGCCGTCGACCAGATAAATTGGATCCTGATGCGTCGTCGGATGCGAGGTTTCGAAACAGCCGCCCTGGTCGATAGCAATGTCGACCAGAACCGCGCCCTGCTTCATGGTCTTCAGCATGTCGCGGGTGATCAGTTTCGGTGCCGCCGCGCCCGGGATCAGCACGGCGCCGATGACCAGATCGGCGTCGCGGATGGCTTCCGCGAGGGCGCCCTTGGACGAATAGGCGGTCTTGACGCGACCGTGGAACAGCTGGTCGATCTCGATCAGCTTGGCGCCGGAGATGTCGAACAGGGTGACATCGGCGTGGAGGCCGACCGCCATCTGGGCGGCATTGATGCCCGAAACGCCGCCGCCGATGATAACGACCTTTGCCGGCGCCACGCCCGGCACGCCGCCCAGCAGGACTCCGCGGCCGCCGAAGGCCTTATGCAAATATGTGGCGCCGACATGGACCGAGATGCGGCCGGCGACTTCGGACATCGGGCGCAGCAGCGGCAGGCCGCCGGCGGCCTCGGTGACGGTCTCATAGGCGATGCACGTGGCGCCGGACGCCATCAGGGCCTCGGCCTGGGGCTTGTCGGCCGCGAGGTGAAGGTAGGTGAACAGGGTCTGGGAGGGCTTCAGGCGGGCGCATTCGTGCAGTTGCGGTTCCTTGACCTTGACGATCATCTCACCGGCGTCGAAAGTCTCCTCAGCGGTGGCCAGGATGGTGGCGCCAGCGTCGCTATAGTCCTGGTCAGAAAAACCGATCCCGGCCCCGGCCTGGGTTTCGACGAAGACCTCATGACCCTGGTGGGTCAGTTCGGCGACGGCGTGCGGTACCAGGCCGACGCGGTATTCGTGGTTCTTGATTTCCTTGGGGACGCTGATCTTCATGGTGTGGCTCCTGGGCGAGCACTTCCCGAAACGTGGCTGCCACTTTCGGTTAGAAGTGCGAAAAAACAAATATTTACCGCGGGCGCCGGTACGCCTCAGGCGGCAATGGGCTTTACGCTTACAATTTAAAGTCTTGGCTGTTGAACGACTTGGCTGTTTGACGGCCTGACTTTTGCATTATGCCGCCCGGTACGCGCCTACGTACCGGACAGAGTTTTCTTCGCGATCTTCTGACGATCGTTTCGTTTCCCTTGAAGTCAATTATATCGCGTCATAAGCGGTAAATCCTCGAAATTTTTAGCATTGCCTCGCCAGCACGTTGGATATAAATTCAAAATCATGGCGGGTAGCGATAAATTTTCCGATCTCGATTCCTTTGACCGTGAACTGATCAAGGTTCTGCGTGGTAATGCACGCGCCACTTCGGCCGGCCTGGGCGAGGCCGTTGGCCTGTCGCCGTCGGCCGCCCACCGCCGGGTCAAGATACTCGAACAGAAAGGCGTTATCGCGGGTTATCGCGCCGTGATCGCCGAAAACGTCCAGGGTAAGCAGGGGACGGTCTTCGTCCATGTCACGCTGCAGGACCAGCGCCGCGAAACCTTTGAAAAGTTCGAACGCGCCGCCATCGCCTGCGCCGCCATCGAGGAATGCCATCTGATGTCGGGCGAGGCCGATTACCTGCTCAAGATCGTGTTGCGTGAAAGCCTGTCCTATGAAGATGTGCACCGCGACGTGCTGTCGACCATGCCGGGCGTGTCGAAACTGGTGTCGCAGTTCTCCATTCGCACCGTGAAGATGGCCTGACCTTGGCTTGGGCGGATCTGGACCTGGATGTCGTACCAACCAACGAAAACACTGAGACATCTACAGTAATACCAACCCACTTTGACTTTGACATTCTTTCCGCAAGGAGACCCCTCCGTCTCGAGCCTCGCCGGCAGGCAGCGCTACGATCTTCGATCTCCGCTTGCTCGCCATGGCACGGGCCACCCCGCTCCCCATCGAAGGGATGGGGAGGAGAAAAAGAATATGTTCAATGGTTTCTTCTCCTCCCCATTTCAAATGGGGAGGTGCCGAGCAAGCGAGCCCAAAGGGCGAAGCGCGTCGAGGCGGAGGGGTCTCCCTACTGTCGATGTGTCAATCTTTTCGTTGATAGGCATAAGACAAGGGGGCCTCTTACTATCGATTGATCACAGGTAACGGCCGTTGGTCTGCCGTACTTTTTGGCCTGCACCTTCCAAAGTCAGCCGGATGGCGCGAAGTGATTTATCTGCGGCGCAGTCTTCATGCCGCCCGCATTCGGGGGCGATCAACTCCGGCCCAACCGCCAGGCAATGTAGGACGATAGGACCAGATAGACAGCCATAGTCACCGTCATCAGGTCCCAGCTGCTCAGCGGCGGCACAAGGCTTAGCCGTTCGGCGGCAGCCCACAAGAACAGGGCGCCCTGCAAAACCCAGAAGTTGACGGCGCCCGTTTCCAGCATGGTGCGACGGTGAAATTCGTCACCGTGCCGCCACAAAAGCAGGTTGACGCCGCTCTGGGCGGCAAACACCAGCGCCAATACCGCATACAGCCCGATCGCCATGCCGTTTTCGATGGCTGCCTTCGATAGGAGCGGCACAGCGCCCAACACCAGACCGGCCAGCACGAGGGTCAGGCCCTGTAGCCACAACAGCCGCTTCATCAAGGGTTCCAGCCGCTTTGAGTCCGACTGGGTTATCAGGCAGCCCAACGGCTCGATCCCCCGGCTTATGAGGGTAAGCACACCGAGTCCGCACAGGGCCAGGGCAATGACCAGCGACAACTCGTCCGACCAGGGTCGATCACTTGCCGAGGTCTTGAGGAACCGACCGCCACCAAATCCGACCAGGGCGCCCGAGCCGGCCATGACAGCGATGAGGGCGAAACGCTTCCACAGCGCAGGCTTTTCGCCTGCTTCATTCTCCTTGAGCATCTTTGATGTCCTGTGCAGTAAAGGCCGGCTGGAAGAGCGCCTCCAGCGGCAGATTGAAAAGGTAGGCCAGTTTGAAGGCAAGCTCGAGACTGGGATCGTGCTTGCCCACTTCAATAGCGTTGACGGCCTGGCGTGATACCCCCAGTCGCTCGCCCAGTTCGCCCTGACTCCAGCCGCGCTGCATGCGTAAGTCCCTGACGGTGTTGCGCATTTACTTGTCAGTCTGGAGTTCGCCCAGCGCACCGGATTTTGGCGCGACGTCGACCATGGGGGGGAGGCGTCGCGCCAGCACCAGGACGATCAAGACCATGGCCACGGCGGCGAAGCCGACATCCCACCACAACAGATCTGGCGTCGTTTGCGTGATCAGTCCGGGCGCACCCTTGAAGACGTCTACACCGGAGACCACAATCACGGCGCCAAAGAGGTTGTTGATAAAGTGGGCACCGGCCGCAAAGGCGATGCTGCCCGTTCGCAGCGTGATCCAGGTAAAGGCGATGCCCATGGCGCCGGCTGAGACGGCTTGCGGGATGCCATTGGGAATATGCAGGGCCCCGAAGATCAGGCCGCCGACCAGGGTGACGAACCAGATATTGCGGTTGATCTTCAACAGGCCCTGGGTCACGTAGCCGCGAAAAATGTATTCTTCCGCGAAGGTTTGAATAAAAAGGGCGACGACGATCAAGCCGATAACGATGGGATCCACCGGAGTCAGCCGCAGGGTAAAGCCTTCAGGCCGCAAGCCATAGTCCACGGCAACATTTGCGATCAGCACAACCAGCCAGACCACCAGGCCCAGGACGAAACCGGCCCAGGTCCAGTTGCCCAGCAGGCGCATCGGGCTTTTGCGGTGAAGCCACATAACGCCAAGACCAAAGCCGATCAGCCATGCGCCGAAGCTGATGGCAATCAACGGGAAAAAGATCATGGGCTGGGACGGATCTGTCAATCGTGACTGCAGGTCGGCCATGGAGACGCCGGAAGCGACGACCACCATGACGTAAACCACCGAGACCACGGTCTGGATGACAAAAGCGATCAGAACGGCGACCAGGTAGCGCCAAAAGGCGTGACGGCCCTCGAGGGCGTGATCGAGAAAGGTCGGTTTAACAATAAAGGCCGGCATAACGGCTCCCCTGTAACGTTGACTGTCAGGTTAACCTGACAGATCGTCGCCGGGCTGTCAAGTATACCTGACACGTTTGTATGCGGAGCTTGTACACGGAATAAAAACCCCCGGCAGCGTCTTCGCTCCGGGGGTCTTTCGTCTTTCAAATTCCAGAGCGCAGTCCGATAAGGGGGCGCCACTTTTCGGAAAAATTGCGCGAAGAAAACCTGGAGCGGGGCATTGATTCCATCAAAACCCTGCTCCAGGGCGGCGCCATCCCGGCGCCGCTGCCGTCACTGCAGCATAGGTACGTCGACATCCTGTCGGATGTGGGCCTTCATGCGTTCAAGTTCTTCCTTGAGCTTAAGCTTCTTCCGCTTCAACTCCGTAAGGTATAAGGAGTCAACGGAAGGACTGCGTTCTTCACGCGCAATAATCGTTTTCAGGTTTTGGTGACGATGGTCGAGTTCACGAACTCTCGCTTCGATGGACATACGGCGGATCCTCATGTCTCAGGGGGGCTCCGGACCCCGTGTCCGGAAGCGGCTATTGGAACACCCGCGGGAGGCGAATGTGAAGTCACGATAAGTTACATTCGTTCACAGATGCTTGAGATACACGGTGCATGGCTTATTAAGGCTGCCTTGGGTAGCGGAGTGCTGAAATCTTGTCCAAAGTCGAACACAATCAAAAACTTATTGTTGCCATAAGCGGTGCTTCAGGTTCCGTGTACGGTATAACTGCATTGAGACTGCTGAAACACGCTGGGGTAGAAACGCACCTTGTCGTTTCCCGGGCTGCCGCGTTAAGTCTCAGCGCCGAAACAGACTTTTCCTTAAGCGATATCCAGGGCCTTGCCGATGTGGTCTATAAACCGGGCGATATTGGCGCAACCATCGCCTCAGGATCGTTCCGTACACTGGGTATGCTGGTGGCGCCGTGTTCGATTAAATCTCTGAGCGAAATCGCCACGGGCGTGACGTCCAGCCTGGTCTCGCGGGCGGCCGATGTCTGTTTGAAGGAGCGCCGGCGGCTGGTGCTGATGGTGCGCGAAAGTCCCCTGCATCTGGGCCATCTGCGCTCCATGGCGGCGGTGACCGAGATGGGTGCGATCGTCGCCCCGCCGATGCCGGCCCTCTATACCCGCCCGCAGACGGTCGACGAGATCGTCACCCAGAGCGTCGGTCGGGTATTGGACCTGTTTGGTATCGACGTCGATATCAAGCGCTGGCAGGGTATGCGCGGTGATGGCTGAGCCCTTCTGGGATTGGGCGGTTGCCGTCTATGGCCGGGGCAGCGTCGCTGAGGCCTGCCTGCGTCTGCAGGACGAAGGCGGGCACAATGTTCCGCTGCTGCTGTGGGCCGCCTGGGCTGGCGTTCACGGGGTGCGAATCGGTGATGACCTGGCCAGCCAGGCCGCCGCCATCGCCCGGGTCTGGTCGGACGAGGTGATTGTTCCTTTACGTAAGGTCAGGCGGCGGATGAAGGCGGCGCTCCATGATGGCGATGACCGCGATCGGATGACGGTGCGCAATCTGGTCAAGGCAACTGAGCTCGAAGCCGAAAAAGCCCTTATGGCGCAACTGACAGAGCTGGTGGTTCCCGGCGCCCTGCTACCGCCCGGCGACCAGGCGACGGCCATTTCGGAGGCACTGAGGCCGGTGGCAGGGGCGTGGTCGCCAGACCGTGATGACAAAGCCCTGGTGCAACTCAGTCAGGCCCTTACCAAGGGTTAAAATTTGCGCTATAGTGTGGCGGCTGGCGGCCGTCGGACCTTTTCCGATTGTCCTTGCGCATCAACCCCTTAAGCAGACATTAACTCTTGGGCAAGCTGGGAGTCGTTCCACATGCATGACGACACAAACATCCGATCCTTGCGCGGCGGCGACGGGCTGCATCTGGTCAAGACGGATGGCGACGTGACGAAGGGGGACGTTGAACGCCGGGTGGCCCAGCGCCAGGACGGCGAATCGCGCCTGGAACTGGTGCCGGATATCCAGCCGGACGACCTGGATCCGCGGGTACGGGAACTGCCGATCTCAGCCGAGACCGTCGCCTGGCGCGGCGAACTGGCCCTGCTGCGCCAGGAGCACAAGGATCTCGACGACGCCATCCAGGCTTTGGAGACCATGCCGGTGCCGGATCAGATCCTGATCGCACGGATGAAGCGCAAGAAGCTGGCCCTGCGCGACAGGATGTCGACGCTCGAAGACAAGATCCGTCCTGATATTATTGCCTGATACGTCGACGGCCCCGGGTCTTCAGTAAGTCGATCCACGGATTACACAGATTGCACAGATTTGCGCTTCGCGCATTTGAAATGCCGCTACCTGGAGCGGAATGGCTTTTGGTAGACTTTCCATCTCGCAGTTGAGTGGAATGTGTTTTGATGGAATCAAAACCCGGCTCTACGTTTTCGTTTTTGTCGCGCAATTTATCCGAAAACGGGAGCGCACGTGCGGCGGCGTCCACCTTAGCGGATTGCCCTGTAGACTTGCAGGGAGAGAACTCAATCTGAAAAAATCTGTGAAATCTGTGAAATCTGTGAAATCTGTGAAATCTGTGGACCAGCTTTCCTTTGCTTAAGCCGCCACCGCTTCGTCGGTTTTTGCACCGATAAAGGTGCCACGGACCTGAAGATCCCTATCCAGCCACACGATATCCGCCCGTTGGCCCGGTGCCAAAGCGCCACGCGCCGCCTGAAGCCCCAGGAAAGCCGCCGGAGCTCCCGCTGCCATCACCGCCGCCTGTTCGATCGGCACGCCGACCTTTTGCACGGTGTTGCGCAAGGCCGTCGCCATGTCCAGGTCCGAACCGGCAAGCGTCCCGTCCGGCCCGATGCAGACGCCGTTTTCGACATGGATCGCCTGGCCGTTGAGCACGAAGGTCTTGGTGTCCGAACCTACCGTCGGCATGGCGTCCGTCACCAGCATGAAGCGGTCGAAGGGCTTGGCGCGCAGGGCAATGCGCAGCACCGCCCAGTCGACATGGCGGCCGTCGGCGATCAGACCGCACCAGCTGTCGGGGTCTTCCAAAGCCGCGCCGACCACGCCCGGGGCCCGGTGAGTCAGTGGCGACATGGCGTTGAACAAATGCGTGAAACCGGTCACCCCGGCCTTTAGCGCCGATACCGTCTGGTCGTAGGTGGCATTGGTGTGGCCGGCGGCGATGATCACCCCGGCTGTGGTCAGTTCGTGAATATCCTCAGGCGTACAGTTTTCGGGCGCCAGGGTGACCAGAGTCTTGCCGGCCTTAAGACTTTTCAGCAGGGCCTTGGATTCAGCGTCGAGCGTGCGGAACATCTCGGGGTTATGGATGCCCTTGCGCTGCTTGCTGATAAAGGGGCCTTCGATATGGATGCCCAGTACCCCGGGCACGCCCGAAGCCATGGCCTTCTCGACGGCGCGCATGGCGCTGTCGATGACATTCAATTCGTCGCTGATGAGGGTCGGCAGGAAACCGGTGGTGCCATAGGTGCGGTGGGCCCGGCCGATGGCGGCGATGCCGTCGACATCGGTCTGGTCGTTGAACAGCACGCCACCGCCGCCATTAACCTGGGTATCGATGAAGCCGGGCAGCAGATAGCCGCCGCCGGCGTCGATGATTCGACCCTGCGCACGCACGTCTCCGATGTCGACGATGGTCTCGCCGTCGCAAACCAGCGACCCGGCGACAATGCCAACCGGTGTCACGACCTGCGCGTTGGTGAAGGTTACAGAGCTCATGAGCATATTTCGCCTTCGGGCGAAAATGCCCATGATTGTTTCCGGGTCGCAATTCCTGACGTAAACGTGGCGACCACTTTTCCTGAATTGCTCATACGGTCTTGGTCACTTTGTTGAGGTGCGGCGGAGAATCGGGGTTGAGGCCGCGCGCCAGGGACAGGCTGTTGGCCAGGCGATAGAAGCTGGCGATCTGAAGAATGGGTTCCAGAGCGGCGACGGCGCTGAGCGCCGGCAGGTGGGTGGTGCCGGCAATCCCGATGTCCAGGTCTTTGGCAGGATTGGCCAGCAGGACCGACGCGCCGCGTTGGGCGAACTCGGCGCAGACGTCGCGTACGCCGTCGCCGGCCGTGTCGGAGGTGGCGAAGGCGAGGATCGGGAAGCCGTCATTGACGATGGCCATCGGGCCGTGGCGGACCTCGGCAGCCGAGAAGGCCTCAGCGTGCAGGGCGCAGGTCTCCTTCAGCTTCAGCGCTGCCTCCTGGGCAACGGCAAAGCCATAGCCGCGGCCGATAACGAACAGGTTGCGCGCCGGGGTCAGCGCCGGAAGGGCCGCCGACCAGTCGAGCGCGAACGCCTTGTCGAGCTGGCCCGGCAGGTGGCTCAGGCCGTCCGACAGGTCACGGTCGTCCGACCAGGCAGCGACGATGGCGGCCAGTCCGGCCAGGGAGGTGATGTAGGACTTGGTGGCGGCGACCGATTTTTCCGGTCCGGCCTTCAGCGGCAGCAGTTCATCGGCCAGGGCGGCAAGCGGTGAGTCCTCATCGTTGACCAGGGCAACGACATAGGCGCCGGCCTTGCGGTGGGCCTCAACCGAAGCCAGCAGGTCGGGCGAACGGCCCGATTGCGAGATGGCAATGCAAAGCGAGTCGGCAGCGACGACCGGGGCGGCATAGATGGACGATACCGACATGGCGGCGGTCGAGGTCGGCACCCCGGTCAGCGTCTCGATCAGGTACTTGCCGAAGGTGGCGGCATGGTCGGACGAGCCGCGGGCGACGGTGGTCACCGAACGCGGCGGTTGGGCCTTAAGCCGGGCGCCAAGACGGGCCAGGGCGGGCCGGTTGTGCTTCAGGAAACGTGCGACCGCCGCGCCGCCTTCAGCGGCTTCGGAGAACATCAAGGTCTGGCCTGCCTCGACAGGGGCAGTGAGGGTGGGGGAGGGCATAAGGTTGGTCCTTAACTGATGTCGTTCAACTCGGCGACCACATCATAGGCATCGCCGCGGTAATAGGATTGGGTGAATTCGGCGGCGCGGCCGTCCTGCAGGAAGCCGCGGCGTTCGATGAACAGGCCGGGATCGCCGGGCTTGACACCCAGTCGTTCCGCCTGCTCGGCATTGAAAGCGATGGCCCGCAGCCGTTGCAGGGCGCGGACGGGACGATGGCCGGTGCGTTCCAGCGCCTCGTAAAGTGAATTGGCCACCTGTTCGGTCGAGGCCAGGCAATAGCCGGGAATGGTCGAATGTTCCAGTGCCATGGTCGTGCCGTCGGCATAACGCACCCGATGGAAGCGGTAGACCAAAGCACCGGGTGAAAGCCCCAGCGACAGAGATTCCTCCGGCGTGACCGCGCCGGCGGACTTGCTGACCCATTCGGAATGGGGTTTGCGGCCGCGCGAGATCATGTCTTCCGAGAAGGAGGACAGCTTTGAAAAACTCTTTTCGACCCGACTGGCCACAAAGGTGCCGGCGCCGCGCCGGCGCGTCAGCAGGCCTTCGGAGACCAGACCGTCGATCGCCTTGCGCACGGTGATGCGGGACACGTCGAAGTCTTCGGCCAGGTTGCGCTCGGGGGGAATGGCGTCGTCCTGATGCAGTTGCCGGCGGGTGATGGCCTCGCGCAGCGCCCGCTGCAACTGAAGGTACAGTGGCGCCGGGTCTTCCTTGCTGAGATGGCCGACGGAATCAGCAAACGACATGACTATCCTCTCGAGGTTTGGCCTCATGGGTATCAAGGGCGGCGCGCAAGGCGGCAACCAGCCCCGGGTCGGTGTCGCGCTGCTCCGGTGCGACGTAACCCAGGTCGACCGCACGCGGACTGCGCAGCGGAACCTGTGAGCTGCACGAGGCGTGAAGGGCTTTGACGCCGGACATCAGGATAGCGCCGGCATTGGCGGCGGTGACACCGGCGCCGGCCAGGATTTCGATGCGGCCATCAGCCTGTTCAACCAGATCGCGCAGCCGGTCGACCCCGGCCGGCGCAGATCGGGCCCCGCCGGAGGTCAGGACGGTGTCGAAGCCGAGCGCAATCGTCGTTTCCAGGGCTTGCGACAGGTCGGGCGCCAGGTCGAAGCTGCGGTGCAGGGCCGTTTCCAGGCCATAGCGCCGGGCTTGGTGCATCAGGCGGTCCAGGACCTCGATATCCAGGCGGCCGTCGGCATGGTTGGCGCCGAAAACGACACCGGCCAGACCGATGCTGGCGGCGGCTTCTATGTCATGACGCATGACGTCCAGTTCGTCGGCCGAATAGATAAAGTCGCCCGCGCGCGGGCGGACCATGATGCGGGTATCCAAACCGGTCTCCAAAGCCAGCCGCATCAGGCCGCTCGATGGCGTCAAACCGCCGACGGCCAGGGCAGCGCACAGTTCAATGCGGTCGGCGCCGCTCATCGCGGCGGCACGAACACCGGCCGCCGTATCGACGCAGACCTCGAGCAGGTAGTCGCTCATCCCGTGACCTTTGCGGGTGTCAGTCCGTTGGCATGACCCTGGGCCATCAGGATGGCACCCTCCAGGGCGTCATGCTCGGGTTCGGCCAGCACGGCACGCGCCGCCGGCGACAGCCATGGCTGGAAGACCGGTGCCATGCCGCCAACCAGGCAGACACTTTTCGCGCCGATTTCATTGAGGCGGGCAATGTAGCGGCCCATGAAGCGGGCCTGCTGCTCGACCAGGGCGACGGCGACCGCGTCGCCGGCATCGGCAAATTGCATCACCATCGGCGCCAATTGGCCATAGTCCCTGGGGCGGGCGTCGGTGACGAAGTGGACAATGTCGGTGGCGGTGCCAAAGCGGGCGATCACGGCACGGGTAAAGTCCGTTGTCGGCGCCATACCGTCCTGACCATCAAGCGCGGCGCGCAGGGCGTCGCGCCCGAGATCCGCCGCGGAACCGTCGTCGCACAGCTCGAAGCCCCAACCGCCGACCTGGATGCCCTTTCCGCCGACCCAGGCATAGGCGGCGCTGCCGGTGCCGGAGATCAGGATACCGCCGTCGCGGCCGGAAAAGGCGCCCAGCACGGCCGTATGGGCGTCGGATGACGCTTCGCAGCGGCCAAACCTTGGTCCGGCGGCGATTGTGCGGGCGGCGTCACCGGCGTCGGAGATACCGGCCAGGCCGAGGCCCAGCGACATCTTGCCGAACACAGCGCTGTTGCGGCCCGGCCCGGCCCCGGCATTGACGAGCGCCTGATCGATGGCCGTCAGGATGTTGTTCCACACCAGATCGAGACCCAGGCGGATATTGCCCGATCCGCCCTCGGCTTCGCCGATCAGGACACCTTGGGCATTGCGCAGGCGGACGCGGCACTTGGTGCCGCCGCCGTCGACGCCGGCAAAGATCTGGCAGTCTGGGATCTGGCAGTCTGGCATCTGAAAGGCGGAACTCTGGTTCATGACCGGTATCATACGCGAATCGAAGGACATTTTTGGCTCAAGCTTGACGGGGCTCAGAACTCGGCCGCGCTGGCCTTGGTCCTCGCATCCGCCGCCGCCTTGCCTTCGCGGCCGGCGATCAGCCCGAAGATCAGGATGTAGGCGTAGCAGGGTACCATGAGGATCACGAAGACCAACTGGAAGTCCATGCTCTCCTTGAGGTAGGCAAACAGCCACGGGATAACGGCGCCGCCGGCGATACCCATGACGAGCAGGGCGCCGCCGAATTCGGTCAGCTTGCCCAGGCCGCGGATGCCCAGCGGGAAGATGGCCGGCCACATCATGGCGTTGGCAAAGCCCAGCGCGGCCACAAACAAGACCGAAGGGAAGCCCTTGGTGAAGAAGGCGCCGGCCGTCAGGATGATGCCCAGGATCGCCGAAAGGATCAGGTAACGTTCCTGGCTGATGAAGCGCGGAATCGTTATCAGGCCGACGACATAGCCGACCAGCATGGCGACCAGGGTGAAGGAGGTGAAGAACTTGGTCTGGTCCAGCGGCATACCGAAGCTGTTGCCATAGGTGGTGATGGCGTCACCGGCCATGACCTCGACCCCGACATAGGTGAAGATAGCGAAAAAACCGAACAGCATCTGGACGATCGCGCCGCCTGTGCTTTTGCCCGAGGAGGGGTTGGCATCGTCGCCAATGGCCGGCAGAGGGGAGAACCAGGTCGCGACGGCCATCAGGGCCAGGAATGCGGCTACCACCATGTAGGGTGTGTGGATGCGGGCGGCGAAAGAATTCAGGATGGCGTCGCGGACCGCCGGATCGGTGGCAGCCTTGACCTCGGCTTCAAGACCGCCGACGCCGTGCAGGATGTAGGTCCCGACCAGGATGGGCGCCAGGAAGCCGGCGAACTTGTTGAAGATGCCCATGACAGCGATGCGTTGGGCGCCAGACTCAATCGGCCCCAGGACGGAAATGTAGGGATTGGCTGCCGTTTGCAGGATCGACAGGCCGGCACCGATGATGAAAAGTCCCGTCAGGGCGCCTTCGAAGATGCGCATGGTGGCGAACTGACCGAAACAGGCCGCGCCGATACCCATGACCAGAAGACCCAACGCCATGCCTCGCTTCATACCCGTCTTGCGCAGGATAAAGGCCGAGGGCAAGGACAGGAAAAAGTAGGACAGATAGAAGACCGAGGGCACCAGGAAGGCGTCGACATCACTGAGGTTGAAGGCCAGCTTGACGAAGGTGATCAGCGGCCCGTTCAGCCACGTTACGAACCCGAAGATAAAGAACAGCAGGCAAAAGAGAAAGACAGCCCCCCAGGGTGTCTTTTGCGGTGCTGTGGCGCCGGTGGCGATTCCGGTCTCTGACATGTTTTCGTTCCCTGATAATACCAATTCTTGCAACTGGTATGGCTGAGTTCAGGCCAAAAAGCAAGAAGCGACGTCAAAAAACAGACATTCTGCGCGGAAGGCTTTGAAAACAAGGCTTTCGCACCCGGGAGGCCGGCGCATTGCGCGACAAAATTGTCACATTGGCGCCGTATCGCTGACCCAAAGCAAGGCCAATGTAAAAAATTATTGACATATTTCTAGAATCAACACACCGTTTACTCCGCTAAAGGTATGCTCTTGGTATTTATTGGTTACCTACTGGTACTGTAAATGCCCCTGTCCAAAGCTATTCGCGGCAATAAAATGCTTCCGAGGCGCGCCACAGCCGCTGGCGGCAAGTAACTGAATAGGGAAAGAATTCAATGAAGTTTCAACGCAAGGTCCTGATGATGACAGGCGCGGCCACCCTGGCCCTGGCCATGTCCGCAGGCATCACCTCCGCGTCCTGGGCCCAGGACGCAGCCGCTACAGACGACTCGACCGTCGTCGTCGTCACCGGCATCCGCAAATCGCTGCAAAGCGCCCTGCGCCAGAAGAAGAGCTCGGATGGCGTCACCGAAGTCATCACCGCCGAAGACATCGGCAAGTTCCCGGATAAGAACGTTGCCGACTCCCTTGCCAGGGCGACAGGCGTAAACGTTGTCACCGGTTCGGCCAATGCCGGCGGTTTCGGCGAAAATGAACGCATCTCGATCCGCGGCACCGACCCGACCCTGAACCTGACCCTGATGGATGGCCACAACATCGCCACTGGCGACTGGTTTGTGCTGGACCAGACCAATGGCGGCCGTTCGTTCAACTACACCATGCTGCCGTCGGAAGTTGTCGGCTCCGTCGAAATCATCAAGGCCTCGCGCGCCGACCTGCCCGAAGGCGGCATCGGTGGCACGGTCGACGTCCATGTGCGCAAGCCCCTGGACCTGCCGGCTGGCACCTTCGCTGTTTCGGCCCAGGGCATGTACGCCACTCTGGCCGACGAATGGTCACCCAACGTGTCGGGCATGTACAGCTGGAAGAGCGACAACCGCGACTTCGGCTTCCTGATCGGCGCCTACTATGAAAAGCGTCAGTTCCGCCGCGATGGCCAGGAAATCCTGGGCTACACGCCGCAGGCCAATTTCGCCGGTTCGGGCCAGACTCTCCTGGTGCCGTCGCTGATCGGTTCAGCCTATTTTACCCAGGAGCGCATTCGCCAGGGCGTCAACTTCATGACGCAATGGAAGGGTGAAAACCTCGACATCGCCTTCTCGGGCCTGGTCACGCACCTGGGCGCTGACAACGAAAACCACAACTTCATGCTGTGGGGTTCGCGCCTGGCTGGCCAGACCCCGACGAGCTACACCACTTCGAACGGCTACGTCACCTCGGCCACCTGGGACGCGGCCGATGCCGCGGCCGCGGGCGGTTCGATCGTCCAGGACGACATCTTCCGCAAGGCCCACTCCAGTACCTACGTGCTGAACCTCGATGTCGGTTATGACTTCACCGAGAACTTCTCGATGAAGGCGCAGGTCGGCTTCACCTCGGGTGAGGGTGTCACCGACGACACCGCCGCATGGGAAACCTACTGGGATAACGTGGGCGCCAGCTATACCCTGGGCAACCCGATCACCCAGGTCAGCTTCCCGGGCCTGGGCTCGGACCCGACGGCCGCGACCTACCTGAACAACAAGTACAGCTGGTCGTGGGGCGGCACGATTTCGTCACCGGACACCGAAGCCTATGCCAAGCTCGATTTCCGCTATGACTTCGACAGCGGCATCTTCAAGTCGGTCCTGTTCGGCACCCGCTATACCGACCACCAGCGTGATCTGAACTACCTGGCCTATGCCTGGGCCGGCAATGGCGCCAACGGCGGCACCAGCAATGTCGACCTTGGTACCGTCTTCAAGGGCGGCGTGACGCCGGATAACTATGCCGACGGACTGGGCAACATCCCCGGCTACTCCTACGCTGACGCCGACGCGGTCTATGCCTATCTTGACTCGAACAATGGCGGCCGGAGATTTGCCTTCTATCCGCCGCTGAGCTTTGGCGTAAAGGAAAAGACGACGGCCTATTATGTGATGGGTAAGCTGGCCGGCGACAACTGGCGTTCGAATGTCGGCCTGCGCGCTGTCAAAACGCAGACGGCCTCGACCCAGTGGTCTGCCAATGCGGCGGTCAAGACCGTCACCAACGTCTTTGGCTCGTGGGGCTCAGAAACCACCGAAAAAGAATATTGGGATTACCTGCCCAGTGCTGACCTGACCTACGACCTGGGCAATGACGTGCTGATCCGTGCCGGCGCCGCCAAGGTCATTACCCGGCCGGGCTATGCCCAGCTGGCCGGCGCCTTCTCGCTGGTCGACTCAAACCTTACCGGTACGGCGGGCGGCAATCCGAACCTGGAGCCTTATCGCGCCTGGCAGTACAACCTGACGGCCGAATGGTATTATGCGCCGCAGTCGCTGCTGTCGTTTGGTGTCTTTAACCTGGACATCGACAACTACATCACGACCGAAAGCTTCCAGCAGTTCTTCCGCACCCAGCAGACCCCCAATGGCGCCAACTTCACGCTGTCGGGTCCGGCGAACGGCGGCGAGGCGACGGCCAAGGGCTTTGAGTTCAACGCCCAGCAGCCGTTCGGCGATACCGGCTTCGGTGTCATCTTCAACTACACCTATGTCGACGCCAAATACGACAATGGCAAACCCTTGGATGGCAATTCGAAGACCACCTACAATCTGACGGGTTACTACGAAAACGACAAGATCAGCACGCGTCTGGCCTATAATTTCCGCTCGAAGTTCAATTCGGGCAGCGATCGTGGCACGACGATGTGGCAGGACGACTACGGCACGCTGGATGGCTCCTTCAGCTACAACGTGACCGAAAGCGTCGCCCTGACGGTTGATGCCCAAAACCTGCTGCATGAGAAGCTCTACTACTTCGTCGGCGATCCCAGCATCCCGCGCGCCTACTACGACAACGGTCAGTCCTTCTATGTTGGCGCCCGTTTGAAATATTGATTGCGTAAAGCGTTACCCGGGCCGGAGGTGTGGCACTTCCGGTCCGGAATCTTCTGGTCCGCCGTCGTCTTCCCAATGCGGTGCTGACCGGTTGCCGGGGTTTTCGATCCTGTGTTTGCCGCCCTTCTGGCGGACGCGATCCCGGCATGACAAAAACCGGCCATTCCTCACCACCGCAGATCCTCCTGCGGTGGACCAGAAAAATCGAGCAAGTCCGGCGTCACACCGGACTTGCTCTTGTTTTTTGAGAGGTCCACAGTCGGCCGTAACATAAAAGGCGGAAACATGAAACTGACAGTCCTTGCTGCTTTGCTGGCGGCTTTGGTGGCGACGCCCGTTGCGGCCGCGCCCGCGCTGACCCCGGTTCCGGCGCAGATGACGGACGGCGAGGGGACATTCGCCCTGACGCCGAAGACGCGGATCTATGTGCCGGCCGGAGATGCCGATGCGCGCAATGCTGCCGTTTACCTGCGCAAACAGTTGAAGACGACCCGAAACCTCACGATTGAGATCGTCACCGGTGAACCGGCGCCAGGCGAAGCCGCGATCCGCTTTGTCCGCAGCCCGGCTGCCGGTCATGCCGAAGCCTATCGGCTGGATGTTGCGCCCGGCTCGGTCACTATCAGCGCCGGCGCGCGCGAAGGTCTGTTCTATGGTGCCGTGACCCTGTGGCAGTTGGCCACCCAGGATGCCACAAATGGTGCAGCGAACCTGCCCGCCGTGGCTATTGCCGACACGCCGCGCTTCCAATGGCGCGGGCTGATGCTTGACTCGGTGCGCCATTTCCAGTCGCCGCAGCAGATCAAGAAGATCATCGATGCGATGGCGATCCATAAGCTCAACGTCCTGCAGTGGCACCTGACCGACGACCAGGGCTGGCGGCTGGAGATCAAGGCCTATCCGAAACTGATTCAAAAGACTGCCTTTCGCCAGCCGGCCGGCGCGGCGGGCTGGACGAGGGACGGTAAGCCGCTTTGGTACGGTGGCTATTACACGCAAGATCAGGTCCGCGACATCGTCGCCTATGCCGCCGCGCGCAATATCACGGTGGTACCGGAAATCGACGTGCCTGGCCACGCCACGGCGATCATTACCGCCTATCCGGAGTTCGGCGCCGAGGGGACGAAGCCGAAACAAGGCATGTCCGACTGGGGCGTCTATCCCAACCTGCTTAATGTCGAGGACCGCACCTTTGCGTTCCTCGATACGGTGTTCAACGAGGTCATGGACCTTTTTCCCAGCCCCTATATCCACGTCGGCGGCGATGAAGCCATCAAGCCGCAATGGCAGGCATCGCCAGCCATTCAGGCGAAGATCAGGGAGCTGGGGCTGAAGGATGAGCACGAACTTCAGTCCTGGTTCATCCAGCGCGTCGGCAAGACTCTGTCGGCGCGGGGGCGGCGGCTGATCGGCTGGGACGAGATCCTGGAGGGCGGTATCGCCCCCGATGCCACCGTGATGAGCTGGCGCGGCGTCGATGGCGCGGTGACCGCGGCCCGGTCGGGACATGATACGGTGCTGTCGCCAGCGCCGATGCTGTATTTTGATCATCGCCAGAGCTCTTTCAGCGATGAACCGCCGGGCCGTGGTGTGCCGACGACCTTGCGAACGGTCTATGACTTCAACCCGGCGCTGGAGGCCATGACGCCGCCTGAGCGCAAGCATGTGCTGGGTCTGCAGGCCAATCTGTGGACCGAACATATCCGCACCGACGAACGCGTCGAGATCATGGCCTTCCCGCGCTTGCTGGCCGTGGCCGAGGTTGGCTGGAGCCCGGCGGCGAGCCATGACTGGACTGACTTTACCCGCCGTCTGCCGGCCGGCCTGAATCGTTTGCGCGCGACCGGTATGCGCTACAATACTGTACCGTTCGAGCCGCACATGACCCTGTCTCCGGCGGCGGACGGCAAGATTACCGTCGCGCTGAAGAACGGTCTCGACCTGGGTGAGATCCGCGTCGATGGCGCGGTATATGGTGTGCCGGTGACGGTCGCCGACGGCACCATCCTGACGGTGCAGACCTTCTTGAACGGGACGCCGCTGGGGCGCGAACGTCGATTGGCGGTGACGCGGGCGGCGCTGGAAACGCGAGACAGTTATCAGTTGGAGATCTGCGAGGGCAAGCTGAACCTGGCGCTGGAGGATGACGGCGCGACCAATGGCGAGCGGGCGGTGATGCTGATGGATATCCTGAAACCCTGCTGGATCTGGCGCGGGGCGGATACGTCGAAAGGGCTCAAGCTCACGGCGAAGGTGGCCAACTATCCGTTCAACTTCCAGCTCGGCAACCGGCCGGCTCCGATCGTCTTCGATACGCCGCAGACCAGGGACGGCGAACTGCTGGTCCGTGTCGGCGGCTGTACGGGCGAACCGGTGGCGAGGTTGCCTTTGGCGAAAGCTGCGAAGTCGACGGGCGTGACGGTTCTGACGGCGGCTGTGCCGGCTGTGGCTGGGACGAACGACCTTTGCTTCACCTTTGCGCAAGGCGCTCCGCCGCCGGAATGGGCGCTGCAGGAGGTTCGTCTGACGCCGGTGACGGAGTGAGGTCTGATCTCCAGGGGCTTATCAACTTATCCTCCACCGCTTGCGGGGGAGGATAAGTATCAGGCGTTTTGGATAAGGAACCAAAGCGCGACCGCGAGACCGCCCAAAACAACGATGCCGGCCACTATCCGGCCTGTTAGACCCCTCCTAGCCGTCTCAGGCTCCGGCTCGACCAGGCGGGGCTGGACGCGAACCGGTTCGACGTTTGTGTCAGCGCGGACCTGGACCTCGGTCCCGCCCATGCGTTCGCTGTACAGAGCCCCGTCGAATTCGGCGGTGACAGCGCGGGCGCCTTCGAACACCGCCTTGCCGCCGAACCAGGCCGCACGGAAATCGGCCAGCCCAAGGCCGTTGCGGCTCATATCGACGCCATCGCGGAAATAGGTCCAGTTGGCCCGCAACCACAAATATCCGGCCTCATCCGGCACCTCGGCTTCGGCCTCGAACAGCCCATCCAGGACAGCACCGGTCAGCAGGCACGGCTTGCCTTCCGTTCCCATGGCCAGCCGTGTGCGCAAGCTTGCATGCAGGTCGGCCCAGTCGGCCGCCGTCCAGGTGGATTTCGGCGAAGCCGTGCCATCCTCGAAGACGAAGGGACAATGGAACCGGGTCCACAGGCGCTGCGTTCCGGGCTCGGGGATCAATCGCCCGGACTCGTTGCGCCAATAGTCCTGCAGCGTGGCCCCGTCATGACCTTCCCGGCGCGTCAGGCCGTCCCACGACAGGTCAAGCCGCCGCCAGGCGTGCCACCACGCCGCTTCCTGTGCCAGCTTGCTTGTTCCAACCCCGTCCATCCCAAAAAAGCTAACATGGGGAGGACAACCTTCGCTAATGCGAAATCACACGACTGTCATCAATGCCACACAAGCGTGGCTTTCAGGCGACTCCATAGCCCAGATCCGCGATCATCGCCGCGATCCGGTCCAGATAGGGTTCAAGATGACGGCGATAGTTGCGCCACCGGCCGACCGAGCGGCTGTTGAGTGGCTGGGACACCTGGGCATAGGACGGCGTTGGAGCGTGGCGGGGGTTCTCATGGAAACGCAGGCAGGCCGGATCGTACTCCAGGCCGCAATGGCCGAGGACGCGCCGGGTCTGGCCGTCCTGATCGGCGACAAAGTCTTCGTATTTCAGCTCCATGACGGTATGGTCCAGCACGGCCTTGTAATGCTGGTTCAAGTCATGGGTCGCCATCATGTGCGCCAGGATGGTCTCGATAGCGTAGCCGAAGTTTTCGCCATGGGTCAGGTTGTGCGACAGGACCGAGACAGCGATATCGAGCGGGTGGCGGACCAGGCGAATAACCGGCGCTGCCGGAAAAGCCATCTGGATCAGCGGGAGGTAGACGTCGTTCAGCGGCATCTTGTCGCTGAACCGCGTCTTGCCCTTACCCATAACCCCATAGGTTTCGGCGCGGCCGAGATAGTAGTCACGCAGGACGCCAGGGACGTGGCGGTAGTCGCCCGCCGTCAGGAAGGCGAGCTTGTCCGGAAAGTTGCGGTCGCCGGGCAAAAGCGTGCGCACGAGGGCCTGCCACTCGAATACGAACGGCAGTTCGCCGCCGGCGCCGGCCTGCGGGTGGCTCGCCAGCATCTGCTCCAGCATGGTTGTGCCCGAGCGCGGAAAACCGAGAATGAAGACCGGTTGAGCGATGTCGCTGCGCACCCTTGCCTTGGGCAGGCGGCGCAGCGTGTCGCGGGTGAAGAAGGTTTTCATCGCGGCATACTGCGCGGTGACCTTGTCGGCGTGGTATCTCACACCGCGGTCGCGGGCCAGGCCGGCCTTGGCGTTGCTGAAGGCTTGCCACGCCTCGTCGTAACGGCCCAGCTTGTCAAGCAGGTGTCCGCGTTCCAGGCGGGCAGGCGCTTCCGGGTTTGGCGTCCGGTCAATCAGGTCGAGGCCTTCCCGGGCCCGGCCGGTATTTCGGAGATAAATGGCGCGCAGGACGGTGAAATCTTCGCCCGTCTTGCGGCCGGCCGCTTCGGCGCGATCCAGCCAGGCAAAAGCGCTGTCCATGTCACGCCTGGCCTCGAACAACCGCGAAATGTGCGCCATGATCATGGCGTTGTCGGGCGCCTGGCGATGGACGCGCAGCAGCAGGTCTTCGGCCTCGGCGATCTGGCCTTGGTTGTAGAGCGTCAGGCCGAGATTAAGCAGGGCCTGGGGGTGGGCACCTGCCAGTTCGATGACCTTGCGATTGTGGTATTCGGCGGCGGGCAGGTCGTCCTTTTCGGCCAGGATGACGCCCAGTTGCAGGTGGGCCTGGGCGTCGGCCGGCCGGGCGGCGACGGCTTCGCGCGCTGCCATCTCGGCATCGCCGCCGCGGCCCTGGGCGCGCAGCAACAAGGTCAGGTCGTTGAGCGCCCAGTCGCAGGCCGGATCGGCGGTGATCGCCCGGCGCATGACCGCTTCGGCGCCGGCGGCATCGCCACGGCCTTGCAGGATGACCGCTTTCAGCTCCAGAGCCTGCGTGTCGGTGGGCGCGTCGTGAAGACGCAGTTCGCACAGGCTCATGGCACCCGGAAGGTCACCGGCCTTGAAGGCCTGACGACCATTGAGAACCAGCGGATGAGGGGATGGGGCCACGGTGAGGTCCTTGTTCAACGTGACCGGAGTCTTTCGCGTTTTGCCTTGCCGGTCAAGCCTTTCGCGATCGAAGCGGCAAGCCGAACAGCGGCCGCAGCGGCGGTATCCGGCGCACGATCTCATAACTCAGCCAGCAACCGCCAAAGGTAATGACGATGAGGGCTATGGCCTCGACGGGGACCGGCCAATGCAGTCGGTTCAGTTCATAGGCTGCGACCACGGTGAGGGTTTGATGAACGATATAGAAGGGAAAAATCGCCTCGGTCAGGGTGCGGCGTATCGGACCGTCGGCCTTGGCCAGATGCTGACGGGCAAAGCCCAGAAGCGCCATCATCATGAAGACGGCCTGCATCGATTCTATGAAGTTTCCGAGCGGGAAGGCGATCTCAAGCGGCAGAGAAAGCTGGCCGGCGTAGTACAGTGCGCGCAGCCAGGCGACAAGGCCATAGGCAATCAGTCCGGTGGCCAGGTTGAGCCAGCGCCAGCGGCGCGCGATCTCGAACAGGCGATCGAACTTGGCGACCAGCGTGCCCAGCATAAAGAAGCCGAACGAGATGGCGTGAAGCGCCCAGTCGTCGATAAAGGCGTGAGTCTCCTCGAAGCGGGGCTCGAGATAGCCGTTGCAGAACCAGTAGAACGCCGCAGGAACAGCCAGGTAGACCCAGGCCGGCAAGGTTTTCGCCCAGGCCATCGGAATGCGTTTCAGCAGCGGCCAGAGGAAGGCGAAGATCAGGCTGTAGGCCAGGAGATAGGCGACGTACCACAGGTGGTTCCAGGTCGGGACGATCAGGCATCCTTCCTGGTCGCACCACTTGTTGTAGCCGGTCAGGTACCTGCCCCAGAATTCGAGATAGCTGCCGGTATAGTTCAAGTCGGTCTTGATCTCGTAGAAGGCTTGCGGTGCGACGATGACCACCATTCCAAAGACCAGCGGCCAGAACAGGCGATTGAACCGCGAACCGGCCAGTTTCCAGCCCAGTAGTCTGGCCGGCATCTTGTCAGCCAGGAAGCGCGTGGCGACGCCGGAAATAAAGAATAGCAAGTCGAGCCGCCATGGATTGACGACCAGCATCAGGGGCTCGATGGCGGGCGAGGCATGGTCGCTTTTGACGTGCCATCCCCAGGTCACGTAGAACATGCCGATATGGTAAAAAATTAATAGTCCGAAGGCTATGATCCGCAACCAGTCGAGATCGTAGCGCCGCGCCGTCGTTTCCATGGATGTCTCCGTAAAGTCGTGGCGCA
Organism: Asticcacaulis sp. AC402; assembly: GCF_000495835.1. Lineage (GTDB taxonomy): Bacteria > Pseudomonadota > Alphaproteobacteria > Caulobacterales > Caulobacteraceae > Asticcacaulis. The sequence continues at coordinate 71,180 of NZ_AWGC01000018.1, forward strand.
GACCGTGACATAGGGTTATCCTGTGGCAAGAGCCGCGACATGGGCGGCAGCAGGCGTGGGACGAGCGGTGACCAGCGGCGGCAATTCAGGGACGAGCGGCGAGGGATCCGGGATGAACGGATGGATGCCGTGGCGCCTCTATCTGGCGGTCATGGTTCTGGTGTGGATGCACACCATCGTCAATGTTTCGTCCGAATTGATAGAAAACCCACCCGGCGACCGTGAGTTCCACATCTGGGAGCCGTTTACCTGGGAGATCAGCAGCGCCCTGACCATCATGATCGTCTTGCCGGTGATCTGGCTGGGCTACCGGCAATTTCACTGGCGGCGTTTGGGCCTGACCCTGTTCTGTGTTGTTCATGCCGTCGGACTGGTGATGTTCTCGTTGAGCCATGTCGCGATCATGGTGGTCATGCGCAAGGCGGTCTATGCCACCATGGGGTCGGCCTATGATTTCACCCATGGCAATCTGCTGCTGCATCTGATCTATGAGGGCCGCAAGGATGGCCTGGCCTATCTGCTGTTCCTGGCGTTTTTCTGGGCTTATGAGCGGGTGACAGAGGCTAAGCCTTTGCCGCAGGGTGACGGCCGGATCGAGGTCAAGACCGACGGTCGGACCCTGTATCTGGCGGCGGACGAGATCATCTATGCCGAGGCGGCCGGCAACTATGTCGAACTTCATCTGGCGACGAAGCCGCTGCTGATCCGCGGTACCCTGAGCGCTTTGGAAAAGCGGCTGACGGGCTTTGCGCGCATCCACCGGTCGCGGTTGTTGAACCCGGTGCATATGAAAAGCTATACAGCAACGCCGTCGGGCGATCTGCGCATTACCCTGAGCGATGGCCGCGAAATCGTCGCGAGCAGAAGATATCGGAGTGCATTGCTGGACAAGGAGACTCAATCATGACGCCTGAATTCAAAGCCAGGAAATGGTTGGAAAAGAAGGCGAAGAAGGGCGCGCGGTCTTATCCGATCGGCACCGTTGCCTTCTACGGTCCCGACAACACACGGGCGAGCAAGGTCGTTGTCAGCATCATGGGCGCGCCGGACAGCGAGCCTGATGAGTTGCGCCGCTGGTTTTCCGAAACAGTGGATGTGCGAAAGGACGCTTCCATCATCATCGAGATTGTCGACTTCTTGCACGAACACGACGTACATTCCATAGCCATGGTGGACCGCTTGATCGGCTGTCCGCATGAGGAAGGGATCGACTATCCGGAAGGTGAAGAATGCCCGAGTTGTACATATTGGGCCGGGCGGGACCGCTGGACAGGCAGGCACCCGAGTTCCTGACGCAGTGGTGGGCTTCACGCCCCCTCCGTCGCGACTCGCTACGCTTTCGGCGTCTTCTTGGGCGATCGCGTCGAGACGGCGGGATTACACGAAAGAAGGCGGTCTGTCCGCCGCATTCGCGCCGAACGCTGTGTTCGGCTCAGCGCCCATGACAAACCTCAGTTCCCCGCCATTCATGATATCGGCATGGCTTATCCACGACCGGTCATACGGCTGACCGTTCAGGGTCACGCTCTGGATGTAAGGGCCGTTGTCGACATTCTCGGCCACAACACGCAATGAGCCTTCACCAACCTTGATTTCCGCCACCGGGAACAGTGGCGATCCGAAGACGTAAATGCCGCTGACCGGATCTACCGGATAGAAGCCCAGCGCCGACATGATGTACCAGGCACTCATCTGGCCGCAGTCCTCATTGCCCGACATGCCGTCCGGTCCGTCGCGGTACTGCTCGCGCAGGATTTTGCGCACCATCGCTTGCGTTTTCCACGGCACACCGGCAAAGGCATAGAGATAGGCGATATGGTGCGACGGTTCGTTGCCGTGCACATATTGGCCGATCATGCCGTCCATGTCCGGAGGCGAGCCCGGAAGCAGTTCAGAAGACGCAGCAAACAACGCGTCCAGTCGTGCCTCGAACGCTGCGTCGCCGCCGAACAATGCGATGGTTCCATAGATGTCGTGCTGGACACCGAAGGTCGCCTGCCAGGCATTGCTCTCGCAATAGTCCCACCACCTCGGGCTATGACCCATGGCGCGCGGATCAAACGGTTCGGCCCAGCGGCCGGTCTTCAGACGCGGCCGCATGAACCGGGTCTTCTTGTCGAAGACATTGCGGTAATTGCCCGAGCGCTGACGCAGCGCGTCGGCATCACGCGTCTCCCCGGCAAATTCGGCGATATGGGCCATGGCCCAGTCGTCGAGGCTGTATTCGATGGTCTTGCTGACCGACTGGTTCTGGACATCGGCAGGGATAAAGCCCTTGGCGCGATAGCTGTCCAGCCCGAACTCGGTGCGTTGAAACGCCAGTTGACGGTACAAAGACCAGGCCCTGGCAGCATCGATGCCGGGTAGCCCCTTGTTCAGCGCTTCGGCGATCACCACAGCGGAATGCCAGCCTATCATGCAATAGGTCTCGACCCCTTGCAGCGGCCAGATGCACGGTCCGGCCGGGCTCTGCAGGCCTTGTTCGATCAGGTTGCGGGCGTAGGCGGCGGCGCGGTCGGGCGCCAGTATGGTCATCAGCGGATGCCAGGTGCGGTAGGTGTCCCACAGGCTGTAGGTGCTGTAATTGACCTCGCCGGGCACCAGGGTGTGAACCGCGCCGTCCATGCCGCGGTAGCGGCCGTCGTGGTCGCTGAACAGGGTCGGCGCCATATGGGCGTGGTACATGGCCGTATGGAAGATGCGCCGGTCGGATTCGCTCTCGGTTTCGATGCGGATGGGCGACAGGGCCTGCGCCCACGCGGCGCGGGCGGCACCGTGAACGGCTTCGAAATCCCAGTGCGGCAGGTCGGTGTCGAGATTTGTCAGGGCGCCAGGGATGTCGACCGCTGACACGGCAGCCTTGATCAGCAAGGGCTCGTTCAGGACACCGAAATCGAGCACAGCCTTAAGCTTGCGGCCGGTGAAGGCGGCGATTTCGTCGACCGGTTCGTCGTTTTCGTAAAACTGAATGGTCTCGAACGGTTGCGACAGCCGCATGACAAAGTGGATATGGCGGCCATTGGCCCATTGCAGCACCCGACGCGATCCGGCCAGGACGGTCTGGCTGTTGGCCTGGAACTGGGCCGAGGCGATCAGGGTCTGTGACAGGTCGCGGTCGCGATAGCCGTGGGTCCAGTCGAGCAGGATGCGGGCGGGCTGACCCGCGGGGAAGGTATAGCGGTGCAGGCCGGCGCGCGCCGTGGCCGTCAGTTCGGCGCGGATGCCGGTGTCGGGCAGGATCAGGCTGTAGTAGCCGGGTGTGGCCACCTCGTGTTCGTGGCTCATTCGGGTACGGTAGCTGCCTTCCGGATTGGCCAGCGTTCCGGGCGATAGCCTGGTCTCACCAAGGAAAGGCACCACCAGCAGATCCATCATGTCGCTGGCGCCGGTGCCGGACAGGTGGGTATGCGAGAAGCCGAGCAGGGTCGAGTCGTCGTAGTAATAGCCGGAACAGGCATCCCAGCGAGCATTGTCGGTGTCGGGCGACAGCTGAATCATGCCGAACGGGACGGTGGCGCCGGGGAAGACATGACCATGGCCGCCAGTGCCGATCATCGGATCGATGAAAATGGTCGGATCGGCCCGGCCCAGCGGATCGGCGCGAACGGGCAGGGCAAGGGCTGCCGCCGTGGCAGCGGCCGACATTAACAAACGCCTACGCGAAATCACGCTACGCCCCCGACTGGCTTCTTCTGGAGAGGCCTATCAAGCATCGTGCCAGGACACACTGCAACAAAAAAACGGCAGCCTCCGGGGTGGTTGGAGACTGCCGCAAGGTGGAGTTGATACGAGCGATTAGGTGGTGATTCCCGTGGAAGGGGAAGTGCGATTTTTGAGCACTACTTTTTGGTGTTGCCGCGGCACGTTTTCAGCGTGTCGGCCAAACCTGTTACAGGCCGAGTTTGTCTTTGATAAATGTAACGGCATAGGTCAGGGCATGGTCGCGGGCTGCCACATTATTGCTGTTGCCATTGGTTGTGGCGTTGTTGGCATCGAAATTGTGCGTAGCGCCGGCGCGGGTCTCCATGGTCAGGCGGTCGCTTTTGGCGGCGACGACATCAAGCAGTTTGGGATTGCAAACCGTAATGTCGACCTTGGTGTCGGCGGCGGCATTGATTAGATGAATGGGGACATAGGAATCATAGTTGCCGACGCCATTGCCGGAGATAGCGTAGCGGTTTTCCATGCCGCAAGCTGGGTAGAGGACAAAACCGGCCTGGAAGCCCGAAGACGTGTTGGCGGCAAAACTAACGGGCAGGGGCGTATTGGTCGCGGCGAGGGCGGACAAGGTGGTCGTCCCACCGTTGGACCACCCCATGAGTACCACCTGGGTTTCGTTGACGTGATCGAACTTCGCCTTGATCGCCGCCAAAGCGCTGTACGCGAAGTAGGGGCGGGCATTGGCTGCGCTGGCCCAACCGGGACGGTTGCTGGCGTCGGTGTCCGGGAATCCCATCGGCATTCCGTAGGCGGTGAAGTCGTCCATCAAGATGGCGACGAAGCCCTTCGACTTCCAGTAATCGCCCCACATCTTGGATCGGTTGCTCAGTTTTTCGAAGGTGCCGGGGTTTTTATCTGGCTTGTCAGTTGAATAAATGCCGCCATGACCGCCCATCATGACCACGGCAGGCCAGCCACTGGCGGGTGCGGTGCCCGACGGCGTCCATACAAAAGCTTTCAGTTTCGGCGGCGTGCTGAGCAGGGAGGCTTCGGCGGCGGCGGACTGTAGGTTGGCATCAAGGTTCGGATTGGCCGCGATGGTGCCGGACGTGGCCAGGTTGGGGATGTCGGTCAGATAGTATTTGGCCGTCATCAGTGGCGATGGTGTGACGATTCCAACGGCGGGGGAGTCATAAGAGACCGTTTGCGAAAGCGCGCGCTGGCAAAGCGCCAGGCCGATCAGGGATACGATGGCCAAGGCGGCCAGTTTTTGCGTGGTCATGGGAGTAAATCCTTATCCGGTGTGTGACGGTCATGGGATAAGGCGAGCCTGTCAGAGTCTGATGTCTTTGGCTCGGTGTCTTGGTCGCAATTGTATCAGCCAGACGTGCTGCGCGATCTCCCTGCATTGTTTTGAACGGGTACCGGCACACGGTCGTCAGGGCGGTGATTTAGCCTCTTGCCCTTTCTCGGGCATTATGTTCTTCTTTTGTTCCTTAATCGAGTCGCAGAATGTCCGCCCTGTCTCTGTTGGATCTGTTCGAGCCTGAGCCCGTGGCGGGGCTCAGCTACTGCGAAGATTACATCACCTTGGCCGAAGAGGCCGAACTGATCGCCCAGATCGATCGCCGGCCGTGGTCGCTGGACCTGTTGCGCCGCCGGCAGTGGTATGGTTGGGACTATGACGACACGGCCGTGGGCCGGCCAACCGATTATCAATCCCAGCCGATGGAAGAATGGCTGAATATCCATGCGCGCCGATTACAGGCCGACGGTTGGTTTGGCGGCGTGCCGCAGCGCGCCCTGGTCAACGAATATGAACCGGGGCAGGGGATCGGCGCGCATAAGGACCGTGATATCGAGCTTATCCGGTCGGTGGCAATCGTAAGTTTGGGTTCGGCGGTGATGATGGACTTTACCCGGCCTGGCCAGGTCACTCGCTCGCACTATCTGCGGCCGCGCAGCCTGGTGGTGATGACGGGCGAGGTGCGCGAACAGTGGATGCATGGCATTGTCGGCCGCAAGTCGGACCGCGTCGGCGGCCTGGTTTTGCCGCGCGGCCGTAGGTTGTCGCTGACGATGCGCTATGTGGCGCCGGAAGGGGTGTGACCGGCCTTGATGAGGGCGTCGCGTTCGTCCGATGTCATCAGCCGCCACTGGCCTTCCGGCAAATCCCTCAGGTGCAGCGGTCCGATCCGGTCGCGGTACAGGTCGGTCACCCGCAGTTCGACCATGTCGCACATGCGGCGAATCTGGCGTTTGCGGCCTTCCCTAAGTACGAAGGTCAGTGATTGTGGGCCGGTCTGGGTCACCTCAGCCGGTTTCAGCTTGCGGCCGTCCAGTTCGAGGCCGTGCCGCAACCACGCCAGCTTGGCCTCAATGATCTGGCCGCGGACCTGGACGTGGTAGGCCTTGTCGAGTTCTGAATCCGGGCCGATGACCGCCTTGGCCAAAACCCCGTCCTCGGAAAGTATCAACAAACCATGCGAGTCCTTGTCGAGCCGCCCGATCGGCGCCAGCTTGGAAGTCTGGTCGGGATAGACATCGGCCGGTCCGAAGACATTCGCACGGCGGATCATGCGCACCGCCGGCGTTTCTCCAGGCTCTGGCTGGCCCGAGACGATGCCGATCGGCTTGTTGTAGATGACCGTCATGGGCAGGGTTTTGCCGCGATCCAGCGTCACGGTCTGACCTGAGAGGATCTTGCGGCCGGCATCGCGGACGACTTCGCCGGCAATGGCGACGCAACCCTCTTCGATGAGCGTGTCGGCTTCACGGCGTGAACAGACGCCGCTCTGGGCCAGCCACTTGTTCAGCCGGATCGGCTCTGTGCCGTCATATGTTTTGCTCAGGGACATGGCGCGGTCCTAGCGAAGTTTGTGCGTTTAAGCTAGTCACAGACAGATGAGCGATGTTTTCCACCTGTATCATGCCTGGCTGGCCGCGCGCACCGATCGCCCGGCCGAAGTTATTCGCGGGCTGCACGGCGATTGCGACCGGGTGCGCCTGGATGCCGAAGGTCTGGCGGCCAACAACTGGCCGGTCAGTTTCCCCGCCGACCTGCCCGTGCAGAAGGGTGATCGCCTGGCCTGGGGCGGCTACGACGAGGACCGCGCCATCTATGACAGCCCGGTGTTTGTTCCGGAATCGGGCGAGCCGCGTACCATCCACCTCGGCATCGACATATTTGCGGCTGCCGGGAGCGAAGTGTTTGCGCCGATCCCGGGGCGTGTGCATAGCTTTCAGAACAATGCCAATGTCAAGGATTATGGTCCGACGATACTGCTGGAGCATGCAGTTGAAGACCTGACCTTCTGGACGCTGTACGGGCACCTGAGCCGCAACAGCCTGGACGGTTTAGGTGTCGGCCGACGCTTCGAGGCTGGCGACCGCATTGCCTGGCTGGGCGAGGCCCACGTCAATGGCGGCTGGACCCCACATCTGCATTTCCAGGTCATACTGGATATCCTGGACAAATCCGGCGACTATCCCGGCGTCTTCAAACACAGCGAACGCGACCGGTGGAAACGGATATGTCCTGATCCAACGGGTTTGCTGGGGCTTGCCTGAGCACACCCGATCGTGGTGACCATGAACTTCGCGCCTTCGCGTCTTCGCGTGAAACCTCTTTGATCGGCGGAAGTTGTCTCACGCGAAGGCGCGAAGAAAAGGTTCAGGATTATACCCGTATCCCCGCCTTCAAAGCCGCTCGCGCCAGGGCTTTCAACTCGGCCTCGCTCAAACCCTCGACTTCGGCGGCGAAGTCCAATTCCGGCACATCGATCAGCCGCCCTTTCGACAGACGCAACACCCGGTCGGCCAAACGTTCAATCTCGAAGGCATCATGGCTGACATAGAGCACCGGCACCGTCTTGCCGATCGCAGCGATAACCGGAACCAGACCTGCCTTGGCCTCGGCGTCCAGGCTCGATAACGGCTCGTCCATCAACAGCAGCTGCGGTGCCGACAGCAGGGTGCGCGCCATGGCCACCCGCTGGCGCTCGCCGCCAGACAGTTTTGCCACCCCGCGCCCCAGCAAGTCCTCGATGCCGGTCTGGGCTACGATCCTGTCGAAATCGACCGAAGCCCCTGACCGGTAGCGGGCATAGTCGAGATTGCCCTGGACGCTGAGATGCGAAAGAAGCGAAGGCTCCTGGAAGACATAGCCAACGCGGCGTTGATGCACGGGGACGAACTGCGCGCCGTCTTGCCAGATCGCTCCATCGACCATCACCCGGCCGTTAAATCGCGTCAGTCCGGCGATGGCCCGCAGCAAGGTTGTTTTGCCCGAACCCGACGGCCCCCAGACAGCGGTGACTCCCTGGGCCGGGATCGAAAACGCCGCTTCGAGCGTGAAGCCGCCCGTGACGCCTGTCAGGGAGACCTCAATCACGCGCAGCCCTCCCGATACGGCGCTCGATAACCAGTAAAGCCAGCAGCACCGCAAAAGCGAACACCATCAGCCCGCCGGCCAGAAGATGCGCTCCGGCGAAGTTCAGTTGTTCGACCAACTGGAAGATGCGGATCGATACCACCTCGGTCTTGCCCGGAATGGCGCCGCCGATCATCAGCACCACGCCGAATTCCCCCACTGTGTGGGCAAACACCAGCAGTGCCGCGGTCAGAAACCCCTTGCGTGCCTGGGGCAGGGCGACGCTCCAGAAGGCGTCCCACGGCGCGGCCCGCAGGGTCGCCGCGACCTCGAACGGCCGCGCGCCGATGGCCTCAAAAGCATTGCGGATCGGCTGAACGGCGAACGGCAGGGAATAGAGGATCGAGCCGATGACCAAACCGGCAAAGGAAAAATTCAAGGTCCGGATGCCGAAGGGCTGCAACACGGCCATCAAGGGCGAGTTAGGTCCCATGGCGACCAGCAGGTAAAACCCCAGTACCGTCGGCGGTAAAACTACCGGCAAGGCGACGACCGCGGTCACCATATCGCGCACCAGACCCGATCCTCGCGACAGCCACCACGCCAGGGGTGTCGCCAGTACGACCAGGCAGACTGTGGTCACAGCCGCCAGGTTGATAGTGACGACGATGGTATCCCCCAGGCCGGTCATTATTCGGGTTTATGACAAACGGCCTCGATATTGTGCTCGTCAGGATCGAGCACAAAGGCGCCGTAATAGTTGGGGTGATAGTGCTCGCGGATGCCGGGAGCGCCGTTGTTCGCACCTCCGGCCGCAAGGGCGATTTTATGAAAGGCATCGACTGCGGCGCGGCTTTGCGCCTGGAAAGCAACGTGCATAAGGTCGAGCGGCATGCCGTCAACCAACCAGAAATCGGGTTTGTTAATGCCAAAACCACTGCCGTAGGACTCATCCACGATCAGCCTGTAGCCCAGGGGCGCAAATATGGCCGTGTAGAAAGCTTTGCTGGCTTTGCGGTCGGAGACCAGCAGGCCCATATGATCGATCATCACTTCACCTCGTAGCCATAGGATTTGATGATGGCAAGGGCCTGCGGACTGCGCAAAAAGTCAAGATAGGCCTTGGCCGCCGGGTCTTTTTCGCCGGGCTTCAGCAAGATAGCTTGCTGGTCAATCGGCGTGTAGTACGACTTTGGTACGACCCAGCGCGAGCCGCCTTTTTCATGAACGACTTGCGACAGGGCAACGAAACCCAGTTCCGCCGCACCGGTCGAAACGAAAGTATAAGCCTGGGCGATCGAGACGCCCCTTACGATTTTCGGCGCAATCTGTTCGTACAGGCCCATTTTTTTCAAGGTTTCGACCGCAGCGACGCCATAGGGTGCGCTGGCCGGATCGGCGATGGCAATGTGGTCGTAACGGCCCTTCAGCACAGCGCCTTTGGCGTCGACGAAACCCGGCGTAGCGCTCCACAGTACCAGGGCGCCATAGGCATAGACGAAGCGCGTGCCTTTCACGCCGTGGCCTTCGCTTTCGAGGCGCGTTGGGCGGTCGCGATCGGCCGAGAGGAAGACCTCGAACGGCGCGCCGTTCTGGATCTGGCTGTAGAACCCGCCCGTTGGCCCAAAGCTCTGGGTGACCGTATGGCCGGTCTTCCTTTGGAAGGCGACGGCGATGGCCTTGGCCGGTTCGGTGAAGTTGGCGGCCACTGCCACCTGAACATCACCGGCAGCAGCCGGTCCGGCACTCAGCGCAATCACCAGGGCAAGCAGGCCGGCGCGTTTCATCAGCAGCTCCGAAATCAGAAGCCGAACTGGCTCCGGACAGCGAAGCTAGTATAATCCTGTCCGGTCTGCACGCCTGAACTGTTCAGCCGTTCGACTTTTACGTCCTGGCCCTGAAAGACGAGACGCATGGCGGGGTTGAGCGTCCAGCCCAGACCCAGCGAAAAGATATCCTGTTTGCCACCACGCACCTGGTCGGCGGTCAGGACTGCGTCGGGGTTATAATCGAGGTCGAGCGTTGAAAAGCGCGCAACCAGTTCGAAAGCCCCCCACTGGCCCCTCTTCGCGTCGAAATTGTTCTTCGGTGTTACACCGTCGAAGGCCGCCGTAACGGTATTGTATCTGCGTGTCTCGCCGGTCAGAACCCAGCCACCCTCGATGTACCAGCCGAAAAAATCTGGATCGGTGAGGCCGGGAGCGCGATTGTAGCGCGCAATGTTGAAAGCGAAGGCTTCAACCTCGACGAAGAAGGGGCCATTCTGCATGCCCAACTCCAGCCCGGTCACGTCCGCCGACTGGGCATCGATGGCGCCGGTGTCGACCAGGCGCGTGCTGTCGAGGCGCAGTTCGGGACGGTCACGCAAGGCAACGGGATAGCGCGTAGCGGACGAGTCCCCGGCATCGGCCGGGTTGATAATGCGCGAATAGTTGATCCCGGCGTGAACCAGCCAGGTGTCACCCTTGAACGGCGTGCCGGCCAGGCGAGCGGTCATGCCCAGCTGTTCGTCAGCATTGGCAACGGTGAAGCCGGCGGCCTGGGTGCTCAGGGTCGATACCGTGTTGCCGGTCAGCGACACGTACCATAGCCAGCGATCATAGGCGTTGAAGGCTGAGATGCCCATTCGGGTGTCGCCGCCGGTCAGGCTGCGGGCGATGTCGGAGACCGAGGCACGCTCGAGGAAGGTCGAGGCCATGACGGACCCGGCATCTTCCAGACCGGCATTGGGGGCGAATTCGCCGATGCGCAGCTTGACCGATTTGAAGCCGGAATACTGTAGCCAGGCTTCGTGGAAGCGGCCGACATCCTCGGCGCCGGAGCCGCCGAAGTCGAGGATGATATTGTAGTCGAAATCCGTAAACAGCTTGCCGCCCATACCGATGCGAGCGCGGCGAAAGTTGACGCCGGAATTGAGGTCGCGGCCAATGACGGCAGCATCGAGATCCTTGTCCTGACTGTAGCTGGCGGCGTCAAGTTGGAACATGCTTTTCAGCGCCACGCTGAAGGCGCCATCGGTCGAGGCGATCGTCGCGGTGCCGTTGTTGAGGGTGACCGAAGCCGCCGCCGGCGGCACAGGCGTCGGGGCGGGAATGGGGGCGGCGGCGACACGCGTCGCCGGAGCGGGCGCACCATATTGCGCCGCGATCTCGGCCTTCAGCCCGTTCAATTCGGTTTGCTGGGCATCGATCTGCGCCTGCTGCGCGTCGATCCGGGCCTGCATGGCGTCCATCCTGGCCTGAACTTCGGGCGGGATCTGTTGGGCCAGGGCAGGCACGGCGGCAACCAGGATTACAGTGCTGAGGGCAAAGATCCGGGCAGTCCTGTGGCACTGATGCATGCAAAATAACTCCCCGCACAGGTCCTTAACCGTAGTCGCGGATGATAGTTCGCATCTTACGCGCAGGGACTCAAGTCTGTATGGCTTGAGTCGGAGTTCGGACGTAGTTCTTTTGTGACAGTTCGATGTCAGGGTTCCCCTTGCCGGAATTTCGTATAAAAGCGCTGGTCAAAGACAGGAGCCGGACATGGCCATTGCCCAGAGTGATTTGCAGGCGCGTATCGAAGCGGCCTTTCCCGATGCCGAGGTGACGATCACCGACCTGGCCGGCGACGGTGACCATTACAAGGCGCGGATCGTATCAGCAGCGTTCAACGGCTTGGCACGGGTGCGTCAGCATCAGCTGGTCAACCGTGCCCTGGCCGACCTGCTCAGCGGCCCGCTCCACGCCCTGGCCCTGGAAACCGTGGCTAAGGATGCCTGAGGGTGGGGCAACTTACTTTCTGAATCTCTTCAACAATTTGCCCAGCCTTCCATCCCGCCTTGACTCTTGCAGATTTTAGGAACAAAACAAGAACATAATGCCGAAAACATCGGTGATGGATGGTCCACATGTCGAAGCCTGTACCCTTGGGTCTCGCCGAGCTTCGCCAGCATATTCAGATGCTGGAGGGCAGCCGGCGTGCCGCCGGCGCCCTGCCGTTTGGCATAGAGCGCATAGACACCCGCCTTCCCGGCGGGGGACTGACCCTGGGCGCCGTACATGAGGTCGCCGGCCGTGACCAGGGCGTCGTCGATGGTGCGGCGGCGGCCCTGTTCGTTGCCGGTATCGCCGCGCGCAGCGAAGGCCAGGTCCTGTGGTGCCTGACCCAGCCCGACCTGTTCGCGCCTGGCCTGGCCCAGGCCGGCCTCGATCCGCAACGCGTTATCTGTGTCGAGGCCGGCGATGAAAAAAGCGTCCTGATGTGCTGCGAGGAAGCCCTGCGCCACGGCAGCCTGGGCGCGGTTGTCGCCGAGGTGTCGCGCCTGTCGCTGACGGCCTCGCGCCGGCTGCAACTGGCGGCGGAGAGTACGCGGACCCTTGGCCTGGTGCTGCGGCGGTGGAGCCGGCCGCGCGATGCCGCCGAGTTCGGCCTGCCGACGGCCGCCGTGACGCGCTGGCGCATCGCGGCGGAAGCGTCGCGCGCCCTGCCGGTGCCGGGTATCGGCACGGCGCGCTGGCGTCTGGAACTGTTGCGCTGCAAAGGCGGGAACACCGCAGAATTCGATGTGGAGGCACATAATGGCCAGGCTGGTCTCGCTCTATCTGCCCCGCTGGCCGACCGACCGGCTGCGGCGGCAGCTGGGTACGGACAAGGCGGCTACCGCGCTGCCTCCTGAGGTGCCGCTGGTGCTGAAAGGCTCAGACGGCCGCCGGCGCGTCGTCATGGCCGCCGACCGCGCCGCCCATAGGGCCGGTTTGAGGGTCGGTATGCCGCTGACCAAGGCCCAGGCCCTGGTCGAGGACCTGATCGTGCACGATGCTGACGTTGACGGCGACAGCCAGGCTCTGGACCGGCTGGCCGGCTGGGCCTTGCAGACCTATTCTCCCGTGGTGGCCGCCGATCCGCCCAACGGCCTGATCCTCGATATCACGGGCGCCGCCCATCTGCACGGCGGCGAGGCGGCGCTGCTCGACGCCCTGATACGCAAACTGAGCGAAAAGGAGATCGAAGCCTGTGCGGCCATCGCCGACACCTGGGGCGCCGCCCACGCTCTCGCCCGGTTCGTCGCCCGTCCCATTACGATGGTGCCGCCCGGCGACAGCGCCCGCGCCGTCCGCAACCTGCCTGCGGCCGCCCTGCGTCTGCCGATGAACCTGGTCGAAAGCCTGTCCGTCCTGGGCTTCGACACCATCGGCGAACTGCTGGCCCAGCCGCGCGCCCCGCTGGTCCATCGTTTCGGCCGCGAACTGGGCCGCCGTCTCGATCAGATTTCCGGTCACCTGGCCGAGCCGATCGATCCGGTCGAACTGCCGGATGTCGCCGAGGTCAAACGTGTGTTCTTCGAACCGATCGGCGCGCCGGAAACCCTGGCGCGCTATACGGCCAAGCTGACGGTGCAACTGTGCGACGCCCTCGAAGCGCGCGGCGAGGGGGCGCGGCAACTCGACCTGCACTTTATCCGCGTCGATGGCCGTATCGAAGCCGTCCGCGTTGGCATGGCCCAGCCGGTCCGCGATCCCACCCGCCTGACCCGGTTGCTGTGCGACAGAATAGAGACCGTCGATCCAGGCTTCGGCATCGAACGCATGCGCCTGATCGCCACCCAGGCCGAGCCCTGGGTGCACACCCAGATCACAACGCAAGACAATAACGCCCCCGACCTGGCCGGCCTGATCGACACCCTGAGCAACCGCATCGGCGCCGAACGCATCTATCGCCTGGCGGCGGTAGAAAGCGATGTGCCGGAACGCTCGGTAAAGCGGACCTCGCCCCTGGCGGTTATCCCACTCGGTTGGCCTCTTCATTGGCCGCGCCCCATCAGACTGTTCCGCCGCCCCGAACCGGTGCTCCCTCTGGCGGAACTGCCCGACCATCCGCCCAGGGTCCTGACCTGGCGCGGTACGCGTCATCGTGTGGTCGCTGCCGACGGACCGGAGCGCATCTTCGGCGAATGGTGGAAGCAGGACGGTGAGACCTGGGCTGTGCGCGACTATTTCCGTGTCGAACTCGATACCGGCGAGCGCCTGTGGCTGTTTCGCAGCGGTGACGGCGAAGACAGCGCCACCGGCAGCCACCAATGGTTCCTGCACGGTATGTTCGCATGACGGCTTATGTCGAACTCCAGGTCACGACGCATTTTTCCTTTCTGCGCGGCGCCAGCAGCCCGGAGGAGTTGTTCGTCCGGGCCGCCGAACTGGGGATCGAAGCCCTGGGCATTGCCGATCGCAATTCCCTGGCCGGCATCGTCCAGGCGCACAAATGGGCCAAGGAAACCGGGGTGCGGCTGGTCGTCGGCTGCCGGCTTGACCTGACCGACGCAACCTCCCTGCTGGTCTATCCGACCAACAAGGCGGCCTATTCGCGCCTGTGCCGGCTGCTGTCCCTCGGCAAGGGCCGCGCCGGCAAGGGCAGGTGTCAGCTCGACTGGGGCGATGTCGAAGCGTGGAATGAAGGTCTGATCGCCGTCCTGGTGCCCGATATGGCGCCCAACATGGACAATGACACCTGCGCCGTGAACCTGCGCCGGTTGAAGACGGTTTTCGGCGATCGCGCCTACCTGGCCCTGACCCTGCGCCGTCGGCCCAATGACGCCTTACGTCTGTATGACCTGTCACAACTGGCGAACCGCGCCGGCGTGCCGACCATAGCCACCAATGATGTCCTGTTTCACGATGCCTCGCGCCGCATCCTGCAGGATGTTGTCACCTGTATCCGCCACAACTGCACCATCGACGACGCCGGCTTTCGCCGCGAACGCCATGCCGACCGTTATCTGAAAGCACCGGACGAGATGGCGCGATTGTTCAAGGCCTGGCCGGAGGCACTTGTCCGGACGCGCGAGATCATGGCGCGCTGCACCTTCAATATGAGCGAGTTGGAATACCAGTATCCCGATGAGAAATCGCATCCCCACCTGACGCCGCAGCAAACCCTGGAAAAGTTTGTCCGCCTCGGGGCGGACAAGCGCTACCCCGACGGGGTTCCGGACAAGGTCGTCAGGCAACTGCGCCATGAACTCGATCTCATTGCCGAGATGCGCTACGCCAACTACTTCCTCACCGTCCACGATATCGTCCACTTCGCCCGCTCGCAGGGTATCTTGTGCCAGGGGCGTGGTTCGGCCGCCAACAGTTCAGTTTGCTATGTGCTCGGGATCACCGAACTGGATCCCGCCAAGTATGACCTTTTGTTCGCCCGCTTCCTGTCGAAAAACCGCAACGAACCGCCGGACATCGATGTCGATTTCGAACATGCCCGGCGCGAAATCGTCATGCAATGGGTGTTTGAAACCTATGGCCGCGACCATGCCGCCCTGGTCGCGGTCGTCAGCCGTTACCGCACGCGCGGTGCCCTGCGCGATGTCGGCAAGGCCCTGGGCCTGCCCGAAGATATCCTTAAGACCCTGTCGCAGCAATATCGCCACTGGGCCAGCGACATCGACGAAACGCACCTGGACGGGCTGAACCTCAACCGTGAATCCCGCCGGGTTCGCCTGACGCTCGACCTGGCGAAACAACTGGTCAATGCGCCGCGCCACCTGTCGCAGCATCCCGGCGGCTTTGTCCTGACGCGCGACCGGCTGGACGACCTGGCGGTGATCGAGCCGGCGGCCATGAAAGACCGCCAGGTCATCGAATGGGACAAGGACGATATCGATGTGCTGAAGTTCATGAAGGTGGATTGCCTGGCGCTCGGCATGCTGACCTGCATGAAGAAGAGTTTCGACCTGCTGGCCGAGCACAAGGGCGTTGACATGACCATGGCCGGCATTCCCGCCGACGACACCCCGACCTACGACATGATCTGCAAGGCCGATACCGTCGGCGTCTTTCAGATCGAAAGCCGCGCCCAGATGTCGATGCTGCCTCGGCTGAAGCCGCGGGTCTTCTACGACATCGCCATCGAAGTCGCCATCGTCCGGCCGGGGCCCATCCAGGGCGACATGGTCCATCCTTATCTGCGCCGCAAGCACGGCCTGGAGCCGGTCGATTACCCCAATGACAAGGTCAGGGATATTCTGGGCCGGACCTTCGGGGTACCGCTCTTTCAGGAGCACGCCATGAAGGTGGCCGTGGTCTGCGCCGGCTTTACCGACGACGAAGCCGACCACGTCCGCCGCAGCCTGGCGACCTTCAAACATACTGGGGGGGTCAAGAACTTCCGCGACAAGATGTATCAAGGCATGATCGAACGCGGCTATACGCCTGAATTCGCCGAGCGCCTGATCAAGCAACTGGAGGGTTTCGGTTCGTACGGCTTTCCGGAAAGCCACGCTATTTCGTTCGCCCTGATCGCCTATGCCTCGTCGTGGATGAAGTGCCATCACCCCGATGTGTTTTTGTGCGCCCTGCTGAATTCGCAGCCCATGGGTTTCTATGCTCCGGCGCAGTTGGTGCGCGACGCCCGCGAACACGGCGTCGAGGTCCGGCCGGTCTGCGTCAATACTTCACGCTGGGACTGCACCCTGGAGGAGACCGGCACGCGCGGAAAACTGGCCGTGCGGCTGGGGCTGCGCATGGTCAGAAGTCTGTCGGAACATGACGCCGCCCGGCTGACGGCGGCGCGTCAGGACGGTTACGCCTCTATTCCCGAGGTCTGGCGCCATAGCGGCTTGCCGGTCTCGACCCTGGTCAAGCTGGCCGAGGCGGACGCCTTTTTCCCGTCGCTGGCCAAGCCGCGCCGTGAGGCCCTGTGGGCGCTCAAGGGCATGCGCGATACGTCCCTGCCGTTGTTCGACGGTGTCGAGACAAACGAGGCGGCGGTGGTGCTGAAAGCCATGACGGCCGGCAGCGAGGTGGTGCAGGACTATGGCCATATCGGCCTGTCGCTGCGCCAGCATCCGGTGGCGTTTCTTCGCGGTGATTTGAGCGAGCGCGGCATCGTGACGTGCCAGGCGGCCAATGCCCGCAAGGACAAGAGCCATGCCCTGGTCGCCGGTATGGTCCTGGTGCGACAAAGGCCGGGCACGGCCAGCGGGGTCACCTTCATGACCATCGAGGACGAGACGGGGATTGTCAATGCGGTGATCTGGTCGAAACTGTACGAGGAACAGCGCCGGCTGGTCCTGACCGCGCGCATGGTGGCGATCAGCGGTCAGATCCAGAAAGAGGGCGAGGTGGTCCACCTGGTGGCGCGGCGGCTGATCGACCTGTCGGATAAGTTGGACAGCGTCGGCGACCGCAACGATGCCTTTCCGTTGCCCTATAGCCGCGGTGATGAGTTCCGCCATGGCGAGCCGGGCATGGATCCAAGGGTGCTGAAACGCACCGGCAGCCGCGCGGCGCAGTCACCGGTCATTCTGGTCAAGTCGCGGGATTTTCATTAGGCACGTAAGCTTGCAATGTCCCGGGATTCAATAGATCGGCAAAATCGTGGCTGCGGAACGCGCGTAAAGGAGTTTGTCCACAGATAAGCCAGATAAGCCAGATGGTTCATGGCATCGTGGCCTGTGAGCCAAATTCAACGCATTAAGTGTTTTTCGAAAAATGCGCTTCGCGCGAAAAAGCGGCAAGCGACTATAGATGAGACAGACTCAGGGAGAGGATAGATGACTACGGACCGACGTGATTCGCAGACCTACGCCATCATAGGCGCGGCTATGGAAGTGCATACGCGGCTCGGATATGGCTTTCTCGAAGCTGTCTATCATGAAGCGCTGATGATTGAACTCGACCGGGCCGGCATCCCATTCCGGCGCGAATTCGCCCTACCTATTCATTACCGGGATACCGTCCTGGCATGTCAGTATCGCGCTGACTTCATCTGCTTTGACGAAGTGCTGGTCGAACTGAAAGCCTTGGTTCAACTATCGCCACGTGAGGACGCTCAGATCATGAACTACCTTAGGGCAGCACGCCTCCCGAAGGGCTTGCTGATAAACTTCGGCGGCGCCAAACTGGAGTATAAACGATTCAAATCGTAGTGGCAGCAGCCCACGGATCATCTGGCTTATCTGGCTTATCTGTGGACCAACTTTCTTGCATCGCATCCGCAGCCTAAACCCTGTATCGGCCATACGCTGTTCTTTCCCCAAGTCAATCAAACATCAGCACGAAAATCTCCTGTTCCGTCGCGATGGCGCAGCGGCGCATCTGCGGATCGAAGGCAAGCGTGGGCATAAAATCCGGTTTGGGAATGCAGATCGAACTGGTGCGCCGGCCGCAGGGAATGTCCGGCCAGGCCTGTACAACAGCACCGGTTCTGAGATCGATCAGCTTCGGATGATCATACAGGTTCAGGAGGTAATCCTCCCCTACTGGCATGATCTGGCCAACCTGTTCTTCTAACGCCAAGGTACGGGTCAGCCCCTCGGCCACATCATAGAACCTGAGTTTTGGTGCAGGAGTTTCGTCTTCCTCATCCTCATCCTGACTGATGCCAAAGATAAGCCGCTTGTCATGCGTCCAGCAAGCGGAAACCTTGTCGGCCCATGTACCGGTTCTAACACCCGGGCCGTCGAGATGCTCGGGAGACTTCAGACCTTCCGCGATATCATAGATGTTAATCTGGTCCAGCGGGTGCCAAAGCCAGCCAGCGCTCATCAAGTAACGACCATTGGGCGAGACGCTCAGGCGGGAATGGAACAAAGCGGCCGATTGTCGTGAGCTTTTTGCTGTCAACCGCTCACCCGTTTCGAGGTCCTCGATTTCAAGTCGATTACAATCCTCCGGACAATGGCCAATGACCTTGCGGCCGCTATCCAAACGAAAAACGGTGATCGGGTAGTCGTAGGCATCGGCGTAGTAGAAGCTGCGGTTTAGCTCGCGAAGAACGCTTCCTGCGCGCAAAACCAACCCTTTTGTTCCGAAGCGGGTATAAATTACGGCATCGTCGCCGTCCGCCACGGCGGCGTCGAACAGATAGGGATACCCGACGCGAGGCGGCTCATAGCCGCCCTTGAGGTCAAAGCGTCTTATTCCGCCGACCCAGTCGGCCAATGTATCGCCGTCCCACACGAGGGACCGAACGCCTTCGTGAGGCAGTCTGAGGAGGCGGGCTTTAGGCGGCATATCAGACATAAGGCGAGGCATCGCGCTTTAGCCGGCGCAGGCAAAAGGTCGAGCGGGCATGGCGGATGCCGGGGAACTTCAGGAGCCGCTTGCGCAGAAAGTTCTCATAGCCTTCCGTGTCTTCGACCGCGGCGATGATGACATAGTCGTACTCACCCGTCGTCAGATAGGCGTCAGTGATTTCCGGTTGCTGCGCCAGGTGGCGGGAAAAGGCTTCGATCTTCTCGTCGTCATGCTGTTCCAGATTGATTTCGATGATCACCGACAGCGGCCGGCCGATTTTCTCCGCATCCAGAAGCGCCACATAGCCGGCGATCACACCGGCCTCTTCCATCCGCCTGATCCGCGACCAGCACGGCGTCTGCGACAACCCGACCTTGTCGGCGATGTCTTGTGTGGTAAGGTGGGCATTCTCGCGCAACAGGCGAAGTATGCGACGGTCGGTATCGTCCAGCTCCTGGACGGGTTTGCTACGTTTCATTGCCTTTTTGTGCCCTGCAGCAGAACTTTTATCTATCTTTACGCAATATCGCAGAAATTCATTCGCTTCACTAGCGGTTTGCGCACGACAATTCGGAAGCACTTTCTTGCAAAACGAGTCTAGTATCAAAGGCAACAACTAAAAAGCAGGGATTGTCGGATGCGCGCGCAGGTTACCCTTGGCGACAAGTATGAGTTGGACTCCGGCCGCGCCTTCATGACCGGAGTTCAGGCCCTGGTTCGCCTGCCGATGCTAATCCGCGAGCGCGACCGCAAGGCCGGCCTGAACACGGCCGGTTTCATCTCCGGTTACCGCGGTTCGCCGCTCGGCACCTACGACATGCAGTTGTCGAGCGCCCAGAAGCTCCTCGATGCCCACGACATCGTCGTCCAGCGCGGCATCAACGAAGACCTGGGCGCCACCGCCGTCTGGGGCACCCAGCATGTGCCGCTGTTCCAGGGTGCCAAAAAAGATGGCGTCTTCGGTCTGTGGTATGGCAAGGGACCGGGCGTCGACCGGACCGGCGACGTCTTCAAGCACGCAAACCTGGCCGGCACTTCGCAATATGGCGGCGTCCTGGCCCTGGCCGGCGATGACCACAGCTGCAAGTCCTCGACCCTGGCCAACCAGTCGGAGTTCGCTTTCCTCGATGCCGAAATGCCGACCCTGGCGCCGGCGACCATTGACGAAGTCATCGACTTCGGCATGAAGGGCATTGCCCTGTCGCGCTATTGCGGCTGCTGGATCGGACTGAAAACCATCGCTGATCTGATGGACGCCTCGACCTCGGCCCACATTGATCCAACGGGTTATACCACCTTCACGCCCGACTTCGAAATGCCCGAAGGTGGTCTGAACATTCGTTTGAATGATCCCCCCGAAGCCAAGGAAATACGGCATCGCCACTATCGCCTGCCGGCCGCCCAGGCCTTTGCCCGCGCCAACAACATCGACCGCATCGTCAGTGATTCGTCGCGGCCGCGCTTCGGGATTGCCGCCACGGGCAAGGGGTTTCTACACGTGTTGGACGCGCTGCGTCTGCTCGGTATCGGTGATGCCGAAGCCCGCGATCTCGGCCTGCGCCTGTGGAAAATCGGCCTGGTGTGGCCGCTCGATCCGGAGGCCGCGACCGCGTTTGCCGATGGTCTTGACTCCGTTCTGGTGGTCGAGGAACGCCGCAACCTGATCGAATACCAACTGCGCGACGTCCTCTACAGCCTGCCCGACGGCCGCCGTCCGCGCATCCTCGGCAAGCATGACGCCGCCGGCAAGCCGCTGGTCCGCGACACGCTCGACCTCGACACCGGCCATGTCGCCCTGGCGCTGTACGACAGCCTGCCCGAAGGTGCGCGCACGGAGGCTCGCGCCGCCATTGCGGCGCGTCTGCGCCAGCAGGCGGTGGTCAAGGACAATGTCGTGCCGCTGCATACGCGCAAGCCCTTCTTCTGCGCCGGTTGCCCGCACAATACCTCAACGACGGTGCCGGAAGGTTCGCGCGCCACGGCCGGCATCGGCTGCCACTATATGGTCCAGTTTATGCCGAACCGGAATTCGGAAATCTGCACGCATATGGGCGGGGAGGGCGTCACCTGGGTCGGCCAGGCGCCGTTTACCGAGGAGAATCACATCTTCGCCAACCTCGGCGACGGCACCTATTTCCACTCCGGTCTGCTGGCCATCCGCCAGGCGGTCGCCGCCGGCGTCAACATGACCTACAAGATCCTCTACAACGATGCTGTCGCCATGACCGGCGGTCAGCACGTCGATGGCCAACTCCACCCTGTCACCGTCGCCCAGCAGGTCGCCGCCGAAGGCGTCACCCGCATCATGATGGTGTCGGATCAGCCCGACCGTTGGCGCGGTCATCCCAAGATGCCGGCCAAGGTCAGCTTCTGGCACCGCGACGACATGCCGGTTGCCGAAGAAGAGCTGCGCAATACCCCGGGCACGACGGTGCTGATCTACGATCAGATGTGCGCCACCGAATTGCGCCGCCGGCGCAAGCGCGGCCTGGCGCCCAAGGTCAAGGAACGCATCTTCATCAATTCCGCCGTTTGCGAAGGCTGCGGCGACTGCTCGGTCAAGTCGAACTGTATCGCCGTTGGACCCAAGGAAACCGATCTGGGCCGCAAGCGTGAAATCGACCAGTCGGCGTGCAATCTCGACACCAGTTGCGTCAAGGGTTTCTGCCCGTCCTTCGTCTCGCTGGAAGGCGCACAACTTAAAAAAGCGCAGGTCTCCGACATAGATGTCCTGATTTCCGACTTGCCGGAAATAAGTCCGCCGGGAGTTACCGCCGAGCCCTTCAATCTGCTGCTGACCGGCGTTGGCGGGCTGGGCGTGACTTCGCTGAGCGCCATGGTCGGCATGGCCGCTCACCTCGACGCCATCGAAGTCCTGGCCGTCGACCAGATCGGCCTGGCCCAGCGCGGCGGCGCCGTCGACGCCCACATCCGCCTGGCGGCGCCCGGCGTTATGCTGCCCGGCGGCCGGATCCCGGTGGCAGAAGCTGACGTCCTGATCGCCGCCGACATGGTGACGGCGCACGGCAAGGCCTGTCTGCCGCTGATGGACTCTGTCCGCACCACGGGCTTTCTGAACTCGGCTCTGAGCCATACGGCGGAGTTTACCCTCAACACCGAAACCCGGTTCGACACGGTCAGCATGCAGCGCCGGGTCAAGACGGCGACCCGGAGCCTCAAGGCCTTCGATGCTGCCGGCCTGTCGCGCAAATATCTCGGCGACGCCGTCTACACCATCATGGTTCTGCTGGGCGCTGCCTGGCAGGCGGGCGCCGTGCCGCTCAGCCGTGCCGCCATCGAAAAGGCGATCGAGCTGAACGGAACGGAGATCAAGGCCAATCTTCGTGCGTTCGCCCTGGGCCGCGCCTATATCGCTGGCCGGCTGGATCCGAAGATTTCCGAAAAGATGGAATCGCCATTCGACCTCGATGCCTTTGTCGCCGCGCGCATGAAGGACCTCGAAGCCTATCAGGATGCGGCCTATGCCCGCGACTACCGGGCACTGGTCGACATCGCCCGCAAGGCTGAGGCGCCGTTTGGCACCACCACCTTCACCGAGGCCGTGGCGCGTTACGCTTTCAAGCTGAAGGCCTACAAGGACGAGTACGAAGTCGCCCGCCTCTATCTCGATCCGGCGTTCAAGGCGCAGTTATCGGCGCAATTCGAGAACGCCGACAAGGTCAGTCTGTTCCTGGCACCGCCGATTTTCGGGGAAAAGGACGCCCACACCGGCCTGCCGAAAAAGCGTAAGTTCGGGCCGTGGATCTTCAAGGCCTTCGCCCTTCTGCACGCTATGAAAGGCCTGCGCGGCACCACCTTCGACATCTTCGGCTACAGCGACGAACGCCGCATGGAGCGCCGGCTGATCGGCGACTATGCCCAACTGATCAACCGCCTGGCCCGCGAACTGGCGCCGCACAATTTTGACACCGCCGTCGCCCTGGCGCGCCTGCCGGAAGAGATCCGCGGCTTCGGCCACATCAAGCAGGCCAATTACGACAAGGCCAAGACCCGATGGGCCGAGTTGCTGACCCAGTTCGAAACCGCCCAACCGCCAAAACCTCAAAACGACAAAGTGCTTATCAAGGAAGCTGTAAATGTTTGACCACCCCGATTTCGACGCCCACGAAAAGGTCCTGTTCGTCAATGACGCCGCCACGGGCCTGCGCGCCATCATCGCCGTCCATTCGACGGCATTGGGCGCGGCGGCGGGCGGTTGCCGGCTGTGGTCCTATGCCTCGGACGCCGATGCGGTGACCGACGCCCTGCGCCTGTCGCGTGGCATGTCGTACAAGAACGCCATGGCCGACCTGCCCATGGGCGGCGGCAAGTCGGTGATCCTGGGGCCTGTCGATTCCGAAAAGCGTGAAGCGGTTCTGGAAGCCTTTGGCCGCGCCGTCGACACCCTGAGCGGCCAGTACATCACCGCCGAAGACGTCGGCGTCTCGGTCGCGGATATGCAGATCGTGGCCCGCACGACAAAACACGTCTCGGGCCTCAGCGCTGCGGCCGGCAAGTCGGGTGGAGACCCGTCACCGTTCACCGCGCGCGGCGTTCGCGTCGGCATCGAATCGGCCGTCCGCGCCCACCTGGGCCGGTCAGAACTGGCGGGCCTGAGCGTCGCCGTTCAGGGCCTGGGCCATGTCGGCATGTATCTGTGCCAGGAACTGCATGAGATGGGCGCGAACCTGGTCGTCGCCGACATCAACCCGGCGCGCGTTTCAGAAGCCCAGATGCGCTTTGGCGCGGTTGGCGTGTCGGTCGACGACATCCTGACACAGTCGGTGGACGTGGTGGCTCCCTGTGCTTTGGGCGGAACGATCAGCGAATATGTTGCCCGCTACATCCGCGCTTCGGTGGTGGCCGGCGCCGCCAACAACCAGTTGCTGACGGCGGAAGCCGGCCGTATTCTCGGTGAGCGCGGCGTGCTTTACGCACCGGACTATGTCATCAATGCCGGCGGCATTATCATGGTCCAGGGCGAAATCTCGGGCGACAATGATGCCGACCTGATCCGCGCCCGCGTCGATGCCATCGGTCCACGCCTGGATGCCATCTTCGCCACGGCAAAAAGCGATAATGTGATCACAAACGAGGTTGCTGATTCGATGGCGCGCGTTAAACTCGACGCCGCCCGGCGGATGCGCGCCCGCATCGCCGCCTAATATTCAAAGAGGACCCCTCCGTCAGCGACTTGCCTTCGACTTCGTCTACGGCTGCGCGCTGCCACCTCCCCATTGTCATGGGGAGGAGAAGGGTAACCGAGTTTCTTCTTCTTTCTCCTCCCTATCGAAGATGGGGAGGTGGCGAGCAAGGGAGCCCTTCTTGGGGCGACCGCGTCGAGACGGAGGGGTCCTCTTACGGCCATAGAAACGAGAGCGGAATGCGCGATATCCATCACTTCATCAACGGCCGGTCCGTGCCGGGCATTTCCGGCCGTTTTGGCGACGTCTACGATCCCAATACCGGCAAGATTCAGGCCCGCGTAGCCCTGGCCTGCGGCGCCGAGATCGATGACGCTGTCCAAAAGGCGGTGAAGGCGCAGGCGTCCTGGGGCGCGACCAACCCGCAACGCCGCGCCCGGGTGATGTTTGCCTTCAAGGCCCTTCTGGAAAAGCATATGGACGAACTGGCCGTGCTGCTATCCAGCGAACACGGCAAGGTCGTCGCCGACTCGAAAGGCGACATCCAGCGCGGCCTGGAGGTGGTGGAATTTGCCTGCGGCATCCCGCACCTGCTGAAGGGCGACTATACCGAAGGCGCCGGGCCCGGCATCGACGTCTATTCGCTGCGTCAGCCCCTGGGCGTCGTGGCGGGTATTACGCCGTTCAACTTCCCGGCCATGATCCCGCTGTGGATGTCGGCCGTCGCCCTGGCGTGTGGCAACGCCTTTATCCTCAAGCCCTCGGAAAAAGACCCGTCCGTTCCGGTGCGCCTGGGCGAACTGCTGATCGAGGCCGGCCTGCCCGAGGGCGTGTTCCAGGTTGTCCATGGTGACAAGGAAGCCGTCGACGCGCTGCTGACCCATCCCGATATCCGGGCGATCAGCTTCGTCGGCTCGTCCGATATCGCGCAATATGTCTATGCCACCGGCTCGGCCCACGGCAAACGGGTCCAGGCCATGGGCGGGGCCAAGAACCACGGCATCATCCTGCCCGACGCCGACCTCGACCAGGTGGTGCGCGATATCGTCGGCGCCGCCTATGGCTCGGCCGGTGAACGCTGCATGGCGCTGCCGGTGGCCGTGCCGGTCGGGGCTAAGACCGCCGACGCCTTTATCGAACGCATGACCGATGCCGCCCGCGCCCTGAAGGTCGGTGTCTCGACCGATGCCGAGGCGCATTACGGCCCGGTGATTTCGGCGGCGCATAAGGCCAAGGTCGAGGCCTATATCCAGATGGGAGTCGATGAAGGCGCCGACCTGGTGCTCGACGGCCGCGGCCTGAAGCTGCAGGGCCATGAGGACGGCTATTTTATCGGACCGACCCTGTTCGACAAGGTGACGCCGCAGATGAAGTCCTATCAGGATGAAATCTTCGGGCCGGTCCTGCAGGTCATTCGCGTCGAAACCCTGGACGAGGCGGCGGCTTTGCCGTCGCAACACGCCTACGGCAATGGCGTCGCCATCTTCACCCGCAATGGATTGGCGGCGCGCGAATTCGTCTCCAAGGTCAATGTCGGCATGGTCGGCATCAATGTGCCGATCCCCGTGCCGGTGGCCTATCACAGCTTTGGCGGCTGGAAGCGCTCGGCCTTTGGCGACCTGAACCAGTATGGCGAGGACGGCGTGCGGTTTTACACCAAGGTTAAGACCGTGACATCGCGCTGGCCGGATGGCGATATCGGCGACCAGGCCTTCATTATTCCGACGATGAAGTAGGATGCAGATCGTAGACTTCGAACAAAAAGGCCGGGTGGCGGTGGTGACCCTGAACCGCCCGGATGCCCTGAACGCGCTTAACCATCAGACCATGACGGAGCTGAGCGGGTTGATCGTGCAGATCGACCGCAATCCGGAGATCGCCGTGACGGTGATTACCGGCGCGGGCCGGGCGTTCGCCGCCGGCGCCGATATCAAGGAAATGGCGGGGCGCGATGTCGCCGACATGTACCTGAACGACTATTTTGCCGGCTGGGATGCCTTTGCTGCCTGCCGCAAACCGGTGATCGCCGCGGTTAACGGGTTTGCGCTGGGCGGCGGCTGTGAACTGGCGATGATGTGCGATCTGATCATCGCCTCGGACAAGGCGAAGTTCGGCCAGCCGGAAATCAAGCTGGGCGTGACCCCGGGCATGGGCGGCTCGATCCGCCTGACCAAGGCGATCGGCAAGGCCAAGGCCATGGATCTGGTCCTGACCGGACGGATGATCGATGCGGCCGAAGCCGACCGGATCGGTCTGGTCAGCCGGGTGGTGCCGCATGACGAGCTTATGGCTGTGGCCATGGAAGCGGCGGAGACGATCGCGGGCTATGGTATGCCGGCGATCCTGGCCGCCAAGGAGATGGTCGGCCGGGCTCTGGAACTGCCAACAACGGAAGGCGTGCGGTTTGAGCGCCGGCTGTTTACGGCGCTGTTTGCGACGGAAGACCAGAAGGAAGGCATGGCGGCGTTTGCCGAGAAACGGCCGCCGCAGTTTAAGGATAGGTGATTGTTTTTCCCTCTCCCCGTTTACGGGGAGAGGACGAGAGCCGAACGAAGTGAAGGCGATCGGGTGAGGGGCCTTCTGAATACGTTCGAGCGACGGACGGTACCGAAAGCCCCTCACGCTAACCTCTCCCCGTAAACGGGGAGAGGGGTAAAAAAAAACAGGGACGGACATGCTCAACGAAGACCAGGTGATGATCCAGGAGGCGGCGCAGCGGTTTGCGTACGATAAGCTGCGGCCCCATGCCGGCCTATGGGACGAAACCAAATACTTTCCCGTCGAGGTCATGCGAGAAGCCGCCGGCCTGGGCTTTGCCGCGATTTACACGGATGAGGAACACGGTGGGTCGGGCCTGTCGCGCCACGACGGCGTCATCATCTTCGAACAGCTGTCGCGCGGCTGCATTGCCACGGCGGCCTTCCTTTCGATCCACAACATGTGCACCTGGATGATCGACAGCTTCGGCGCCCCAGACCTTCGCGCGCACTGGGTGCCGAAACTGGCGACGATGGAGACGATCGCCAGCTATTGTCTGACCGAGCCGGGTTCCGGTTCCGATGCCGCATCGATGAAAACCCGCGCAGTCCGTGACGGCGACAGCTTCGTCCTCAACGGCTCGAAGCAGTTCATCTCCGGTGCCGGTGCTTCCGATCTTTACGTGGTGATGGCGCGGCTCGATGATGGCATTTCCACGTTTCTGGTAATGAAGGACGCGCCGGGTCTGAGCTTTGGCGCCAATGAAAAGAAGATGGGTTGGAACGCCCAGCCGACGCGCCAGGTCACGTTCGATAATCTGCGCATACCTGCCGAAAATCTGCTCGGCACGCCCGGCGATGGTTTCAAATACGCCATGAAGGGCCTGGATGGCGGCCGGCTGAACATCGCCGCCTGCAGCCTGGGCGGCGCTCAGGATGCCCTGGACCGTGCGCTTTCCTATGCCGGAGAACGCAGCCAGTTCGGCAAACATCTCAATGCCTTCCAGGCGACGCAGTTCAAACTGGCCGACATGGAAACCGAACTGTCGGCGTCGCGGACCCTGCTTTATGAAGCTGCGGCGAAACTCGATGCCAAAACCCCGGACGCCACACGGTGGTGCGCCATGGCCAAGCGCTTCGTAACCGACACCGGCTCGAAAATCGCCAATGACGCCCTGCAGATCCACGGCGGCTATGGCTATCTGCATGACTATGGTGTCGAACGCATCGTCCGCGATCTGCGCGTCCATCAGATCCTGGAAGGCACCAACGAGATCATGCGCGTCATCATAGCCCGGGATTTGTTGAAATGCCAGAATCTATGAACGACGTGGTCACCCGTATCGAACATGGCATCGGCCGCATCACCCTGAACCGGCCCCAGGCGCTGCATGCCCTGACGACGGAGATGTGCGTGGCCATGGCCCAGGCCCTGACCGAATGGGAAAACGACGCGCAGGTCCACGCCGTTCTGGTCGACCATGCCGAGGGTACGCGCGGATTCTGCGCCGGTGGCGATATCCGCAAAATCGCGCAATCCGGCCGTGGCGACGGTGTCGAGGCGCGAGAATTTTTCGCCGTCGAATATCGATTGAACGCCCAAATTAAGCGCTACCCCAAGCCCTGTATAGCTGTGATCGACGGCATCACCATGGGGGGCGGTGTCGGCATTTCGGTCCATGGTTCGCATCGCATCGCCACCGAACGCACGATCTTTGCCATGCCGGAAACAGGCATTGGGTTGTTTCCCGATGTCGGCGGCGGCTGGTTCCTGCCGCGGCTGGAAGGCGAACTGGGCACCTGGCTGGCCCTTACCGGGGCGCAGCTGCGCGGCAGCGATGTCGTGGCGGCCGGTATTGCCACCCATTTTGTTCAGTCCGAGCAGATTGCGGCACTTAAGGCCGGTATCCTTGCGCAGGGCGTCGATGTCATTGACCGCTATGCGCAAGCGGTTCCGACGCCGGCCTATGCCCAGCACAACGAGACGATCGACCGCTGCTTCGGCCATGGCACCATGTCAGAAATTTCCCTGGCCCTGAATGGCGACGGCAGCGACTGGGCGCGCAAACAGGCGGAAATTCTCACGAAACGCTCGCCGCAATCTCTGGCTGTGTCGCTGCGACAGTTGCGCGAAGGCCGAAAGATGGACAGCTTCGAAGACGTGATGCGGATGGAATATCGTATCGCCAGCCGCATCACCTCGACCCGGGATTTTTCCGAAGGCGTGCGGGCAGTAATCGAAGATAAGGACAATGCGCCCAGATGGCAGGCTGACGTCACGCCGGAAATGGTCGATTCCTTGTTTGCGCCGCTCGAACATGAGTTGTCCCTATGAAGATCGCCTTTATCGGTTTGGGCCATATGGGTTCGGGCATGGCCGCCAACCTGGTCAGGGCCGGGCATGAGGTCCGCGCCTTCGACATCAACGCTGAGGCCGTCGCTCAGGCCGTGGCCGATGGCGCTATGGAGGCATCTTCGGTCGCCTATGCCTGCCGTGACGCCGAAGCGGTGGTGACCATGCTGCCGGCCGGGAAGCATGTCGTGTCGGTTTATGGCACTGTCTTTGCCGCCGCGCCGAAATCAGCCGTCCTGATCGACTGTTCGACCATCGATGTCGAAACTGCGCGCCGTGTCGCTGTGGATGCCCAAACCGAGGGCTTTGCCATGGTTGATGCTCCGGTGTCGGGCGGGGTTGCCGGGGCGCAAGGCGGGACCCTGACCTTTATGTGCGGCGGCACGAAGGACGCCTTTGCGCGCGCCGAACCGGTGTTGTCGGCGATGGGCAAGGCGGTGATCCACGCCGGCGCGGCGGGCGCCGGCCAGGCGGCCAAGATCTGCAACAACATGCTGCTGGCCATCACCATGATCGGGACCTGCGAAGCCTTTGCCCTGGCCGAAAAGCTGGGTTTGGACGACCAGGTGTTTTTCGACATTGCCTCCAAGGCGTCGGGCCAGAGCTGGTCAATGACGTCCTACTGTCCGGTGCCGGGACCGGTGCCGTCATCGCCGGCCAATCGCGACTATCAGCCGGGGTTCGCTTCGGCGTTGATGCTGAAGGACCTGACCCTGGCCATGCAGGCGGCGACCGGGGCCAGCGCCGATACGCCGCTCGGCGCCAGGGCCCATGCGCTGTACGACGCCCTGTGCGCCCAGGGCCACGCCGGTCGGGACTTTTCCTATATGATTGAACGGATACGCCGCGGGGCTTGATCGTGACGGGCTTTATGTCATGCTGGCGGTATGAAGTGGCTTATCCTGGCTTTTGTGGCCAATCTCGTTATTGCTGGCGCGGGTCATGGTCGGGATGCCGAGACCGATAAGGTCGTGGCGCTGATCAATGCCGAACGCGAAATTGCCGGCTGTCCTGCCCTGGTCGTCAACCGCCAGCTTGAAGCGGCGGCCCAGCGTCACAGCGAATCCATGGCTGGACAGGACTTCTTCGGCCATGTTGATCCGGACGGTCTGAAGGTGGCCCAGCGCGCCGAGGCGGCCGGTTACCGCTGGATGATGGTCGGTGAAAACATCAGCGCCGGCTATGTCACAGCCGACGCGACCGTTGCGGGCTGGATGAACAGCCCCGGCCACCGTTCGAACATCCTGACCTGCGGCTTTACCGAAACCGGCGTCGGCCATGTCTACATTCCGGACGATGTCGGCAAGGTGAAGTATGGCCACTACTGGACTCAGGTTTTCGGCCGGCCGATGGCGGAAGATCGGTTCGGCCGGCCGATGGCGGAAGAGCGGTGAGGAGGATCGACTCGAAAAGCGTCAGTGCACCGGTACTTGCGGTTAATACCAATCCACTTTGACTTTGACATTCCTTCCGCAAGGGGACCCCTCCGTCTCGACGCGCTACGATCTTCGATCTCCGCTTGCTCGCCACCTCCCCATCGAAGGAATGGGGAGGAGAAAAAAGAATATGTTCATTGGTTTCTTCTCCTCCCCATTTCAAATGGGGAGGTGCCGAGCAAGCGAGCCCAAAGGGCGAAGCGCGTCGAGGCGGAGGGGTCTACCTACTGTCGATGTGTCAATCTTTTCGTTGATAGGAATAAGCCCCTCAGGCTCGCCGCCCCGCGCCGATCGCTTTCGCTTCGCTCAGCTCTCGTCCTCTCCCCGTAAACGGGGAGAGGTAAAGAATGGAACCCGCACCCAGCCTTCCATCAACACGCGGGCGCTTCGGCTCATCAGGGCTTTTGTAACCGTCCATTGGCCGTTGAGCAGGGCCGCTTCGGCGCCGACGCGGAGTGTGCCGGAGGGATGGCCGAAACGCACCGACGTGCGTTCGCCGCCGCCGGCCGCCAGGTTGACCAGGGTGCCTGGAACCGCCGCCGCCGTCCCAATCGCCACCGCCGCCGTGCCCATCATGGCGTGGTGCAGCTTGCCCATGGAGAGAGCGCGCACAGTCAGGTCGATGTCACCTGCAGCTACCGCCTTGCCGCTGGAGGCGACATAGTCCGCCGGTGGCGCCACAAAGGCCACCTTGGGCGTGTGCTGGCGCTTGGCGGCTTCGGACAGGTCCGCGATCAAGCCCATGCGCACGGCGCCATAGGCCCGGATGGCCTCGAACCGCGCCAGGGCCTCGGTGTCGCTGTTGATGGCGTCCTGTAGTTCCGTGCCAGTATAGCCGATATCCGCCGCATTGACGAAGATGGTCGGGATACCGGCATTAATCAGCGTCGCCTTCAGCATACCGACGCCCGGCACCTCCAGGTCGTCGACCAGGTTGCCGGTCGGGAACATTGAACCCCCATCGCCGTCTTCGGCCGGATCGAGGAATTCCAGCTGGATCTCGGCCGCCGGGAAGGTCACGCCATCCAGTTCAAAATCACCCGTTTCCTGAACTTCGCCACCCGTCATCGGGACATGGGCGATGATGGTCTTGGCGATATTGGCCTGCCAGATGCGGACCGTGCACACACCGTCTTTCGGCACTTCGCCGACCAGGCCGTTCGAAATGGCAAACGGCCCGACCGCCGCCGACAGGTTGCCGCAATTGCCGCTCCAGTCGATGAAGGCGCTGTCGATCGACACCTGACCGAACAGGTAGTCGACATCGTGGGCTGAGCGCGTGCTCTTCGACAGGATGACCACTTTCGAGGTCGAGGAGGTCGCCCCGCCCATGCCGTCGGTCTGCTTGCCGTAGGGGTCGGGGCTGCCAATCACCCGCAGCAGCAGGCGGTCGCGCGCTTCGACGTCGTCCGGCAAATCCTCGCGCCGGAAGAAGACGCCCTTGCTGGTGCCGCCGCGCATATAGGTCGCCGGAATACGAATCTGTCCCGTCATGCCACCTTCGCCTGTTCCAGGAAGTCGCGGGCGAAGCGTTGCAGAACGCCGCCGGCCTCGTAGATCGACACCTCTTCGGCCGTATCCAGCCGGCAGGTGACCGGCACCTCGACGGTCTCGCCTGTGCGGCGATGGATGACCAGGGTGACCGTACCGCGTGGGGTCAGGTCGCCTTTGACGTCGTAGGTCTCCGTCCCGTCGATACCCAGCGACTGCCGCGTCGTACCGGGCAAAAACTCCAGCGGCAAAACCCCCATACCGATCAGGTTGGTGCGGTGAATGCGCTCGAAGCCTTCGGCGGCGATGGCCTCGACCCCGGCAAGCCGCACACCCTTGGCGGCCCAGTCACGGCTTGAGCCCTGACCGTAGTCAGCGCCGGCAATGATGATCAAAGGCTGCTTGCGCTCCATATAGGTTTCGATCGCTTCCCACATCCGCATGACCTGGCCGTCGGGCTCCAGCCGCGTCAGCGAACCCTTTTGGATCTGGCCATCGACCACAGCCATCTCGTTCATCAGGGTCGGGTTGGCGAAGGTGGCGCGTTGTGCCGTCAGATGGTCGCCGCGGTGGGTGGCGTACGAATTAAAGTCCTCTTCCGGCACCTTCATGCGCAGCAGGTATTCGCCGGCGGCGCTGTCGGCCAGAATGGCGTTGGACGGCGACAAATGGTCGGTGGTGATGTTGTCGGGCAGCACTGCCAGCGGCCGCATACCGGTCAGGCTGCGCTCACCCGCCAATGCGCCCTCCCAATAGGGCGGCCGTCGGATATAGGTGCTTTGGGGGCGCCAGTCATAGAGCGGATCGACCGGCTTGCCGCGGGCAGCGAAGTTGAACATCGGGTCATAGACGCTGCGGAACAGCTCCGGCTTGACGCTTTGGGCCACAATAGCGTCGATCTCGGCATCGTCCGGCCAGATGTCGATCAGCCGGACCTCGGCGCCATCGGGTCCATAGCCCAGCACGTCCTTTTCGATGTCGAAGCGGATGGTACCGGCGATGGCATAGGCGATGACCAGGGGCGGCGAGGCCAGAAACGCCTGCTTGGCATAGGGGTGGATGCGGCCGTCGAAATTGCGGTTGCCCGACAAGACGGCGGTGGCATAGAGATCGCGGTCGATGATCTCCTGCTGGATGGCGGGATCCAGCGCCCCGCTCATGCCGTTGCAGGTGGTGCAGGCAAAGGCGACGATGCCAAAGCCCAGCTTTTCCAGCTCCGGCAATAACCCGGCGTCTTCGAGATAGAGCTGCACCGCCTTGGAACCCGGCGCCAGGGACGACTTGACCCACGGCTTGCGCATCAACCCCTTGGCATTGGCGTTTCGCGCCAGCAGCCCGGCGGCGATAACATTGCGCGGGTTGGAGGTGTTGGTGCAGCTGGTGATCGCCGCGATGATGACGGCGCCATCGGGCATATGGCCCGGGGTATCGACCCACGCGCCGGCAATGCCCCGCGCCGCCAGGTCGCTGGTCGGCAACCGCTTATGCGGGTTAGACGGCCCGGCCATGGTGCGGACCACAGACGACAGGTCAAAGGTCAGAACGCGCGGATATACCGCCGTCTTCAGGGCATCGGCCCACAAACCGGCGGCCTTGGCGTAGATTTCGACCAGGCGGACCTGTTCGGCGGCACGGCCGGTCAGGGTCAGGTAGTCGAGGGTCTGCTGGTCGATGGCGAACATGGCCGCCGTGGCGCCGAATTCCGGCGTCATGTTGGAGATGGTGGCGCGGTCGCCCAGGGTCAGGGCCGCGGCCCCTTCGCCGTAGAATTCGAGATAGGCGCCGACGACTTTTTGCGCCCGCAAGAATTCGGTCAGGGCCAGCACCACGTCAGTGGCGGTGATGCCGGGGCCAGGGCGGCCGGTCAGCTCGACACCGATAATGTCGGGCAGGCGCATCCACGACGCGCG
The DNA here is from genome assembly GCF_000495835.1 of Asticcacaulis sp. AC402. Taxonomy (GTDB): domain Bacteria; phylum Pseudomonadota; class Alphaproteobacteria; order Caulobacterales; family Caulobacteraceae; genus Asticcacaulis. Next base: position 105,020 of record NZ_AWGC01000018.1, read on the forward strand.
GCCCAGCATGACGTTTTCCGCCTCCAGCCCGCCGACACCGATAGCGATGACGCCCAAAGCATCGACATGCGGCGTATGGCTGTCGGTACCGACCAGGGTATCGGGATAGGCTATACCATCGACCGCATGGATGACCGGCGACATGCGTTCCAGGTTGATCTGGTGCATGATGCCGTTGCCGGGCGGGATGACCTCGACATTGCGGAAGGCCTTGCGCGTCCAGTCGATAAAGTGGAAGCGGTCTTCGTTGCGACGATCTTCGATGGCGCGGTTGCGGGCAAAGGCGTCCTTGACGTCGCCGCCGTACTCTACCGCCAGCGAGTGATCGACGATCAGCTGCGTCGGCACGACCGGATTGACCTGGGCCGGATCACCGCCCTGGGCCGCGATGGCATCGCGCAACCCAGCCAGATCGACCAGGGCTGTCTGGCCCAGGATGTCGTGGCAGACAACGCGCGCCGGGAACCACGGAAAGTCATGATCCTGACGCCGTTCGATCAGCTGCCGCAGGCTGCGTTCCAGAATGGCCGGATCGCAGCGCCGCACCAGGTTTTCGGCATGGACCCGCGATGTATAGGGCAGGGTGGCGTAAGCGCCGGGCGTGATAGCGTCGATGGCTTCGCGGGCGTCGAACCAGTCGAGATCGGTGCCGGGGAGGGGCTTGCGATAGGTCATTACGGGCGGTCGTTGAGCGGCACGAAGGGGCGATCTTCCGGGCCGGTATAGTTGGCGTTGGGGCGGATGATCTTGCCGTCCTGGCGTTGTTCGATAACGTGCGCTGACCAACCCGAGGTGCGGGAGATAACAAACAGTGGCGTGAACATGGCGGTCGGCACGCCCATCATATGGTAGCTGACGGCGCTGAACCAATCGAGATTGGGGAACATCTTCTTGATCTCCCACATCACGCTTTCGAGGCGCTCGGCGATGTTGAACATCTTCATATTGTGCTGTTCCGCCGACAGCGCCTTGGCGACGGCCTTGATGGCTTCGTTGCGCGGATCGCCGACCGTATAGACGGGGTGGCCGAAGCCGATGACGACTTCTTTCGCGGCGACTCTCTGGCGGATATCGGCCTCGGCTTCGTCGGGGGTGTCGTAGCGCTTCTGGATATCGAAGGCGAATTCGTTGGCGCCGCCGTGCTTGGGGCCCCGCAGCGCGCCGATGGCGCCGGCGATGGCGCTGTAGAAGTCGGAGCCTGTGCCGGCGACGACTCTGGCGGCGAAGGTCGAGGCGTTGAACTCATGCTCGGCATAGAGGATCAGCGAGGTATGCATGGCGCGCACCCAGGAGTCGCTGGGCTTTTTGCCGTGCAGCAGGTGCAGGAAGTGGCCGCCGATGCTGTCGTCGTCGGTTTCGACCTCGATGCGCCGGCCGTTATGGCTGAAATGGTACCAATAGAGCAGCATCGAGCCGAAGCTGGCCATCAGCTTGTCGGCGATATCGCGCGCGCCGGGGTGGTTGTGGTCGTCGCGCTCCGGCGTCAGGCAGCCCAGCGTCGAGACGCCGGTGCGCATGACGTCCATGGGGTGGGCCGACGGCGGCAGGCTTTCGAGGACGGTTTTGAGGTTGGCGGGCAGGCCGCGCAGGCTTTTCAGCGTGGTCTTGTAGGCATCCAGTTCGGTACGGTTGGGCAGCTTGCCGTGGACCAGCAGGAAGGCGATTTCCTCGAACTCGGACGTGGCGGCCAGGTCGAGGATATCATAGCCGCGATAGGCCAGGTCGTTGCCGGTACGCCCGACGGTGCACAGCGCCGTGTTGCCGGCGACCGTGCCGGAAAGCGCGACGGATTTCTTGGGCTTGAAGCCGGTTGGTGCTTCGGCGGTAGTGTCCATGGTGTGGCTCCCTGTTTTATTTTTTGACCACGAACCCCACGAACAGCACGAACTTTAGGGTGTGATTGAACTCGCCGCGCAGCGGCAACATCATTTAAGTGGTCCACAGATTACACAGATTTCACAGATTAAGGCTCAGATCTAATCTGTGAAATCTGTGTAATCTGTGGATCGCCTTTTCTTTGATTGCCGCTGCGCGGCGGGTTCAAATAAGACCTGAAGTTCGTGCTGTTCGTGTGGTTCGTGGTTGAATCCTTTTATTTCTGTCCGCTGAACAGCAGATCCAGCTTGTGCTCGAAATTCTACGCGCAACGCTATCTTCAAGGATTTCTGGCACCCGCCGCGCAGCGGCATCATCTTTTAAGAGGTCCACAGATTACACAGATTTCACAGATTAAGGCTCAGATCTAATCTGTGTAATCTGTGAAATCTGTGGATCGCCTTTTCTTTGATTGCCGCTGCGCGGCGGGTTCAGAACAATCCTGAAGTTCGTGCTGTTCGTGTGGTTCGTAGTTGAATCCTTTTACTTTTGCCCGCTGAACAGCAGGTCCAGCTTGTTCTCGAAATCCCAATACCCAATCCGATCATACAGTTCCTCGCGGGTCTGCATGGTCTCGAGCACGTTCTTCTGATGGCCGTCGCGGCGGATGGCGTCATAGACCGCCTCGGCCGCCTTGTTCATCGCCCGGAAGGCCGACAGCGGATACAGCTGGATCGCCACGCCCGCGGAGGCCAGTTCCTCACGCGTGAACAAAGGCGTCTTGCCGAATTCGGTGATATTGGCCAACACCGGCACACCCACCGCATCGACAAACCGGCGATAGGTGTCCAGATCATAGGCGGCCTCGGCGAAAATCCCATCCGCCCCCGCCTCAACGCATTTGACCGCGCGCTCAATCGCCGCATCGACGCCGTGGACCGCGATGGCGTCCGTCCGCGCGATCAGAAAGAAATCCGGATCGGTCTTGGCATCGGCCGCGGCCTTGACGCGATCGACCATCTCGTCGGTCGAGACGATCTCCTTGCCGGGACGGTGACCGCAGCGTTTGGCCCCGACCTGGTCTTCGATATGGCAGGCGGCCGCGCCGAATTTGATCAAAGACTTGACGGTGCGTTCGATGTTAAAGGCCGACGGCCCAAAGCCGGTGTCGATATCGACCATCAAAGGAAGATCGCAAACATCGGTGATGCGCCGGACATCGATCAGCACGTCATCCAGGTTATTGATCCCCAGATCCGGCATCCCCAGCGAGCCGGCAGCCACCCCGCCACCCGACAGATAGATGGCGCGATACCCGGCGCGTTTGGCCAGAAGGGCATGATTGGCATTGATGGTGCCGATGACCTGCAGCGGGGATTCCGCCGCCAATGCGTTACGGAATTTGCGGCCGGCGGAAACGAGAGCCATCTTTGGGTTCCTCTTATGCTTTTCGCTCGGGTCGTATCTATTGATACGATCCAAGTCAATTCCACATATAGGCCTACACCACGTCGCAGGTCAATTCAACGGCCGTTGAAAATTTACACGCCCGTCATGGCTCTATGACGTCGAATGGGCCACCGGCGGCAGTCTTGATGAATTTGCGGTCGAAGGTCACCATCGCATCGCAGTGGGCAGCCGCTCCAAGATGCAAGGCGTCGGCGAAATCCATGCCGGCTTCGGCTCGATCCAGGGCCTGAGCCAATAGGGTCGGATTTTCGACGGTGACCTGGGCAAGACCGGCGAATCCTCGCAAAGCTCTGCAGATCGACGTCGTGGAAAAGTCGTAGACGCTGCGCAGAACCCATTCGCTTTCGAGAAAGACCGTTGTGGCGACAAAAACGTCATGGCCACCGACAAAAGCGCGCGCTTTTTGAGATTGTTCCGGATGATCGCCCGTCAGGAAGCGAACCAGGACATTGGTGTCAATCGCCTGCATGCCGCCGCTTCGCTTCTGCCAGAACGCCCTGATCCATATCTTCCAAGGACTTGGGTGCCCCGTTCCAGGCCAGGCAGGCATAGACGTCGTCTATCTGCGTCGTGGCAAATAGCGGCGCCTGTCTCAGCAGCACCCCGTCCTGCGTTTCTTCGACCGTCAGCCGCGTCCCGGCCTTCCATTGACGAAGATCGCGAATGGCTTTGGGGAGAATGACCTGCCCCTTCGTAGAGACGGTCGTCGTGACGGGGGTGGGCAATTGTGGCAAGGCGGACATGGATGTCTCCGTAGGTAAGACGAAAGTAAGATAGGTCCATTTGCGTATGTATGCAAGGACTGTCCGTGCTCAACGCGCGCGGATGACGGCCGGTGGCAGGGTATCGCGCAGTTGGTAGCGGCGCCGGCTGCGTAGCGCTCTGCAAGAAAGCTGGCGCAGCAGCCCGCTAAGCGTGTGGCCATGGTGGACCTATTCGAGTGGCTCACCCCAAGGCGTCAATTCACACTGACCCCAGCTTCACGTTTGACACCAGCCCCCATTTCTCCTGACCCCATGTCTCCTTCAAATAGTCTTGCCCTGTAAAGGTTTAGGCTGCATTATGGCACTGTGAAACGGGATATGATCATAGCCGCCTTGCGCGCCCATCAGAGTGACCTTCGTGCCCTGGGAGTTGAGGGCTTGTCCTTGTTCGGCTCGGTCGCACGAGGGGAGGAGACGCCAGCTTCGGATGTCGATTTGGCCGTGGTCTACAACGAAGCCGTGGTGCGCGATCTGTATCAAATGGGCGGTGTGGCGGCCGCCATTGAAAGTTTTATCGGCACAGACAACTTCGATCTGGCCGAGGAAAAGCGTATGCCGCCGCACATCCGGACCGCCTACGCCCAAGACCATGTTAGAATTTTTTGAGCGGCGGGGACGCGAACGTGACCCAGCCAGCCTCAAAACTTCATTACCTGCAGGCGATTCTGGCCGAAATCGGTAAGGTCAAAGGGTTTGTTGCTGGATACGATTACGACGCCTACGCCGCCAATGTGATGGCGCAATATGCGACTGAACGTGCGATACTGAACATCAGCGAGGCAGTGCGAAATCTTGAAAAGCATGCGCGCAGAGATGATCCTACCTTTCAGTTGGCGACCTTGTCTCCGCACATCGCATGGTCGAACATAAAAGGCATCGGTAACATTTTGCGGCATGACTATGAAACCGTGACGCCGAGTCGGATTTGGACGGTTGTCACCGCCCATCTCGACGGACTGGAGGCGGCATGCCATGAGGCCCTTCGACAGCCGTAGGGCGCGTTTCCAGATCCAGCTAACTTTATGCGCCGCGAGAGTTAAGCTGAACAGCGGCGACGCCCTTTTCATATCTTGCGGCGGTGTCAAGGTAATTCCAAAACCTTATGTTTTAGAGCGCAATCCGATAAAGTGGACGCCACTTTTCGGATTGTGCTCTAGAATTAAGCATTTGGCGTGGCTTTGGCGATACTGCGTCTTTTGCAGCGGAGGTAAGTGTCACTGACCCCCCATTTCTTCTATTTCTGATGCCGCTTCTGATGCCCGGCTTTTTTCAGCTCAACTGTTCCCATCCGCCAGGTGCACGGCTTTCATCGCGCGTCACCCGCGGGAAATAGTCCCTTTCCGGAACGCCCAAGTCCAGCCCCAGCGCCGTTGCGACTTCGCCCATTTGCGCGGCCAAGGCATCGGCAAGACCTTTCGCCAGTCTGGCGTCAGCTTCGTTCGAAATCGTGCTGACCAGATGGCGCAGCTTTTTTTCCAGCCGTTTGTCAAAGCGCGGCCGGATAAAGCCAATGTCACGCATCATGGCGACCAGATCCGCCGGCTGAATATCTTCGACATAGTGCGCGGTGCCAATGTCAAAGGCCAGGCGATGGGTTACGGTGGTATCGGTAAACACGGGCACGACGTCGTAGAGCGGGGCCAGTTCTGTGCCGCCCGCGCCGTGCAGGATGGTGCCGTTTTTACCGTGATTGTCGGTGTTGCCGACCAGAATATTGTAGAGGGTATGGTCGAGAAAGGTCTGGACGAAAAGGCCGGGTGTCGAGGTTTTCGCGGCGATCGTACCGACGGCCTTGGCGCTGAACTGATGCTCCGGCAGAACGGCGTGGCGCTGGTATTTCAGCGAGGGCGGCAGCCCCAGGGCCTGGCAGAAGTCTTCCGTATGGATGCGCCGAACATGGCCGCCCTTTACGTCCCGGTCGAAGCGTTCCAGAAGGATGGCCTTGATGGTCAGGCCGCGGACCTTGAAGGTTTTGGGGACGAACCGTGTGGTGTGGATGCCGCACGATGTGGCTATCGCAAGGAGCGCTGTTTCGGCCTCGGTAAGGTGCGGGTCTCTGGCGGGCGATACTTTGAGAATATGGGTTGTGGGTGCGCGTGAGTCCGGTTTGGGCAAATAGTAGCGCTGATCGTGGTAGAGTAAGGCGATCTTGCCCTGGACGCCGGCTAGGGGGGAGGGGTCACGCTCGGCCTGGGGAAGACGCCGTTCGAGATGGAGCGACTGGACGATCTCCAGCATCCGTTCATCGTCGATGCGGTCATAGTCGTCGGGGAAGATGCCCGGACGCTTTCCGGGGCCACGACCTTCGGGCGTAATGGAGATAGCGCCGGGGCAGTCTGCCCCCAGATGATACAACAGCGCCCCTGTGTCGCCGCGGTTCAGTCGATAGGTGTCGAGCGCCCGATCGAGCTGCGGTCCTTCGAACAGCAGATTCTCAAAATATCCGCGACAGTCGGCGTCCAGATAGGGGGCCGGCCGGACAGGCAAGGACAGGGAGATGGGCGAAGTCTGCGGCGCATCGGGAGCGTAGGTAAAGGTCAGCGCCATGGAGTCGGCGCGTTCGAGTACGCCGACCCTTTGGTCAACAGCGTCCATCCAGACATCCATCTTCATGATCGCGGTACCGCGAACAGATCAATGCCGATCAAGGCGCAGAGTTTGAGATAGGTATCCAGTTTGGCCCCGGCCTTGCCGCGCTCGATCTTGGACAGGTTGGGTTGGGCGATGCCGGACAGGCTGGAAAGCGTATCCTGGCTCATGCCGATCGCCTTGCGACGCTCACGAATGACCTGGCCAATAGCCGCGTCCGATTGGATGGGGTTATGAAGCGACGGGCTCATGGGACAGTTTCCATAGTCGTAGAGCTATAAAATACGATAGTTGGGGCGAAACGACAAGATTTATATGCATTAAGATATAATTTTGCCTCTTGGATGTTTGAGAGGATTAAATATAGCGTTTTTAATATAGAAGCATGGGCAGATGTCTTGACGAGCCAGGCAGGCGGGAAGCCGCGTAATCGCGGCGGTGACGTCCAGGACGGGTGTAACTCAGTCGGTAGCGAAGCCGGCTGCGTAGCGCTCTGCAAGAGAGCTGGCGTAGCAGCCGGCTAAGCGTGTGGCCATGGTGTTTAGTCAAAGACGTTTTGGGCTAGCGAAACGGGCGCGTCGTGGGGGATTCGTCGGCGCGAGACTCGTGTCCGAAACGACGAGATTGACACTGATCCTATTTCGTCCCCATTTCGTCTCTAGTTTCAGCTTCTTGAGGAGATCGATGCCGTGATGGAGTATTTCGCCAAACTCGTACCGCTAGAGCTAAAAAACGAATCCGGACTGGTTTTCTATTCAGGGCGTGCGGCCTTCGAAGGCACACCGCCGATATATCTTATTGGCGCCAGCCCTGGTGGTGATCGTGGTCTGGAAATTGAAGAGCTTGTGCACGATGAGACTCAGAAGGCTTTACAAAATCCAAATCGGTTTTGGTCATCATATCTTGACGCTACCTGGAGCGCTCGTGGACCCGGTCAGGAGCCGATGCAAAAGCGTTTGGCGCATATGTTCGAGAGTCTCGGTATTGATTTGAGGCATATCCCGTCCAGCAATCTCATCTTCTCGCGCTCCAGAAGTATCGCTGAGATAGGCGCGGATTTCGATCGCTTGGCGTCATTGTGCTGGCCTTTCCACCAAGCCGTTATTGATCAACTCAAGCCTCGCATCGTCCTATGCATGGGGGATGACGCCGGTAGCTATGTTCGTAAGAAATTGAATGCGCGCCAACTGTTGGACCATTATGTTGAGGATAACAACAGAGGGTGGCGAAGTACCGCATATGCTGGCGAGAAAGCCCCTGTAGTCGTGACGGTCACTCATCCGTCTCGTGCCGCATGGACCAATCCAAAATCTGATCCGACGGCGCTGGTGTCACGCATTTTGAAGCGATCAGCTTGACAAGCCTTACCCTGTATAAGGCGTCATTCGCCGGGAAGTCTTTCCGACATAAGGGGACCCAGGTGATGGCGCGATGACGTCCCTAAGCCATCATGAGTTGCCACCAATCTCAAGAACGGCAAATGACATAGCCTCGTTCGTTGAAAAGAAGCATCACTGGGTTTTCAACAAGCTGACGGAAATGAACGAACGGTTGGCATATCTGGAGCGCCATAGGCGCGACAACGGAGACGACCTGCGAGGTGGCGCAAACATAAGTTTGGCCGATCTCTTGTGCGGAGGCGGTAATTGTCACTGACCCCATTTCTTGCTGCTATCATTACAATGCGCGTAATTGCGCGCCAAGAAACGAAAAGTCGCTGTGCGCGAATTCACCTGCCTGCTCAGCTAAACATGTGCTTAGAGCGCGTTTCGATCCGGTAACTTGACGTCTCGGACGTTGCCCTGTTCAGTTGGTAGCGAAGCCGGCTGCGTAGCGCTCTGCAAGAGAGCTGGCGCGGCAGCGGGCCAAGCGTGTAGCCATGGTGTTTATTAAGACACGTTTTGGCCAGGCGGGACGGGCTCATCATAGGGAGGCGTCGGCGCGAGACTTGTGTCCGAAACGACGAAATTAACACTGACGCCATTTCGTCCTTCTCTAATCGACTAAGGTGCTGGCCACCTCTTTACGGCCAGTTCAGCCAATGAATTTGAACGTTCAACCAAATGCTTGAACTTAAATGCGGACATTTGACAGAGGCCGTTAGTTATTCGAATAGAAGATTCTTTGTATGCATTCTTTTTAGCTGCAAATGGGTTATTTGAAGCGGTAATGTTCAATTGGCCGGCAAACAATGTTAAGTTCCCGATGCGAGACACCATTTTTGGGTGGTGACTTTCGGCATTGGGGCCCAAATAAGTAACCCAATCGCCAAACTCCTCCTTTGCGCGCTTGGTTTTAATCTTTTGCGGAATGATATGCTCCACATGAACGTCACTAGATCCTAAAACTGCTAGCTCGTCATGTTTGCCATGACCTAAGAGTTCAAGCTGCTCCAAGCAATACCGTGCTCTGTCGATAATATTCGATGTAAAAGCAGCAGTGGTGAATTCCTCTCGAAATTTTTCATCGGTCGGACAAGACTCGCGGTAGGCTGCCCGGACGGCGGCCACCGGATCCAAAGGATCAACAGAACACAACCGTGAGAACAGCGCTTCAGTCTCATTCGAACGCTCCCGACAAATGTGCCTTCTTAGAACAAAATTTTCGGTTAGTTTGAGTACATTTAGGAGCGTTTTCCTTTCTATATTGCCCACAATAAGATGCATTAAGAAGCCGTACGTCTGGCCAGCCTTAATCATTCTCAAGTTTCGCAAATGTCTATCGATTTGACCGTCTCCTGTTTTCGCCAATATTAGTTGGCCGAAAACCTTTGCGCTAGCAATCAATCGTCCAAGAAATTCTTCAAAAGAAAGTCGAGCTGAGGCATCTATTTGAATTGGCACATCATCAATATTTATTTCTGATTCATTTTCATTTTGGATATCGTCTTCCATCTCATCAGCATACAAATGTCGATCAGGCAATTTTTCAGCCTCTACGACCTCATTCATAAACAGCCTCCTGAACTCCCGGACGACATGAGACATTGTTATTCGTTGACTCGTAGTAGAAATTAAAAAATATCTGAAAAATGCATCAGTATCCACCCCATCTAATAATGCTATAATTTTCGCCCATGCCCCTCTTGCACGGTCTAAGTCATTCTCTCCGAATCTAGCTGCATTACCAAGTACGAAATTCTTAATAATATCAGTTGGGCTTAGTTTTAAACCTCGGTTGTTAATAGTCTCAAATAGCTTAAATGCATCTTTTGATCTGCTTACATCCAGTCGAACAATTTGAGCGTTGTTCATAAGTTTGTAGCTGAATACGGCTAGATCTTGCACTTCACAATCCGACATCCAGACGCGTATCGTACGAAACGCACCCGTAAGATGCCGATTTCCACACGTGTCGAGCGAAACTTCCTGTGGGGAAGAAACCAAGTGTTGAAAATCTTCTCGGTCAATAGAATCTAATGCAACTTTCGGAACTGCTGGGCCAGTATAGCTCTGTGCGGTGAGCAAGCGAGCCAACTCCTGCGCGCGTGTAGCATCGCCTTCGGAATGGAATTTTTGCTTTAAGCATTCTAAGAGAATACATACGGTTGTTAACCTTTGTTGACCATCCACTAACTCTAATTTATTTACACCCGCTGTGTGATCCCCGGTCAAACAAACTATACTTCCTAGAAGGTGTACATCTCCATCTTCCAGCAAGTCTATGTCTTCAATCAATTCAAAAATCTGCCTTTCCCGCCACGAATAGCGGCGTTGGTAGGATGGAATTACAAATTGTTCATTCGCAGATCCGAAAAGCTGGTTCAATGTAAGAGAAGACGGTGTGATTTTCATTTTTCGCGCCCCGTGGTAAACTAATTTGCTTTCAAGTAGGTTATTTCAAATCCCTTCACCTGGCGGTACACCTGAAGTCGATTGCCTAAGTTGAAGGCATCGCCAATTTCAGACTTCTGAAAAATGTCCAGGCCTCGATCCAGGCTGATCTTCCAACCCGTGTCGGTCGTGATGTGACGGGCGTGGATCGTGTTCGTGCCGTCAAAGCCCCAGCTGAATTTGACCCCTGCAGCGGCAATCGCACGCTCAACGGCGATCAGATTCTCTTGCTGCTTCTCGGGGTTTACGTCGTCGAGGCAAGTCGTAAGGTGGACCGAAACTTCATCTTCAGGACTTTTGTTTACGGCAACCATCTCAAGAAACTCCATCATATTCCGGACCTGATGGAACATCCGGATATAGGGATCGGTGATCTTGATGTCGGTGGCGCCCTTCAGCCAAGGCCAGAACAGCATGTGAAAACTGACACCCTTTTGGTTCTCATTGAAAACCTTGTGGCCTTCCGCCGCCGCCACCGCGACTGGACTCGCCTTGCCGGCGTCAAGCTCGGCCGAAGCGGACCGCTCTGCATTGGGGGCTTGGGTCTGTGGCTGCAAATCGAATTCCGGCTGAGATACGCCATCCGGCGCTAAGGGTCGTGGGCCGCGATAATAGAAGGTCGGATACTCAATTTCCTCCAAGGTCGAGACAGCCACTTTTGTGCCGTCGTTGCGACTGAACGAAAAGTCAGTCTCAGGATATGTGCTGTCCAGTCTGGCAAGCTGATCCTTCACGCGTTTGCGGCTCTCAATTGCCAGGGTGAGGATTTCCTCGATCTCGGCCGGCGTCGCATTGTCATGTGGGAACAGGATCTTCATCAATCCTGAGAAGGTTTTGTTGACCCCGTCGCGGTCGCGGGTCGAGATGTCCTTGGACAGGGTGCAGTGTGCCTTGTACCGGTCCGACATGTCGTCGTTGCGCATGTGGCGCAGGATCGCGGCCAGGTAATCGACGACAAAACCAAACCCGGTCGCAAACATCTCACCGCGAATGACATCAACTTCCCAGCCTGGCAGGTAGGCATGGAGCCGATCGATGAAGGCGGAGTCGTAATATTTCTCGGGTAGCTCCTCGAACAAGTCCGTGTGCTTGAGCATGTACGGCACGTTGTGCGCCGTGTTGCCAACGAAGACCATTGAGGCCTCAGCGCCAAGGGTCTCAACCCCTCGCGAAAAGCTCTTGTTGGCCATGTAGTTTTTCATGATGTCGACCAGGGCTTTGTCGACACGCTTTTGTCGGCCCGCGAACTCGTCGAAGGCGACCACATCCCAATAACCCACCAGGCCAATGTTGCCGGTGCTGTTGTTGACGAAGAGCTTCGGGACGGTGACCTCACCGCCCGAGATCAATATGCCGTGGGGCGAAAACTCAGAAAAAATGTGCGACTTTCCGGTGCCTTTGGGACCCAGTTCGATAAGGTTGTAGTTCCTTTCCACGAAGGGGATCAGCCGCATGAGCTGAAGCAGCTTACTGCGTCGGCCGAACATTTCGGGATTGAAGCCAACGGTTTGAATCAGCAGATCGATCCAATCCTCGGTCGTGAATTTTGACCTCGCGTCCTTAAACTGGTCAAAGTCAAAATTCGACAGTTGGATGGGCTTGAGGCTTCCCAGGATCCACGGCGAGACATTCTTGGCATCGGTATGCTCGTATTCGACGTCGGCAATACACCACACGCCACCGACAAGCAGCTTGGGGTGCGCCTTGATCGTGCCGGTATCAACAACGACCTTCTTGATGCCGAGATTGGAGAAGGTCGCCTCGTAGGAGTCGTTCGTGGTGTTCAACTCGACACTGATATTGTCGATAACCTTCCAGCGCCCTTTTTCGCGAATATTGGAGCGGATGAGACCGGCTTCGTTACGGTGAACATAGTGCTTGCGCAAAATGTCCTTGACCGTCTCAATACCCGACTGAATAGACGCTTCATCGTCCGTCGCGCAGTATTGGCCCAGCAAAAATTCCAGGACATACGAGGGCACGATCGCATTGCCCTTGACGGTCTTGACCAGGTCCTTCCTGACGCACATGCCCGGAAAGTGCAGATTTATTTTATCGTCTAATGTGCTCATGGTTACCGTCAAAAATCAAAGTCGTTCGAGAATGTCCGCCGAAGCGTGAATCGGCTGGTCTTGTAGTCCGTGTAGTGGGAGGTTTCCCCCACCTGTTCCTGGACCTTAAGGACGACCTCCTGGTTATTGTAGTTATCGGCTTGTCGACTGAGCAGGAAACGAACGGACTGTTCGCGGTCACGCGGATTGTCCGACCGGCTATCGAATACGAGCACGTGCGAGTCCGAAATCAGGTCTCCCGATTGCGAAAATAGCCCCAGCACAAGCGTCCTGGGCTGAATCTTTTCGGTGACCGGCGCCGTCTGATAATAGCGAACGGCGAACTGGCTGGATGTGATGAGATTGTTCGAGCTGCCAATGATTTCGACATCGACCAGGCCTGTATCACTCTGGCGTTTCTTGTTTACCCTGACGACCGGAACCACGATCTCTTGCAAGGATGCGCCGCCGTGAACAAAGCGGCTTCCGGAACCTGTACGGCGTAGGCGATTGATGGATTTGGGAATGAGCACCTCGACCGTGCCCTGCAGCTTGACCTGAGCGGGCGCAAAGTGTCGCAGACCATGGTCCGCCTTCAGCCCGTGGCCCAGTATAAAGCGCCGGTCGCGGTAGAGTACGGTATCACCCTCAACCACGGCCGTGGAATAGTCACTCTCTTCGATGGGACGGTTTTGGTAAAGGAAGCCATGGTCCGCCGTCACCACGATGTTCGCGGCGTTGGCGGCGTTGAGCTTCTTGACGACGGTGACCAATTCTTCGATCGTCTTCTCCGCGGCATTGAAGACGCGTTCTTCCGTTGCGGCCTTATCCCCGACATTGTCGATCAGGTTATGGTAGATGTAGAGAACGTCGTGGTCCTTGACCAAGGCCCGCGCTTCGTCCTTCCCCAAGCCCATGAACGCCTCGTATTTGATCGCCGTGGCCGCATCGCCCGTGCGTCCGTTGGCCAGCAGGCGTTTGCGGTTTTCCAGACCCTGCGATGGTAAGCCGTCGACAATAACGGTTCCGCTGTCGTTGTCGGCGATCTCGATGGTCTCGTTCGGCAAAAGCGAAGCCATACCCAGCTGCGTATAGCTGGGCAGACACCCCAGCATAGGTTCGATACTGGCATCGTATTTATCGACCGAGCGGATGCGGGTCAGAAACTCCTCGCCAACCTCGTAACGCATCGCGTCAGAAATGATGACGCAGATCCGCTGGTCCTTGCGCCGGAATTCGCCCACCACAGTCCTGAAAAACGCCCGGTGCGACAGCACACCTGCCGCCTCCCACTGCGGCGCGGCGTCGACCAGGCCTTGCCAGGTGTCGTTGAGGCGCAGCAGGTAGGCATTGCTGTAGTGGTTCTCGATCTGGTCCGACAGCGCCTTCAGGAGGCCCGCCTGCTTCGACTCCTGGGCGTGGTAGACGAATTTGCGGTACAACTGATCGATACGATACCACGTCTTTTGGTAACGCAGTATGCCATCGGACAGACTGGACATGGTCAGGTCAGCTGCGGCCAGGTTCTGCTGAAACTCTGCCCCGTGATATATGGCTTCGTACAGGTCACGATAATCGGCGTACCAGTAGGACTGCCGGCGCTGACGAACCCAGTTCAGGACGTCAGACGGTTTCAACACCTGCTGGCTGAGACCGTCGACCAGGGCTCGGATAATCACCCGGTCAAGGACCTCGAAATAGTCGATCTCAAGTAAGGTCCGGAAGTCCTTCTGAGCCGCCGTCCCCTCAACATGTAAAACCTCGGCATAGCTCGCAGACAGAGTTCGGAACGCGCTAACGGCCGTTCGGCTGTTGCGCCAGCGTTTGAACAACACCACGGCCTCGGTATTCAAGCTACCGGCGACGTTCAGGGCAACGGCGAAACAGGACTTGAAAAGCGTAATGGCAAAATCGCGAACCGTTGGCGTCTCGACCTTGTAGCCATAGTGCCGATCGATCTGAGACCAAAGAAAGTCAGCCAAGCCAACGCGCGATATCAGCTTAAGCGTATCCTCGCGCTCTTGCGCCAAGTCCGAAAGCAGGACCTCCACGACCGCATCAAGCCGGGCGTCCGTGTTGGCGCAGATGGCCAGCATGCGCAGGCGAAGAACGGTCCTGGTGTCCTTGGCGTCGAGGGAAGCCTTGAGTTTTTCAAGCCGTTTTCCGGAACGAAAGAACTCCTGATGCTCGCGCACCACGTCCTCGAAACTGACGGGCAGGTTAAGCTCCGCCAGCCAGGCAGCGATCTGGTCGGTTTTGAAAACCGTATGTGATAGCTCAACGTCCAACAGCCAGTTCTTCGCGCCCTCGGGCCGGGGCCTGCGGCTATAGATCAAGAACTTGTCTTTTGGTGCCTCACGCAGAATGCGATGCTTCACCCCGAATTCGTTGTTGGCCATCTCAATAACCATCACGTCGCTGAGCGCCAAGTCGGGTAGCAGATGCGCAAACTCGGACTCTGCATCATACCAGAACACGACGCGGTGCTGATCAAACTGCGCCTTGAGCGAGCGCATGATGCGTTCCGTCGTAGGATCACTCATCGGCGGCTTCCAGGCCTTTGATGACCTTCAGTGCCACGCCAAACTTTGGATAATTGGCTTTGACGCCATCGTCGAGATCGATCGCGATCTTCTGGGTCGCAAGCGGGAAGATGACATCCCGCTCCCACTTATCGAGCTCCTCGATCTGGGCCGAAACCGTCAGGCCCTCCTTCAGAGCCTTGGCCTGCTGCGCCGGCGTCTGGTCCGGACTTTTGCCGGCCTTCTCCAGACCGGTGCGGTGGGCTTCCAGCTTATGCCGGAAGGGCCTGACATACTCATTCAGCACCACATTCACCGTGTCAGGTGTGTAGCGGTGCATATAGATCAGGGCCTGGAATGTGCCCTTCGGTGAGGCGAACATCCAATAGATCGGGCGCTTCTTGAAACGGCGGACGTGGTAGTCGAAGAAATCGCGGGTGAACCATTTGCGAAGGTCCTTGCCCAGAGCGGCCTCGATAAAGGCAAGGTTTTCCTGAAACTTCGCCTCGCCGAAAGTCACCAAAAGGAACCTGCGGAAACGCTCGGTGATATCATCGGCAAACCAATCGCCGTCCAACACAGGAATGACGTTGTCGGCATCGACGTCAAAGCTGGGTTCCGGCACGCGGGCCAGGTAGTCGGCCAGACCCTCGCCCTGGTTGGCCAGGATAAGGCCGGGGACATCGAGGCTATAGCGGCCGAACATGCAGCCCACGGCATAGTGCAGGAATTCGGCCATCGTGTCGGCCCGCAAGCGGGTTTCCAGTTCCTCGTCGGTGGCCTTGCTGCCATAGCGATAGGCGGGGTTGCAGGTGAGGGTGATCTCCTCCAGCGGCACCTCCGGGGTCAGCTCGTCTTGCAGCCCATAGGCGTCGATGAAGATGCGGTTGTTCTCTTCCTCCAGCCGCTGCATCTCATCCGTCATGCCCTGCCATTGGGTGCGCAGGGTGGTGTAGCTGGCCGCCAGCGTTTCGGCCCGATGCTCGGGGGCGAGCAGCGGGAGCGTGGTGAAATCCCAGGAGGTTTCGTAGCCGTCCCAGTCGGAGCGAGAAAGTTGAACTAACCGCATACAAGCGTCGCCTACTGAAGACGAAGGCGGACGATTGTATGAGATCTTCTTCACTTCATTACTCTGTAAAGACAGAGTGGGATTTATCAAGGATACAATTTCTTCGCAGACTTTTGAGTTCAAGAATGGGAGAAGCTCGTTATTCGTCTGAGAAAAAAGCATTTGCCCTTTGTTGGACTCAAAAACAAATCCCTTGCCTGACCACCTAAAGCTGTTTGCATCGGAAGTGAGGCCAGACCATGTGATGCCTTCCTTGAAATAGAACTTTTCGCCCGGCAGAGACCAAGATTGACCGGAGTTCTTCCGATGATCGCGAATTTGGATTCCTTTATCCTGAAAGAATACGACCAGCTCATTCAAGCCATACCAACGACGAAATCCCCCCCCTTTATTGTACGGGTAGTACTTCGCCAAAGTCTCACTTATGTCTTCGGTATCGCGACTCGTATCGCCTTCATTGATTTCGTACCAGCACCGAAGAAAGCGTTCATTATCGCACGTGAAGAGACCAACGGCGGTTTCAGAGATTTCGCCAAGCTTTTCCCCCTCTCGGTAAGACTTAAGAAATTGCTTTGATGCCCAATAAGCAATCGGACTACCTGGGAAGGTCTCAAAATCACGCGAACAGGCTAAATAGCGCAGGTGCGCTCCTTTCGAAATTGCATCTGTTGCAAGCTGCGATTTTTCAGCC
Organism: Asticcacaulis sp. AC402; assembly: GCF_000495835.1. Lineage (GTDB taxonomy): Bacteria > Pseudomonadota > Alphaproteobacteria > Caulobacterales > Caulobacteraceae > Asticcacaulis. Next base: position 121,824 of record NZ_AWGC01000018.1, read on the forward strand.
TCATTGTTTCCAGAGGTTAATCGAAGAAAGACACCACGGAAGTCTGGAAGATGCGACTTAAAGACGGTGAAAGCAGTTGTCGAAACTACAGCTCCGCCGATCGTATCAAAAGCTCGTTCGCCCAAATGTGCCATCGAAACAAGTGTACCCACGGAAAGTAGGTTGCTACGAAGAGCCTCGTAACGCGACAGAAACATCCAAGACTGCATATTGACCATCGCCATCAGTCCCTGTTGCTGTGTCAGAACAAGAGCTCGCTCCATGAACATTGCATAAAGGTCGTTCTTTGAATCGGGATATTCTGCTTTTGCAAAGGCATTCAACATGTCGTTTAGCCCTTTGGTTCCGCTATACGGCGGGTTCGCCACTACCACATGGTATTTGGGCGAGAGGGCCTCGGCCATCTCCAGCACCTTCAGGACCCTCTCTTGCATCTCGCGCAGTAGCAGGTCGCCGCCAAAGTCCTTCTGCCGCACCACGCGGGCCACCTCTGCCGGATCGCGCAGTTTTGGCACGATCAAGGAGCCGAAGTTCTTGGCCTGCTCGAACTGGCCCAAGGTTTCGCGTAGGTCAGCCGTGAACAGATCGCGCCCGACAACGGCGGCCACATCCTGCATCTCGGCGGAGGTAAAGCGCACATCCTGCATCACGCAGATATTCGGCTGCACCCCCAACCGCAGGAACCGCCGCCGCCCCAGCTTTGCCGCCGCCTTCATCATCAGTGCAAAAGCCGCGAGCGCCCCGGCACGGATGTCGATCTCGACCCCGTGCAGGTTATGGGTCAGGATCAGCGCGGGGATGTCGGTCGGCTCATAGCCCTCTTCCTCATAGATCGCATGCAGCAGGTCGAAGGCATAGGTCAGCATATGCCCCGACCCCGCCGCCGGGTCGCAAATGCGGATATCTTCGGGGCGGGTGATGCGCAGGAAGTCCGTCTCGGGCTCCTCGGGTGCGATATAATAATCCATCTGCGCCGCCAGCTTCGACCCTGGCCGATTGAGCAGCCAAAGCCGCCCGAGCGAGTTTTCCACGAGGTAGCGAACGATCCAATGCGGGGTAAACAGCTGCGTCGCAGCGGGGATGTTCTCTGCGGTGATCTTGATGTTCTTCTTCAGCCCCGCAAAGACCTGGTCCTTCTTTTCCGAGATGTAGAACTGGTAGAGCCAGCCGATGATCTCGACATCCTGGCAGGCGTCTTCGGTCATCGTCGCGCGCATTTTGGTCAGAACGCTATCGACAGAAAGAAGATCGTCCGGCATGAGCAGCTCGGAATAGTCGGCAATCTTTTCAAACAGAAATGGCATGGTGCTGTGCCACTGATTGCAGCTAGCGACCACCAAGAGAGCATAGGCTTCTGCCTGTGCGTCCGGGCTGGATATCTTGCCGTCCAGCAGACCCCTTACCCGCTCCCGGACAGAGTTGGGAATGCTGTCGTCAATCACGCCGGCAACGGCTTCGGCCAGGATCTCAGGCCGGGTCTGGCCATCTGCCGGGGATACAACCTTTACCCCGGTATAGCCATTGGCGTCCATAAATCTCAAAGCAGTGAAGCGGTTGAACCAGGTGTAGGCCACGCGTTCGACGACCTGATCTTCACTGGCGCGGGCGATTTCCTTTTCGAGCTCTTTGACGGCTTCTGAGGACTCACGTCGCGCGGCACTTCCAGCCGCCAGGACCTTGGCCAATTTCGACCCCACTTGAGCGATCAGCTGGCGCCGTGCATCCTGGGCGAACTTCTTCAGTGCGTTGGTGTCCATAATTCAGTCCAAAGTCGAGCGGCCCCGGGGCCAATTAAACGGAGATCTTCTTGCCGGCGGAAAGTTCACTCACCAGGGTTTGCTTCAGGCGCACCAGATAGGCGTCGACATCGGCTTCGTCCGCCAGCACGGCCTTTTCGAATTTCACGCGCACCGACGACATCGAAACGATTATAGGTGCCGCTGCCGGTGCGGCGACAAAAGGGGTCGCGCGGGGCTCGGCTACGCCGGCGCCCGCGGACTCTGTTGGTGGGGATGGCGGCGGCGCTTCCAGCAGACCCAGAAGGCTGTTGTAGGTGATGTCGCGAAAGTTGGATGTCCGTTCGCGTATGACCGCCACGAGCCTGGCCTGCTGGATCTCGCGGGCCGCATCACCAAAGGCCCGATCTATCCGCGATCTGACCGTCTCATCGGCGGACAGGAAGGCCTCCTGGTCTGCGATCTTCGAGCGCATGTCGGCAATATCCGAGGTTGCCGTATCGCGTTCTCGCTTTAGCAGCGTTTCCAGAGCAATTTTCAGGTCGTCCAAACTGCCCTTTATCTGTTGGACCGCAGAACCCTTATAGCAATCTTTATCGTCAAGAACGCCTGTGATCGCCGCCGCCGCGTCCGACAATCCATAGCCCAGATTGGCCTGGTTTTCGGACAGGAAATGGCGGGCATCGTCGTAAATGGCCCGCTGTGGCCCGTTCATAAATCTGCGGATGGGGTCAATGACCTTGTCCTTGAGATCGAACAGCGTATCGGCCATTTTCGGCAGGTCGGTGATGTACCAGGCATAGGACTTCTTCAAAGTGTCGTTGATCGGGGCGTCGAAGCCCGCCAGACTTTCGAGGAATGGATAGGCCTTGATATCATGCCGCCAGGCCTTGATTTCGCTCGCCAGCCGGTCGAATGCCTCCGACGTTTCGCTGCCCAGGGTCTTGGCTTCCGTGCTGTCCACGGGCTGGTCGAAAAAGTCGCGATAAAATTCACGCAGCGCTTTGATCTGACCTGCGGTGAACTCCAGTTGGAGATCCAGAACCAAATTGGAATGGTTGATCGTGTTGCGCAGGCGCTTTTCCAGATCATCGTTTTCCAGTACAGCGCCATCGAGCTTCGCCTCGATTTTTCCGCGACTTACGAGCCTGGCAATCGTAGCAAGAATGGCCCACATCGACCAGCCATAGGGTTTCTTTTCAAAGCGTTCGAGGACGACTTTCACCGTGGTGCGAAGGCCTTGGCGCCCATTCAATTGCGCAAAATTCAGGACGTCTTGTTCAGGCTCGGTCAGGCTGGTGCCAACTTCGTCGAACATGCCATCATTGCCGCGTCGTAACGTCGCTGCAATGTCCTGTTCCTTGTAATCCACACCCTGCAACATTGGGAGATTGGTATAAATCTTGTCGACCAGCGTCTGAAACGCGCGCTCGATTCGGACCTGGGGGTCTTCTGCGCGGATATCCAGCGGCTCTCCGCGCACGATAAGGCCGGCCTCGGACAGCATGGCCCGGCACTTTGTCGTAAGTTCCTTAAGCCGCGCGCCGTTCTGGTCCGCCTTGTCACGAATGATCCGTTCGACGGCCTCGCGCTGCCCGCTTTGGCGAGCCTGACGGACATATTTCTCAGTCTTCTTGTACATCAGAAGATCGTCAACGAACCGTTTGTCCGACGGCATGACCACGGCCAACTCAGCGCGGCTCATGCTCTCCATCGCGATTGCCTGAAGGTTGGCGGCGTGAGGATGAAAGGGCGTTATGACATTGATGGAGAGTTCCTGGTCGCGGCCGCACAGACGATCATCCAGCAAACGGCCATACGAAAACTCCTGCGACGATGCCTCATGCCTGATCTTTCGGTTCTTGAGCACGCCATCGAATATAAGTTCTTCCAACTGTCTGGATACTTCGGAGCTGTCCACGCTGACCGTCTTGATGTCCTGCTCGACGTCCTTTTCTTCGTCGGTCAAGAACTCAAAATATTGTCCGTTGCGCTGGATGTAGGTTTGACCTTCCAAGAGGGCGAGTGCGTCCTCAACCCGGCGCCGATGTTTCGCCTGGTCGAGGTCGAATTCGTCCAACATGAGGATAGCGACGTTCCGGACCGTCGGCTTGAAGGCCTTGACGTATTTGACAAGGAACAGAGCCTTGAGCACGCGTGTGGCAAAGGGACTATCGAGATTGCGCTCTGCCAGAAGGATCGACTGCTGTACACTTGATTTCAGCGCCGTCCGAATACCTTCGAACATTTGGTCAAACGACGAGATGGCGCCAATCTCGATATCGGCCAGGCGCTTCGCGACATCCTGGAACACGCCCAGCATCGAACGTTCGCCGACCGAGCTATGTTTGCCTTCGAAGGCGTTTTGCTGAGACAGGTTCTGGATCGACTGCTGAAACAGCTCGTACTGATAGGGGATAAACGGATAGCTTTGGACAAAGTGCTCTTCGTCCTTGAAATTTTTGAGCTTTACTGAGCCGTCCGTGAAGTCGAAAAGTGTTTTTAGATTTCCCTGTTCACGCTGATAGAGGCTCGACAGGATGTCCACACCGGCCGATGTTTTCTTCAGCAGGCGTCGCTGGATGACCTCGGCCACATCGGCGCTGTTGAGCGGCATCCGGTTCGCGAAACGCGCTTGGATTTTAGAGAAGTCATTCGCTTGGTTTTGGTTCATCTCTCCAATGACCGAGCCCATGTCCTGTTGGGCCGTGACGATGATCCATGCCTGGCCACGACATTTCGTGTTCAGGCTTTCCGCAATGGTCTGCAGGTTGGTCATCAGTTTCACATTGTCGGCGATGTATTGGCCGACTTCGTCGACAAAGAAGTTGAGGCGAAAGCCCTTGGCCTGGGTTGCAATATAGGCGCCAACCTTTTCCGCAAAATCCTCGATCGATGAGCGGAAATCCTGACGATATTTGGACAGCAAGCCTTGCGCTTCGGCTGTGTCAGTGTTTGACGCTTCGGCATAAGCCTTGGCAATGCTCAGGCCCTCAAGCAACGCTTGTTCCCGGCCGCGATCCCAGGTTTTGCCGGCAATGCGGGCATAGATATCACGGAATTTAACCAGAAGGCCGCGGCTATCCAGATCGCGTTCGAACTGAGCGATATGGGGCTGCTTGCCGTAATAGCCGCACATGTCGTCGAAGACTTTTTGGAATACCGACAGCAGGGCGTCGACGTCCTGTTTGGAAATCACGTCGGCTTTCTGGTCGATATTGAACAGAATGCTTTGTGATGGCTGCGACACCGCCTTGGTCAGCTCCGCCTGCAGCATAGCGTTGTCGCCCAGTTTTGGTAGGAACAGGTCAAGCGCGCGGGTGCCGTCGACGTCGCGGTTTTCCAGAAGCATAGCCAGCATTTTCAGCAGGTGGGACTTGCCTGAACCGAAAAAGCCCGAAATCCAGACACCGTTGGCGGTCTGATAGTGGTTGTAGGCGTGGAGGAACTTATCGAGCTGTGTCTCGATCTCCTTGGTAATGACGTACTCTTCGATCTCTATACGCAGGCTGGCATCATCATCAGCCTTGATAACGCCCTCGATCGCACGGTCGACAGGCTTTTCGAAAATCTCTCTCAGCTTCGCCATGTTCCCCTCAGACCTCGTAGTGTTCTATGTTGAATGCGCGGTAATATTTGTCATCGGATTGCGTGCCGAACAGCACAAGCTCGGCGCCGGACGCCAGGCTGTGCGTATAGCTGCCCGGGAAAAACATCACGGTCGGCTTATCCTTTGCTGTACTTTGCAGATTGTTCAGCACGTTGTGCGAACGGATGTAGGGAAAGACTTCACCAATACCCGTAAGAAACAGAACGTCATGGGCTTCGGATGCCAGCCGCCTGGCAATTGTCGGTATGAGGTGGTCGTTCGTGTCAAGCACGCCCTGCAAAAGCTCCAGAAGCTCGCCTTTGTCGATTGACGGTTCCTGTTCGAGGATCTGCTCCCAAATGCCTCGATCCTGAAGAAGGGAAAGGCTCAGGTCGTAAAGGTTGATATCCAGCACGGTGATGCCGCCATGGCCAAGCTGGCGGCGGACATTGCGTGCAACGTCATCCATCTCGACGGCCTGATGTGGTGCGTAGGCGCAAATGAAAAACGGGATTTCATTATTAAGGCCGCGCATTTTCAGAAAGCGATCGCTGCCGACAACTTTCAGGAGGTGATCCTGCCAGGCCTTTGCTGTTTTCGTTCCTTTCACGGCAAAACCCCTTTTGCCAATCTCTCACCACCCGGAAAGATTGATATTTCGTCTTTGTTGCATGTAACGACATATCTAACAAAACGGGAAGACAACAGAGCTGACTGAATGCGATTATCCTCAGATAAGATTTCAGCCTCGCGCATCATCCTGAACAGAACCGCTCTAAGTTTCAGCCGAGTTGACGTCGTAATCTTAGCGAGTTCGGGCGCCCATTCGGCTTTGCGTTCGTAGAAGGCGTCAAAATCACCATAGGTGATCTCGTATCGGCCCGTCAAAAAGCGGTCAGACAGAATTTGAACAGAAAACTCGCGGATGAACCGGTAAGCGCGACAGGCTGCCAACCAGAGGAATGCCAACTGATCAGCGCGCTCAGCTTCGCAGAAAAACACAATCTCATCGTCGGAAAGCTGACGAAGGCGATTCGTTATCTCCCTTATGGTGCGGCGAGCTGAGTTTTCTTTGCGAACGGGGAAGGCCCCGAACTGAACCGCATCACCTATCAAGTCGTCCCAGGCGGTACCTGGAGAATAAAGGCGCGCAACAGCGACACTTTCATTGAGGTATAGTCCCCCCGTGGTGAACGACATTAAATATTTCGCTACGGACATAAGTCGGCTGTCTACAAGTTGATCTGTGATTGCGGGATGGCTGTCTCCAGTGCATCGCGGGTTATCGCCACGATAGGCTGTGTGCGAGGGTTCTGGAATTCGAAAATCTCTAGTAGACCGAGTCGTTTCAAAACGCAGAAAGGCAAAGCGTACCGCACGCTTGATGTGGGCACGCCTTCTGCCATCCCGAAGGCCAGCTCAACGACTTTTTAGTGCTGGCCGCCATCCCCTGGCCCAAAACACAGACAAGGGCAGGGCGAACAAGCGATCGCCAAAGCTGAGCGGTTGGTCGCCGACATAAAGAATGATGCCGAGCGTCGTCCAGCGTTTGCCGGGGGCCACCGAGGTCGCCCCTCAGGCTCGCCGCCCCTCACCCGATCGCGTTCACTTCGTTCCGCTCTCGTCCTCTCCCCTCAAGAGGGGAGAGGGAAAGGAAAAGCGGGGACGCGTCGTGTTTTGCAGTCGAGCCTGCTGCCATTCCCTGGCCCAAAGCACAGACAAGGGCAGGGCGTCCAAGGCGCGGCGACTCCGCCAGAAGCTCGAAGCAATGGGTCAGTTGTTCCTGGTAGATTTCCGCCTGGACGACGCCGAACTGTTCGATGCCAAAAATGAAAATGTCGAGCAGGTCGGTCTCGGCGCGCAGGCTGAGCCGATAACCGCTCACTCGGATTTTCCGGCGCGGGATTGAACGATCCGTTTGGCGTCTGCGAATATGTCATCGACGGTACGCGAACTGATGCCGCCGGCGCGCGCTTCGGCCACCAGGTGGCGAAGGTCCTCCAGAGTCATCTCTTGCCCGCGCCTGACTTCGCGACTGGCACGGTCGCGACGGACCAGATCGCGGACGTAGTCGCTGGAACTGGCGTACTCACCGTTTTGCGTCAGGGCCTCGATCCAGTCTTTCATTTGGTCGGGCAAGGATACCGTCATCGTCGCCATGGCTGCGTCTCCGTTGTAACCGGCATCTTAACACGGAGTAAGAAAAATTCACAAATATTCTTAAGTCGCGCTTTGTCGGGTGCACCAGAGTGGGGCGGGGACGTGTTGCGGAGTGTCGAAGACAGTAAGTCGCCCCACCACCCTTCTTAGGCTTTCGCAGCGAGGCAGCCTCGAACGGTCCCCCGCCCCATCGAAGAGAGATGGGGAGGTATAGTACCAATGGCACGAAGAGGACCCCTCCGTCTCGACGCGCTCCGCCCTTCGGGCTCGCTTGCTCGCCACCTCCCCATTGAAGGGATGGGGAGGAGGAGACGTTAGGGCGTAACACGGTGACGTCACACGCAATGTCGAAGAAAGCAAGTTGCCCCTCAGCTTCCTGGCCCCTCACCCGATCGCGTTCACTTCGTTCCGCTCTCGTCCTCTCCCCTCAAGAGGGGAGAGGGAAAGGAAGAGCGGGGATGCGCCGTGTTTTCCAGTCAAGCCTGCTGCCATCCCTTGGCCCAAAACACGGACAAGGGCAGGGCGGACATGCGATCGCCAAAGCTGAGCGGCTGATCGCCGGGATGCAGAATGATGCCGACTGTCGTCCAGCTTTTGCCGGCCCCTTCGGACATGAAGCTTGGGGTGACGCACGTCCCGTCGGGCACTGACCAAAATTTATATATAATATTTGGTCAGTAACTTGTCAGTGACCAAAATATGTATATATTTTCTGGTCACTGGGAACCATGCCATGCCTGATCCAACTTCGGAAACAATGCAGAAAGTGGCCAACCGCATCGCTGCGGTGGCGCCCGCAGGTGTATGGTCAAAAGCCGATTTTCTAGACATAGCTTCTCCCTACGGGATCGAAAAGGCGCTGCAACGGCTAACCGACCAGGGAACGATCCGCCGGGTCCACCGTGGCCTCTATGACCAGCCGGCGACAAGCACATTAACAGGACAGATGGTTTTTCCGCCGCGTTCGGCCTTCATCGATGCCATCGCGCGGCGCGACAAATTACGCGTCATTGTCGATGGCATGACGGCCGCCAATGACCTTGGCCTGACGACGGCCGTTCCGGCACGCACCACGGTTCACGCCGATACGCACCCGCGCACGATCGAGATCGAGGCAAATTACGGAGACCCGAAGGCAACTGCGCCGGTCATCTACCGTCTCGACTTCAAACGCATTTCGGCCAGGACGGCCTTCTGGGCAGGGCATCCCGCGATGCGGATTATCCAGGCTCTTGACTGGTTCAAGGACGATCGAGCAACTGAACCGGCTTTGATCAATGGTATTGTTCGCTACCTCGATCGCTCGGCGCGCCGTGACGACATACTGGCCGATCTGCGCGAAAACCGCGCGGGCGTGCCGTCGTGGATGTATACGGTTATCGACATGATCATCCGCAAGTCCGAGCAAAAGGGCGACGATGCAGCGTAGATTCCTCGAGATTCTAAGTGCCGATATTGATACCCGCCGGGCCTTGTTCGAAACAACGGCAGCGAGGCTAAAGACGCGCGCTGAAAACATCGAGAAAGACCTCTATGTCTGCTGGATCCTGGACTTCCTGTTCAATCGCAGGCCGGACGATGGCGTCCGCCTTTATTTCAAGGGCGGAACCAGTCTGAGCAAGGCGTTTGGATTGATCCAAAGATTCTCTGAAGACATCGATATTGGCGTCTACAAGGCCGATATCAACGCCCCCCTGGAAGCTGAGATCGCCGCCCTGGCCTCAAACAACCAGCGTGACAGGGTCCTGCGTGAGCGCGTCGACGAAGCCGCGCGCGCCTACATTTCGGGGCCATTGAAAACCGCATTGGACGCCGAACTGGCCAACACTGCCGCGAAAATCGGCGACACTGACCACTTCTCGACGCGTTTCGACTTTGACGACTATCGCCAGACCGACGCGCTCGACATCCTCATCGTGACGTATAAGAGCGCATTTGATGCGAGCGATGGCTACGTCGTGCCGGCCGTACGGATTGAAGGTGGTGCCAGGCCCGATCCCGTTCCCGCCGAGCCACGGACAATTTTGCCCTATGTTGCGCCTGAAATGGGAAATCCGGAAGCCCTGGCGGTGCCGAACGTCACCACGGTGCGCCCTGAACGGACCTTCTGGGAAAAGGTCCTGATCCTTCATGCGATGGCCGAAACGACCTTAAAGCGCGCGGCTGCTGGGGACCCAGGCCGACGTGTGCCTGATCTCAATCGCTATTCACGGCATTACTACGACATCCACCAGATCTGGACTGCCGATGGATATGGTGAGGCAACCGCCGCTCTGGGCGAACTGGCTGAAGCGGCCCGCCAACACAAGATGCTGATGTTCCGAGCACCAGATCATGGCTATGAGCGCGCCGTCCCCGGCACCTACCGCTTGAGGCCAACGGAAGATATGCGGAGCCGTCTTCAACGCGACTACGCCCGAATGTCCGCCATGATCTTCGGCGAAGCGCCCAATTTCGAAACCGTGATGAGCAGCGTCGATGCCCTGGAAGACTTCGTAAATCGCGGTGCCTCAGATGGATAGCGCTTTCGTCGCATCAAATTACGACGGCTGCGGCCCACCTCGGGATGGGAAAAACAGGTACGTGATGCGGAATGTCGAATGTCTGTGCCATTCAAGACATCCATTCCTTTACCTAAAACGCAGACAAACGCAGGGCAAACAAGCGATCGCCAAAGCTGAGCTGCTGGTCGCAGGAGCTTTAGGGGGGGGGCAAGAATAAGGTTTTTGCCACGAACCTCACGAACAGACACGAACAAGACTAATGGGATCTCTCATGTTCGTGTCTGTTCGTGAGGTTCGTGGTTAGAAATCTGTCTTTCCCCAACCCAGCATGTGTCAAGAATTTCGCGGGCTGGTATAATGCCAACCAACGATGATGTTCACACATCGCAATAAACAGGACCCCTCCGTCTCGACGCGTTTCGCCACTGGCCTTCGGCCTGGCTCACTTGCTCGCCACCTCCCCATAGAAGAAATGGGGAGGAGAAGGAAGCAACACCGATGAGTCAGAGTCATCATTGGTTGGAATAAGCTCCTCCGGGCGCAGGCTGTTAAGGTCGCCCCAACCGTCAGGAAGGCCGCCTTCTGCGCGGCGAAGGCACGCTAATAGGTCGGACGGGCTTCGCCGCCGGCGACATAGGCTGCCAGGTTCGGAAAGTCGTCCAGCACGCCCGAAGACCATGTCTTCGTGGCGCACAGTCATCGCTCCGGCCGCCTGGCCGAAGCGCAAGAGGCCTTAGGTTTAGGATTTGGAGTCGACAGGCGCGGCCCAGGTGTTTTATCGCTTCGAGTCGCAACCAAAGGACACTGAACGATGGCGCGCAAACCTGCCTATTCGCTGGACGGCCTGCGTGAGCTGGGCGCCGACGCCCTGGCGCGGATCGTCTTCGAAGAAGCCGAACGCAACCCGCAGTTTCGCAAACAGGTCAAGGCGGCTCTGGCCGGGCAGCAGGGACCGGCGGCCGTGGCAAAGCTCATTGACCGGCGGCTGGGGGCGCTGGAAACTGCGCGCAGCTTCATCGACTGGAACAAGGCGCGCGCCTTCCGCGACGACCTGGCGACCACGGTGGCGACCATTGCCAGCCAATTGGGCGATATCGCACCCGCCATGGCGATTGACCGGTTGCTGCGTTTCGTCGCCACCCATGTGCCCGTCTTCGAACGGGTCGACGATTCCCACGGCCAGGTGCAGGACGTCTATGAGGACGCGATCGAGCACCTGGGGAACCTGGCGCAGAAACTGACGGCGGACGAAGCCGCCCTCCTGCCTGACCGGGTCATGGCCGCGCTGGGCGACACCTCGCACGGCTACCTGATCGGGACCGCCCGCGCCGTCGCCCCCCATGTCCCGCCGGCCGCGCTGCAGGCGTGGAGCGCCGACCTGCAGCAACGGCAAAAGGCGCAGGAGGCCAAGGACGAGGCCTCGAAAGACCGCTACGTCATCTCGAACGCCCGCCAATACCATGAGGTGCGCCAGATCATTGCCGACGCGCTCGGTGACCTGGACGCCTATGTTAGGCTTGAGGCCGAGAAACACCCCAACCTCCAGGACCCGATGGCGTTGGCGGAGCGTCTGTTGGCGGCGGGCCGGGCCGAAGCGGCGTTGGACTGGGTAAGGCGCGAAAGGCCCGTCAGCCGCTATGTTTCCTTTTCGGATGATGCCATGGCGCTGGCCGGGATGGCGCCCGATCGCGCCAGCCTGGAAGCGAAGATCCTGGACACGCTGGGGCGCAAACCCGAAGCGCAGGCGTTGCGGTGGAAGGCCTTCGCGGCGAACCTGGATGCCGATATCCTGCGGGACTATATCAAGGCCCTGCCGGACTTTGAGGACTTCGAAGCCCTGGACCGCGCCTTTGACCACGCCATGTCGTCGCCGCGACTCTATGCCGCCCTGATGCTGTTTCTGCGCTGGCCGCGCCGCGACCTGGCCGCGAACCTGGTCATACGGAACCGAACAAAGTGGGATGGCGGACAATACCATATCCTGCCGGGCGTCGCCGAAGCGCTGGAACACGAATATGCCCTGGCAGCGACGGTCCTGTACCGCGCCCTGCTGGACGATATTCTGGCCAAGGCCCGTTCGAAAGCCTATCCGTTCGCGGCCCGCTATCTCACAGCGCTGGACAGGTTGGCCCCGGATGTCGCGGAGTCAGAATGGTCGCCGAACGATCTTGAGTCGCATGTCGCCTACAGGGCCAAACTCAAGACGCAACACGGACGTAAGGTCGGCTTCTGGACGCTGGTGACGTGACGGCTCGTAAAGATCCGTCTCCACCTGTCAATTCGCGATGGCTTTCGCCGAAGAGCTCAAAAGGGCTGTAAGAATAAGGTTTTTACCACGAACCACACGAACAGACACGAACAAGACGAATGGGATCTCTCTCGTTCGTGTCTGTTCGTGACGTTCGTGGTCAGAAATCTGCCTTTCTTTACCCCCCGCTCCACCCTGTTTCAGGACTTTGGCAAACGTCGTTCAATTGTGCGCCTGCTGACAAAATTTGGCACTAGTGCTACTATAGCGAGATGGGGGATTGAGCCTGGCTCATGAACCCCTGCACAGCGGGCGCCAAAATCAGTACTGCGGCCGCCGCGCACGGTGGCGCGAGCCATGCGGCGCTTGAGCTAAAACATAGTGCAGCGTATCCCGGCCATCCCTTTTGCGGTTTCGAACCATGACGCGTGCCACCCGCCTTCTCGACCTGTTGCAACTGCTGCGCCGACATCGTTATCCGGTGGCCGGTGCCGAACTGGCGCGCGAGCTCGATATTTCGCTGCGTACGCTGTACCGCGACATTGCCGCCTTGCAGGCCCAGGGCGCCCATATCGAAGGCGAGCCGGGCGTCGGCTATGTGTTACGACCAGGCTATATGCTGCCGCCGCTGATGCTGTCGCAGGAAGAACTTGAGGCTCTGGTTCTGGGGACGCGCTGGGTCGCCGACCGGGCGGATGCCCGTCTGGGTGAGGCCGCGCACAACGCCCTGACCAAGATCGCCGCCGTCCTGCCCAAGGATATGAGCGACGATCTGGAATCGACCGGTTTGCTGGTGGCGCCGGCCTGGCCGCGCCACGAAAGCGCGATCGACCTGGGCGATATCCGCAGCGCCATCCGGGCCGAACAGTGCGTGTCCCTGAGGTATACTGACCTGAAGGGCGACACCACGGAGCGCACAGTCTGGCCGTTCGCCCTGGGCTTTTTCGACCATGTCCGGCTGCTGATCGGGTGGTGCGAGCTTCGTCAGGATTTCCGCAGCTTCCGCACCGACCGTATCAAGAGCTGGGACCTGACGGGTAAGCGCTACCCCAAGCGCCGCGCCGCGTTGCTGAAGGCATGGAAGGCGCACAAGGACGCCGAGGCATGCAACTGGCAGAGCCAAAATCCGGTTCTGTATAGTGACAATCCGATCCGGGTGCCGCCGCCAGCGCAATCGTGAGCTTGCCGCGGGCGTTAACTATGTTAAGTTGACGTTGTGATCACGCCCCCGGGTGTGTTCGAGGGACAGTGTGCGCGTCGATACGAGACCGCCAATCCTAGGGCGGCCGCCTTTTTCAGAGGATACGCCTATGTCCCAACTCCCGCGGCTCGCTGCCGCCTGCCTGCTGCTCAGCGCCGGTGGCCTGATGACAGCGTCGGAAATTTCGGCCCAGACCGGGCCGCAGCAATATGAAATCTCCATCGATACCAGCGTGAACGGCGCCGAGGTGGAAAACCGCATGACCTATATGTGCATGGGCGCGGCCCAGTTGAACCGGCCGATCGAGAAGTTGACGGGGCCACGCTGTCCGAACCAGACCTTCCAGCGCAGCGGCGACAGCGTGACCTGGACGGCCCAGTGCGCGGCAGCGAAAGGCGAGGGGCGGATCACCTTCTCGGGTGACGGCAAGTCCTTCAGCGGTGAGAGCACAGTGACCGCCGGCGGAAAGACAGTGCGCACCCAGGTCAAGGGCGAGGTCATCGACGCCTGCAGCCTTTGAGCGCTATCCGATAAAGTGTAGCGCCGTGCGATAAAGTGGACGCTACCGCCCGGGCGCTCCCGTTTTCAGAATAATTACGCGACAGAACAAAAACCTGGAGCCGCGCTTTGACGCCATCAAGACGCGTCGCGCGCCAGAGTCTAAGCTTAAGCAGCCATGGGTCAGCAGGGGCGGACCCGTGTTGCCGGCAGGCCACATATATCTGGGCACCGCCGGCGATTTCCTGGGCGGGAGGGCTTGCATGAGCAGGTGTTAACCATGTACGTTGTGCGGTGCAATATATGCATGCCGGACGATGTGGCCAGCTTGCGATGTCTTGAAAAGGATAGTGTCCGGTGCTCAAGCTTGACGCAGTTATGACCGCCCGCGCCGAACGCAGTCTGCTCGATACGTCCGACGCCGACGGTCGCCTTCCCGTCCTGGCGGCGCCCGCATCCGAGACAGGCTGGAACCTAGCCGAGGCCACCGTTCATTTCGAGCCCGTCGCGTTCGACGGCGCTCGTGTCGCCACTTCGCCCGGACGCTCGCCTGCCCCAGTGGCGGACCAGGCGGACCCGGTCGCTGAACAGGGCGTGCAAGCCAGCGGACTGATTTACGACGTCCTGGATTTCGGTGCGAAGGGCAACGGGGTTGCCAATGACACCAAGGCCATCCAGGCCGCAATCAATGCCGCCCATGCCGCCGGTGGTGGCAGCGTCTACCTGCCTGCCGGTCTCTATATTGTAACGGGCAATGACATCATGAATTCTACCGGCGCCCTGCGCCTGCTCAGTGATGTTACGATATACGGCGATGGCATGGGGGAGACGACGATCAAGGTCGCCGATGGTTGGAGCGGCAAGATCACCGGCATCATTCGCACGCCCTTCGCGGTACAGACCCACGATGTTGGGGTCCGCGACCTGACCCTTGATGGCAACCGCGCCAATACCAGCGGCAAGATCGACGGTTTCTTTACCGGCGTTGCGCCCGGCAATCCCGGCCAGGCGTACAACATCACGGTTGACGGCGTCGAGATCATGAACTGCGAGGGCTATGGCTTTGATCCGCACGAACAGACCGTCAACCTGACGGTGAGCAACAGCGTGTCGCATGGCAATGGACTGGACGGGTTTACCGCCGACTATCTGATCAACAGCACCTTCGTCAATTGTGTCGCCTATGATAATGGCCGCCATGGCTTCAATGTGGTCACCAGCACGCGTGATTTCACCATCGTAAACAGCGTTGCCTACGGCAATGGTGGCGCCGGCGTCACGGTCCAGCGCGGCAGCGAGGACATTACCTGGCCGACCCGCGTAGCGATTTCCGGCGGCGAATTCTATGACAACGCCAAGGGTGGTATTCTGGTTCAGATGGCCGATCACGTCACCATTGAGAATGCCAGCATCCACGACAACGACACCTACGGTATTCGCCTGTACGGCGCGACCCACACCCTGATTCAGAATAATTCCATCTTCAACAACTCCGATCTCGGCGACGCCAAGTACAGCGAGATCCAGATCCAGGCCTATAACGATACGGCCGGTTCGTCCGGCGACTACTATGAGTCCCTCTACAACACGGTTCGCAACAACACGATCTATGAGAACCAGGCGATTGGCGCCAGGAATGGTGTCAACGAAGTCAATGATGGCTCGGACTACACCACTGTTTATGGCAATACCATCCAGAACACCCGCGGTGCAGCTGTGGTGCTGACAGGCTCGAATTCCACGGTTCAAATGCCGCCGCCGGCCGATGGCATCTATCGCGGCAGCGACTATGCCGATGCCATCATCGGGACGGCTGCCCCTGAGACTTTTCTGGGCATCAAGGGCAACGATACCCTGGACGGCGGAGGTGGCAATGACACCTTCGACGGCGGGTCGGGCAATGACAGCCTGATTGGCCGCGACGGCGATGACCTGATGATGGGCGGTTCGGGCAATGACAGGTTGAGTGGCGGCAATGGCGTCAACTACCTCGACGGCAGTTCCGGCAATGATACCCTGACTGGCGGACAGAACGCCGATATTCTGAATGGTGGCACCGGCATTGATTCGATCGCCGGCGGGGGCGGGGCTGATGTTGTCTTTGGCGGCGACAGCAATGACACCATCAATGGCGGCGACGGCAATGATACTATTGATGCCGGCAAGGGCGCCGATATCATTCTGGGCGGTGCGGGCGACGACAGTATCAAGGGATCCACCGACAACGACACCCTCACGGGCGGTGCCGGCAATGATACCCTGACGGGCGGAAGTGAGTTTGACAGGTTCGTCTTCGATGTGGGCTGCGGTCAGGACACGCTGACCGACGTTCGCCATGGCACCGATCTGATCGTGGTTGCCTCGGCCATGGTTGGCGGCTCGATGTCGCAACTGCTGTCCAACATCACCTACAGCGGCGGCAATGCCTATATCGATTTCCACAATGGCGGCGATACGATCACCCTTTTGGGCGTTACCACCAATTCCCTGACCGCCAGTGATTTTCTGATCATTTAGAGCGGGATTTTACGTCTATCAAAACGCATCCAACCTTGATGCAGAGTCTGAAACCGTGCCGTGGCATGGGCCAACCGACCGCCATGAGACTGACTTCGTCGCGGGCTCTCCGTTTTTGCTTTCTTTGCGGGATCATGCGCCATGCCCGAAATCAGACTTGACGACAGTTGGAAAGCATCGCTGGCCGCTGAATTCGACAAGCCCTATATGACCGGGCTCAAGCAGTTCCTGCGCGAGGAACTGGCGGCCGGCAAGCGCATCTTCCCCAAGGGCAGCGAGTTTTTCCGCGCATTGGACCTGACGCCGGTGGACCGGGTGCGGGTGGTCATTCTGGGCCAGGACCCTTACCACGGCGAAGGCCAGGCCCACGGTCTGTGTTTTTCCGTCCAGCCGGGCGTGAAGGTTCCGCCGTCCCTGGTCAATATCTATAAGGAACTGCAGGCCGATCTCGGCATCCCACCGGCGCAGCATGGCTTTCTGGAGCACTGGGCCAAGCAGGGCGTGCTGCTGCTCAATGCCGTGCTGACGGTGCAGATGGGCGTGGCCAATGCCCACCAGGGCAAGGGGTGGGAGACTTTCACGGACGCGGTGATCCGCGCCGTCAACGACCAGCCTCATCCCGTGGTCTTTATCCTGTGGGGGGGCTACGCTCAGAAGAAGGCGGCCTTTGTCGATACCGGCAAACACCTGGTGCTGAAAGCGCCGCACCCGTCGCCGTTGTCGGCCTACACTGGCTTCTTTGGCAGCAAGCCGTTTTCGAAGACCAACGGGTTTCTGGAAGCGCAGGGGGTTACGCCGATCGACTGGCGCGTGCCGGACAATCCGGCGGAGATGTGAGATAGCTGGGTAACCCGCTCCGCCTGAGAGCGCAAAAACCCGACAGATGACCCCGAAAGCATTTGGTTCCTCTGCAGCTTGGCGCTAAGTTCGCGGTGACAGCAGGAGGATCGATATGTACAGGCTCAACCTCAGTATCTGCGTATGCGTCGCCGTGCTCGCCCTGGCGGCGTGCGGCAAGAAGGAGGCCGGTGACGGCGCCATGGGTGAATCGGCGGCGCCCGCTGATGCTCCCGCCGCCATGACCACGGGCAAAACCGCGGGCGTCACCGGCCCGGCCCTGAAGGCCGGGCTGTGGGAACTGAAGACCCAGATCGCCAAGATGCCCCAGTCGATCACCACCAAGATCTGCCTGGACGAGGCCCTTTCGACCAGCTTCACCACCAATGCCGGCCCGATGAAGCAGGGCAATACCAACTGTAGCGACCAGACAATCACTCATATCGGCAATGTCATCGACATGTCGGCGGTTTGCAAGGACGGCGCCCAGACGATCGACACCAAGGTCCGTATGGAGATGATGGGCGATACCGCCTATAAGCAGACCATCACCGCGACCTTCGATCCGGCGAAGGATGGCATGAAGGATGTATCAACCACGGTCGCCGGTAAATGGCTGGGCGCGTGCGGCGCCGACATGAAGCCCGGCGACATGGTCATGCCCGGCGGGATGAAGATCAATATGGCCGACGCCATGAAGGGCAAGTAAGCCCGTCATGCGTCAATTCCTCGTCGATGCGTTTGCCACGGGGCCGTTCAAGGGCGGCCCCGCGTGGGTGGTTGAGCCGCTTACCGACTGGCCCGATGACGCCTGGATGCAGGCGCTCGCTATGGAAAACAACCAGGCCGAAACGGCTTATCTGCGGCCGGCCGGAGAGGGTCGGTTCGACCTGCGCTGGTTTACGCCGGCCTGCGAAGTCAAGCTGTGTGGCCATGCTACCCTGGCTTCAGCCCATGTCCTGTTCGAGGACCTGGGGCATGACTCTGACCGGCTGGTGTTTTCGACCCTGTCGGGTGACCTGATCGTCACCCGGACGGACAGGGGCCTGGAAATGGACTTCCCGGCCTATGAACCCGTGGCGATCGCTATGCCGGACCTGGCGGCCGCCTTGGGTGCTGTGCCGACAGCCGTCTATGGCGGACCGGCCCTGATCGCCCTGTTTGACGACGAAGCGACGGTGCGCGGCCTGACGCCGGATCTGAAGGCCCTGCCGCTTTATGCCGGCAGCGTCTACAACGACCGCCACGTCGTGGTCACGGCGCTGGCCGATCCTTGGAAACCCTACGACGCCGTGTCGCGACTGTTCGCGCCCGACATGGGGATCGACGAGGATCCGGCGACCGGTTCCATGCACTGCATGCTGACGCCGCTCTATCACCGCCTGACGGGTAAGACGGTGGTCGACTTCTACCAGGCCCATCCCAAACGCGGCGCCGAGATCCAGGGTGAACTGGCCGGAAACCGTGTGCTGCTGCGCGGTCACGCCGTCACCGTGGTTCGTGCGGAACTTGTACTGTAATGCCAACCTACGAAATGGCTGACACATCGAAAGTAAGAGGACCCCTCCGCCTCGACGCGCTTCGCCCTTTGGGCTCGCTTGCTCGGCACCTCCCCATTTGAAATGGGGAGGAGAAGAAGCTATTGAACTTTTTCTTTTTTCTCCTCCCCATCTCTTCGATGGGTGCGGGGTGGCCCGTGCCATGGCGAGCAAGCGGAGATCGAAGATCGTAGCGCTGCCTGCCGGCGAGGCTCGAGACGGAGCGGCCCCTTCGGAAAGAAGGTCAAAGTCAAATTGGGGTGGTATAAAACCATAAGGATAAAACATGTTGAGAAGCGCGTTTCTGATCGGTCTGTGCCTGCTGGCCACGCCGGTTCTGGCTGAGGGCGTCTACACGCCCCAGACACTGGTCCTGAAAGACGTGCCGGTCGCCACCGGCCCCGCCGTCGAACTGTTCAACGGCAAGGATATCGATGCCTGGGACGCCTGGCTCGGCTATCCCGACCCGGCCCAGACCTATTCACCCGACCATGCCCCGTCGATCGGTCCGGCGGGCAAGGGCGATATCTTCAAGGTCGTGCAGGAAGACGGGGCGCCGGCTCTGTTCATTTCGGGCAAGACCTGGGGCAGCCTGGTCCACCAGGGCGACTACGGCAATTATCACCTGCGGCTGGAGTATAAATGGAGCGGCAAGCGCCATGCCCCGCGCCTGGACCTGCCGGAAAACAACGGCTTGCTGTACCATAGCCATGGCGAGCCGGGCGCGGTGTGGGGCACCTGGATGCGCTCAGCGGAGTTCGAGATCATGACAGGCTCGACCGGCATGATCGTGCCGGTTGGCGCCAATCTGAAGGCGACGACCACCGCCATGAAGGACCCGGCCATCATTGCGCCGGGCCACCGCTTTACCGTCGGCGCGCCGGAGTACACCACCATCGGCAACACGGCGGACTGGAATGTCGAGAATGCCCGCGACGCCGAAAAGCCGGTGGGTCAGTGGAACACACTCGACCTCTATGTCTTCGGCGACCGCGCCATCCACGTCGTCAATGGCGTGCCGGTCATGGAGGTGTGGAACCTGTGCGACACCGATGCGGCAGGCGTGTGCCAGCCCCTGACCCACGGCCGCATCCAGTTCCAGTCGGAGGGTGCGGAGACCTTCTTCCGGAATATCACCCTGGAACCGATCGACCGGCTGCCGACGATCGAGGTTGCTGACTAATTCTGACAGCATCAATCGTTAGGGGAATTTGAATAACAGGAGGACTACATGACGCACACTACGCAGGTTGGCCCAATTCCCCAATGGATCAAGGATCTCAGAGCTCCTGGCTATAAGAACGTTTTCGAGTTGGGCATAAATCCGTCCGTAATTTATGGGACAGAGCACCTGTGCGGCGACTGGAGCGGAGAGCTTCTTGTTCTTGCCAAGGATTTCGCTCCCTCAGATATAGTCGAAGATGTAATCCGGCGAGGTTATGCTTCGGATGTTGCATTTCGGCACAACGACGGAGACGGTAGATATGGCCGGACTGGGCTCAATACAAACAGAAACCTCATGCAATTTCTTTTTGGGAATTCGGGGAATCTGTCCGGAGAAAATTCGTCCACGTGCGGTGTGCTTTATGGAAATGCCTGTTTCTTTCTTAAGTCCGGCGGCGTGTCGGATAGTTTGAAAGATTTTTCGGTGGGACGTCCTGTGTTTGACGGCTCAATGAAAGTGGTCGACTACGTTTTGTCTCAAATGAAAAATGTAAAGGCTGTCGTGTGTCTGGGCGGCGATGCAAAAAGAATGTTATGGGGGAATCCCATGTTTGCGTCTCGTGACCCGCTAAATCTCAGTCGGAATGTTGGCAGTTCCATTCCTTTGTACCACGTACCTCATCCGGGAGCGCGAGCTTCTACGACGTCTTATGAAGACCACGTAAATTCCTGGTCTTTTGTGAAGCGAGATTCCGGCTTAAACTGGATAGCAATCGCTTAGTAGTTTGGCTACCTCACGCCTGCCGTAAAGTTCTTCCAAGCTCTTGAACATGTTCGCGAAGTTCGGTCAGACGGTTCAGGTCCATCCCAGAATGGCATAGCATGGCCGCGGGGATTCGCCGGGCCTGGTCACGCAGCGACTGTCCGAAATCGGTCAGATGGATGCGGGTAATCCGTTCGTCCTTGTCATCGCGGCCGCGCGTCAGAAAGCCGGCTTTTTCCATCCGCTTCAGCAAAGGCGTCAGGGTACCGGAATCGAGCTGGAGCGGCTGGGCCAGCTCGGTGACCGAACGCCCGTCGCGCTCCCACAACACCAGCATGACCAGGTACTGCGGGTAGGTCAGGCCGAGGGGCTCCAGCCACGGACGATAGGCCTGGGCAAAGGCATGGGCGGCCGAATAGACGGCGAAACAGATCTGGCTGTCGAGGCGCAGTTCGGGCGGGGAGGGGGTTCGGGTCATGCCGACAATTTAATTGCACACAATGCACTTGACAATAGATTGTGCACAATTAAGTTGTTCATCACCTATTTGACGCGAGGAGACTTACACATGACCCAAACCATCACCGCTGCCTACACCGCCCATGCCAGGGCTACCGGTGGCCGCGAAGGCACGGCCCAGAGCGGCAATCTCGATCTGAAGCTGTCGACGCCGAAGGAACTGGGCGGGGCCGGTGGCGACGGGACCAACCCGGAACAACTGTTTGCCATGGGTTACGCCGCCTGTTTCATCGGCGCGCTGAAGTTTGTCGGGGGCAGGGAAAAGGTTGCCGTGCCGGCGGACGCCAGCATTGACTCGTCAGTCGGTATCGGGCCTACGCCTACGGGTTTCGGTCTGGCCGTGACTCTGAAGATTTCGCTGCCAGGCCTGGATGGCGCCACGGCTGACCGACTGATTGCCGCCGCGCATCAGGTCTGTCCCTACTCCAACGCGACCCGCGGCAATATCAATGTGACACTGGTTCGGGCCTAGGTCTGTCAAGACGACCAGAGCCTTACCTCTGTCGGCTGGAGATCAGCCATAGACCTTAGGATATCCCGGCTGGCGGGCGGCACCATAGGGGCCGTAGCCCGCCCGGCCGGGATATCCGTGTGGCTGCGGGTAGGCGGGCCGGTCGCCGTAGCGATAGGTCGCTGGCAGGGCCGGGCTGTGCCAGCCATCCGCGCGCACGGACGCGGTCGCGTGCGTCATGCCGCCGTCTGCGGCGTCGGCTAACGGACGTTCGAACAGGTCGGCCTGGTCGGCAGACGGCAAGGGATGGGCCAAAATGGTGGGCTGAGGTCTGGACATGGACGCATCCGCAAGGCGTGACTGATTGATCGCTTATTGGACTGAGTCGCGCCGCTCGAGCAGGATGAGTTTTGATGGAATCAAAGCTCATCTCTAGAGCGGGATGAGTTTTGATGGAGTCAAAATCCCGCTCTAAGTTTTTGTTTTGTCGCGCAATTTATCCGAAAAGTGCGTCACACTTTATCGGATTGCGCTCTAAGGTCCTGCTTTGTCGCGCAATTTTTGCGAAATCGGGAGCGCCCGTGCGGGTGGTGCACACTTTGGCAGATTGCGCTTTAGAGCGGAACCACGTGATTGCGAATCCAGGACGCGAAGGCTTCGGCGCTTAACTCACCCTGCGCGACCACCATCAGCCCCAGGAAACAGGCCGTATCGTCGGCATTGAGCCGGTAGCCATTGAGCGTGAGGAACAGCTCGATCACCACGAGGGCGGTCGGCAGGTTGGCGACGTGAAAGGGCTGATCGTGGGCCAGGCCGTAACCATAACAGGCGGCCAGGGACGCCAGGTCGGTCGCCGAACTCATGTTCAGGACGTGGGCGCGCGCGTACAACATCTTCATCATGCTGACTTCGCGCAGGCCCGTACGGCCGCCGTGGTGGGCGCAGATTTCGTCGTGAACCGCCTGGATCACCCCGTCCTTGATCAGTTGGAACGGCATCTTATTTGTTCAGTTCGTTGACGACGTTTCGGCGCCGGCGCATCAACTCGCGCGCCGTGTTCATCTGCTCGGCGAACCCGGGGTCGTAGGGGACCAGGCGATAGCCATCCGGCGTGGCGGTAATGAAGATGCTGTCGCCCTTGTCCAGCTTCAGCCGCGTCAGGACTTCCTTAGGCATGATGATCCCCAGCGAATTGCCGATCTTGGTGACCTTCAGTTCCATGGCGCAGGCTTCCCTTCTGAGTAGTACGCGCGTTAGAACCCGTGAGGCGATACAAGTCAAGGCTTGGCGACGCCTATTTTGCGGATGCGGGAGGCCGGATTTTTATTCGTTGTCAGCAGACCGGAAAGCCGGGGTTATGGCATGTAAAACAACAGGGTTGCTGAGGGTGGATTGTATCTGACGTAAGGGGTCCGTAAAGCCATGGAGTCCCTGCGCGATGACAAAATCTCTGTATCAGAACATGAATGCCATCATCCGCACTTTTCCACCTGATCCAGCAGGGCATCGATGTCGGCTTTGAGAAGTTCATCCATCAGGGCGTCGGTCGGGGTCGGTGCATCGGCGTAAATCTCAATCAGCATTTCGCCAACCCTTATGGTCGAATCTGTCAACATTTCCAACTCTGCCAAGGCGTTCAGGGTTTCCTGATCTTCAGCCGTGGGATTGGTCATGCCTTCTCGAGCAAGGGTGATGGCTTCCTTCTCGCTGATACCTATCATCACCATGGTCTCACCAATGGCACGGCAGCGCATAGCCTCGGCATCTGTGCCCGCCAGGGCAGTGCCGGGAGGGATGGCGCCAAGCACCAGAACCGCCGCGGCGGCAACAGCAAATTTGATCATATCGAGGCCCCTTTTCGTGCCATTGCGTTGATAGTCGTATGGCCAGAAAGTCGCCATGTTTCAGTCACAAAGATGAGTCGGGGTGGCTGCGGCATCGCGCATTTCCCCATGCTACCCGGATCGCCGCGACAACACAACGGCAGGGGAAAGGCCTTGGTTTTGATGATTATGTCTGCGACAAGTTGCTGTTTTTACGTTGTATTTTCCGGTGAACTTCGCGTCTCTTCGTTTGTTGAACACAGGATACATCCGCGCGGCGCGATTGCAATACCCTGAACAGGGGTTACAGAATTTGTAATCCATCGCCAAACCAAGTGTGGTGTAAATGTGGCGAAAATCGACCTCATACCAAGCTTCATAAGGAACGATTCCTGGTATAATGACGCCGCACTTTGACTTTGACATTCTCTCCGCCAGGGGACCCCTCCGTCTCGAGCCTCGTCGGCAGGCAGCGCTACGATCTTCGATCTCCGCTTGCTCGCCATGGCACGGGCCACCCCGCTCCCCATCGAAGGAATGGTCAGGAGAAAAAAGAATATGTTCAATGGTTTCTTCTCCTCCCCATTTCAAATGGGGAGGTGCCGAGCAAGCGAGCCCAAAGGGCGCAGCGCTGCCTGCCGGCGAGGCTCGAGGCGGAGGGGTCTACCTACTGTCGATGTGTCAATCTTTTCGTTGATAGGTATAAGCCTGACCTCCGCGGTCCGTTGCCGAAGATGGCGAAGCCGGCATCAGACCTGACGGTCCCGTCGCGGCACGGCTCAGTTCAAGACGATGTAGAAATTCACCGTCACAGGGTTGTCGTTACGGACCTCGATCTCGTTCGCGCCGGTAAAGGTCGGAACCCAGCGGCAGCCGAGATTGCGCGTCGACGGTGCGACCGCGCAGACCGAAGCGCCCTCGTCGTCCCGGACTTCGAGGCTCAGGGGGGCGTCGTCGACCGGCACCAGGACGATTTCGGCACGCTGGCCGGCGCTGTAGGTCTGGCGCGTGCGGAAGGCGCCGTTGGCCGATACCTTGCCCGACCTGTATCCCGGGCCCAGGGTGCGGCCGCGGAAGGCTACCGCGGTCGTCGGCCGGGCACCCAAGGCCCTTGCCCGAGTTGCCCATTGCCGTGCCAGGTCGGGCGCCCCGTCTTCGGGCCTGGCGCCCATCAGGCTGAGCGCCTGGGCCTGAACCAGCAGGGCGTCGCCGTCGCCGCGTGCCTCGGCGGCCAGTCCGCGTTGCAGGATGTCGGCGACCGTATCGGCATCGCCGCGCATCCGGTCGAGGTCAAGGCTTTCGAGACGGCTTGCACCCGCCTGGGCCAGGTTGGCATCCGTCCCGGACACGGGGGCGCAGGCCATCAGCATGGAGGCGGCTACCACCGGTACGATCGACCCCCACCCCTTGATCAAGCTCCACTCTCCGGCGATATAATGAACTTCGCCCCCTTGCTTACCTTATCCGGGTGGGTGTCTACAACCCTGGCCGTGAGATTGTGACGGCCAGCGATGGCGGCGACCAGGGCCAGGCCCAGACCATGCCCTTTGGCGAGCGACATCCGGGCACGGTGATAGCGGTCGAAAACGCGAACCTTGTCGCCATCGGGAATGCCTGGACCGTCGTCCTCGACCGTAATCACCGGGCCGTGGCGAAGGGTGAGGTGCAGGGTTTTTCCAGCGGCGCCATCTTCGAGGGGCGCATATTTTATGGCGTTGTCGAGCAGGTTGACCATCAGCCGCGACATCTGCGTGATGTCAGCGCGAACCACGACGCCATCTTCGATGTCGGTGGTCAAGGTCATGCCGGCGTCTTCGGCGCTGGCCTCGTACAGGTCGCACAATTCACGCGCCAGGGCCGACAGGTCGACCTCGGCCAGGGCGCGCAGGTCACCGCGCTGTGCTTCTGCGGAGGCAATGTCGAGCAGGGAATCGAGCAGGCGCAGGGTAATACGCACCTGACCTTGCGCCTGCTGCAGGCTGGTTACCGCGTGGGGATCGTCGATCCGCGCCAGGGCGTCTTCCAGACGCTGGTTCAAGGCGGTGAGGGGGGTGCGGACCTCATGGGCGATATTGTCGCTGACGTCGCGCTGGGCCTTGAGCAGGCGTTCGACCCGGTCGAGCGTGAGGTTGACGTGGACGGACAAGGCGTCGAGATCGTCCGGGTGACGGGCGCCGACATCGGTGCGCGTCTTGAAATCGCCGTCGTGGAGCGAATCGAAGACGGCGTTTATCGCGCCGATCCGACGCCGAAGTTTGCGAGCGGCGAACTCGCCGACAAAGAAGGCGCTGGCGACGATCAACACCAGGGCGGCCAGGAAGAGCAGGCGGGTATTGCCAAGCGACTGCTCAGCCAGGGCCATGGATCGGCCGGCCATCAGCCTGACGCCGCCGCGCAGCTGGGTGACGCGGACAAGGATGGTTTCGCCGCCGCTGACGACGACACCGGCCTGCGACACGGCTGAGTCCAGCCTCGGCCATTGAGCGGCATCACCGACCAGGGCGCGGCCCTGGCGGTCGATGACGATATAGACCGGGCGCTCGCTGGCGGTCGGGGCCAGGTCCAGGCGCTCGCGCAGGCGCTGGCTAAGGCCGTCGGCCCCCTCGGCGCGGTAGATGTCGGACAGGCCGGCGATGTCGGTATCGATGGTCGCCTGCAGCGCGGCGCGCGACTGGTGCTGCAGGACGGCGTAGACAAGACCAAAAACCGCGGTGCACACCAGGGCTGTCGCCAGAGCCACGCGCAGGGCGATGGCCATGGCCAAAGATCTTGGGGCCAGAGATCTTGGGGCCAGAGATCTTGGGGCCAAAGCCTTGGAGCCCGAAGTCTTGGAGCCCAAAGCGGGCGCAGGCGCGGACCGGGAAGCTGCTTTACTCAAGACTCTGACTCTTTACTTTGGGGGCCATCAGCCGGAAACCCGCGCCACGCACGGTTTCCAGGCAGGGGGTGGCGAATTCGTCTTCCAGGCGATGGCGAAGGCGGCTCATATTGACGTCGATGACATTGGTCTGGGGGTCGAAGTTGAGGTGCCAGACCTCCTTCAGCATCATGTCGCGGGTGACGATATCGCCGGCATGCTCCATCAGCAGCTTCAGGATTTCGAATTCCTTGGGCGAAAGGGCCAGGTGGATGCCCTGACGGTGGGCGGTGCGCGACTTCACGTGCAGTTCGATATCGCCATACAGCAGCACGGCGCTGTGGACGTGGTTGCGCGACCGGCGCAACAGGGCGCGGACCCGGGCGGTCAGTTCATGGTCGTCGAAGGGCTTACCGAGATAGTCGTCGGCGCCACTTTCCAGGCCTTCGGAGCGGTTTTCCGACCGCGACAGGGCCGAGAGCATCAGGATCGGCGTCTCGATGCCGGCGCCGCGCAGGCGGGTCATGACGTCGATGCCGGAAATGTCGGGCAGCATGCGGTCCAGCACAATCAGATCAAAGGGGGTCATTCCGGCGGCGGCCAGGCCTTTCTGGCCGGTCTGCGCCCAGGTCACGGCAAAGCCTTCCTTGCGCAGGACCGACGAAATAATGTCGGCGTTGCTGGCTTCGTCCTCGATCAGCAGGATGGCAGTGTCGGTCATGAAATCCCCGGTTCAGGTTCCAGTGGTAACAGATGAGGTTGTCGTGCCGCAATTTACAAACACTGTGAGGTTTGGGTGAGTTTTATCTCTCCCTTTTTTTCTGCTGGGAGAGGACGAGAGCCGAGCGACGCGCGGGCGACGGCGCGGGGCGGCGAGCCTGAGGGGCTTTCTGATGACGATTATGCAGCGGAAGCTTATGTAATACCTATCAACGAAAAGATTGAC
>NZ_AWGC01000019.1 GCF_000495835.1 Asticcacaulis sp. AC402
CTATGCCGGCAAGTCGGGTTTTTGGCTGGTGCTTGTGCCTCAGGCAAAAGACGCGGGCTTGCCTTATGAATTAACCGATCTTAATTGCCGTTAACCAAATAGCTACCTGATTTACCTAAGATCGCAGTCATGACGACTCCGATTCGCCCTTCCCTTGCCCAGATGCTGAACCCTCAGGCCACCCAAGCCCGTCCGGCGGCGCAACCGGCTGCCCAGACACCTGCGCAAGGCGGCGCCTTCACCACGGCCTTGCAGGCGCAGAAGGCCTTCTTTCAGCAGGTCACCCAAGCAAAGATCACGCCGGCAACCTATACAGCGGCCGAGGTTGCCAGGGCGACGCCGCACATAAACGCGGCTCCCGCGGCAACGGACCAGGACGGCACCCAGCCGCCCAAGCGGCCAGGGTCTTATCTGAACATCGTGATATAGAGCTGAAGGCGTTTTGACGGAATCAAAAAACCGCTCTAATTTCTTGTTTTGTCGCGCATCATGATCCGAAAAGTGCGTCACACTTGTCGGGATGCAATCTAAACCTGCTCCGTCACGGGAGCATGAACCAAGTCTTCGCCGGCGACGGCTTCGGACGCACCATCCGATAGTAGCGGCATTGGCAGCTTTTTGAGCTTCTTGGCGCTGAGCTTGTGCTTTTTCTTTTTCTTTTCGAGCTTTTTTTCAGGCTTGTCCTTGCTGACCGGAGCTTCGCCCGACAACTCGGCCTCGCGCGCCGAGGTGATCTTACGCAGCAGCTTGACGAAACTGTCGCGCTTGGGTGGTGACAGGAGACTGAGGATCTTTTCGTCCGCCAACAGAACACGCGGTTGCATATCGTCCAGCGCCGTTTTGCCGGCCGGAGCCAGTTGCACCAGATTAGCACGGGCATCGGTTGCAGAGCGCTCACGCACCAGCAGTTCCTTGGTGATCATCCGCGCCACCAGGTCGGCCAGGGTGGAGCGGTCGATGCCGGTGATTTTGACAAGGTCGGTCTGGGACAAGCCCTCGCTGCCGTCCAGAGCCGTCAGAACGGCATATTGGCGCTGCGTCAGGGCACCTTCACCCGCCGTCTCGTTATATATGTCGAGAGCGATCTGCAAAACCCGGTGAAGAAGATGTGCGGGTGAGCCTTCGAGCGTCGACTTCGACACCGGCGCTTCGGTATGCTTGGACTTCTTCATGCAACATCCTCGTGCTGAATTGTGTCCTGACGTTTTCTCACAACTATGTGGCAGATTTGAGACAAAGCTCCGTACGCGGAACAGTTTGTCAGTTATCCGACGCCTTCTCATCGGGCTGGATCATATTTTTCATCAGGAAAGGGAAGAGCGCGAGGGAGAAGAGGATCGGCCCCCCGATCAGTGAGAACAGCTTCCACGTCGTCCAGACGCTGTCGGTCTGGGTCCGCCAAATTGCTTCGTTCACGCCGGCCATGGCCAGATAAAACAGGGCGTAATACAAGGTAAGCTTTGGCCAGGCGTCATCCTTCAGCTTCAATGCCTCACCCACCAGAGCCTTCAGAGGTTGCTTTTTTAGCGCCAGACCGCCGAGCAGGACGCTGGCTATCAGAACATTGACGATGGTCATCTTGACCTTGACGAACATCGGGTCCTTGAACACCACCGTAAGGATAGCGAAGGGAATCCCAATGGCCGCCGCCGACAGCGGGATCCAGGCAAGACGCTTTTCCGCGACAAACCCCACGATCAGGGCAATAACTGAGCCTATGGCCAATACGGCTGACGCATAGACCAACGGCAGGGGATCCGCCGCCAGCTTCAACATCTTGACGACGAAGAAAGTGCAACCAAAAGCAATCAAGGGCCCATAGTCGACGCCGATCTTGATCCAGTTCTGTTTCTTCTCAGTGGGCTTCAACGCCAGTTCCGGATCAGCCTTCAGTGCGGTCTCGAGGGGTTTGGGGTCTTGCGTCATGCTTGTGGCTCCAGGCCCACCATCGAGCGGGCAAAATCACGGGCCTTAAAGGCCTGCAAGTCTTCGATATCCTCTCCCACCCCGATCAGCTTGATCGGCGCGTCGGAGGCCTTGGCGATGGGGATTAGAATGCCGCCGCGCGCCGTGCCATCCAGCTTCGTCATCACCAGACCCGAGACAAACGCCTGACGGCCAAAAATCTGTTCCTGGCTCAGTGCGTTGCGTCCCACCGTGGCGTCGAGCACCAGCAGGGTCTCATGCGGCGCCTCCGGATCGACGCGCTTGATGACACGGACGATCTTCAACAGTTCATCCATCAGCGCCTGCTTGTTCTGCAACCGGCCGGCGGTATCGATCAGGACGACGTCGTAGCCCTCTTCCTTGGCCTTCACCACCGAGTCATAGGCCAGCCCGGCCGCATCGGCGCCGGTCTTGCGGCCCATAAAGTCAGCCCTGGCACGCTCGGACCACACTTTGAGCTGCTCCACGGCCGCCGCCCGGAAGGTATCGCCGGCGACGATCAGTACCTTGGCGCCCTTGGCGGTCAGTGAGGCGGCGATCTTGCCGAGCGTCGTGGTCTTGCCCGATCCGTTCACCCCGACAAACAGCACGATGTACGGCTTGGGGCCGCCCAAGGGTTCGAAAACGCCCTCATGATTGACCAGTTCTTCCGCCAGGGCACTGGCCAGGGCCTCACGAACTGCCGTCGAATCCTTGCTGGATGAAAACTTGGCCTGGGCCATCTTGGCCGAGATATTGGCGGAAATCTGCGGCCCCAGATCACTCTCGATCAGCAGATCTTCCAGCGCTTCCAGATCGGCGTCACTCAGCGACTCCTTCTGGGAAAACACCTGGGTGACCTGTTCGGTCAGGTTCTGCGAGGTCCGCGACAACCCATGGGTCAGGCGTTCGAACCAGCCTTTTTTCTTGTCCTGCGTCATGCCGACTGCCGTACCGTGTTTTGGACCAAAGCGCATCCCAAAAAGCGTGACGCACCGCACGGGCGCCCCCCCGTTCCTGGATAAAGATGCGCGTCTAAATTAAACAAGTGCGCCAATAGCATGTTTGCCGTCATGGCCCGTAATGGCTATATCGCTGATCCCGCCGACCATAGCCTCCCCCGCGAAGACCACCTCGGTGAAGTCGGCGGCGCGGGCAAAGCCGGGCTTTTCGATGACGCACGACAGGGTTCGGCCGGCCTGACGGGCCAGATGGCTGTGCAGGGCTTCAAGGGCCTTGGCGCGCAAGCGGGCGGCGCGCTCCTTGATCAGCTGGCGCGACAGTTGCGGCATTTTGGCGGCGGGCGTCTGCGGCCGCGGCGAGTACGGAAAAACGTGGACATAGGACAGGCCGCAGGCATCGACCAGCGATACGGCATTGTCGAAATGCGCTTCGGTTTCTGTCGGGAAGCCCGCGATCATATCAGCGCCGAAGGCGATGTCCGGGCGAATACTCCGGACCTTTTCGACCAGGGCAACGGCGTCGCCACGCAAATGGCGACGTTTCATCCGCTTCAGGATCAAATCGTCACCATGCTGAAGGCTGAGGTGAAGATAGGGCGCCAGGCGTTCTTCCTCAGCAAAAGCGCGCAACAGCGCATCATCGATTTCAGCAGCATCGATCGACGACAGGCGCAGGCGCTTGAGATCGGGAACAAGCTTGAGGATACGGGTGACGAGGTGGCCCAGTTGCGGTTGACCCGGGAGGTCGTTGCCCCAGGAGGTCAGGTCGACGCCGGTCAGGACGATTTCATTATAGCCTTCGGCGACCAGGCGCTGGGTCTGGGCGACGACGTCTCCGGCAGCGGCCGAGCGTGAATTGCCACGCCCGTAGGGGATAATACAGAAGGTGCAACGATGGTCGCAGCCGTTCTGGACCTCGACAAAGGCGCGGGCGCGGTCCTTCAAACCGTCAATCAGGTGGCCAGCGGTTTCGCGGACGCTGAACACGTCGTTGACGACAACTCTGGCGCTGTCGGCCGTCAAGCGGTAGGCGCCAGACTTTTGCTTGTCGGCATTGCCGATGACGTAGTCGACTTCCGACATATTGGCGAAGGTGTCAGGATCGGTCTGAGCGGCGCAGCCCGTAACGATCAGTCGCTTGTCCGGGTTTTCCTTGCGCGCCCGGCGGATAGCCTGGCGCGCCTGGCGAACGGCTTCGCCGGTCACCGCGCAGGTGTTGAAGATGATAGCGCCGGACAGCCCATCGTCGGCGGCCGTTTTGCGGATGACCTCGCTCTCGTAAGAATTCAGCCGGCAGCCAAAAGTGACTACCTCAACGGACGCATCCTTGCCGGTCAAAGCGTGCCCTCGAACTCGACTTCGACCGGGCCGGTCATGATGACATGCCCCAGGAGGGGGTTTTCGTTCTCAGCCCAGACGATGTGCAGCGGGCCCCCGTCCATATGGACGGTGGCGGAGCGGCCGGTCAGGCCGCGGCGGACGGCAGCCACCAGGGTAGCGCAGGCGCCGGTGCCACAGGCCTGGGTGATGCCGGCGCCGCGTTCCCACACACGCATGCGAATGTTGTCCTTGTCGAGGACCTGGGCGAATTCGACGTTGACGCTTTCCGGAAAGAGCGGATGGTGTTCGATCAGGCTGCCTGTGGCCTTGACATCGACGGTAGCGATATCGTCGACGAAAAAGACGCAGTGGGGGTTGCCCATGCTGACGGCGACGGGCGTGTGATAAAGCGGCGCGTCATAGGGTCCGACTTTCAGTTCCAGCCTGGCGGTGTTCATCTCTTCGGAGAGGGGAATGTCGCGCCAGTCGAGGCCGGGCTTGCCCATGTCGACACTGGCCGTGCCGGTCCTGGCGTCAGCGCGCAGGACGCGGGCTTTGGTGGGGCCGCCCAGGGTGTCGATTTTCAAGGTTTTATCGCTGGCGTCACGGTTGAGATACCAGGCGACGCAGCGCAAGGCGTTGCCACAGGTTTCGACGCCGCCGCCGTCGGCGTTCCACACACGCATGAAAGCGTCACCGTCGCGGGAGCCCTCGATGGCGATGAGCTGGTCGAAGCCGATGCCGGAGACGCGGTTGCTCCACGCCCGAATCTGGTCCGGGGCGGGCTGGAAGGCGGTTTCGCGGGCATCGACGACGAGAAAATCGTTACCGAGGCCGTTCATCTTGAGGAACGGGCGGCTCATAAGGCGTTATATAGACCAAATCGCTGTTAAATGTAGGCGTTGACCTGAAAATTGTCTATGGATTTGCAAAAGCCTGATCTGCAGGCAGCTTGCGGGGGCAGCAACATGAAAGCAAAACTGATTTTAGCCATCCTGGCGCTTACCGGCGTGACAACAGCGACCCAGGCGCAAGACAATACGGCACCGTGGATCGACAAGGACGGTTTCTTTGCCCGGCCGGGCGTCGAACAGCGGCGCATCGAGGCCGATCTCGCGGTCTGCAAGTTCGAAGCCGGCCGGGTCTATCAGGTTCGAACCGCCCCGACGCCAACGCCCAACGTCTATGTTCACACCAGTGACCCGGTGGCCGGTGCAATTGGCGCCGGCATCGGCAAGGGCATCATCGCGGCGCAGGACGCGAGCTATGCCCGGGGCCTTACCGTTACGGAACATCGCGATTGCATGACCTCTCTGGGTTATCAGCACTATCGGCTGGACGCCGCAGGACTGGCGAAACTGCACGCCCTGCCAGATGCCGGCTTTGCCGATTATGTCTCTGCTGCCACGCCGTTGGCCGGCAAACCGTCAAAGGATACGGGCTTCAGCAACTATTACGATGCGACTTTACAGCCGACCGTTTACCCCATGCCGGCGGTGACGGCAAAAGCGGTGGCGGATTTCGGGCCACTGCCGCCCCAGCCCATCACCCGACTGGCACCGGGAGAGCAGGCTCGGCCCGCGCCGGGCATGGCGGTTGTCGTCGTGTCGGCGCGACTGGCCGACAAAGCCCTGATTGGAAACGGCGTTTTCGTCTTCCGGCGGGTGACCACCTCCGGAACCTTCAACTCTCTGGTCCAGCCGGCGCCCTCCTTTGTAGTGTCAGCCTTTTGCCACCGGCCGCGGTATCAAGGACCCAACCCTGAAGGGCCCGGTTGATACGCCGCGTTACAGCACCTTTGTCATCCCGGCCGGCCAATACGCCCTCGAAAGCGTAGAAACGGTCAATTTCTGCCTGGGCACCGTGACCTTCGAAGTCCGCGATGGTGACGTCGCCTATCTTGGGGATCTGTCATTCAAGCCGGCGGGCCTGCCGATGGCGCCCTTGTTCAACCCCTTTGCCAACATCAAAAAGGAAGTTGAAAAAGGGGTAAAGAATCAGAGCATGGCGATCGGCAGCAATCTCGACAAGGCCCGCGCGGCGCTTCAGGCCGGCGATGACCGTAAGGCGGCACTGAACCCGGTGCTTTACCTGAACGACTATCGGATTCCCTGCACGGGCCGCTTTATTGGACGGCTGAACCATCCCGACTGGGCCGCCTTTGCGCCCGCCGGACAGTTGGAAGCCTACAATGATGCGTTGGCGGCGGAGATCGCGAAAGCGCGGGCATCCAGCCAGAACTGAACGGGGTTTGGGGTTTGGGGCCCCAAGTCTTCCCTCTTTCCTTTCCTGATCTTCGCCCCAAGAGAGGCGAGGTCGGGAAAGGAAGAAGAAAAGAGGTTGGGTAGCGGAACCCTGCCCGTCGCGGAAATCGACCCACAGGGTCAATCTCATCCGCTTTGCCCGAAGAGGGTAAAGCGGCGCTCCTCACCCCATTATTTTACAGGAAACCCTCTCTTACGCATCAGCGCATCCCGATTCGGATCGCGTCCGCGGAACGCGCGATATCCGTCCGCCGGATCGACCGTATTCCCAACGCTCAGCACATGCGCCTGCAACCGATCTGCCACCGCCTTATCGTAGAACCCGCCGGCCTCGGTGAACGCTTCAGCGCAATCAGCCGTCAAGGTGTCCGACCACAGATAGCTATAATAGCCCGCCGAATAGCCGTCCGATGAGAAGACATGCCCGAACTGCGGCGTGCGGTGGCGCATGACAATCTCCTTCGGCATGCCCAGCTTCGTCAGTTCTTCACGCTCGAAAGCATCCGCATCGATATCCGCCCCACCGGCCAGGTGCAGCTTCATATCAATAAGCGCCGACGCCAGATATTCGACTGTCGAGAAACCCTGATTGAACGTGTCGGCCTTTTCGATCTTGGCCAGCAGAGACGCCGGCATCGGCTCACCCGTCTCATAATGCAGCGCGAACCGGCTCAGCACCTCCTTGGTCGACAACCAATGTTCGTTGAGCTGCGACGGAAACTCGACATAGTCGCGCGCCACATTGGTCCCCGCCAACGATGGATAGGTCACGTTCGACGACAGGCCATGAATGGCATGGCCGAATTCATGGAACAGAGTCGATGCGTCATCCCAGGAAATCAGAATCGGCTCACCCGGCGCCGCCTTGATGAAGTTGGAATTGTTCGACACCAGCGTCAGGATCTCTTTCCCGTCCATCCGCTGCTGCGAGCGATAGGCGTTCATCCACGCGCCCGACCGCTTGCCCTTGCGCGCATAGGGGTCGAAATAGAACAACCCGACCGGGGCACCGGCCTTGCTGACCTTCCATACCTTCACATCTTCGTGGAACACCGGCACATCGCTTACCGGCAGAAACTCGAAACCGTAGATCTGACCGGCAGCCCAGATCATGCCGTCGCGCAGTTTTTCCATTTGCAGGTACGGCTTGACCTCATTTTCATCGAGATCATAGCGCTCTTTACGCACCTTCTCGGCATAGAAGCGGTAGTCCCACGGCTCGATGGTTATCCCGGCCCCTTCCTTATCGGCCACCGCCTGCATATCGGCGACCTCTTCCCTGACGCGGGCCACGGCCGGCCCCCACACCGCCTCCATCAGCGCCATGGCATTGGCCGGCGTCTTGGCCATGGCGTTTTCCAGCCGCCAATGGGCGTGTGTCTCATAGCCGCGCAATTGCGCCCGCTCGAAACGCAGCTTCAGGATCTTGGAGATAATGGCGTTGTTGTCCCACTGATCGCCATTGTCGCCGCGATTGACATAGGCCCGCCATACCTTTTCGCGCACTGCCCGGTTAGTGCAGAAGGTCGTCACCGGCTCCATCGCCGAGCGCGTATTGGCGATGCCGTAACCGCCCCCAGGCAGCTTCATCGACGCCTTCAAACCGTCCGGCAGGCCCGCCAGTTCGGCCTCGGACACCACCAGGACCTGCTCCTCATCATGCAGCAGATTGTCCGAGAAGGTCTTGAACAGCAGCGACAGTTCCTTGTTGATCGCTGCCACCCGCGTCTTGGCCTTGGGCGACAGAGCTGCACCGGCCCGGACGAAGTTCGTGTAATACTGCCACAACAGACGATCCTGCTCCGGTGTCAGATTGAACTTCGCCTTGTTGTCCCACACCGACTTGATGCGTTCGAACAGCTTGGGGTCCTGGATGATCTCGTCGGAAAACGCCGCCAGCTTGGGCTGGATGGTCTTGCCCATGGCCTGCAATTCCGGCGTCGCCAGATTGCCGTTCCAGATGCCGTAGATTGTTCCGACCCTGCCCAGCGCCTTGCCCGACCGCTCATAGGGCAGGATGGTATTGTCGAAGGTCGCCGGTTCCGGATTCTTGACGATCACGGCAATTTCCCGGCGCTGCGATGCCATGGCAGCGTTATAGGCGGCTTCGAACTGGTTGATATCGACATTGTCGAATGGCGGGACCCCGCCATAAGGACCGGTCCACTCGCCGGTCAGACTAAGGGCCGTGCCATCTTGCGCCCATACTGGCGCGGCGGCCGAAGACAGTACCGTCGCGGCCATCAGACCCAGTGTGGTTCGACGATCGATGTTAGGTTCGGACATGAAAAACTCCGTGAAAACCGACTGCAAAACCCCGTTTACGGCCGGTTGCAAAAGGCGTATGCGATGACCCTATAAGTGGCCATCGTTATGGCCAAATTAAGTTTTTGTAACGTCTTAGGGCTTAAGCGCCGCGAGGCTCCTCGCACAAGCTCGGGCGCCCAAAGAACGTTATATGGCGCGCTTGCCAACCGGCAAGCGATTGGAAGGGAAAGAGTTTCATGGCGATGGGCGTGTTCGACTCGGGCGTTGGCGGCTTAAGCATTCACCACGCCCTGGTCAATCGGCTGCCCCAGGCGGACTTCGTCTACCTCGCCGACCAGAAGCATACCCCTTACGGCGACCGTTCCGGTGAAGAGATCGTCGAACTGACACGTCAGGGCTGCGAAACTCTGTTCGAAGCCGGCGCCTCTCTGGTCGTCCTGGCGTGCAATACCGCCTCCGCCGTCGCGTTGCGCCGTTTGCAGCAAACCTGGCTGTCAGGCTTTCGCAAGACCTGCAAGCGGCCGGTCAATGTCCTGGGCATCATCGTGCCAACCATAGAAGCCGCCACTGGTTTGCCATGGGAGCACGAGGCGGAACGTCGCGGACCCAAGATCGAGAAACTGGACGTCGTGGGCGTATTTGCCACGGTGGCGACGGCACGCTCGCGGGTCTACGAAATCGAAATCGACAAACGCAGCCAGGACCTTGCCGTCTTCACCGAAGCCTGTTCCGGTCTGGCCGACATGATCGAACACGGCGCAGATCGTGACGCCTTGTCGGCCAAGATCAAGGGCCACGTCGAGTCCTTGCGTATCCGCATCGGGCGGTACCCCGACCGGGCTATCTTGGGCTGCACCCACTATGAACTGGTCGCCGACCTGTTCCGTCAGCATCTTCCGGACGGTACGCCGATCATCCATCAGCCTCCCTCAGTCGCCAAGGCCCTGGGCGATTATGTCGAGCGCCATCCGCAATATGATCTCGGATCATCGGGGGCACGGAGCTTCCTGACGACGGGCGCGCCCAAATCTCAGTCGATGCTGATCGAGGCCTTTTGGGGCGGGCCGCTGACTTTTGAGTCCATCGACTCAGCCGTCGCTTCGGCGCGATCGGCCTGATCTCACAAAAGCGTCACACTCCCTCTGTAGCGTAAGCCCTCCCATCTGCTCGAGTCCGCCATGTTCCGCCGTCTGTTCCTGATACTATGCTTGGCAGGCCTGCCGCTGCACGCCGCCGCAGAAGTCGACGCTCAGGTCGAAGACTGGCCGGAAGTCATTATCAAAGCCCGCCCCATGGTCGTGGCACCGGCCATGTGGCGGGTCAGTGACGACGACTCCCAGGTAATCATCGTGGGTATTCTGCCAGTCTTCCCGAAGAAACAGCGCTGGAACACCAAACGGATCGAAAACGCCCTGCGCGGCTCCAATGTCCTGATCACGCCGGCGACCAGCCATGCCGGCGCCGGCGACATGACCAGCCTGATGTTCCGCAAAGGTCTGCCGGACGGCAAGAAACTGGCGCAGGCGCTGTCGCCGGAGATCTACGGCCGTTACGAAGCCTCCGCCCGCCGTTCCGGCGTCTCGATCCGCGATTTCGCCAAGGATAAGCCGGTTTGGGCCGTGGTGCGGCTGCGCCGGGAAGTGATGCAGAAGCGTGGCCTCAGCGACGATGAGCCCGGCAGCACCGTCAAACGGCTGGCCCGGCAGGCCGGCGTTCCGGTCAGAGCAGCGGCCAGCTACGACATGGGTACCATCGTAAAGGACATCAACGCCATGACGCCGCAGGCGACCGAGGTCTGCGTCACGGCCACGCTCGACGATATCGACTTTATCATGGACCGTTCGGGAAAAGCGGCCGCGGCCTGGGCCGTCGGCGATCTGGCGACCGTCCGGGCCAACTATCCCGCCTCCGCCATGGCGCGCTGCCTGAGTGGATCGTCGAAGGGCTCAGCCCTGATGGAGCGCAGCGTCAATGATAGCGTTGCGGCCGTGGAAAAAGCGCTGAAGAAACCGGGCAAGTCGGTCGCCGTGTTTCCGTTGGCAGTTGTCTTACGCAAAGGTGCGGCGCTCGATCGGCTAAGGGCGAAAGGCTACGAGGTGACAAACCCGTAAGAAGGAAATACCAGGAGGCTGCGCTTCCTGGTATTTCTTTCTACGCGGCAATGCCGGTCACGGCGGGAATCCGGATCAAGTGATCAAACGCCGACAGAGCGGCTTTTGACCCTTCACCCATGGCAATGACAATCTGTTTGTACGGTACGGTCGTGACGTCACCGGCCGCGAACACGCCCGGAATAGAGGTTTCACCGCGGGCATTGATTTCGATCTCGCCATGCTTGGACAACTCGACTGTTCCTTTCAGCCATTCCGTATTCGGAACAAGCCCGATCTGGACGAAGATGCCTTCCAGCTCGATATCATGTACCACGTCCTGGATGCGGTCTTTGTAGCTCAAACCGACCACCTTCGAACCGTCACCCTTGACTTGCGTCGTCTGGGCATTGGTCAAAACCGTCACGTTCGGCAGGCTGTACAGCTTGCGTTGCAGCACTGCATCCGCTCGCAATTCCGCCGCGAACTCCAGTAAGGTCACATGCGAGGCCAGACCAGCCAGGTCGATCGCAGCCTCGACGCCGGAGTTGCCGCCGCCGATCACCGAGACGCGCTTGCCCTTGAACAACGGACCGTCGCAGTGCGGGCAATAGGCCACACCCTTGTTGCGATACTCCGTCTCACCCGGCACACCCATATTCCGCCAGCGTGCGCCTGTTGAAAGAACCAGAGTCCGCGCCCGAACCGTTGCGCCATTCTCCAGTCTGATCTCGTGGAGACCGTCGGGCGTTGCCGCCGGCACAAGGGCCACCGCTTTCTGCAGGTTCATTACGTCGACGTCGTAATCCTTGACGTGCTGTTCCAGCGCCGTCACCAGCTTTGGACCTTCGGTATGCGGCACGGAGATGAAGTTCTCGATCCCCATCGTGTCGAGCACCTGACCGCCGAAGCGCTCGGCCAGCACGCCGGTGCGAATGCCCTTGCGTGCGGCATAGACGGCAGCCGAAGCACCGGCCGGACCACCGCCAACCACCAGTACATCATACGCCGGTTTGGCGTTGATCTTGGCGGCTTCGCGCGACTGCGCGCCAGTGTCGATTTTGGCCAGAATTTCTTCTACCCCCATGCGGCCCTGGGCGAAGACCTCGCCGTTGAGGATGACACTCGGCACCGCCATGACCTGGCGTTGTTCGACCTCGTCCTTGAACAGGGCACCGTCGATGGCAGTGTGCTTAATCTTCGGATTCAACACGCTCATCAGGTTCAGCGCCTGGACGACGTCCGGGCAGTTCTGGCACGACAGCGAGAAATAGGTCTCAAAGTGCAGTTCGCCTTCAATCTCCAGGGCCTTGATCTGCTCGATGACATCGGCCTCGACCCGCGGCGGGTGACCGCCCACCTGCAACAGCGCCAAAACCAGCGATGTGAACTCATGGCCCATCGGCAGACCGGCAAAGGTCACGCCTACATCCGAACCCGGACGAACGATATCGAACGACGGCACGCGCACGCCTTCGCCGCCCTGATGGACGCTCAGCGAGACCTTGTCGGAGGCCGCGATGATGTCCTCGAGCAATTCAACCAGTTCGCGCGACTTCGCGCCGCCATCGGTATGGGCAATCAGTTCGATCGGGGTGCGAAGGTTTTCCAGATAGCCCTTCAACTGCGCCTTAAGACCAGCGTCCAGCATGGTAGTTCTCCAATGTCAGGGGAAAATTCATTGTCCAGATTTCCAGTTCGCAAACTGGAGATCAGGAGAATGAGATCGGGTAGAAAGAGGACCCCTCCACCGCTTCGCGGTCCCCCTCCCCACCTTCGGTAGGGAGGAGAAAGAAGGAGAAACTAACTTTCCTTCTCCTCCCCATCTTGATGGGGAGGTGGCGCGGCGCTCGCCGAAGGCCAAAGGCGAAGTCCGCGACGGAGGGGTCCACTTTCCAGCTACTCTTAAATTTTTCCAACCAGGTCGAGCGACGGAGCCAGTGTCTTTTCACCCTCTTCCCACTTGGCCGGGCAGACTTCGCCGGGGTGCGAAGCGACATACTGGGCCGCCTTGACCTTGCGCAGCAGTTCCGACGCGTTACGGCCGATACCTTCGGCAGTGACTTCGCAGAACTGGATGACGCCGTCCGGATCGACCAGGAAAGTGCCGCGGTCGGCCAGACCGATACCTTCGCGCATGACGTCGAAGTTGTTGGTGATCTGACCCGACGGATCGCCCAGCATGGTGTACTTGATCTTGCCGATGGCCGGCGAAGTATCGTGCCACGCCTTGTGCGAGAAGTGGGTGTCGGTCGAAACGCTGTAGACTTCGACGTTCATGCCTTGCAGGGCTTCGTAGTTGTCGGCCAGGTCTTCCAGCTCGGTCGGGCACACGAAGGTGAAGTCGGCTGGGTAGAAGAAAAAGATCGACCACTTACCCTTTACGTCGGCG
Organism: Asticcacaulis sp. AC402; assembly: GCF_000495835.1. Lineage (GTDB taxonomy): Bacteria > Pseudomonadota > Alphaproteobacteria > Caulobacterales > Caulobacteraceae > Asticcacaulis. The sequence continues at coordinate 13,223 of NZ_AWGC01000019.1, forward strand.
TCGGTGACGTCGATGAACTTGCCTTGCTTGAAGCCGGTTGCCTTGAACGGCTTGATGGTGGTGTTGATGAGGCCCATGGGCTTTCTCCTATTGAGTGAAGTGTGGTGGGGGGAAAATCGCCCAGGAGAAGCAATAAGGCAAGTTTATTTTATTTTATTTTATTATAGATTTTACTTATAGTTACTTTCCGCCCGCACCACTGCACTAACGGCATTCACCGTTGCCGCAATCCGCAGCGCTGCCTGAACCTGCTCGGCCGTCACTCCGTGACTGCGCAACACTTTTTCGTGGCTGTCCAGGCACAGACCACAGCCATTGATCGCCGAAACCCCCAGACACCACAGCTCGAAATCGACCTTGTCGACGCCTGGATTCGTTAGGATATTCATACGCAGGCCCGACCGCAGATCGGCATATTCCCGGTTATGCATCAGGTGCAACGCGCGATAATAGACGTTGTTCATGCCCATGATGGCTGACGCCGCCTTGGCCGCCGTAATCGCCTCAGCCGACAACGGCGCAGCAGCTTCAATCTGGCGGATGACCTCACCGACGCCAATGGCATGGGCGCCCGACAGAAACATCCCCCATCGCTGCTGCTCGGTCAGGATCGTTTCCTCCAGCAGCACGGTCATGTTGCGGATCAGGTCCTGGCCATAGGCGGGGATAAGGTTGTAGAGGGTTTCACTCACCATCGATAAATTCCACTTGATGTTTGCCGCCAACGAATAAGTTGAATTTATAGACCAGTAGGCCATATTCAAGGGCAACGGAGAATAGTCCCTTGCATATCCTGCCTACCCTGCGCCAGTTGCAATATCTGAAACTGCTGGCCGAACACAAAAGCTTCATGGCGGCGGCTGAAAAGGCCTATGTCTCGCAACCGGCCCTGTCCTCGGGCATTGCCGAACTGGAAAAGATCCTCGGCGCCCGCCTGGTCGACCGCGCCCGCGGCCAGGTCATCCTGACCGCCATCGGCGAGGAGACCCTGAAACGCGCCGAAGATATCCTGGCACGCGCGGAAGACCTGGTCGAAGCCACCCATGGCGCCGATAAACCCCTGACCGGGCGGTTCCGGCTGGGGGTTATCCCGACCATCGCGCCCTTTTTGTTGCCCAAAGCTCTGGTGCGGCTGCGCACCGAGTTTCCCGATCTTCGCCTGTTCTTACGCGAAGACCAGACCGCCCGTCTGATCGCGGCGCTGAAGACCGGCGCCCTCGATGCCGCGGTGATTGCCCTACCCTACGACCTGACCGGCTTGGACCACGTTTTTGTCGCCCGCGACGAGATTGTCGCTGCCATGCCGCACGACCACCGCCTGTCCCGCGAGACCAGCATCACCCCGGAGGCCCTGAAGAACGAAGAACTGATCCTGCTGGAAGACGGCCACTGCCTGCGCGACCACGCCATGGCCGCCTGTTCCTGGACCGGCGCGTCCGGCGCCAACGAATCGCTGTCGGCTTATGCCGGCGGCGGCTTTGCCGCAACCTCGCTGAACACGCTGGTCCAGATGGTGGGGTCAGGTCTGGGCCTCTCGCTGCTGCCGGCCATGGCGGTCGACTCCGGCATGGTACCGGCGGAAAACGTCACGATCAGGCCCTTGAAATCGGACCATGCTTTCCGCGATATTGTTGTCATCTGGCGGACGGGCTCGAGTCGTGCTGCCGAAGCCAAACTGCTGGCGGAGAAGCTGAAAACATGAAACGCGCCCTGATCCTGGTGCTGGCCCTGGCCGCCTGTTCACCCAAACTCGAGGCGCCGGAAGATCCGGCGGCCTCGGCCCCGCCGCCGGTGACCGACACCTGGCTTGGCAGGTACGCTGGTGACCTGATGGTGCGTATCGACGCGACGCACCGGGTGGTGCTGATCGAGGGTGAGGCAGACGGCTGCACCGGCGATATCGGCCTGGCTGACGGTGGTCTGCCCAGCAAGGCGATTTCGGCGAGTGAGTTGGAGGTTGCTTTACCGCCAGACGACGGCGCCGCCTGTACCTTCCGTATTCGGAAGAACGGCGATGTTCTGACTGTGACGCAGAGTGAAGCCTGCTCCGTCTATCACGGCGCAACGTGCAGCTTTAACGGCACCGCAAAAAGAGTGAAGTGAAACAATTACTTACCTCTCCCCGCCTGCGGGGAGAGGACGAGAGCGGAACGAAGTGAACGCGATCGGGTGAGGGGCTTTTTTCTGAAAGTTCTGCCGCAGCGGAACCTTCAGAAAGGGCCCCTCACCCTAACCTCTCCCCGTGAAGAACGGGGAGAGGGGTTTACAGCGCTTACTCCGGCACATTCTCCTCCAGCTCTTCCAGCCAAATTTTCGCGTTGCCATCCGAAGGCGCTCGCCAATCCCCACGCGGCGACAAGGCCCCACCCGAGATCAGCTTGGGACCATTGGGAACCGCCGACCGCTTGAACTGCGAGATCGTGAAGAAGCGATACAGAAATACCTCCAGCCAATGCTTGATTGTCGTTAGTTCGTACTTGTCCTTCCACGCCTGATAACTCAGGAAGGCGACCTTCGACGGCTTCAAGCCAAACCGCGTGATGTAATAGAGATTAAAATCCTGAAGCTCATACGGCCCGACCTTGTCCTCGGTCTTCTGAGTCTGGCCCTCCTCGACCGGGATCAGTTCCGGCGAAATCTCGCGCGTCAGCACCGACATCAAAATTCGCGCCGTCTTCGCATCGAATTCGCGACTGGCCGCCCAGCGGATCAAGTGCTGGATCAGGGTCTTGGGCGCGCCGCAGTTGACATTGTAATGGCTCATGTGGTCGCCGACGCCATAGGTGCACCAACCCAGAGCCAGTTCAGACAGGTCACCCGTCCCAATGACAAAGCCCTTCTTGATGCCGGCCAACCGGAACAGGAAATCCGTCCGTAAGCCCGCCTGGACGTTTTCGAAGACGATATCATAGACCTTCTCGCCCTGGGCATAGGGGTGGTCGATATCCATCAGCATTCGCTTGGCCGCCGGGCGGATGTCCAGTTCCTCGGCGGAAATCCCCAGCGCCTTCATCAGTTTCAACGCATCGTTCTTTGAGCCCGTCGTCGTACCGAACCCCGGCATGGTGTAGCCGTGGATATTCGCTCGCGGTATTCCCAGCCGGTCGAAAGCCTTGCATGCCACGATCAGGGCATGGGTCGAATCCAGCCCGCCCGAAACGCCGATGACGACATTCTGAACACCTGTCGAGGTCAGGCGCTGCATCAGGCCATGGACCTGGATATTGAAGGCCTCGTAGCAGTCTTCGTCCAGCCGCGACGCATCGTCAGGCACGTAGGGGAACCGCGCCACGGTCCGGTAAAAATCCGTCCGGACGTGGGGTACATAGTCAAACGAGGTCCCACGATACAGCAGTTCCTCCTTTAGTTTGGCGGCGTCGCGGAACGTGCCGTTTCGCAACCGGTCGAGCGCGATACGTTCAACATCGACATCAGCATAGGTCAGGGTATCGGAACGGAAACGTTCGCCCTCGGCGACCAATACGCCCAACTCGTAGACGAGGGACTGCCCATCCCAGGCCAGATCGGTGGTCGACTCACCAGGTCCTGCCGCCGAATAGGCATAGGCGCACATCAACCGCTCCGACGCCGCCTGGCACAACTGCTTGCGCGCCCGCGACTTGCCGATAACCACCGGCGACGCCGATAGATTGACGATAACGGTCGCACCCTGCATCGCCATCCTTGTGGATGGCGTATCCGGCGCCCAAAGGTCTTCGCAAATCTCGACCCCGAAGACAAAATCTTCGAAACCGTTAGCGTAGAAACGCATATACGGACCAATAGACGCATAATGTCCGTTAACGCGAACGCCCTGATCGCCCAGGTCCGCGCCCGAAGCGAACCACCGCTTCTCGTAATATTCCCGATAGTTGGGCAGGAAAACCTTGGGGACGATACCCAGACATCGCCCGCGATGGATAACAGCGGCGCAGTTGTACACCGCGCCGTCGATCCGCAGCGGAACTCCGGCGACAATCGTCGAGCGATAGGCACCCGACAGGTTGCTCAATTCATCCAGGGCCTGTTTGGCCGCGTCCAGCAACACATCCTGCAGGAACAGATCGTCCAGCGCGTATGCCGTCAGGCTCAGTTCAGGAAACACAATCAGATCGGCGCCATCGCGCTCCGCCCGCTTGATCAGGTCGATATGCTCGGCCAGATTGGCCTGCGGATCACCGATATGCACCTTCGGCGTGGCGCAGGCGATCCTCACGAACCCATGAGAAGCGGGGGAGAAGAAGTTTTTCGTCATTTTTGTCCTCTCAACAGGTGCTTGCTTAGGATGAATAGGCGCTTTCTACACAAAAATTCAACCTTCCACGTTCAAGATGTGTAAAAAGTTCCAAATTTCCGCCAAATTATGCTTAAGATGCCCATAAGTATAAATTATCGTTTCAAATGAAATAACATATTGCCGCGCCCCAATTGGACTTTCCCCATTCAACACGGTAAGGCCCAGCCCCATGAGCGTGACCTTTCAGGACATCGAAGCAGCGGCGAAACGGCTGGAAGGCCATATCGTCCGGACTCCCTGCACCTTCTCGCAGCGGCTGTCGGCCGCAACCCATCGCAAGATCTGGGTCAAGGCCGAGAACCAGCAATTCACCTCGGCGTTCAAAGAACGCGGCGCGCTCAACAAGATCCTCAGCCTCACTGACTCCGAACGCGCCCGCGGCGTCTTCGCGGCGTCGGCCGGCAACCACGGCCAGGGCCTGGCCTATCACGCCCAGCGCCTGGGGATTCCTGCCACTATTGTCATGCCCGTCGGCACGCCCTTCGTGAAGGTCCAGAAGACCCAGAGCTTCGGCGCCAATATCGTCATCGAAGGCGCCAATTACGACGAAGCATCGGCCGCCGCCCAGACCCTGTGCGAAGAACGCCAGGGCATCTATGTCCACCCGTTCAACGACCGCGACGTTATCATAGGCCAGGGCACGATCGCCATCGAGATGCTGCAACAGGCGCCCGAACTCGATACATTGCTGGTGCCGATCGGTGGCGGCGGGCTGATCGCCGGCGTGGCCATCGCCGCCAAAGCGATCAAGCCGTGGATCAAGGTCATCGGCGTCGAAGCCGCCATGTTCCCGTCCTTTACTGCCCGCCGGCGTGATATGCCGGTGCCCATGGGCGGATCTACCATCGCCGAGGGGATAGCCGTGAAGGACGTCGGCGACCTGAGCTTCGAGCTGGCCAATCCCCATGTCGACGATGTCATGGTGATCGACGAGGCCGACTTCGAACGCGGCATCGCTGCCTATGCCAACGTCGAAAAAACTGTTGCCGAAGGCGCCGGTGCCGCCGGTCTGGGCGCGATCATGCGTTTTCCGGAGCGGTTCAAGGATCAGAACATCGGCACCATCCTGTGCGGTGGCAATATAGACCTGCGCCTGCTGGCCAGCGTATTGCAAAGAGAGTTGGTCCGCGAAAAACGACTTGTCACTTACCGCATACTGGGCGACGATCGCCCCGGCATGCTGTCGTTGATGGCGGACACCATCGCCGCCAAAGGGGGCAATATCGTCGATGTGGCGCACAATCGCCTGGTGCTGGACGTTCCGGCCAAGGGGGCTGAGTTCGACATCATGGTCGAAACCCAGGACGCGCGCCACGCCTTTGAAATTTCTGAAGCCTTGAGGAGCACAGGCTATGCACTACGCATGGATTAGGGGAACGCTTGCAGCCCTGTTGTTGTCGACCGGTGCGGTTCACGCCGCCACCCCAGCGCAAGACAACCTGAAGACCGGTCAGACCTATCTGGCGGGCGTCGCAAAGCAGCCGGGCGTCGTAACTCTGCCGTCGGGCGTTATGTATCGGGTGATTTCCAGCTCGCCCAAGCCTGGCGCCCAGCCAACCGTCGCCGACAATGTCACGATTCATTACGAGGGCAAGCTGATCAACGGTGCCGTCTTCGACTCATCGTTCGAACGCGGTAAGCCGGCCAACTTCCCTTTGGGCCGGCTTATCCCGGCCTGGCAACAGGCCATTCCGCAGATGCATGTCGGTGATGAGATCCTGCTCTACGCCCCACCGGCCCAGGCCTATGGCGAGCGCGACCTCAGCCCCGACATCCCGCCCAACAGCACCCTGATCTTCCGGGTGCGCCTCTTCGCCATTGGTGCCCAATGAAAATTCGCCTAATCACTGTCTGCGCCCTGGCGGCATTTACTCTGAACGGCTGCGACCGTAAGGAGGCAAGCGTCGTCGAAAAGGAAATGGCCGCTTACCAGGCCGAGTTGGAAGCCGCCCAGGCCAAGTACGCCAAGGCTGGCGAAGATTTCCTGGCCAAGACCGCCAAGGAGCCAGGCGTGGTCACTCTGCCGTCGGGCCTGATGTACAAGGTGCTTTCGAACCCTAACCCGAATGCGCCCCAGCCCAAGATCACCGACACGGTCACCGTCAACTACGAGGGCAAGCTTGTCGATGGCCGGATCTTCGACTCGTCGTATGCACGCAACCAGCCGGCAAGCTTCCCGCTGAACCGCGTGGTCGAGGCCTGGCAGATCGGTATCCCGTTGATGCACAAGGGCGACAGCTATATGCTGTATGTGCCCTCGAAACTGGGCTATGGCGAACGCGACATGGGCAATGGCGAAATCCCCGCCAACAGCGTCCTGGTGTTCAAGGTCGAGCTTCTCGACATTCAGGCGAAGTAGACGAGGCTTCGCCGTCCGCCTTCAGCGATGAAACGATCCGCACCGGCGTCGCTTTGAACGCGGGCGTCTTGCTGCGCGGATCGACCGCTGTGCCGACCAGGATGTTGGCTTCCGGATAATAGGCCATGACCGAACCGCGGGCGACATCGAAGGCACGGACGGTCACATCGTCCATGCGTCCGTGATCGGATTCAAGCGCCACCACGTCACCATCCTTCAGTCCGCGCGCCGAGAGATCATCGGCGTGCAACAGGACACTCCGGCGGTCCATACCTCCGCGGTAGCTGTCCGTGTACTCGTAGATGATGGTGTTGAACTGACCTTCCGAGCGCACCGTGGTCAGCAATAGCTGCGACGCCTCGACCGGCGGCAAGGACCGGACAACGAAACGTCCCTTGCCGTCGATGGTATGGAAGTGTGGCGTGTGCATCAACCGGCCACGGACATGGAACTCTTGCCGCGCCACATCGATGTCCGCCAGACCTTCCATACCTGGAACGATGCGGGCAATAGCTTCGCGGATAGTGCGGTGCTGCTTGAACGCGACGAAATCGATCGGCGATCCCGGCATCAGGCGTTGCGCCAGGTCGCACAGGATATCGCTTTCCGGCCGCACGCCATCGAAGCGATGAATGCCGCCATCCGACAGCCGCACGAAGTTGAACATCGATTCCTGCGTTGTCGGCTGCCACTCCTCGTCGCGGGCCGTCACCGGCAGGATCAGTACATCACCGTCGCCGATGCCGTGGACATGGCCGCGATTCAAGGTCGTGGTCAGGTACAGCTTGAACCTGATCCGCCCCATCGCTTCCAGGGCAAAGGCGCTGTCGGGATTGGCTTCGAACAGGTTTCCGCCCATCAGGACCGCGGCATCGATCTCACCACGCCGCGCCGCCTGCATGCAGGCCATGGTGTCCATCCCGCCGCCCTGCGGCAGCGTGATGCCGAACGCCTGCTCCATCCGCGCCAGGACCTCGCGCGCCAGCACCGGCTTTACCCCTATCGTGCCGATGCCCTGGACATTGGAATGTCCCCGCAAGGGCAGAAGTCCGGCGCCCGGCCGACCGATCTGACCACGTAACATCGCCAGATTGGCAATATATTCGACATTTTCACAGCCATTGAGGTGGTGGGTAATCCCCATCCCCCAGGCAAACACGGCCGATCCGGCCTTTGCGTACAGTCCCGCCACTCGCTCCAGGTCCGTCCGCGCTAGTCCGGTCCGACTTTCGATCTCGTCCCACGACGTCGCCTCAATATCGGCCAGGAACGCCTCAAACCCCATCGTATGGGCGGCAATGAAATCGCCATCCGCCGCAACCAATACCGCCTTGGCCAGCCCCTTCATCACGGCCAGGTCCGAGCCGATGCGCGGCTGCAGGTAATCAGAGGCGATCCAGTCGCCGCCCGTGACCATGGATTTGACGCTCTTCGGCAGGGCAAAACGCACCAGCCCAGCCTCCCTGGCGGGATTGATGATCACCACCTGGCCGCCCCGATCACGAATACCCTTCAGTTTATGGATGAAGCGCGGATGGTTCGAGGCCGGATTCGCGCCGATGACGAAGATGAAATCGCAGCGGTCGAGATCGTCCAGCTCTACGGTTGAGGTCCCGGTCCCAATGGTGGTTCCCAGCCCCACGCCTGTGGCCTGATGGCAGTAGTACGAGCAGTTGTTGACATTGTTGGTGCCCCAGGCCCGCGCCAGCAGTTGCAAGACGAAACCAGCCTCGTTGGACGACCGGCCGGAGCTGTAGAAAAAGCTGCGATCCGGCGCCGTCGCCCGCATCTGTGTCCCCGCCAGGTCCAAAGCCGCGTCCCAGTCGATGGCTTCGAACCGGTCGCCGCCGGCGGGCTTGTACAGCGGCGTCGCCAGCCGCCCGAGATGCTCCAACTCATGGCCGTCCAGTTCGCGCAGGTCGCTTAAGGGGTGGGTCAGCACCTCGATGGGGATTCCCGACTGGATATCGGTCGACTGGGCCTGGATCGACTTGTTGCACACCGACGGAAAGTCGCCGGATTCGTTGGTCATGCCGCCCTTTTGCCCGCCCATGCCCAACCCGCAGGCCTTGCAGGTATTCTTGGCGGTGAGTGCCTTGGCGGTGGACTTCAGGCCGATCTTCGTCGCCGTCTGAAGGGCATACAGGACCTTCTTGGGACCACCACCGACGACGGGCTTGGACATACCGGGCTTCCTCTCATTGATCACAGCACGTCACAGTCAAAGCTAACCTTGCTTTTCCTCTCCACGAAGTGGGGAGGGGGATCGCGAAGCGGTGGAGGGGTACACGTAAGGCGACCCGCCACTACCGGTTTGAAGTCAACCTAAACCAATCGGACCACTTAAACCAGAGCCGCTGCCCGCGCCGCCATCAGCGCCTGACCGACCGCCGCCATGGTCTGCGGCGCCGCATCATTGCCACAGGCAGCACAGACGACCCCGGCAGCCGCATCGACCAACACCTCGCCATACCACACGGTGTTCGAGCCATTATGCCAGATCGCACCATCGGGCCGCACCACCCAGCCCAAAGCATAGTCACCCCCGAACGGCGGCGTATGCAACTTGGCCCAGGTCTCCGGCTTCAAAAACTCTGTCCGGTCACGATGCGCCGCCAGATACACCAGCATATCACCCATCGACATATGCACCCGTCCAGCTGGCCCCAGCACCACAGGATTATCGTTCAACAACCCTGGCCCAACCGGCGCCGGCATGCGACTGGCGCCCTGCGCCAGATGCCCCAAAGGCTGATCGACCTTACCCGCCGTGCCCGGCGCACCGAACCCGGCCGAAGTGATACCCAACGGCTCGAACACATGATCCTGGATCAGCGTCTCCCAACTCCGGCCAGCCGCAGCCTCGATCATCGCGCCGGCGACGACATAACCGTTATTGCTGTAGACCATCTGTCCCGCCAAAGGTCCCACCGGCTTGGCCGTTAAAGCCTCCGCCGCATAAGCCAACCGTTCGACCCGAGCGTCCGCCAATCCATCCCGCGCATAGGCGTTAAACCGGCTATCCGGAATATTGGGCTGCAACCCGGCGCGATGGCTCAGCAGGTGCAGAAAGCTGGCATCCTTGTACGCCCCCGCCTTGTCGCCCAGCAGCGCCCCGACCGTCGTATCCCACTTGACAGCGCCGTTTTCGACCAAACGCGCCACCAGGGTCGAGGTCATCGACTTGGTGATCGAGCCCCAGTGCCACTGATCGTCCGGTGTCACCGCGTTGGCGCCACCGGCCATACGCAAACCGTCGGCCAGGCGGCCTGACGACTTACCCTGCCAGGCCGCGCCGATCGCCGGCGTGCCTGCACCACTGCGAATGCCCTGCAACCGCTCAGCCGTCAGCGCCTCGACACCGGCCGAGCTCTCTTCGATAACCTCACCGCGATTGAAATCGAGCGGTATGGGCGCGCCTTGAGTGAAGGTGCCGGTGATATGGTCGGCGCCTTTCAACTCACCATTGTAATCGGCCTTGATGGCTTTGAACTCGGCAGAGATGCGGTTGCCTTCGATCTTGACCTTGCTGGCGGGGATTTCGCCACTGCCCTGGTCCAGGCTGATCAGCTTGACCGTATTGCCGGCTATGACCAGGCGCAACCGCAGACTGGCAGATCCCACGGTCAACCGCCCCGTCCATATGCCCTCAAAATCGGTCGCCTGCGCCCGCGCAGCTGTTCCCAATCCGAGAGCCGCCGCAGCGCCCGCCAGAAGACCCTGAATGTTCATGCGCCGCGAATGAGCCATCGGCTCCCCTCCTCTGTTGCCCCAAAGGATGTAGGACCGCCCCCCTCACCGCACAAGTGAACTTTATGTCACTGTGCCGGCCTTGGAATCTTCTTCCTTCTCCTCCCCATTCCTTCAATGGGGAGGTGGCGAGCGAGCGAAGCCGAAGGCGTAGCAAGTCGAGACGGAGGGGTCCTCTTATACCAAGCCTCATAAAGAATGACTCTTGGTATTCGCATTTTTTCAGCTCAAACGCCGCATGGCTCCTCGCAAAAGCTCGGGCGGCCAGTCGGCCTTGCCAACCCGCGGTGTGTCAAGAATTTCGCGGGTTGGTATTAGGCCCCAAACTCCGAACCCTACCCCTTCACCCGCGCAATCAAAGCCGCCGTCGAAGGATCATGCTCAGCCGGCACCTCAGCCGCAAAATCCTTCAACACAGCACTGGCCAAGGTCTTGCCCAACTCCACACCCCACTGGTCGAAGCTGTTTAGACCAAGCACAATGCCCTCGGCAAAGGTCTTGTGCTCATACAGCGCCAGCAGCGCGCCCAGCGTCTCGGGCGTCAATTCGTTGATTAACACCAGGGTCGATGGCTTATTGCCCGGGCACACCTTCTGCGGCGCGATCTGGGCCGTCTTGGCGGCATCGAAGCCCAAAGCGCGGCACTCGGCTTCCGACGTCTCCAGCGACTTGCCGACCATGAAAGCCTCGCCCTGGGCGATGACGTTCGACAGCAGCTTCTTGCGCATGTCGTCCGACGCTTCGGCGTTCTTTTCGACCGCGATCAGTTCCAGCGGCACGACGTCCTCGGACTGGTGCAACATCTGGAAGAAGGCGTGCTGGGCATTGGTGCCTTCGTCACCAAACACGACCGGGCAGGTTGCTGTGCTGAGAATATCACCGGTCGGCGAAGTACGCTTGCCGTTCGACTCCATCTCCAACTGCTGCAGGAAGGCCGCCAGACGACGCAGGCGGTGGACATAGGGAATGACGGCGCGCGACGGCCGGTTCAGGCCGATACGGTTATAGAGCTGTGCCGCCGCCAAAAGGACCGGAGCATTACGGTGGAACGGCGCGGTCAGGAAATGCTGGTCCATTGCGTGGGCGCCGGCCAAAAGGCGCTCATAAACATCGTAACCCAGCGCGATGACCAGCGACAGCGACACCGCCGACCACAACGAATAGCGGCCGCCGACCCAATCCTTGAACCCGAAGACGCGATCGCCGGCAATGCCGTAAGCGCCGGTCTTGTCGGGTGCTGCCGAGACCGCGGCCATGTGGGCTTGCGCTGCTTCGACGCCCAGTGCGGAGACCAGCCAGTCGCGCGCGGCCAGGAAGTTGGCCAGGGTTTCCTGGGTGGTGAAGGTCTTCGACACCGCAATGACCAGGGTTTCCGCCGGATCTAAGCCCGCCAGGGCGAGGGCCAGTTCCGAACCGTCGACATTGGCAACGAAACGAACGTCGATCTGAGGCGTCAATGGCGTCAGGCCCTGGAAGACCAGACGCGGACCCAGGTCCGAACCACCGATGCCAATATGGACAATCGTCTTGAACGGCTTGCCCGAAAACCCTGTGATGGCTCCGGCGCGGATGCCATCGGCATAGCTTTTCATGGCGTCGCGGGCGGTCTTGACGTCGCTGGTGATCTCCGGCCCGCGCAGGCGCAGGTTCTCATCGTCGGAATCGCGCAAGGCGACATGCAGTACCGCGCGGCCTTCGGAGACGTTGATAGTCTGGCCGGTCCACATCTTTTCGCGGGCGCCGTCGAGGCCCGACTGTTCGAAGGCCTCGATGGCGCGGTCGAAACCCGACTTCGACCAGCTTTGCTTCGACACGTCGATATAAAGACCGGCGATTTCGAGGCTCATGCGGCTGAGGCGGTCGGGATCGTTGCGGAAATGATCGATGATCTTGCCCGGTCCGTCGACAAAAGCCTGGGTTCTGAGCGCATCCAAAGCAGGGTTCATAGCAGCCTCCGGTGATCTATCGCGCGGGTGGCGATTTTTACCGGGTTCCATGTCAAGCTTTTGGCCAAACGTAAAGCGCTTAAGCGCCGTTCATGCTGAATTATTTTGCGGCTGCGAAGGATTGGTCCTAAGCCGACAATACCCTCCCAAATAGCGACCCAGACGATACTGGCCTTGCCTTTGAACGTGTCCTTCACAGCCCCGACCAGGGTAAGACCAAGATGGAACGGCAGGGTCAGGATCAACAGGCCCAAGGGCATGGATTTGACGTACAGCCACAGCCGGTTTCGGTAGCCATGATAGAGGGCAAAGTCCGAACGGACTGAGGTCGACGCCGAACCGATATGGGCGACCCTGGCGTCTGGTACAAATACCGTCGTCTCGCCAGCCAGACGGGCACGAAAGCCGAGGTCGGCGTCTTCGCAGTAACAGAAGAAGCGTTCATCAAACCCGCCAAGCCGCTCGAACAGATCGCGGCGTATCAGCATGGCGGCACCGCACGGGGCAAAGACCTCGGCAGGCGCCAAATTTGCCGGCACCGGATGGCCGAAACCGGACCGATAGGGAAATCCAAAAAAGGTTATGGAATCACCCGCTCCATCCAGCGTGTCCATGTGCTCGGCATCGGTCTGCAGGGAGGTGAAAATCCTGACATTTGGATGGTCATCGATGACGTGTTGCATCGCCCATAGCCAATCGCGATCAACAAAGGCGTCCGGATTGATAAAGCCGATCCATTGCGTCGTCGCCGTTGCCGCAGCCTGATTCATACCCTTGGCAAAGCCGAGATTCCGATCGTTACGAATCTGTCGCACCCTCGGGAACTGTACCGCCAGGCCGTCCAAATCGATGTCGGTCGAGCCATTGTCGGCATGGACTATGACCGGATTCCCACCCAAAGCGGTCAGCGCGGTGAGGCAGCGTGCCGTATGGACTCCGGAGTTGTAGCTGAGCGTGATCAGGGTGAATTTCGCCGGCAAATCCTCAGTCATACCGGCCTTCCCACTCACGTTTTACCGTCGTGTCGACTTCAGAATTATGAAACCTTTCAGCAATTTGCTGGAATTCTTTGTCATCAACCGCCTGACGCATGGCCCAGACGGCAGCACCGCGTATGACCGGGTCGGGATCGGTCAGACCGCCGCGGATGGCCGCAATCAATTCTGGATTTTCCGAAAGCTTTGCGGCATTACCCATCGCATACTGCACGTTTCTCAGAAATGCAGCACGTCCGATGCGCTTAATCGGTGATTTGCTGAACACTGCGCGGAATGCGGCATCGTTCAGTACCGCCAAGTCTGACAGCAAAAGCTTATCAAATCCTTGCCGGGTCTGCAGCTTTATGTCGGCGGCGGCTGAGGCGAACTTGTTCCACGGGCACGCTGCCAGGCAGTCGTCGCAGCCGTAAATGCGGTTACCCATGGCATGACGCAAGGACTCCGGCCACGGCCCCTTGAATTCGATGGTCAGGTAGGACAGGCAGCGCCGGGCATCCAACTGGTAAGGCCCGACGAAGGCGTCGGTTGGACAGGCACTCAGGCAGGCAGAACACGAACCGCAATGGTCGGCTTCGGGCTGGCCGGTCTCAAAAACACGGTCGAACAGGATGACACCGAGAAAGAACCACGAGCCCAGTTCGCGCGACACAAGGTTGGTGTGCTTGCCCTGCCAGCCCAGCCCAGCCAGTTGCGCGAGTGGTTTTTCCATCAGGGGCGCCGTGTCTACGAAGACCTTCAGCTCGCAGCTGGTCTGGGTGACGATCCAGGTCGCCAGCTGTTTGAGCTTTTTCTTGATCAGGTCGTGGTAGTCGTCGCCGCGGGCATAGACGCTGATATTGGCGGTCTCGGGATGATCCAGAAGTTCGAGCGGGTTGCTATCGGGGCCGTAATTGTAGGCCAGGACCAGGGCTGACTGCGCGCCGGCCCACATGTTACGCGGATGGCGCCGGCGTTCGAGCGTCTCTTCCATCCATGTCATATCGCCGTGGTAGCCAGCTTCGACAAAGGCAGTAAGCCGATCGGCGGCGTCCCAGACGTCAGGCAGGGCTGCAAACCGCGCCGCCGCAAAGCCCAGGCGATGGGCTTCCTGCCGGATGGTTTCGGCCAGGTCAGGGGCAGGACGGGTCTGGGCGTTCATGAACAGCGGGAGGATTAAAAATCCAGTTCCTGATAATGCAATGAGGGCGCCATGCCAGGCAGTTTGTCATTGAGCAACGGCCGGAAGGCCGGCCGGCACTTGACCACCATGTACCATGTCTTCAATGCGGGGTAACGGGACCAATTGATCTCATCGAAGTAGTCGAGGATGGACAACTGGGCGGCACAGGCGAAATCGGCATAGGACATGACCTGGCCGGCCAGCCAGTTGCGGTACTGAAGCAGACTTTCGAAATAGCGCAGGTGGTCCTTAAGGGCGTCCCGCCCGGCGCGCATGGCAGCAATATCTGGCGCGCCACCGCCCATAAGTCGCTTTTCCATCTTTTCATGCAGCAGCAAGGCATTGACCTCGTAGTCGAACTTGCGCTCGAACCAGCCGACCAGGCGCCGCGCCTCGCCACGCTCGTTTAGGTCCTGCGGCCACAGGGGGATATCCGGGTAGGTTTCCTCGAGGTGCTCGAGTATGGCCCGGCTTTCGCACAAGCGCCGGGTCTTGCCGCCGGCATCACCATCCGGGGTCTCGATCAGGATCGGCAGAAGGCCGGACGGATTCAGGCGTAATATGGTGTCGTCGGGTTGCCAGTATTTGACCTGCGTTTCCTCAAAGGCCAGCTTCTTCTCGCCCAGGCCGAGGCGGGCCAGCCGCGAATGGGGGTCGAAAGCAAAGTGGTACAACTGGCGCGAATAACTGATCATACGTGTCCTTTGGCCGGCGCCGCGGCAAAAACGCCGCCATGCGGCTCGTCCGCGCCGCGCGGATCCGGGTGGATAATGATATCAGCATTCGGGAATGCCTCAAGCACGCGCTTTTCCGCTTGAAGCAAAAGGATGTGGGCGGCTTCCAGGGTCAAGGCATGATCGAGTACGATATGCATCTGGATGGCAATGTAAGGACCAATATGGCGGGTGCGGATGGCGTGGATGCCCAGAATCTGTGGATCAGCCTCGGCCAACTGTTTGATACGGGCGACATCGTCGTCGCCAAGGCTACGGTCCATCAATTGATCGGCCGCTTGGCGCAAAACCTGGACCGCACCCCATACCAGCAGCAGCGCCATGACGAAGCCGGCCAGCGTATCGAACAAGGCCAGGCCAAGCGCCGCTGCGACGACGCCAACAATGGCGATCAGGTTCGTCGCAAGGTCGCTGAGATAGTGCATGCGGTCGGCGGCAACGGCGACGGAACCACTGGCCTTTATCGCGGCATCCTGAACCCAGACGAGGCCCAAGGTCAGGACGATCGAAATAGCCAAGACAGCTATGGCCAGGCCGGACTGTTCGATCGGCTTGGGATGGGCCAGGTTGTCGTAGCAGGCGCGCATAACCAGGGCCGCTGAGGCGAAGACCAGCCCGGCCTGGAAGAGGGCGCTGAAGGCCTCGGCCTTGCCGTAGCCAAAGGGATGCGCCTTATCCGGGCGCTTGCGAGCATAGCGGACGGCGAAGAAGGTCGCCAGAGAGGCAAGAAGATCCAAACCTGAGTCGGCCAGGGAAGCCAGTATGG
The DNA here is from genome assembly GCF_000495835.1 of Asticcacaulis sp. AC402. Lineage (GTDB taxonomy): Bacteria > Pseudomonadota > Alphaproteobacteria > Caulobacterales > Caulobacteraceae > Asticcacaulis. The sequence continues at coordinate 29,232 of NZ_AWGC01000019.1, forward strand.
CCATCGAGCCGGACTGGATCAGGGTAAACCCCTTCAGCCCTACCAGGACGAACGCAACCCCGACCGACAGGGCGGATGCCAGGCGGACCCTTTGATCGGGAGTAGATTCGGTAGATTCGGGCGTTTCGATCATGGCCTTTTTTGGCTCTGTCCAAACAATTCGGAGTCACGACATCGTGCAGGGGATAACTGTTAACAAACCGTGAATCCATGATGGATTCTTTTTGCGAACGGTATATGATCAGATTCGAATCAATCTTGATTATAGTTGTTATAGGTTGCGTAAATGTCGCGAGTTTGGATTAGTCGGGCCGAGGCCCTGAAGCGTCTCGAGGTAAAGCCTCAGACCCTGTACGCTTATGTCAGCCGCCAGAGAATCGCGGCGAAGAGCGATCCAGCGCATCCGCGAAAAAGTCTGTATGCGCTGGACGATATTGAGCGCCTGTCGCGCCGCGCGCCGGGTCGCATCCCGATGCGCGCCGGACCGGCTGGACCGGCGCCTGCCTATGATGCTTTGCCGCCCGGACTGACCGGCGGGACGGTGACCCGTGGCGAGGCGGCGATCGATACCGAGATTTCGATCACGGTCGAGGGCCGTCATTACTACCGCGGACGCGACAGTATCAACCTGGCAGTAACCGAGAATTTTGAAACCGTGGCCGCCTTGTTGTGGCAAAGCCGCAATCCCAACCCGTTTGGGCCGCTTAAGCCGCGTCCAGACGTCAACTTCCCGGGCGGACCGCGCACGCGGGTGCTCTCGATGCTGAGCCGGCGCCTGGAAGAAGAGGCTATGACCGATATCCATCCAGAGCGCGATCTCGGCAACGAAGCGGCCAGCCTGTTGAACGAAATGGTCGATGCGGTGACCAATGGCGGGCCGCGTCTGTTCTTCCATCAGCGCCTGGCGCGGGCATGGAAGGTTTATGACAACAAGGACACGGATCTGCTGCGCCGGGCCCTGGTATTGTCCGCCGACACCAGCCTCGACGAGGCGACCCTGGCTGTGCGGGTTTCAGCGGCAACCTTGGGACCTCTCGCCATTCCACTGATCGCTGGTTTCGGGACGATGAGCTCGCCGAAGCTGGGCGGTAAGATTTCGCGCGCCGAAAGTTATGTTACTCAGGTGCGGCGGACGGGCAATCCGCTGGCCCTGGCCAAGTCTCTGCTGGAGCGTGGGCTTGAATTGCCGGGTTTCGAGCGGGACTACTCATCGTCGGAACCGGCGCGGGCCAAGGCTTTGATCGATGCGGCGCCGCAGTTGGGCGAGGATTTGAAGACGGTACTGAGGGTAGGCGAGGACCTGACGGGGCATCCCGTAGGTATGTCCCTGGCTTTGGCTTTGATCGGCCGCCATCTGGACCTGCCGCGGGAGGCACCGGTGACGCTGTACGGCATCGGTCGCAGCGCCGGCTGGCTCGCCCACGCGATCGAACAGATGCAGTCGGGGGGCACGCCCAAGGCACGTCTGCGCTATATCGGACCGCATCCGCAGATCGTGGATTAAGCGCCTCCTGTTACCTCCCCACGCGAAGCGCGCGGGGAGGTGTAATACCAATCCACGATGACCTTGACTCATCGTGGATTGGCAAGGGCGACTGCCCGCCCGAGCTTACGCGAGGAGCCATGCGGCGCTTGAGCTGAAAAAATGCGAATACCAAGCGTCATTCTTTATGAGGCTTGGTATAAGAAAAAGCTTTAGACCCTCATAACAATTCTGGTCTAAGAGCGTCCCGTATTCTGCGAGGTCGCTTATGGACTATCTGATTGCCGTACTGTTGGGCGTGGTAGAAGGCCTGACGGAATTCCTGCCTGTGTCGTCAACCGGGCACCTGCTGCTGCTGAGCCATTTTCTGAAATTCGAGACCACCGGCAAGACCTTCGAGGTGTTGATCCAACTCGGTGCGGTCCTGGCTTTGTTGACACTCTATTTCCAGCGCCTGTGGGACGTGGTGGTGACGTTGCCGACCGAACCACGATCGCGCGGGTTCGTGATATCCGTCCTGGTGGCCTTCCTGCCGGCCATGGTGCTGGGGGTTTTGCTGCATGACTTTATCAAGACGGTGCTGTTCGAATCACCCCGTCTGATTTGCTTCAGTCTGATTGTTGGCGGCATTGCGTTATGGGCGGTCGACAAGTGGGCGCCCAAGCCGCAGCACGACGATGCCATGGCGCTGGACTGGAAGACGGCTTTGACGATCGGGTTGTTTCAATGTCTGGCGATGATTCCGGGCATGTCGCGGTCGGGGTCCACCCTGATCGGGGCGATGTTGTGCAAGGTGGACAAGAAGGCGTCGGCGGAGTTTTCATTCTTCCTGGCCATGCCTACGATGGCTGGGGCCTTCGCCTACGATGTCTTCAAGACCTACAAGCAGATGGATTTCAGCGATGTCTGGCTGATCGGGCTTGGGTTCATGTCAGCGTTTGTGACGGCGGTTCTGGTGGTTAAGGCGCTTTTGGCCTATGTCAGCCGGCACGGGTATGGCGTGTTTGCAATCTGGCGGATTTGTGTCGGGGTATTGGGACTGGTGCTGTTGCAGATGGGCTTCTGAGGCATGGGGTTTTATAGCGCAATCCGATAAAGTGGACGCCACTTTTCGGAAAAATTGCGCGACAAAACAAAAACCTAGAGCGAGATGGCGATTCTACCTAAAGCCGTCCTGCTCTAGGGCCTTCGGCCCCAAGTCTTTCCCTCAGGTGGCGACAGCAAACTGACCATTCTTCCTGAACCGCCACAGATAGGTCGGCACAATCGATTCGACCGCGGTCGCGGCAATACCCAGATCCTTGAGACCCAGAGCCCCCTTGGCCACGACATTATCGATTTGCAGCAGCAGAACCTGGTCCGTGGTCAGCAACGGCGCCGGCACCGCCGACACCAGGCCATGGATGCCGGCCTGAACGTCACCGGCCAGGCCGATCATCCGCGCGACGAAGAACGGCGCCCATACCTGCGGACGGGGTTGCATGATTTCCTGGCCAACGTAGGAAATCAGATCTTTGAAAGCGAACACTTCTGGCCCGCCCAACTCATATACCTTGCCATACGAACCGGCATGTCCAAGGGTCTTGGCAACCGCCGCTGCCACGTCGCCGACATAGACTGGCTGGAACCTGTTCACTGCGCCGCCAAAGGCCGGCCAAAGAGGCAACAGCTTCAACTGCCCGGCCAGCATGGTGAAGAAACCGTCTCCGGGACCAAAGATGATCCCTGGCCGCACAATCACCGCCGTCGGGACCGCCTTGCGCACGCCCTCCTCGGCCCAACCCTTGCTGGAGGCATATTTGGACGCTGCCCGCGAATCAGCGCCAAGGGCAGAAATCTGCACAAAGTCCTTGATCCCCCTGGCGGCACACGCCTCCGCCATCCTCGTCGCTGCTTGGCGGTGTACGCTGTCAAATTTTACGGCCAAGGTCTCGAACAGAATGCCGACCAGGTTGACGCAGGCATCGGCGCCTTTCAACGCGGCTTCGATATCGGCGTCCCTGCGCACGTCGCAACGCACCACCTGGATCTGTCCGACGTCACCCATGGGCTTGAGGTCATAGGCGGAGGCGAGATGACGCACCGCGACGCGCACCCGCCAGTTCGACCGTGCCAGCAAACGCACGACCTGCTTGCCCAAAAAGCCCGAACCGCCGAAAACCGTGACAACCCGCGTCATGACTCACTACCCTTGCAACTGATAGACACTCGATAACTCAAGGCAGGGCCTCGATCAACCGCTTTCCCGACCGGAAGGCCCCGGCCAATGACGCCGGAAAGCGATCGTCGAAACTGTCGCCGCAGACACCGACTCGGCCCGTCCACCACGGTGCATAACGGCGATGTCCCGGCATCAAGGCGGAATACGCCCCTTGCGTCCACGGATTGGCCAGCCACCGCGTCACGATCGGTTCGGAAACGACGAATTTTTTCAGGTCGTGCAACTGCGGCACTGCCTTCACCGCCTCCGCGACATAATGCAGCGCCTGCACATGCGACAGGCCCTCGACCGCCACCGCCGCCTCGCCCGTCGCAAACAGCGTCAGCAACGGCAAACCGCCGCTACGGATGTGACAGTAATGCGCCCGGGCATCGACGACAAGCAAACCGAGATCCTCCGGAATATGCCGGTCGGCAAACAATCCCGGATCGAGCTCGAGAATGATCTTGTTCATCCGGCTGACCACCAGACCCTGGGTGGCCGCTCCAATCGCGGCACGAACCTCAGGATCGAAGCCGATCCGGCCACTGTTCAAGGCGCCCAGGCCGACCGTCACCACCGCACGGCCTGCTGCAAGACCGTTGACCGCGACGCCCTCCGCAGTTGCCCGAACCTCGGTCACAGGCGTATCCAGCTGGATAGACTCACGCCCTACCTCATCGGCCATGTGCGTGACGAGCGCGGCCATGCCGCCATCGAGCTGCAATCCGCCCGGTTCGCTTTCATCCGTCAGGAATTCATAGGCCGAAGGTTCCGCCGGCGGTTCCAGACCGTTCCAGCCCTGGCCGAACAGGCGCAGCCATTTTCGGCCTTCCTCGTCCTTACCCAGTCCGGAGATGGGGACGTCTGGGGAGTCGCCGCTTGCAATCGCCCTGGCCATGTCGGGATCGACTGCACCGGCCGGCCAGTCGTCGCCACGATCGACCTGGCGGCCATATTCGTAGATCCGCATGGCCGCGCCGTTGTCCTTGCGACTCACCAAGCCGTAACGGGCAATCAGATCAACCAGTTCGCTGGTTTCGCCATGCAGCCAGTGCGGGCCAAGATCAGCCGGCACGCCCGATGGCAAACGCCGCGTCTGCGCCCGGCCGCCGATCTCGCCGCCGGCTTCTAAAATGGAGTAACTCATCCCGCGCGCCTTCAGCGCCAGGGCTGCACTGAGGCCGGATATGCCCGCCCCGATAATGATCACGTTCGTCATGGCTTCATCCTAAATCCGCAGTATGTAAAATCGCCATATGTCGCCGCGAGAGAGGGATGTGTTTTGATGGAATCAAAACACCGATGAAAGTTCTGGTTTTATCACGCAGTTTATCCGAAAAGTGCTGCACACTTTATCGGATTGCGCTTTACAGGAAGCTATACGGCTCGATATCCACAATCAGCCGGATGGCATTGGGCCGCTTGATCGCTGCCAGCCAGTGGTTGACGAACCCCTGAAGATCGCGATTGCGGTCGGCCCGCACCAGGAAGCGCTTGCGCCACTGACCCCGCACCAGGGCCAGGGGCGCATCGGCGGGCCCATAGACGTCTATACCGTCCGTGTTCGGAATGAATAACGCCAGTTCGCGCGAAAACCGGTCCAACAGCTTTTGGTCCTTGGCCTGCAGAATCAGCGCGGCCAGCCTGCCAAAGGGCGGGAACCCAGCCATTTCGCGCGACATGCCTTCATAGGCGTAGAACGCCTCTCGATCCTGATGCGCCAGGGCCCGCATGACGGGGTGTTCCGGCGAATAGGTCTGCAAAAGCGCCTTGCCCGGCTTGACGCTGCGGCCCGCCCGGCCGGTCGCCTGCTGCAACAGCTGAAAGGTCCGTTCGGCAGCGCGCAGATCGCCGCCCTTCAGGCCCAGATCGGCATCGACGATCCCGACCAGAGTCAAGTTCGGAAAGTTATGCCCCTTGGCCGCCGCCTGGGTGGCGATGACAATATCTATGTCGTGGTCCTCAATGCGCCGGATCAAGGCCGCCGAGGACGCTGCGTCGGGCGCTGTGTCCGATGAAAACACCTCCGCCCGCGCCTCTGGAAAGCGCATCTGGACCTCCTCCAGGATGCGCTCGACGCCCGGACCCACCGAGACGAAACTATCCACGGCGCCGCAGTGCGGACATGTCTTGGGCTTGCGCATAGAGAACCCGGTCAAGTGACAGACCAGCCGTCCTGAAGACCGGTGCTCGACCAGCCAGGAATCGGTATTGGGCGCCGACATCTTCTCACCGCACCCCTTGCACAGTACCAGCGGCGCGTAGCCCCGCCTGTTGAGAAACAACAGCACCTGCTCACGCCGCTTGAGGGTCTCCCGGATCTCGGCAACCAGAATATCCGAAAGCCACATTTGTTCGTTTTTTGGGCCCTTGTCGGGGGCATGGAGCTTCATGTCGATCAGCCCCATATCGGGCATGACGGCCGTGCCGTGACGTTGATCCAGCCGGATCCAGGTATAGCGGCCCTTCTCGGCATTGGTCAGAGTTTCCAACGACGGTGTCGCCGACGCCATGACGACCATGGCGCCATCCATCCGGGCCCGGAACACTGCGAGGTCACGGGCGTGGTAGCGCACCCCCTCCTCCTGCTTGTAGGAGCTGTCATGCTCCTCATCGATGACGATCAGGCCCAGACGCTGATACGGCAGCAACAGGGCCGAGCGCGCGCCAACCACCAGCCGGACCTTACCCGTCGCAACCCCTTCCCAGATGCGACGGCGCGACGCATTGCCGATATTGGCGTGCCACTGGGCCACCTCCGCGCCGAAGCGCGCCTCCAGCCGCCCCATCACCGCCTGGGTCAGGGCGATTTCCGGCAGCAGGACCAGGACCTGGGCCGTCGGATCGGTGCGAAGCACATCGGCGATGCTTTCGAGATAGACCTCGGTCTTGCCCGAACCAGTGACCCCGTCCAACAGCACCGGCGCGAATCCCTTGGCCAGTTCCATGCGCAGCAATTGATGCGCTGCCGACTGCGACGGGTTCAGTCGCGCCGGCGCGAAATCGGGATCGGGCTGAGGGATGCGATCATCGAACGGCAGGGCGACCTTTTCGAGCACGCCCTCCTTGGCCAGGCCGGTCACCACCCCTTCCGACACCCCGGCGGCCAGGGCCAGTTCGCCCAGCCCCATGGGCAGTACAGCGGTTTCGATCACCCGTTCACGCGCCTTGGTGATTCGCGCCGGTTCGACCTCGGTACGGACATAGCCCATACGCACCTGGGCGCGGGCCACTTTCAGGGCGCGCAAACAGCCGTTCAGGAAGGTACCTGGCGGCGTCACGGTCCAGTTGGCTGCCCAAAGCCAGAACTGCAGCGAGTTTTCCGGCACTGGAGGATCGTCCGGCTTCGACAGGATCGGTTTCAGCGGAAAATCGATGGCTTCGCGCATTAGCGCGCGTTTCGATCCGGAAGAATCGGATCGGCGCTCTAAGCTTTTGTTTTGAAGCGCATCTTCATCCGAAAAGTGCGTCACACTTTTCGGGATGCGCATCAGGCCAATGACTAAGCCACGCACCCTGGCGTGGCCCAATGGCACCACGACATGGTCGCCGGCAGCGAGTTCCATGCCGTCGGGAACAGCATAGTCGAGCGCTTCCGCAACCGGCGCCAGCACAACAACCTTAGCCGTTAAAGTTAATAAGTCTTGGGAATCGGCCAGGTTTTCGGTAACGCGAGTCATCCACAATCCCCTAACACGAAATCGCCGGGTTTGTCACAAACGCAGGGGGAAATGCGCTTCACAGAATGAAAGACTGGCCTTAAGGTGGCGCCATGACCACGGACAGCGGCTTAACCTCGCCCGACCTCGACAACTGGCAGGCCCTGCGCCGCCATCTTGTTAAGCATGCTGACCAGATCGCCCGCGACCCCGCGTTGCTGGATGCCCTGGGCCTGCAGCCCAAGTCACGCCACCTCATCGATTTCGGACCGGCCGCTCTGTCACGGCTGGAAGCCCGGGCGCTGAAGGATTTCGACGTCCGCCGCCAGCTCGAAATGACGGCCAAGGCCAATTTCGACGCCCAGAACCAGACTCATGGCCTGGCTTTGTCGTTGATGGAGGCGCGCAACCACGCCGACCTGGCGCGGCGGCTGAACGACGAATCGCGCAATCGCTTCGGGCTGATCTCGGCGACCATCGCGCTGGAAGACACGGCGCCGGTGCCACTGGGCTGGAAAACGCTCGACTACGGCGGCGTCGACTATATCGTCGGCGAGACAGGTTTGAGTCTTTTGGGTCCCGATGCCGTCTGCCGCGTTCTGTTCGATGACGACGTCAAGCGCATCAAGTCGGCAGCCGCTTTGCGCATCGCGTTATGGCGTGACGGCCGGCCGGGTCTGGTGGCGTTCGGGTCATCGGATTTCGACGGCTTCTCGCCGGACATGGGTGCCGAACTGGTGGCTTTTGTTGCCCGTGTGGTGGAACGCGTCGCCGAACGCTGGCCGGTTTTGCCTTAGACATCCGTTCACACCGCCATCACCGAGATAGTGAACAAAGCGGTAACTTTTCGGCCTTAAAATGCCGCAAAGCTTAACTACATCTGCGCCTTGAACGGACGTGCGTTCGCCTTTGAGGTCTCCCTTCCCAAAGCCCCCCAAGGTTTTGGAGGTGAAGCCCTCTCACCCGCCTCCCTGATCCGCAAGGAACGGGGAGGGAGACCACCCGGCGGTCCCAGGCAGACGAATGACCAGGAGCCTTTATGACTCTCGATGATGCGCGAATGGCGTGGCTGGGTTGGCTTAACAACCAAAAGCGCTGTTCGCCGCATACCCTCGCCGCCTATGGCCATGCTTTTCGCGGATATGTCAGCTATCTGGGGAATCAATGGGGTGAAGTTTCGCTGGATGACGTCACGCGCGTGACCTCTGGCGATCTGCGCGGCTGGATGGCGCATCTGCGCGCCAAGACACAGCCGTTGTCGGCGCGATCCCTGGCGCAGCACCTGTCAGCGATCAAGTCCTTTCACAGCTATCTCGATCTGCATCTGAACCAGGGCAATGTCCAGGTCGGGCTTATGCGCGGGCCCCGGCTGAAGGCCACCCTGCCCCGCCCGCTGAACGAGGACCAGGCGATCGGGCTCCTGGCCGAAGCCCGCATGGACAGCGACCGCGATGACTGGGAAAACAGCCGCGACGAAGCCGTCTATATGCTGCTCTACGGGCTGGGCCTGCGGATCTCGGAGGCCCTGTCGCTGACGATCGGCGAAACGCCGTTAGGTGAGTCCGTGCGTATAACCGGCAAGGGCAACAAGATGCGTGTCTTGCCGGTACTGGAGGGGGTGCGCGAGGCCATCGAACACTACAAGGCGCAGCAGCCCTTTGTGCTGCAACCCGGCGACCGCCTGTTCCGCGCCAAACGCGGTGGCGACCTGTCGCCACGCCATGTCCAGGCCTCGATGCAGCACCTTCGTTCGCGCCTGGGCCTGTCCGATCGGGCGACGCCCCATGCCCTGCGCCATTCCTTCGCCACCCATCTGCTTGGCTCCGGCGCCGACCTGCGTTCGATCCAGGAACTGCTGGGCCATGCCAGCCTATCGACGACGCAGAAATACACCCAGGTCGATGCCGAACGCCTGCTCAGCGCCTATGCCGCGGCCCATCCGAAAGGGGAATAGCGTCTGTTTTCTTCGCGTCTTCGCGTGAGACATTTTTTCCTCACGCGAAGACGCGAAGGCGCGAAGGATGTTCTTGACCATTGAGCGGCTACGCCCCACCCTGCCGACCATGAAGCAAATCCCCTTCCTCGCCCTCACCCTCGCCATGCTCGCTGCCCCGGCAGCGGCAAAAGCCGTGCAGCCCGTCGCCGGCCAAGGCTGGTGGGCCTTTGCGCCTGCCGAAGACAGCTTCGACCCGGCTTCGAAGCTCGATCTGCGCTACCTGAACGAAGCCTATGCGGGCGAGCACGGCTTTATCCGCCTGAGCGAGGACGGCGAAAGCTTTGTCCGGGCTGACGGTCAGCCGATCCGCTTCTGGGGCGGCACTGTGTCGGCCGAGGGCAGTCACGAAGAGATCGACCGCATGGCGCGGTTCCTGGCAAAGCGCGGTGTCAACATGGTGCGCTGGCACGGCAATCTGGCGCCGACCGACCGACGCGATTCCCAGATCACCGACATCAACGAAAAAGCCCTGGACCAGCTTTTTTACCTCGTCGCCGCGATGAAGAAGGAGGGCATCTACGTCACGGTGTCGCCCTACTGGGCCTTTTTCGACCGTATGCATGATGACAAGGGCGCCCGCACCCAGCCCAACTGGCCGCTGCCGCGCAATCCCGAGGCCGACACCACCACCGGCCTGCTGTTTTACGATCCCCTGATGATTGAGGCCTATCGCAGTTGGATGGAGGCCCTCTTCCTGCGCGAAAACCCCTATACCGGCAAGGCCCTGCGCGAAGAACCTGCAGTCGCCATCTTCCAAATCCAGAACGAGGATTCGCTGCTGTTCTGGACCTTCAACCAGATCCAGGGTGCCGACCGCGACCAACTGGAGCTGGAGTTTGGTAACTGGCTGAACCAGAAATACCCAAACCTGCAAGCCGCCAAGGTCGCCTGGGACGGCGCCGAGGCCACGGGTGCGCCGGGTCCCGACCGGCCCGACCAGGGCAGGATGGCCCTGCCCAATATCTACGAGCTGACGCAGGGACAGCGCGAGGGTGGCAGGGGCAAGCGCTATACCGACACCACCCAATTCCTCACCCACACCATGTACGGCTTTAACCGCGGCATGAAGCACTGGCTGCGCTATGAACTGGCCGTGCCGACCCTCATCAATGCCGGCAATTGGCGCACGGCCAGCATGGAGCGCTTGAACGACGCCGAGCGCTACAGTTACACTGCGACCGATATCATTGCGGTCAACCGCTATGTCACCGGCCGCCACGAAGGTAGCGATACCGTGAGTTGGGCTGTCAAAAAAGGCGACCGCTATACGGATGTTTCGACCCTGACCGATCCGGGCAGCTTCCCCCTGGCCGTCAAACAGCCGTCGGGCCACCCGATGCTGGTAACCGAATCGCTGTGGGTCCCGCCGACCGCCTACGAAAGCGAGGCCCCCTTCCTTATTTCGGCGATGCAGTCGATCAGTGGCGTCGATGGCTATTACTGGTTCCATCTTGGCGGCAGGGGTGAATGGGATCAGCCGCGCAGCGCCAACGGCTACCTGCCCTCGATAGGCAAATGGATCGCCAATTCACCCATGACTCTCGGGCAATTCCCCGCCGCGGCCCTAATGTATCGCATGGGCTATGTCGCCGAGGCTAACCAGCCGGCTGTCGTCGAGCACCGCACCCTGGACGAACTGTGGCGAGGCGACATCCCGCTGATCGCCGAGGATGGCGGTTTCGATCCTAACCGCGATTCGGCGCCTTATGCCCGCAACGGCAGCGACAGCACGGTCTCGCCCCTGGCCTATCTGACCGGACCGGTGAAGGTCATCTATGACTCAGCCGCCGAAAATCAGGTCGTCGACCTGGCGAAGCAGATGGAGCCCGGCGCCGTGACCAGCCTGGGCGGAGCACTGAGTTGGAACTACCGCGACGGCATTGCCCGGCTGGATACGCCCAGGGCTAAGGGCGTTAGCGGATTTCTCGGCAGAACACGGACCTTTACGCTGTCTGACATCGAAATCATCTCGGACAACGCCTATGCCACAGTCCTGGTCGTCAGTCTCGATGGTCTACCGCTGGAGAAAAGCCGCAAGGTGCTGATTCAGGCGGGAACACAGGCGCGGCCGACGGGGTGGGCGGATACGGACGCCACGTGGACCGATCCGGACGGCAAGACGGTCACCGGCCGAGAAATCGTCGAACATGGCGGCGTACCGTGGCTAATCACCAATACACTGGCAACGGTGCGTATTGGCAACAGGGCATTGAAACGCGCGACGATCCTCGATGCCAACGGCATGGCGACGGGTACCACGGATACTAAATCATCCGAAGACGGAGTAATTGTCACCCTGCCGCATAATTGCTTGTATGTGATTGTCGAACCTTAGTCCGTTTTGAAGCTACTGACCGAGGTCGTTGTGGCAGGCTTGTCCTTGGCCATGGGCTGTCCCGTGATCATCGCGAAGGTCATCATGACTTCACCTTCTTCAGATCAGGACGTCGTTGAGGCCCTCAACTTCGCAACATAGCCGTTGAATTGATCCGGGCTGCCGCAGGCCGCTGCCCCCACCGGACCGCGGCGTTTGAACCCCGCCGCCTGCGTTTCCAGCTCGGCTATGATGTCGAAGTCACGAAAACTGCGGAAGAGCCTGACTGACAGGGGGTGCAGATCCAAAGGTTGCAATTCGAGACCCGCCGCGTCACGCACAGCCGCGACGCAATGCGCCGCGGTGAACAGCAGATCCAGAGGGATAAAAGGCACGCCCTGGAGACCCATCAGCGAGTCCCCACCGGCATAGACTCCCGAGGTGATCATCGCGGACGTCGGCCGGACAAAGCGATTCACCCGCATACGACGGGTTCGCGTGGCCGCTGCCGCCAGCCAAAAGTCCGGCAGATAGGCCATCTCATAGCGATGGACGAGGGCCAATTCATCCTTCGTGAGCTTGAATTTTCGACGCCAGTTGACCCGCGCAATGTCGCGGTCCGGATGTTGTTCGACGTAGCTGTCGAAGGGCGACACAACGCGGGCATCCAGTCGATCTATGGCTTTCCGGTCCACCTCGGTGAACTCGCCATCGGTTACACGTCCAGCGACCTGGGCCAGCCCCATGACCAACAGATCATTGGCTTCTCCCGCCTTCGCGGCGGCGTAGATATCCACCATCGGCTGAGTCAAAGCGTGTTCGATCAGCGGTGCAATTTCGGCCACGACCTTGTCGGATTTCGTCGTCTCCGCCGACATCGCCGGTCCTGCCGCCACGAACAGCCACCCGGCCAAAAGCCATCCACGCATTATCATCCCCCAATACAACAAAAACTGTGCCCCGAATTACAGCCGGACGCCGCAATTCGTACAGCGTAAACAACTCCTTACCCTATGGCGCCCCTGTCACAGCCGTAAGCTTGGCCAGATAGGTGTTGAATTGCGCCGGAGTACCGCACGCCGCTGCCTTCATCGGACCCAGATAGCCCGATTCCGGTTGCCACTGTGCCGCCAGATAGGCGTCGGTATCGATGTGAATAAAGTTCCGGAAGATTCGCATGCTGGGCGGCCGGCTAGTCAGAGATGTTACCTGCGACCCGGCAGCTTCGCGCAGAGACCAGATGCAATTGACAGCCGCACTATAGGCACGACGGCTAACATGGTAGGTAATAACAGGTGCCGGAGTCCAGCCAGTCATATTTCCGGTAGCGAATTTTCTACCGCGGTGATGGTGGGCAGGCCGTAACGCCGGAACGCCACCCGCGCCATGTTTTACACTGGCGCTGGTAAGCGCATATCCCAGCCAGAAGTCCGCCAGGTGCGCTTTTTGGTACCGGTCGACGACCGCGGCCTCATCTTTTTTAAGCCGAAATTTTTGCCGCCAGTTGACCGTTATGTGCTGCTTGTCGGGATGCTTGCGCAGATAAGCAGCCAAGGGCTCGAGGATGCGGCCATCCAGGGCCGCGAGGTCAGCCTCGTCCTTGGCTGTGAAACGACCTTCTTCCGTGCGGCCGGCGTACAACGCCAGACCAAGAACCAACATCGCGTCGGGGTCTTCAGGAGCCGCCGCCTGGTAGAGATCCGCCATCGGCGTCATGAGCGCCCGCTCAATATAGGGCGCGGCCTCAACGATTTCCCGGTTGGGATCAAAGGGGGCTGCGGCCTTTTCCTTTGCGGAAACAGACACGACATCCAAGATCCAAAACCCGGTGATCAGACAAACCATCATCCGGCGATGCAAACGCCTGTCCATGCTTCCCCCATGCACCAACTGCAGCAACCCTAGGCCTGCATGGTCCAGCCTTCGACACCCATGGCCGCCTGGCGGACGGCTTCGGAGCGGGTCGGGTGCGGGTGGCAGACGCGCGCCAGGTCTTCCGAAGCCCCCGAGAACGCCATCAGCACGCAGACTTCTCCGATCAACTCACCGGCCTGCGGGCCCATCATATGCACGCCCAGAACCTTGTCGGTCTTGGCATCGGCGATGAACTTCACGAAGCCATCGGTCTCATGGTTGATCTTGGCGCGGCTGTTGGCCAGGAACGGGAACTTGCCGGTCTTGTAGGCAACACCGGAGGCCTTGACCTGGTCCTCGGTCTGGCCGACCCAGGCGACTTCCGGGAAGGTGTAGACGACCGACGGCACCAGGTTGTAATCGACGTGACCGGCCTTGCCGGCAATCAGTTCGATACAGGCGACCGCGTCTTCTTCGGCTTTGTGCGCCAGCATCGGCCCCAGGATAACGTCACCGATGGCCCACACACCCGGCGCTGACGTCTTGAAATGGTGGGTCGGGATAAAGCCGCGCGGATCGGTGGCGACACCGACCGTATCCAGCCCGAGACCCTGGGTGAAGGGACGGCGACCAATGGAGACCAGAACGACATCGGCCGTCAGCTTTTCCGCGGCACCGCCAGCGGCAGGCTCCAGGGTGAGTTCAACACCTTTGGCGCCCGGCACGGCGCTGGTCACCTTGGTGCCCAGCTTGAAGACAACGCCCTGTTTTTCCAGTGTTCGGCGGAAGGCTGTGGCCAGTTCCGTGTCCATACCCGGCGTGATGCGGTCGAGGAATTCGACAACGGTTACCTGGGCGCCCAGGCGGCGCCACACCGAACCCAGTTCCAGGCCGATGATACCGGCACCGACGACGACCAGCGACTTTGGCACCGCCGGCAGTGCCAGGGCGCCAGTGGAATCGACAATCGACTTCTGGTCGACAGGAACGCCCGGCAGCGGGGTCGGCTCCGAGCCGGTGGCTATGACGATGTTCTTCGTGGTCAGTGACTGGGTCGAACCGTCATTGGCGGTCACGGTCACCTTGCCGGCGCCGGCGATCGAACCGCGGCCGATAAAATAGGTAACCTTGTTCTTCTTCATCAGGAATTCGACGCCCTTGGTCAGGGCGTTGACGCTCTCCTGCTTGGATTTCATCATCTGGACCAGGTTCAGCTTGGGCGCGGGAACCTCGATGCCAATATTGGCAAATTCCGTCGTCGTGGCCTCGAACAGTTCCGAAGCATACAGCAGGGCCTTGGACGGCATGCAGCCGACGTTCAGGCAGGTGCCGCCGAGCACGCCACGCATTTCGACAATCGCCGTCTTCAGGCCCAGCTGGCCGGCGCGGATCGCTGCGTTATAGCCACCCGGGCCGCCACCGATGATCACTACGTCGAAATTCAGGTCGTCAGCCATGTCGGGCCCTTCCCCATCAAGGATAAACTGCTGCCGGTGAGTTAGGATTGTGGCGCCGTAAGGTCAAGCCAATTGCGCCCACACAGCGACTTTTTTAGGTGGGCAAGGCGCCGCTGATCCTCGGTTGAGGACGGCGGCGCGACATATAGATCAGGAAGCCCAGCACCAGCGCCACCAGTGTAATGACATAGCGCGGATCCCAGCCAGACAGAATCGAAAACAGCTTGTCCATAATGCCACCGCCGGCTGAACCTTTGGTGACATAGGTCAGGACCAGGTCGGCCAGGAAGCCCAGCAAATAGGTGAAGGCGGCACGGACGTTACCGTTGGCGTGCAGCCAAGCCGCCACAAGATAGAGAAAGACAACGGCGCCCCACAGGGCCACGACCGGGGTGTTTCTGGTCTTGACGGCCTCGACGGCGGTTTCACCCTGGATCGAGTTCATATCCTGCGGAGCCTGGCCCATGTCAGGCGCATTGAAACCGCCAGCATAGTCGTCCTGGTCCATCGTGCGAGAGGCAATCGTTGGCTCACCGTGGTCCGGGAACATAACGGCTTTCATCACCGGAAATGCGATCCAGGCAGCATAGGCAACGACGATCGCCACCAAAAACCAGCGTATATATTTCATGACCGCGTCCCTCGCACCCTTATGGTTAAGGCCATAGTAACCGATCCCGGACAGGGCGTCAAAAACAGCTTCATGCTAAAAAGTAGTCGCCACATTTTTGGAACGAGTTGAGGCGTCAAGACCAAGCAGTAACTACTCCGGCTTGATCTCGTCTTCAGTTGGATCGCTGATCGTGGCCAGGATGGCGGCGGGGTTTTCCTTCATCGCGCCCAGTACGCCCAGGTTCTGTTCGGAGAAAGCGACTGTCTTGACGAAAAAGTCTTTGCTGCCGCAGGCCAGAACGCCCTGCTTGTAGCTCGTCTGATAAACCCGTACCGCGGTTTCCTGGACCTTGGCGAACTGATCCGATGTTAGCTTGGTTGCCGAAATATCGACCTTCTGCGCCTTACCCATGCGCGCAAAGGCATAGGCAGATTGGGCGCAGGTCGTAGCGGCATTGACCAGACCCGGTTTAAGTACCAGATCCTGATTCAGGTTCAACCTGTCGTCATCATCGCCGAAGCTTTGCGGCACAAAGAAACCCATTGTACCCGCCGCCGGGTCGCCGCCCATGCCGAGGGCGGAATTCAGTTGCTGCGTGTCCTTCTTGCGGCCGACGTGCTTGGCCAGGTAGATCCAGAATTCGGACTCATCGAGCATGGCGTCTTCATCGAATTCGATATCGAACTTGTCCTTCGACGTCAGATAGATATCCAGCAACTCGCGATAACCCTTCTTCAGGCGTTCCTTTTCGCCCTGGGAGAGTTGCCGCGACACCGACGGGCGGCCGAGGTCCAGCGCCAGGCCGTATTGCAACATATATTCCGGGTGCTGAACATCGGCCTTTAGCAGCAGGTCGAGCATCGGCAACGTCATGGCCGCGGTTACATGGGCCTGCCCCTTGACGGCATCCGCCTGGCTATAGACGGATTTGCTGTTCAGCTCTTTTTTGCGTGGCGCGGCCACAGCCGATCCGCCGGCGGCAACCACCGCCACCAACGCCCATGCGGCGAGACCTGAGACTTTCACATTTAACCCCTGGAATTATCTATTTCGAATAGCCTAATTCATCACGGGGATAATCGCCATAACAAAACGGCCCGCAGGCAAACCTGCGGGCCGTATGTGTCGAAAATACCGTAGGTTAAACGTCGAGCACGAAGCGCTGCGGGTCTTCCAGGCCTTCCTTGACGCGGACAAGGAAGGTCACGGCCTCTTTGCCGTCGACGATGCGGTGATCGTAGGACAGAGCCAGGTACATCATCGGGCGGACAACGACCTGGCCGTTGACGACCATGGGGCGATCCTTGATGGCGTGCATCCCCAGGATGCCGACCTGCGGCATGTTCAGGATTGGCGTCGACATCAGCGAACCGTAGATGCCGCCATTGGTGATGGTGAACGTGCCGCCCTGGAGTTGGTCCAGCGACAGGGTGCCGTCACGGGCCTGCTTGCCCAGGGCAGAGATGCCTTTTTCAATGCCGGCCAGGGAGAGCGTGTCGACATCGCGCAGAACCGGCACGACCAAACCCTTTTCGGTGCCAACGGCGACGCCCAGATCGTAGTGGTTCTTGTAGATGATGTCCGTGCCATCGATCTCGGCATTGACGGCCGGAATGTCCTTCAGCGCCGCGACCACTGCCTTGGCGAAGAAGGACATGAAACCGAGCTTGACGCCGTGACGCTTTTCAAAGGCGTCCTTGTAGGCGTTGCGCAGGTTCATGATGGTCGACATGTCGACCTCGTTGAACGTCGTGAGCTGCGCTGCGACATTCTGCGATTCTTTGAGGCGACGGGCGATGGTTTGACGCAGGCGCGTCATCTTAACGCGTTCTTCGCGGGCGCCCAGAGTGCGCGGCGCTGCCGTCGGGGTCACCGGGGAAGCGGCGACCTGCGTACCAGTCCCGCCGGACAGGGCCGCCAGCGCGTCGCCCTTGGTGATACGGCCGTCCTTGCCGGTGCCATCGACCTTGTTCGGGTCAAGGCCGGTCTCGGCGACGATGCGGGTGACGGCCGGCGACAGCGGCTTGTCACCCGAAGCGGGGGCAGCGGCGGCAGCAGGAGCGGGAGCCGCGGCAGCCGGTGCGGGTTGGGCTGCGGCCACGGCCGGTTGGGGCGCAGCGGCAGCACCAGCGGCGCCGACCGAGCCGAGCACAGTGCCTGGCGTGACGGTTTCGCCTTCGGCCACCAGGATGGTCAACACGCCGTCAGCCGGCGAGGCGACTTCCAGGGCAACCTTATCGGTTTCGAGTTCGACCAGGACCTCATCTTTTTTCACAGTGTCGCCGGACTTCCTGGTCCAGCGGCCAACAGTCGCTTCGGCAACGGATTCCCCAAGGACGGGAGTAAGGATATCAGCCATGTCTAAGGCTCCATTTTCTTTGCGCTATCGCTTCGCGGCTTGAGCGCTTTTGTTTGCGCTATCGCTTCGCTGCTTGAGCGCCGTTGGTGGATTACCGCGTCGCGGGGTCGGGAGCGGGGTATTGGGGAAACAGGTTAAGCGAACGCTTCGTTCAAGAATGTCTCGAGCTCTTTGAGGTGGCGGCTCATCTGGCCGGCGGCCGTCGAAGCCGAGGCCGGACGGCCGACGTAGCGTGCCCGCTTGGCCTTGATCTTCAGGCGGTCGAGCGTCAGTTCCAGCCACGGATCGACAAAGGCCCAGCCGCCCATATTCTTCGGCTCTTCCTGACACCATACCAGTTCGGCGTTAGGGAAGCGGCCCAGCTCGGTCATGAGCGACTTCATCGGCCACGGATAGAACTGCTCCAGGCGCAGCAGGTAGATGTCCTTGATCTGCTTCTTTTCGCGATCTTCCAGCAGGTCGTAATAGACCTTGCCCGAACACAGTACGACGCGACGGATCTTGTCGTCGGGCACCAGCTTGAGGCCGGCAACGTCGGGCCTGCGTTCGGCATCGTCATGCAGCACGCGGTGGAAGGACGAACCCTCGCTGATCTCGCTCAGTTGCGAGACCGCCTTCTTGTGGCGCAGCAACGACTTGGGCGTCATCAGGATCAGCGGTTTGCGGAAGGGCCGGTGGATCTGGCGGCGCAGGATGTGGAAGTAGTTGGACGGTGTCGTGCAGTTGGCGACCTGCATATTGTCCTCAGCGCACATCTGCAGAAAGCGTTCAAGGCGGGCTGAGGAGTGCTCCGGACCCTGACCCTCGTAGCCGTGCGGCAGCAGCATGACCAGACCCGACATGCGCAGCCACTTGCGTTCACCGGAACTGATGAACTGGTCGATAATGACCTGGGCGCCGTTGACGAAGTCGCCGAACTGGCCTTCCCACAGGGTGAGCGTGTTTGGATCGGCCAGCGAGTAGCCGTATTCAAAACCCAGCACGGCCTCTTCTGACAGAGCCGAGTCGATGCCTTCGTACAGGGCCTGACCGTCACGCAGGTGATTGAAGGGGAAGTATCGTTCCTCGGTCGTCTGGTCGACAAAGGCCGAATGACGTTGCGAGAAGGTGCCACGGATTGAGTCCTGACCCGACAAGCGGACCGGGAAACCTTCGTCGAGCAGCGAGGAGAAGGCCAGGGACTCGGCCGTGGACCAGTCCAGGTTTTCGCCGCTGGTGATCATCTGCTGGCGCGCATCTATGACACGCTTCAGCGTGCGATGGACGTCGAGGTCGTTGGGGATGGTGGTGATGCGGGTACCCAGTTCGACCAGCTTGGCGCGCGGCACGGCGGTGATACCGCGGCGCTCGTCCTCTTCCGGCAGACCCAGACCTTGCCACTTGCCATCCAGCCAGTCGGCCTTGGTGGCACGATAGACTTTACCGGCGTCAAACTCTTCGTCCATGAAGGAGTCAAAGTCTTTCAACCACTGATCGTATTCGACCTGGGTGCAGGTACCTTCCTTGATCAGACGTTGGGCGTAAAGGTCCCGCGTCGACGGATGGTCCTTGATCTTGGCGTACATGATCGGCTGGGTGAAGGTCGGGTCATCGCCTTCGTTGTGACCGAAGCGGCGATAGCAGAACATGTCAACGACGACATCCTTGGCGAACTTCTGACGGAACTCTGTCGCCATCTTGGCCGCGAACACCACGGCTTCCGGATCGTCGCCGTTGCAGTGCAGGATCGGCGCCGCCGCCATCAGGGCCGGATCGGACGGATAGGGCGACGAGCGCGAGAAGCGCGGGCTGGTCGTGAAGCCGATCTGATTGTTGATAATGAAGTGGATGGTGCCGCCGGTCTTGTAGCCTTTCAGACCCATCAGGGTGAAGCATTCCATGGCGACGCCCTGGCCGGCAAAGGCTGCATCGCCATGTATCAGCAGGCCGACAGCCATGCTGCGGTCGGGATTGCCGTCACTCTTGGTCTTGTTGTGCTGGGCCTGTTTGGCGCGCGTCTTGCCGAGCACGACCGGGTTGACGATTTCCAGGTGCGACGGGTTGGCAGTCAGGGACAGGTGGACATTATTGCCGTCGAAGGCGCGATCCGACGAAGCGCCCATATGATACTTGACGTCCGACGAACCTTCGATGTCCGACGGCAGGGTCGAACCGCCCTGGAACTCATGGAAGATGGCGCGGTAGGGCTTGCCCATCACCCCGGCCAGGGTATTGAGACGGCCGCGGTGGGCCATGCCGAAGATGATGTCCTTGACGCCCAGGGCGCCGCCCCGCTTGATGATCTGTTCCAGAGCCGGGATCATGGCCTCGCCGCCGTCCAGGCCGAAACGCTTGGTGCCAGGGAAACGGCGGTGGCAGAAGCGCTCGAAACCCTCGGTCTCGATCAGCTTCTTCAGGATGGCGATCTTGCCTTCCCTGGTGAAGGTGATTTCCTTGTCGCGGCCTTCGATGCGCTCCTGGACCCAGGCCTTTTCGGCCGGGTCGGCGATGTGCATGTACTGGACGCCGATATTGCCGCAATAGGTACGGCGCACGATCTGAAGAATTTCACGCAGTGTGGCGGTTTCGAGACCCAGAACGCCGTCGATGAAGATAGGACGCTCCATGTCGCCGGGTCCGAAACCCCAGTATTCCGGAGTTAGTTCAGGGTTCTGGCCGGGCTGTTCGATGCCCAGCGGGTCGAGGTTGGCCTGCAAGTGACCGCGGATACGGAAGGCGCGGATCAGCATCAGGGCGCGGATCGAGTCGCGCGATGCTGCCTGGAGTTCGGCCTGCGTCGCCGGCGTACCGGAGGCTTCCGCCTTCTGGGCAATGCCCTTTTCGACCTTGGCCTGCACCGCTGGCCAGAACCCGTCCATCGCCGAGATGTTATCGTCGCGCGGTGACGGTCCGGGATTGGCCCAGCCACCAGCCTCGGCATTGGCCTTGACCGTCTCGGGCTTGTCCATGAGGGAGTCGAAGAAGGCCCGCCACTCGGGGGGCACGGAGGTGGGGTCTTGCGCCCACTTCTCCTGCATCATCTCGATGAACACCGCATTGGCGCCATAGAGGAAGGAGGTCTCCGCGAAGACCTGGTTCAACCGGCCGGAATCATCCGCCATTTTATGTACCGCTCAGACGGCCAATTACGACACCGTCTGCCTTTCCATTTATAAATCGTGACCAGAGCCAACAACGACACTCTGGTTGGTTAGTCGCTCAAGCGCCGCGAGGGCTACCTCGCATAAGCTCGGGCGGGCAGTCGCCCTTGCCGCGGCAATAGAGGCCGCGGAGGGGTTAGTTCGCTCAAGCGCCGCGAGGGCTACCTCGCATAAGCTCGGGCGGGCAGTCGCCCTTGCCGCGGCATTAGAGGCCGCGGAGGGGTTAGTCGCTCAAGCACCGCGAGGGCTACCTCGCATAAGCTCGGGCGGGCAGTCGCCCTTGCCGCGGCAACAGAGGCCGCGGAGGGGTTAGTTCGCTCAAGCACCGCGAGACTTCTCACGATACTTTTGCCGATACAGTCTTCTGGGTTCTTGGGCTGGATTTCACCTGGAAACCCCACCCGGGCGAACCCTGTTCCCGCCTACAGTCCCTTCAGGACGTTCAGCAGGGTCTCACCGAGCGCTGCCGGCGACGGCGCGACGCGGATGCCCGCGGCTTCCATCGCCGCGATCTTGTCCTCGGCCCCGCCCTTGCCACCGGAGATGATGGCGCCGGCATGGCCCATACGACGGCCCGGAGGCGCCGTGCGGCCCGCAATGAAGCCCGCCATGGGCTTGATACGGCCCTTCTTGGCTTCGTCGCGCAGGAACTGCGCCGCGTCTTCTTCCGCCTGGCCGCCAATTTCGCCGATCATGATGATCGACTTGGTAGCGTCATCGGCCAGGAACATCTCCAGCACATCGATGAATTCGGTGCCCTTGACGGGGTCGCCGCCGATGCCCACGGCCGTCGTCTGACCAAGGCCGGCATTGGTCGTCTGGAACACCGCTTCATAGGTGAGCGTGCCCGAACGTGATACCACACCGACGCTGCCCGGGCTAAAGATATTTCCGGGCATAATACCGATCTTGCATTGGTTCGGCGTCAGGACGCCGGGACAGTTCGGCCCGATCAGGCGCGACCTGGAACCCTGCAGCGCCTTCTTGACCTTGACCATGTCCAGCACCGGAATGCCTTCGGTGATGCAGACGATCAATTCCATCTCGGCTTCGATCGCTTCGAGGATCGAGTCGGCGGCGAAGGGGGGCGGGACGTAGATGGCCGTGGCGGTAGCGCCGGTACGGTCACGCGCTTCGGCTACCGTGTCATAGACCGGCAGACCGATATGGGTCTGACCGCCCTTGCCGGGGGTGACGCCGCCGACCATCTTGGTGCCGTAGGCGATGGCCTGTTCAGTGTGGAAGGTGCCCTGTGAGCCGGTGATGCCCTGGCAGATAACCTTGGTTTCGGAGGTAACGAGAACGGACATAAAACTTAACCCTTCACAGCCTTGACGATCTTGGCCGCGGCATCGGCCAGGTCGTCGGCGGCAATGACGTTCAGGCCGCTTTCATTGAGAATCTTCTTGCCGAGTTCGACATTGGTGCCTTCCAGGCGCACAACCAGCGGAACCTTGAGGCCGACTTCCTTGACGGCGACGATCACGCCCTGGGCGATGATGTCGCACTTCATGATGCCGCCGAAGATGTTGACCAGGATGCCCTTCACCTTCGGGTCCGAAGTAATGATTTTGAAGGCCGCGGTGACCTTTTCGGTCGTGGCACCACCGCCGACATCGAGGAAGTTGGCGGGCTCCGAACCGTACAGCTTGATGATGTCCAGCGTCGCCATGGCCAGGCCGGCGCCGTTGACCATGCAGCCGATTTCGCCATCGAGGGCGATGTAGCTGAGGTCATACTTCGAGGCTTCGATTTCCTTCTCGTCCTCTTCTGTGACGTCGCGAAGCTCGACCATGTCCGGATGGCGGAACAAGGCGTTGCTATCGAACGAGCACTTGGCGTCGAGGACCAGAAGCTCATTCGAACCCGTGATGATCAGCGGGTTGATTTCCAGCATGTCCATGTCCTTGGCCGTGAAGGCGGCATAGAGCTGGTTCAGCAGCTTTGCGCCCTGCTTGGCGACATCGCCCTTCAGGCCGAGAGCCTGAGCCAGGGCACGATGGTGAGTTGGCCATACACCCGTAGCCGGGTCGATGGTAAATGTGTGGATTTTTTCCGGCGTGTCGTGAGCGACGTCTTCGATGCTCATCCCGCCCTCGGTCGAGGCAACCACCGAAACCTTGGACGATACCCGGTCGACCAACAGCGACAGGTACAGCTCCTTGGCAATGTCGGCGCCTTCTTCGATATAGAGGCGGTTGACCTGCTTACCGGCGGGGCCGGTCTGGATGGTCACCAGGACGCGGCCCAGCATTTCATCGGCATTCCTCTTGACCTCTTCCGGCGTCCTGACGACACGGACCCCGCCCTTGGCGTCAGGCCCCAGGCCTTCGAAACGGCCCTTGCCGCGGCCACCGGCGTGGATCTGCGACTTGACCACAAACACCTTGGAGCCAGCCTCCTTGGCCAGGGTCTTGGCGGCCTTTTCGGCCTCCTGCGGTGAAAAGGCAGGGAAGCCGCGCGGAACGGCGACGCCGAACGCCTTGAGGACGGCCTTGGCTTGATGCTCGTGAATGTTCATGGAACCGGTCTTGACAAATGTGAATGAACGGCAGAGCCGGCGCGTCCAATTCATGACAAATTGAGCGTGAGGGCTCTGATGTTGTGCTTAGCGACATCAGGGCGAACGCCGTTGCTCGTCCATCGATCGGGCGCGTTATAAAGAGCCGGACCGGATTGTGCAACCGCTCAGTCACAGAAATTTGGCCCGTGTGGCTAATTTTATCGACGCGCGAGTCCCTATTCCACAAGCGATGTTAGCGCTAACGTTTGCGTCTAAACCAAGACAACGCTGTCAACCAAAAAACATGTGCCATATCAACCGGCCCGGCATGAAGGTGAACAGACCGGCTACAATCAGGGCCCCGATGTACAGACCACGCGCCTGACCGGCGTGCCCCTTGATGTTGCGGCGGCGCGCATGCCAGACCAGCATGACCAGTCCGTATAGGGTCAAGACTGACAGGATGTGGATAAAGCTCAAGCCCCCCTTGTTGATCTCGCGGATGAAAAAACTCGACACCGCTACAGTCGTCATGAAGATCACCCACATCCAGCCAAGCAGCCGGTGCGGCACAGTGCCTTTGGGTCCGATGAACTGCCAGGTGGCAACAGCAAACGAAGCCACGGCGGCCAGCATGTGGATCTGGATGACCAGGGGCTGGCGCCACAACAGGTCGAAATTGGGCGCGTGGGGGTTGGCGAAGTCGGCGAGGATGTCCATGAGGCGGCTTCCTTTTTGCGATAGGATGGCTCATAACCCCACATCCTGTCTTTCCAGTCTGGCCCGATGCGCGATCAGCCTCCTTCCCTTCGCCAAACGCCACCTGGCGCCGTTCACGCTTCGCCAATGGCGGCCCTGTGGCGCCAACCCTGGGTCCGTACCCAGTTGGTCGCCGTGGGCATGGCCGCCTTTTTGACCTTTGTTGGCGCCAATGGCACCCATCAGTTGCCCTTGCTGCTGCGTTTTGCCTACTGGTTGTCGGTCATGGTCGCCGGCACGGTTACGGCGCAAACCATCGGTCTGCTGGTTGACCGCGCGACGCGGCTGAACGCCTGGCAGGAAATGGCAGTGATGATCGCCGGCATTACCCCGGCCATTACTCTGGTGGTGTGGCTGATTACTGCCGCGTTCGAACGGCGGATGCCGCGGGTCGAAGACCTGCAGTATTATGCCCTGCCGGTTCTGATGATCTCGGTCGTGATGGCCTTCCTGCATACCCAGGTCAACCGCACGCCGGCCCAGAGCCATGCCTTTCCTGAGGCGCGTATGGCCGAACCGGGCGAGGCTTTCCGCGAGCGGTTGGGGTTCAAGTACCGCCATGCCGCTATCCTGGCCCTGTCAGCAGAGGATCATTACCTACGCGTTCACACTTCGGCCGGCGAAACCCTGATCCTGATGCGGCTGTACGATGCCATCCGCGAGTTGGATGGCATCGAGGGCTCGCAGATCCACCGGTCGTGGTGGGTGGCTAAGGAGGCGGTTGGCGATGTCCGGCGCAGCGACGGCAAGGTTAGCCTGGTCCTGAAAAACGGCGCAACCGCGCCGGTTAGCCGCAGCTATGTGAAAGCGCTGAAAAACGACGGCTGGCTTTAGGGAGAATTTGGCCACGAACCGATACGAACACCACGAACTTCAGGACGTGCTTGACAGCTCTGTTGCACGACTCCGTATGTAAGGTTTTTGTCACGATAAACGCCAAAATCTCGAAAAGCACAAAAAATTCATGCTGTTTTTGCCCTGCCGCGAAGCGACATAAACGCAAGAAAAGGCCGCTTCGCGGCAGTGTCAAACGTGCTCAAAATTTTCGTGTTTTTCCAATTTTCGTGCTTTTCGTGGCAAATCTTAACTGCCTGTCCGACATGCCCACCGTTACGATTGACCTAAGGTTCGTGTGGTTTGTGGTCAAAAAACGCTATTCCAAAGCCACGACAGGCTTGAAGCGTCCCCGGTCAGCCTTCTCGATCGCCTTATCCAGAGCCGCGACATACTCATTGCGCAAATCCTGCAGATACGGCCGCGTCACCGACATCAACGCCTCACGCCGCGCCACCAGTTCGTCATACTGCGCCCCATCATTGTCCAGCATCGCCTCAGGCGTCGTGGTCACGAACTCCAGCCGATGGCAGTCCTCGGTCAGGGCCGCGTCTAGAAAGGCTTCCGGCTGGCCCTTGATGACCGGCCCAAAGCTGTGGGCCAGGGTCCCACGGGCGCCGGCGCTATCGCCAATGAGATAGTTGGAGGCCATCGCCAGACGCACCGCCAGCAGGTTTCCCTCACGCATCCGTTCGGTAAGGCCGTCGATCATCGCTGCGGTCAGGTTTTCGCCCTCGCGGCAGCCGGGTTTCAGGCAGGTCCGCGTCGACTTCAACGCCGCCCGAAAAGTCACCTCGGTCGGCTTTGCAATAAACGCGTTCAACCGCCATGCTGTTATCGGACCTTCCGCCGAACAGGCGGTCAGGCACACCATTGCCGCTAAGCAAACCAACCGTTTCATCCAACCCCCGGACGAAGAATGAGAGGTTCAGGTGTAGCCGCATCGGCTTTTTTCGGCAACCGCCTTTGTGATCACACTACCTTCGCGAGCACGACGTCCAGCTTGGTGAAGCTGCTGCGCCAGCCGACCGGATTGCCCAACGCCACGTGTGCGTCGCGCACCAGAGCCTGCGGGAAGGTCTGACGCACGGTGACGCGGGTGCCGGCATCGCAGTCTTCAAACGTGATCCGCGTCGGGATGGGGCCGCCGACATAGGCGGCTTCCTCGCCGCCAAGTTCGACATACTTGCCGCGGATCATGGCGTGCCACGCCGGCGGGTGGCGTTCGACCTGCATGATCATGACCAGCACTTCGTTATCGATGACCTCGCCGAATTCGCCCATTACCGGATAGTCGCTGCCATCGGGGGCGTGCATGATAAGGCTTAAGCTACCGCCCGGCCGGACATCGACATCGACCGTCGTGGTCAGGCCTTCCGGCCCCCACCAGGCGGCCAGCATCTGCGGGTCGGTCCAGGCCTGATATACCAGGGCGCGCGGGGCGGCGAAGTCGCGGACCAGGATAAGGTCGTTTGCTTCGGTTGTCAGTTCGGTGTCAAACATAGGTCTTGTCCAGACAGGCCTTGGCTGAGCAGGTCATCACATCTCTCCTACCGTATTGATCATCCAGTGCTGATCGTAGCGATCGGTGCACATGCCGAAGCCCTTCGACCAGAAGGTTTCAGCGAAATCCAGGTAGATGCTGCCGCCCTTTGCCAGGGCCGTAAACACCCGCTCGGCCTCATCGCGATCGTCGAACGTCAGCGTGACGGTCGTGCCGGCCGGTTTGGCGTAGATTTCCGGCGGGGCGTCAGCGCCGGAGATTTCGCCCCGGTCCAAGGTCAGCGTGGCGTGCAGGACGGCATCGGCCCATTCCGGTGGAAACTGATCCGTCATTGGCGATTCGCCGTGGGTCATCATGAGGGTGATCTCGCCGCCCAAGACCTCGGCATAGAAGGCGAAGGCGTCGCGGCAGGTGCCGTTGAAGGCCAGGTGAGGGGTAATCCGGACGGTCATGATCTAAGCCTTGGTCGCCTCGGATTCGATATAGGTGGCGGCCATCTCGAGCATGTAACGGCTGCCCATTTCACGGTCTTCCGGCGTCGGATAGCCGTCGAGATGAACGATCTGCTCGGTGAACTTGATCAGGGTCCGCGTCTCGACCGGGATGAACTCGACACTGGCCAGGGACACGGAAATCTTCTTGCCGTTCACATACATGTCGAAGGCGTAGATGATGCGGCTGTCGGGCACGATGTCGTGATAACGGCACTGAAAATCGCTCTCCTTGCCGTCCGGAAAGCGGCCGTGGGCGCGTTCCATGCCGCCCGGACGAAAGTCGAACTGGCGATCGAGCATGGTCCAGCCGGCCGGGCCGACAAACCACTGGGCCTTGGCCTTGGCATCGGCCCAGGCGAAGAAGGCAAGCGAGGGCGGAGCCTTCACCTCGCGCTCGATGGCGAACGTGTGGTGGTGAGTCGAATAGGTCAAGCGAGTCTAGCCTTGCGGTTTGAGGGGCAGGACCGCCTGGGCGAGGGCTGCCATAGCGAACCATAAACCGGTCATGAAGCGAGTCCTTCTTTATCGGCTCCGGCCGCAGCCTCGGGCGATTCGGACAGGGTTTTGAGGTTTTTCAGGCCGGCTTCGAAATCCTTGCCGACCAGGTCGTCCATGTTGAACAGCGTGCCCATCACTTTAGCCAAAAAGGGCTGGGGACCCGTCATGATCCAGGTCAGGACCTGACCCTCCTCCTCGGGTTGAAGCAGGAATTCGGCAATATTGTTGGCCGGGAACGGCTTGATGAAGTCGAGCTTGAGGGTGATCTTCGACTCTGTCTGCTCGATGATCTCCATCCGGCCGGCGCCGGCCTTGCCGTTACCACGCCACTCATAGACGGCGCCGACCCCGCAGTCCGGACCGCTGTGGGCGCGGTTGAGTTCTGGATCAAGGGCCTCCCACGGCGACCAGGCGCGCCATTTGCGGAAGTCCCCGACATGGTCAAGGATTGTCTGCGGCGCGGCGGCGATGGTGGCCGAGCGCTGGATACGCGATATGTTGGGTTTCGTCGCCGCGACGATCAGCACAGCTGCGATGGCCGAGCTGACCAGGATGAGAAGGATGATTCCCACGATCAGCCTCCCTGTACGTTTTTCAGGTAGGTCTCCAGCTTGGCGAAGGTGCCGCCGAAGCCGGCCGTCATGCTGGCATGGCCCACCTTGAAAACGGCGCGTTCTTCCACCGTGGCATGGATCGGCCACGACCGGCTTTCGAAAAGGGTCTTGCCGTCCTCAGCCGGCGAAAAGGTCTGTTCGCAGAGCATCTGCAGCGGCCAGGTCGGCGCCATCGGGTGGCGCACCGGCTGCCCCGCTTCGTTGCAGAAGGACAGGACGTAGCTGAGGCGCGAGGTCGGCTGAATCTCGCGGAATACCCACTTGCCCCACATCACCATGCCGGCGACCTCCATGCCGTAGATGAAGACCCCGCCCGGAGTCAGGTCATGGGACTTGACGACCAGGGTCATGCCGGCCGGGCCGAACCATTGCTCCAGGTGATCCTTCTGCGTCCACATCGCCCACATCAGGTCGGGCGAGGCGTCGAAGGTGCGGCGCATCTTGAAGACTTCGTCTTCATGTGCAGGAGCTTCAGTCATGGGTATCTCCGTTGAGAAAGGCTTCAAGGCGGTCGAAGTTCTGTTCGTTAGCAGCTTGCAGAAACTCGGCTATGGCGCTGTCGGATCCGGGCACGAAATCCATGCGCCAGGTCAGTTCGGTGCCGTCGCCGTCGGCGTCGAACAGCATGGTCATCGTGAAGTCGTGCATCGGCTGGTAGTGGCGCAAGACGACGCGCCGCGGTTGTTCGATGTCGAGGAACTGCTTGGCGTTTTCGAAGGTCCGGCCGGTTTCGTTGGTCATGGTGATACGAAAGACGCCGCCGGGCCGGAAGTCGAATTCATCAACCACATTGGTAAAGCCGTGCGGGCCCCACCACACCAACAGCTGTGCAGGATCGGCAAACGCGCCGAAGACCTGCTCCGGCGCAAAGGCCAGGTAGCGGGTATTGATCACCGTAAAGCCCGTGTCACTATTTGGACTATCCATTCCCGGTCTCCTTTGCAGCGGCGTCTGCCCGCAGTTTCTTTACATGACCCGCCAGGCGGTTAAAACGCGCATCCCACAGCTCTTTGTCTGGCAGCAACCCCATAGCAAGCGCCTCAGTTCAAATCCCCGTCTGGCTTCAGCGTCTTCAGATAGGCATCGAGGCGATCGAACCTCTGCTCCCACATCGTGCGGTACTCACCCAGCCAGGCATCGACCTGTTTCAGCGGCCCGGCTTCCAGCTTGCACGGCCGCCACTGCCTGGTGCGTGAACGCGAGATCAGCCCGGCCTTTTCGAGCACCTTCAGGTGCTTGGATACGGCCGGCAGGCTCATCTCGAACGGCTCGGCCAGTTCGTTGACCGTTGTTTCGCCTAGGCTGAGCCGCGCCAGGATCGCCCGGCGCGTCGGGTCGGCCAGGGCGTTCAGGGTCAGGCTCAATGGGTCTTCAGACATACGCGGTCTACTTTTTCTTTTTGGCGGCGCGGGCCGCCTCAGTCTCAAGGTTTTCAGCCATGCGGGCTTCGATGATCGACGCCAGAACCGCCTCCGGGATCGGTGTGTCCGGCGTAAACCGGATGGTGCCGGGCGAGGTACTGAAACCCGCCAGGTCATCCTTGAACCGCTCCAGAACCTTAGGGCTCATGCCGTAGAAGGCGCAGTGTTTCGTCGCTGCTCCGAATGACACAAGAGGCCCGTGCCATTTGTAGTTGGGCACGCCGTAGCTGATCATCTCCTTGGCATCGGGCGCCACCGACAGGATCAGCCGTCGCACATTCTGAAGCGCCGCTGCGAACTCAGGTCGCACCTGGGCCAGGTAGGCATCGACATCCTTGTGAGCGCTTTGGGGAGCGGCTTGAGTTTCCACAACGTCCTCTATTTAACTTTTGAGTTAAATAACTATTCGGTTAAATACCCCGCCGTCTCTAATGAGTCAACACGGATTTGAGACTCGCGCCCAGAAGGTCGAATGCAGCATAAAACAAGGGGGAAATTGCCGTGCGCTTCTTACCAGCTTTGGTCCTGACGAGCCTTTAGGCAACGGGCAGGGCGGGCCGGGCCGCTATCAATCGCGACCTGATCACCGCAACGAGGACCTGACCTGTTCTATCCCGAACGTCCCGACGAAAAAAAAGCGTCTCTTCCCCCGAGATCACCGCCTGGCGCAGAAAAGACACCACCCCACGGCCCATCAGAAACAAAACGTCTGCGATTCTCCTGCCATTGCGTCCGGGTCTGTCCCCAGATTTCAGTCGCATGTTCGGCGAACGGATCGGGCAGTTTGCCCGGTCCGCGATTGACCGAGCCCAGCTTGCGCGCCACGCCCTGGGAACCGCTATTGTCCGGCGCGATGGTGTGGACGATATCGTCCCAGCCCAAGCTGTCGCAAACAAAATCCATACAAGCCACGGCCGCCTCGGTGGCGTATCCGCCTCGCCACCATTTAGCGTTCAGGCCCCAACCGATCTCGCGGCCCGGCCAGCCATCAGGATACAACGGCCCGATCCGGCCCATCCATTCGCCGGTTGCCTTGTTCAGAACACTGAACATGTGAAAACCATCCAGCGCCCAACCGCCGGCATGGGTGCGAAAGGTTCGCCAGGCAATCGGCCGCGAAGAGACGCCGCCGATATGACGGGTTACCTCTGGATCAGCGCTGAAGGCGGCAAAGGCGTCGAAATCCGCCGCCACAGGTGGACGCAGGATCAGACGTGGCGTTTCCAGGGTCGGACCTAAGGGCGATGATGTGATCATGAAACCTATGCGTCACGCTGTTCGATGGTGCGGCCGCTTTTTCGGTCGACGTAGATGAAGCGAGTCACGGCGTGACTGCCGCCCCCGCCCCAGGCGCTCAGCCCCAGAATGAAGCCAAGATCGTACCACCGTCCGACGTTGGGAAAGGCATACATGCGGATATCGTCGGTAAACAGGCTGGCGATGAAAGCCAGTGGCGCCAATAGTCCGTCAATCAGGCCGCGCAGCAAGGCCGGATCACCTGCATGGCCCATCGGCCGGTCGGCACACGACGCCAGAAGCACCAGGACGGCCACACCCAGTCCGGTCAGAACAAACTTTTTCATCGCACAGCCCTTTCGTGTTTGACGCGAATTTAGCGTACCTTGATGCAGGTGGCCATGCCTTTTGCAACATGCTCCACCTCACGACGTTCGCCTATAGCGGGATGAGTTTTGATGGAATCAACACCCCGCTCTAAGTTTTTGTTCTGTCGCGCAATTTTTCCAAAAAGTGCGTCACACTTTATCGGATTGCGCCCTGGTCACAGCACACGCCCGGCATTCGCAACCTACCCGTTCGGAAATAAAAAAGCCGCCCTGTTTCCAGGGCGGCCTTGATGTGAGAAAGATCAAGTGCGTCAGGCAAGGGAAGGATCGATGGTCTTGCAGGCCGCGATCAGGCCCTGGACCGACTCGACCGACTTGGCAAACATCGCCTTTTCGTCTTCGTTAACCGAGAACTGGATGATGCGCTCGGCGCCATCCTTGCCGATCACGACCGGCACGCCGACATAGAGACCTCGCAAACCGTATTCGCCCGACAGGTAGGCTGCGCATGGCAGCACGCGCTTCTTGTCCTTCAGGTACGAGGTGGCCATGGCAATGGCCGATTCCGCCGGCGCATAAAAAGCGGAACCGGTCTTCAGCAGAGCGACGATTTCGCCGCCACCGCCGCGGGTCCGCTTGACGATGCCGTCCAGTTCGTCCTGGGTCATCCAGCCCTGGGCCACAGCTTCGGGCAGTGGCAGGCCGGCGATGGTCGAGTGACGAACCATCGGCACCATGTCGTCACCGTGACCGCCCAGGGTCCAGGCGTGGATATCCTCGACCGAAACGCCGGTCTTTTCGGCCAGGAAGTAGGCAAACCGCGCTGAGTCGAGCACGCCAGCCATACCAATGACCTTCTTATGCGGCAGGCTCGAAAACTCGCGCAACGCCCACACCATGGCATCCAGCGGGTTGGTGATGCAGATGACGAAGGCATTGGGGGCGTAGGTCTTGATGCCCTCACCCACGGCCTTCATAACTTTCAGATTGATGCCCAGCAGGTCGTCGCGGCTCATGCCCGGCTTGCGCGGTACGCCGGCCGTGACGATGCAGACATCGGCATCGGCGATAGCGGAATAGTCGTTGGCGCCCTTCAGCGAAACGTCCGAGCCGAACACGGCGGTGGCCTCAGCGAGGTCAAGCGCCTTGCCCTGGGGGGCACCTTCCATGATGTCGAACAGGACGACGTCGCCCAGTTCCTCACGGGCGCAAATGTGGGCCAGCGTCCCACCGATCATACCCGCACCGATTAAAGCAATCTTCGCACGCGCCATGGGAACTCCCCTTTAAACTATTGCGCCAGAATTTTATGGGAGCGTCTAATCCCTAAAGGCCTTTGGCGCAAGTCCTTGCTGCGGATGCGAATGAAAAGGGAAAAGGGATTTGGCAGAACTTACCTCTCCCCGCCTGCGGGGAGAGGTAAGAAACGTTAATCCGTCAAAACCTTAACTACCACTAGCCCTGGTCAGCACCACCGGCGTTTTTTCGCCCGCGACATTCATTGAGGTTCCGCGCCACACACCGTTCGACTCCTGACGCAGATGCAGAATAATCGGCGATTTGGCCTGGCCAACGAAATAGTTCATTTCCAAGTCGCGGCCGATCAAAGTGGCGTCAGAAACGAACCCCGATCCATTCAGGCCATAGCCGCCGCTTGACGAACGCCAGGCGCCTTCGATCTGGCCGTCGGCCTGACGCAGCTCAAGGCTAATCAGCTTTTTGCCGTCAAGGGTGGCCACTTGCCAGGCGCCTTCCATCTGCCCGATACGGCCGATGGACGCCTCCTGGAGACGTGAGTCGTAGCGCGCTTCAGACTCGCTGCGCGGGGGTTCGTAGTCACGGCGATAGTCGTTGACTGTGACGGGCTCCTGCGCAATCAGCGCGGCGGACATGAGATAAACAAACAACACTTCGGGTACTCGCAGAACAGGTTCAATTGGCAGGTTCGACCGAATATTAAAGGTGTCACGGCACCGCCGCTACCCATGACACTATGACCTCAACATCAGGGTCTTAAGAATTCTTTCACCGGATAAGGGAACAACTGGAATTTGGCGAAATTAGGATTCAATCTGGGTCTTCGTTGAGTCTTGCAGTCACCGCTGTGTGATCGCTACCTTATGTCACAGACGGGGCCAAAATCCCTTTTGCGACGCAATGGTTTGTTGACACTACGGTCTCAGGGTCTAAAAGACCCGCAATGCTATGATGCTATAAGGCTTTGTCGCGGTGATTTCTTATCGCCGAGCGTAGAGGATAAAGGTCCGGCCATGTCCGAACAAACGTTGAAGACGT
Organism: Asticcacaulis sp. AC402; assembly: GCF_000495835.1. GTDB lineage: Bacteria > Pseudomonadota > Alphaproteobacteria > Caulobacterales > Caulobacteraceae > Asticcacaulis. The sequence goes on from NZ_AWGC01000019.1 coordinate 62,797, forward strand.
TACCTCCCAAAATTCCAACCCGCCCCCTCTCCCCCCATCTGCAAATCTGGCGCTGGCATGTCACCATGCTGGGCTCGATCCTGCACCGTGTCACCGGCTCAGCCTCGGTCGCCGGGGTGATCCTGGTTGCTGTCTGGCTCGTATGCCTGGCGATGGGACGTGAAACCTACACAGTATTCGTACAATATGCCTCGACGCCCCTGGGCCTGCTGGTGTGGTTCGGCCTCAGCCTGGCCGGCTTCATCCACCTGACCGGTGGCCTGCGCCACCTCATCTGGGACACCGGTGCTTCGTTCGGGCCAAAGACAGCCGACAGCCTGACCACGTGGACCCTGCTGCTCGGCGTAGCTCTGACCGTCGCCTTCTGGGCCGTTCTGTTTGCAACCGGGAAGGTGACGCTGTGAGCAATAACGACGCTATGGACCGCTCGTCCCTCTCCTGGAAAAAATCCGCCAGGCATGGCGCGGGCGAATGGCTGGCCGAACGCTTCACCTCGGTTGCCCTGATCCCCCTGACCCTGTGGGCAGCCTATGCTGGCTTCACCATAGCCGGCACCGGCTATGAAGGTGCACTGGCCTTCGTGTCCCGGCCGCTCAACATGGCGGCAATCGCCGCCACCGTCTTGATTACCGCCTGGCATATGTACATGGGCCTCAAGGTCATCATCGACGACTATATCGGCAAGTCCGGCACGCGCGGCTTCCTTATCTTCCTTACCTTTGGGCTGAGTGCGGCCGTGGTCGTGGCCACCGCTGGCGCGCTCTGGCTCGTGTACCAGGGGGCGTAAATGACCAAGACCTACAACATCATCAACCACGACTACGATGTCGTCGTGGTCGGCGCCGGCGGTTCCGGCCTGCGTGCAGCCCTTGGCGCTGGTCAGGCCGGCCTGAAGACCGCCTGCATCACCAAGGTCTTCCCGACCCGTTCGCACACCGTCGCCGCCCAGGGCGGGGTCGCCGCCAGCCTCGGCAATATGAGCGAGGACAAATGGCAGTGGCACATGTACGACACCGTCAAGGGGTCGGACTGGCTGGGCGACCAGGACGCCATCGAATACCTGGTCCGTAACGCGCCTCAGGCGGTTTATGAGCTGGAACACTGGGGCGTGCCCTTCTCGCGCACCGAGGACGGCAAGATCTATCAGCGCCCCTTCGGCGGCATGACGCGCAACTTCGGCGAAGGTCCGGTGCAACGCACCTGCGCCGCCGCCGACCGTACGGGCCACGCCATCCTGCACACCCTTTACGGCCAGTCGATCCGCAACAATGTCGAGTTCTTCATCGAATATTTCGCGCTCGACCTGATTATGGACGGAGATGTCTGCCGCGGCGTCACTGCCTGGCAGCTCGACACCGGCGACATCCACGTCTTCCGCGCCCACCTGGTAATTCTGGCCACCGGCGGTTATGGCCGCGCCTATTTCTCGGCGACTTCGGCCCACACCTGCACCGGCGATGGCAATGCCATGGTTCTGCGCGCCGGCCTGCCGCTCCAGGACATGGAGTTCGTGCAGTTCCACCCAACCGGCATTTATGGCTCGGGCTGCCTGATCACTGAAGGCGCGCGCGGCGAAGGTGGCTACCTGACCAATTCGGCCGGCGAACGCTTCATGGAACGTTACGCCCCCTCGGCCAAGGACCTGGCCTCACGCGACGTCGTTTCGCGCTCGATGACTATGGAAATTCGCGAAGGTCGCGGCGTCGGTCCCAAGAAGGACCACATCCACCTGCACCTCGATCACCTGCCGCCGGACGTCCTGCACAAGCGTCTTCCGGGCATCTCGGAAAGCGCCAAGATCTTCGCTGGCGTCGACGTGACCAAGGAACCGATTCCGGTCATCCCAACCGTCCACTACAATATGGGCGGCATCCCGACCAACTATCACGGTGAGGTCCTGACCAAGAAGGGCGGCGATGCCGACACGGTCGTACCGGGCCTGATGGCCGTGGGCGAAGCTGCGTGCGTCTCGGTGCACGGCGCCAATCGTCTCGGTTCCAACTCGCTGATCGACCTGGTTGTTTTCGGCCGGGCCTCGGGCCTGCGCGCCGCCGAACTGGTCAAGCCGAACACGCCGCACAAAGAACTGCCGGCTACGACCGTGCAAGGGCATCTCGACCGCCTCGAAAAGTTCCGCACGGCATCCGGCAGCACGCCGACGGCGATCTTACGCGATCGCATGCAACACGCCATGCAGGAAGACGCCGCCGTCTTCCGCACCGGCGAGACCCTGGAACAGGGCAGCAAACGGCTGGCAGATATCTACCGGGCGTCCGGCGATATCGGTATCAAGGACCGCGGCCTGATCTGGAACACTGACCTCGTCGAGGCGCTGGAGTACGACAACCTGATCTCGCAGGCCGTGGTGACGGTCGACAGTGCGCTGAACCGTCAGGAATCGCGCGGCGCCCATGCCCGCGAAGACTTCCCGAGCCGCAACGACGGTGTTTGGATGAGACACACCCTGACCTGGCTTGACCTGGCCTCGGGCGAAACCAATATCGACTATCGTCCGGTCCACACCTACACCATGACCAACGACATCGCGTATATCGCCCCAAAGGCACGGGTTTATTGATATGGTCGAGCTTACCCTCCCCAAGAATTCCAAGGTCAAGACTGGCAAGCGCTACAAGGTCGCCAAGCGGACCAAGACGACGCGCACCTACAAGATCTACCGGTTTGATCCGGACAGCGGCGAGAATCCCCGCTGGGACACCTATGAGGTCGATTCGGCCGACCACGGCCCGATGCTGTTGGACAGCCTGATCCACATCAAGAACAGCCTCGATTCGACGCTTTCGTTCCGCCGGTCGTGCCGCGAAGGCATCTGTGGCTCGTGCGCCATGAATATCGGCGGCCGCAATACACTGGCCTGCATCAAGGGCCACGACGAGTTTTCGGGCGAAATTACCGTAGCGCCGCTGCCGCACATGCCGGTGGTCAAAGACCTGGTCCCCGACCTGACAGGATTTTACAACCAGTACGCCTCGATCGAACCTTTCCTTCAGGCCAAGACGCCCGATCCCGAAAAGGAAAGGCTGCAGACTCCGAAGAACCGCGACAAGCTGGACGGTCTCTACGAGTGCATCCTGTGCGCCTGCTGCTCGACCTCGTGCCCCAGCTACTGGTGGAACCAGGACAAGTATCTTGGCCCTGCCGCCCTGCTCCAGGCCTATCGCTGGATCGCCGATTCGCGCGATGAAAACCGAAAGGCGCGACTGGAAGCGCTGGAAGATCCTTTCAAGCTCTACCGCTGCCATACCATCATGAACTGCGCCCAGGTCTGCCCCAAGGGTCTGAATCCGGCAAAGGCGATCGCAGAGATCAAGAAACTCATGCCCGCAAAGGGATAAGCATGTCCGACACTGGTCTGATCGGTTCCATCCTGTCGAAAATCTCCGGCCGCGGCGAAACACCCCGCAAGGACGAACTGACCTTGCTGGCCGAACGCCACGGCACCGACAAGACCGGAGGCCACAGCTATACCCAACACTATCACCGCCATTTCGCCGAGCTGCGCGACCGCCCGGTCAATGTGCTGGAAATCGGTATCGGCGGCGACTTCGACGAACAGGCCGGCGGCAATTCACTGCGGATGTGGCAGGACTACTTTCCAAAGGGCCAAATCGCCGGGCTTGACCTGATCCCGAAGCCCAACGTCAAAGGCGAGCGCATTCGCACCTATCAGGGCTCTCAGGCCGATCCGATCATCCTGGCCCAGATCCTTACCGATCTGAAGGGCGCCAAGTTTGACATCATTATCGACGACGGCAGTCACCGCTCGGAGCACGTCATTGGCACGTTTTACATGCTGTTTCAGCACCTCGCCGACGACGGCTGGTACGTTATCGAGGACATGCAGACCAGCTACTGGACGCCCTATGGCGGCGGCTTGACCCAGGTTGATACCCACCAGGCCTCCATGCCCTTCTTCAAGAGCCTGGTCGATGGGCTAAACTGGCAGGAAATGCACCGCCCGGCCTATCAGCCCAACTATTTCGACATGAACATCGTCGGGATGCATTTCTACCATAACCTTCTCTTCATCAAAAAAGGCCGCAATACCGAAGGCAGCAACGTCGTCCAGAACAACGTCTTCCCGAACATGTAAGCCGACTGACCCGACGAAATCCGAGACCATGGCCAAGATTACCTATATCGAACATAGCGGCAAGGAACACGTCATCGACGTGAAGAGCGGCCAGAGCGTCATGGAAGGCGCCGTCAAGAACAACATCCCTGGCATCGACGCCGACTGTGGTGGCGCCTGTGCCTGCGCCACCTGCCATGTCTATGTCGACACCAATTGGACCGACCGTAGCGGCACGGCGTCGGTGATGGAAGAATCGATGCTCGATTTCGCCAACGACCTGCAACCCAATTCGCGCCTGTCATGCCAGATCATCGTGTCCGACGCGCTGGATGGCCTGATTGTGCGCATGCCGGAAAACCAGCATTGACGGTCGCGTTGGTCGCTATTGCCAAGAACGAAAGCCGCTTTATCACCGAATGGCTGGCCTATCACTTGCGACTGGGCTTCGACAAGGTCATCGTCTACGACAACGAAAGCGACGACGACACGGGCCGCATCCTCGATACGCTGGCCGCAGAGTACCCGATCGAGCGCATTCCGTGGCCTTACGAACCTGGCAAGTCGCCGCAGATCGCCGCCTATAACGACGCCCTAACCGAGCGCCTCGCCGGCTTCGACTGGGTTGCTTTCATCGACTGCGATGAATTCCTGATGCTGCACGATGATGCTGACATGACGGAGTTTCTGGCGCGTTTCGGGCCTGAAGTTGGGGCCGTGGCACTGAACTGGGTGACTTTCGGCTCGGGCGGGCGCCTAACCTCCGACTATGAACTGGTGACCGACGCCTTCCGCACCGGCCCGGACAAACATTTCAGTAACAACTGCCATATAAAGACGCTGGCGCGTGTGTCGTGCGTCGAATGGATGTGGATTCATCACGCTGACCTGCGAAGCGGCAAGCTGGTCCACGCCAGCGGCGTCCCGGTCAAGATGACAACACCTGGCATTGCCGACGTCATCGACCATAGCGTCGCCCAGCTCAACCACTATCAGGCCAAGTCACGCGAAGACTACAACCGGAAGATCGCGCGTGGACGGGCCGGCGCCGAAAGCGACCATCCCGAACGCATTCGCACCGACGGTGAGGAAATCTGGGCCCTGCTGGACCAGAACGACCACCGTCACGACGAAATGGACGCGCGCCTGCCGCTGTTCCTGCCGATGTATGAGCAGTTCAAGCGAATTCTGACATTGCCATAGCATCAGCTTTCGGAAGCGATGTGTACCTTTGAGCGCAATCCGATAAGGTGGACGCCACTTTTTTGGAAAAATTTCGCGCCAAAACAAAGACTTGGAGCGGGATTTTGATTCCATCAAAACTCACCCCGCTCTAGCCGTGCAAGAATGCCGCGTCATTCCGATGCTGCAATGAGCGTCAAAGGCTTTCAACAGTTGATTCGCGGTTTCGTGGATCGTGGTTAAGTTAACCAAGCCACACTACATGATTGACTCATTTTCGCACAAACATCGCTGTGTTTGCGAGATAACAGCTCAAAACTCTATCAATCTGGCGAATCGCCCCCAAATCAGGCCACATCGGCAACGGTACTGCCAGTCTTGGGCGCATCGTTGACAACCAACGCCACCGATTTGGCCTCGACGACGACGACGCGTCCTACGTCGCTCTGCCGTGGCAGTCGAATCTTGAAGCTTGCGCCCTCGTTCGGCTCGCTTTCAAGTGTGATCCAGCCACCATGCAACTCGACCAGCGCCTTGACCAGGGCCAGTCCCAGGCCGGGGCCGCCGCGTTCGCGACCAATATAGCGGTCGAAGATGTGCGCCTGGACGTGGTAGGGAATACCGCGGCCGGAATAGGCCACCTCCAGAAGCAGGTTGTCGCCCTCTTTCTGCGCGTTCAGGCTGACCATGCCGGCCGCCGTGGCGTTGCGCACGGCATGGCCCAGCAAGTGGTCCAGACATTGACCCAGACGGCGGGCGTCGACGTGAACGAGCCCGGCTTCGCGGACGCCGCTATAGTCGAATCGCACGCTCTTGGCCTTAAAGGCGTCGGCCTGACGTGCGGCAGTTTCGGCCACGATATCGAGCAGGCGGACGTCCCCCGTCGAAACGGACATCTCGCCGGCATCGATCTGGGCCATGTCGAGCACATCGTCGATCGAGCGTGCCAGTTCCTGCGCTGCCGACTGGATCGAGTCGAGATACGCCTTCTGCTTAGTATCCTGGCCGATATTCTGGGCATGCAGCAGGTCGGCATAGCCGACAATGGTGGTCAGGGGCGTGCGCAGCTCGTAAGACACGTTGGCGACGAACTCGCGCTTCAGCCGGACAGACTCGTTCAGTGCTTCGTCGCGCGCCTCGATGGCCTTTTCGAGCGACCGGGTGGCCGTGACGTCGGAGAAGACGACCAGGGTTGCCCCGTCCGGCAAGGGCTGGGTACGCCATTGCGCCAGGCGGCCGTCAGAAATCTTGATCTCGCCTTGCTGCGGCGCACGGGCCAGAGGGTCGGTGTCGGTGACGCGCGCCTTCAACTCGGTCCAAAAACCACGGTCGTGGACAAGGGGCAGGCATAGTTCAGCGATATGCGCGAAGTCCATGACCGCGGCGATATCGTCGCTGCGCAGATTCCAGAATTTGTCGAAAGCCTGGTTGCGCAGACGCAGACGACCGTCGCTGCCGTAGACCGAAACGGCTTCGTTGAGCTGGTCCAGGGTCGATTTCTGGACCTGAATCAGCGCGTTAAACTGCGCCTTAAGCTTCAACTCGCCGGTCTTGTCCGAGAACAGGATCAGCAACCCGCCAAGCGGATGCGGTTGACGCACGACCCGCAGGGAACGGCCGTCAGGCAAGCTCCACATCTCGTCATCAGCCGTATGGGTCAGACCGAAAAATTCCGCTTCGCGGGATTTGAAGCCCGCGTAGTCGCTGGTTTCGGGAAGGCGACGCTTCTGGCGCAGGCGGTCCAACCATTCACCATGGGTCGGGCGCTCGGCCAGCCAGGCCGGCTCCAGTTCCCACAATTTTTCGAAGGCACGGTTGTGAAAGGTCAACTGGCGCTCGGGGCCGAAGATCGCGACAGCGTCTTCAAGACTGTCCAGAGTCTCATCATGGGCCTTGGCGTGCCGCTTCAGCGCCTCGCGGCTGTCTTCGGCTTCGGTAACATCGACGGCATAGGCGCAGGTATAGGCTTCGTTCAGCGGCTCCGCGATAACCTGGAAAGCACGGCGCTGACCACCGACGGTCAGCCAGCGGAAACCTTCGCGGCGCGCACGTGACTCGCTGGCGTCGTATACCAAAGCGTCGGCGTTGCGGTCGAGTGTGGCGCCGTCGCGCAAAGCCTGTTCGAGGTTTGACACCTCTGCGGCCTTCAACCAGGCTTCGTTGGCCCAGACCATGCGGCCGTCGCGAGCGCAGATCCAGCACGGCGCCGGCAAGTGCTCGGCCATTTGGGCAAATGGTCCCGATGACAGGGATTGTTTGGCGCCGGCGATAGCCAGACGGATCCAGGCGGTGGCGCCGGACGCCTTGCCTTCGATGATCAGTGTCAGCCCGGACGGCTTGGCGGCGATCAGGCCGGGCGCACAGTCAGCAAAAACCTCGAACCTGCAGGTCCTGCCCTCGGCAATCAGCGCTTTCAACCCTTTGGAAGCGTCCATAGACGTTTTGCCCAAGGCCTCGACGACCAAAGGGGCACGTTCAGCGTCGCTGTTCGCACGTACGCCAAGGGCTTCGGCACAGGCTTTGAGCGTGTCGTCGCCCCAGACGAGCCGGACGGCGTCGCCTTCGACGGCCAGGAAGGCCTCATCGAACGCCGATGTGGCGGCGTCGAGTTCGCTCAGCATGGTTTCCTTGACGAAGAGGTCGCTCTTGAGCAGGTCACGCGCCTTGGCAAGCTTAGACCGCGTGCGCCAAGCCAGATAGGTCGTTGACAGGGCCAGCGCCATTGCGCCGGCGGCCGCGGTATAGGCGATGGAATCTAAGGCCATGCGAGGCTTTCCGTACGAATCACTGGTACTCTGCGCTACACTAGGACGATTCGCCCGAATTATGAAAATGCCATTAACCATGATTACGAAAGTGTTTTTGGACTTGTCATGAAAGCGGCATTTTTCGGCGCCCGGAAGTTTGCAAACACTGTAGTTTGGTCTAAGACATTGGGATCAAAACATGAACGGCCATATCATTGATTGCCTACCCCGTCGCCAAGGATGCCCATGAAGCCCTGGCCCTGTTGAAACAGGGTCAGGTGAAACGCGCCGTCCGTGAAAAGGAGGCGGCGACCGAAGCCGGAAAGCCGGTTGCCTTCGTTACCCAGTCTGTCGGCCCTCTGTTCGAAGACGAAGCCCAGGCCTTGAACATCTATGCCGGCCTGGTCGAGGACCACCGGCCAGGGCACATCTTCTTGCCTCCGATCGAGAACCGATTCTGCAAGCTGACGTGCCGGATGAAGGATGTGCCAAAACGGCGGTCAAGGTCAACCGGGCCGGTATTCAGCGATGGTGAACGCTGGCCAAGGGCCGCGGCGCCGCTGGAGACAGTTTGGCAGTTATCGCTCAGCTATTGGAAGGTGCTGGACGGCGCGATGGCATCACGTGCGGGAGCGGCGGGAAATGTTAAGGACCTGCGTAAGCGGGCAAGGAAGGGGCAGCTAACCGCGCAGGAGATACTGAGCCTGATGGACAGCCCGTTGACGGGGGGGCGACCGCAGAAGGCTTTGGATTTCGGTCTGTTCGATTTTATTCCTCCGGACAATCCGGGGATTGTGATCGCCGATGAATAACCAGTTTTTGCCGGAAGAGAAGCAGAAGGCCAATACCGAGAGGCCTGGTGAGCTCATTTGCACCCGGTACATCATGGCTTGACGCATTCTCAGTTCTTTATAGGCGTCTGTGGCACACGCGTAAGCTCCGGGCTCAAAAACCTTACAAACAGCCGTATAGCTCAGCGATCAGCCGACCCGGGCGTTGGTCGCCGATCAGGTGGACCGACTGCTTGTTCATGACATAGGCCGCCGATAGTTTGCGGTCTGGATCGGCCATGACACACGAGCCACCCCAACCGGAATGGCCGACTGCGTTCGGGTTCGGGCCGTAGATTCCGATGCCCTTGTTGCGCAGAAAACCCGCCGCCCAGCTCAGCTTGAAAGGCAGAACCTTGTCCTGGCCATGAATGCGTTCGCGGGTTGCCACGTCGATGCCCTTGGGCGAGAGCACCGGCTTACCGTCGATCACGCCGCCATTGGCGACAGCGTTCATCAACTTCGCCAGGCCCAAGGCCGTTGCGTGCATGTTGGCCGAGGGTATCTCGGCCCGACGCCAGACATCGGAGCCGCGTCCGGCCGGCGCGGAGCCACGATCGAAGAAGGCCGCCTGTTTGATCTTGTCGATGACGCCGAGGTCGGGTGCCGCCGGCGGCTTTTGCATATGGGCGATACGCGGGACTTCGCTGTCGGGTGTGCCGATGAACAGGTCCAGTCCGAAACGGTTGGCAAGGTCCTCGCGCAAGGCCGTGCCGAGGGTGCGGCCATCGATGCGGCGGAACAGTTCACCGATCAGGTAGCCGCCAGCAATAGGGGTGTAGCCGGACGCTGTGCCAGGAGTCCACATCGGGGTCTGCTTGCACAGCACGTCGATCGTGGCGACGGGATCGAACCAGATGGCAGGGTCGGGCTGGGCGGGGTTGAAGCCCGGCAGGCCATGCTGGTGCGACATCAGCTGACCGACGGTGATTCGCGATTTGCCGGCCTGGCCGAATTCCGGCCAGTAGTGGGCAACGGCGGTGTCGTAGTCGAGCTTGCCCTTGTCGACCAGGCGGGCGATCAGCAGCGCCATGACGGCCTTGCCGGTCGAAAACACTGGCGTCAAAGTATTGGCATTGAAGGCTTGCGCGCCGTCGCGATCAGCGGATCCGGCCCACAGGTCGAGGACCGTCTCGCCGGCGATGACGGCGGTAAATCGGGCGCCCCGTTCCTGGCTGGACTCAAAAAGGTTGGAGAAGCCTTCCCTGACACGGGAAAACTTGTCGGGACAGACGCCGTGGATGTCGGCCATGGTGTGCCTCTGTTACGTTTTACAGTTAACAAAGCTGGTACGATCCCGCATCGGGAGTCGTCCAGCGTTTTTTACCCTTCCAGCACGTTGTGGAGCCAGGCTGCGTAGGATTCGCTGCACCAGACGACGGGTTGGGCCAGGATTTCGGGCACATCGTAGCTATGGACGGCCATAACGGCAGCCTCGATGGCGGGGAGTTTTGCGGTGACCGTCTTCGCCGTCAGCATAATCTCGGCCGCGGATTCGACCGCGCCCTGCCAGATATAGGTGCTGTGGATGGGGTGGAATTGCACGCAGCCGGCCAGGCACTGTTCGACCAGCAGCCGGGCTATGGTCTGGGCTTCAGCGTCATTGGCGCACGCAATGGAAACGGTCACGATATCGGTCATGGACCGATGTTTATGCGTCACCGCAACATCGGTCAAATATCGCTTTTTCGTCCGGTCTAGGCTATGCCTCGACGCAGTTTCCAGGAGACCCCGTGAGCCTGATCCGCAAGATCCTGTGGTATGTCGAACGCCATCTCGACCAAAACATCAGCCTGGCCGACATCGCCCGGCATGCCGGAGTCGGGCGGTTTCATACCACCCGCCTGTTCGCCGTCGCTACCGGCTGGCCGCTGATGGCCTATGTCCGCGCGCGAAGGCTCAGCCAGGCGGCCCGGCAACTGAACACCGCGCCCGACATCCTGTCGGTCGCGGTGGCGGCAGCCTACGGTTCTCACGAAGCCTTCTCGCGCGCCTTCCGCGCCGAGTTCGGCCTATCGCCCAAGGTGTTGCGTCAATCGGGCAATCTCGCCCAACTGAAACTGACGGAGCCCCTTATCGTGACCGAAGTCCAACCCCTCCCGGTACAATCACCCCGCCGCGTCAAGGCGCCCGCCCTGGTCTTCGCCGGCCTGAGCGAGCACTATTCCAAGGACAATCTCACCGGCATCCCCGCCCTGTGGCAGCGGCTTCACCCCCATTACGGCCAGATCGACGGTCAGAAGGGCGGGTTGGCCTATGGGATTTCTTACAACTTCACCAACCAGAACGAGTTCGACTATATGGCCGCCGTCGAGATCGAGGGCGATCCTGACCTGCCGGAAGGATTTGCCAGGCTGAAGGTCGCCGCCCACGACTATGCCGTGTTCGAGCACCGCGGTCACGTCGCCGGCATCGCCAACACCTGGCGGCATGTTTACGAACACTGGATTCCTGCCGCCGGTGTCGAACCGATCAATGCTCCCTGTTTCGAGCGCATGGATGAGCGTTTCGACGGCCGAACCGGAACGGGCGTTATCGAAATCTGGATTCCTGTCGCGTGACCTGAAGGGTAGTTGATGCTATGCCTTGGTCAAAGAGGGGCTGCATGTCAGGAACACCGGGCGCCATCGGAAGGGATATCGCTCTGCTCATCGTGGTGGTTTTCGCCCTGGTGAGCGGCGGATCCGGCTATCTGTATTATCAGGCGAGCGGAGATTGGGACCAATTCCCGGTGGTCGCCTGGTTGACATTCTCCGGTGCGACAGCCGTCATTCTGGTTTCATTCGTCACATTTCTGTGGTCTTTGAAGTTTTTCGGCCTGCGCATGATAACGGTTTCCGCCTGGTACAAGGGTGAGGCTGAACCCTTTCTGATGCGCACGGTAAAATTCATCGTGCTGATGGTGAGCCTCTTTTTTGCGGCGGGCCTGATTGCCGGAAGCTATTTGGTCATTGAGGGAGCGACTCCGGACGAGGCCGTCACAGCGCTCCTCTGGAACACCCTTAAGGTTTCCGGCGTCATATCGCTTTGTATCGTGGTGCAGGAAGCCGTAGGACGGTGGTGGCGCCATCTTGTTCCAAAGCGCACCGAACTGTCATCCTGAAAGGGATGCAGGTCCGACCGCCGGAAAGTCAGAGTTGCGCGTATAACCTTGATACAACAGCCCTTGGAAGGTTCCCACAATGCCCATCCGCCGTCACGTCCTCGCCGCCCTGCTGGGCACAGCTCTGATCGCCACCCCGGCCCTGGCCAATCACCATGAAGACAAGGCCTTGCACGATGCCGTCGCCGGTTCGTGGCGCTCGGCCGAGAACAAGGCGCGCGACAGTCAGCGCCACCCGATCGAGGCGCTCAGCTTCTGGGGCCTCAAGCCCGGCATGACCATCTTCGAGGTCAATCCCGGCGCCAAGGGTTGGTGGACCGAGATTCTCGCGCCTTACGCGCATACCACGGGCGGGGTCTATGCTGCCGCCATGGGAAAGACCGACGATCCTGCCTTTTGGGCGGCGGTGGCCGACAAGTCGATCTACGGCGAGGTCAAGGCCTACCCTCTGAGCGGAAGCAACTTTACCAGCCTGCCGGCCAATTCAGCCGACATGATCCTGGTGGCACGAGCCTTCCATAGCTGGGCCCGTCAGGGCCAGACCACCGACAACTATATGGGTGCCTTCTATGGTGCCCTGAAGCCCGGTGGCATACTGGCGGTGGAACAGCACCGCGCTCCGGAAGGGTCCGATCCGATGGCGGGCACCGGGTATGTGCCGGAATCCTACGTCATTGCCGCGGCAAAGAAGGCAGGATTCGTGCTGGAAGACCGCTCCGAGATCAATGCCAATCCGAAAGACACGCGCGACCATCCGTTCGGCGTCTGGACGCTGAAGCCCGTGCGCAGCAGCAAAAACGACAGCCGCACCTTGACGCCGGAAGAGCGGGCAGCGTTCGACGCGATCGGCGAAAGCGACCGGATGACCTTGCGATTCCGCAAGCCGGCATAAGATTTGTCATCAAAACAGGCGAACGTCAGGGCCACGGATTTCCGTGGCCCTTTGTTGTCTTGGCAAAAGCTGCGGAAAAGGCGATAATCGGCGTGCATTGAAAAGAAGAAAGAAAACAAAAGACAATGGGTGTCTTTATCGTTGACGTTGAGTCCGACGGCCCGGCCGCCGGCATCTACTCCATGGTGTCTATCGGCATCGTCAAGCTGGACAGGGAGCTCAAAACTACCTTCATGGGGCATTTCTCGCCCATCTCCGAAAGATGGATACCCGAAGCTCTGGCGGTGTCGGGCATTAGCCGGGAACAACATCTGGCCTATCCGGCGGCTGAGACCGGGACGCGCGAGATGATCGCTTTCCTGAAGGACAATTCGAACGACCGTCCGGTTCTTGTGTCGGACAATCCAGCTTTCGATTTCCAGTGGCCGAACTATTACTGCGCGCTGATCGGAGAGAAAAATCCATTTGGCCATTCCGGCCGGCGGATCGGCGACCTTTATGCCGGGCTGAAAGGCAATTGGTCGGCAGCGTCGGATTGGAAGCAGTTTCGCAAGACGGCGCATACCCATGATCCGGTCGACGACGCCATGGGGAACGCCGAGGCTCTGATCCATCTGGCAGACACGTTCCGCCTGAAGATCAAAGGACTGTAGAGGCGGCCAACTGGCGCACCGCAACGACCGGTCGACTAACGCGCCGCAGGACTGGCACTGAAGCGGACGGGTTTTCAGGAAAGTCACATGCGTTTTGAGGTGACGGAACGGGGAAATTTCAACGAATGGCGCGACGCCGCCCGCGATCTGCTGCGTCACCCTATAGTGCCACGGCATGTCGGCTGGGGCTTTGTTGGCGACGGAGCTTCGTTCCAAGTTTGGGCAGCTGTGGCGGCTGCTTGACCTGGTTTCTGGTCCGGGTGTCGCGCGATTTAACTGGGTCGTACTGACCGTACCCCCGGGGCTTCACGAAAGCGTGCAAGCCTGACGCTGAAACGCCCATCGTTTTTTTACTGTGCGACACAGTAGGTTTTGCCATCTACATTGGGAGGCTAGCATGGGCATTTTCAGCAATATCAAGGATTTTCTGTTCGGTAAAAAGTTCAATGCCCCTGGCAAAGACGACAGCACACCGGCGCAACCGCAGGCCCGCCAAAACCCGGCTCAGGTGTCACCGGCAGGCAAGCCGGCCTCCGCCGGGACTATCCTGGACCGGCCCACGCAAGAGATCGATATCGAAGCCATCCTCGACCGCGAAGCGGCGGACACGGCTCAGAAGCTGAACTGGCGTCAATCGATCGTCGATCTGATGAAGCTGTGCGGCATCGACTCCAGCCTGCAGAACCGCAAAGAACTGGCCCAGGAGCTGGGCTACACCGGCGACACCGACGACTCGGCAACCATGAACATCTGGCTGCATAAGCAGGTCATACGCAAGCTGGAAGACAGTGGTGGCAAGGTCCCGGCCGAGTTGAAGGACTGAACTATGGCCGTTTTTTACGACACCGTCTTCGAAGCGATCGAAGACTTTATCTTCAGCCGGCGCTACCAGGCGCCGACCGTCGAACAGGATACGCCGCCGCCGATTATTGCGCCGATGGCTCTGGCGCCGGCAACGACCATGTCGACGCCCCTCGGGGCGCCGCCTCTGGTGCCGTTGCTGGGCCAGATCGATATCGAGGCCATCCTGGCGCGCGAAGCCGAAGACAAGGACCTCGACTGGCAGGGCTCTGTGGCCGACCTGTTGAAGTTGTGCGGCGTCAATCCGACGGTGGAAAACCGGCGGTCCTTGGCTGAGGAGCTGGACGTTACCGACAATGGTGACGACCAGGCGCTGTATGCCGCGGTGATGCGCGAACTGGAAGACCGCGGCGGGTTGGTGCCGGCGGATTTGCGCAAATAGGAGAAGTATGTCGAAATAAATCTTCGCGCTACAGTTGAATAAATGTAACCCTAAAAATCCTGTGCGGGGAACAAAACATGTCAAAAAATGTAATAGCTATTATCGCGCTAACTTTCGTTGCCACTTTGGCGTTTCCCGCGACGGCGGAACCGCTCATAAGTGTGCCCACTGACCCCGGAGCGCGATACTATTCGTTGGGTCAGAAAAAGTTGCCTAACGGAAATGTTGAAATAACCACAAAGCGTATTGGTCCGAGTGGTGCCAGCTATTCAACGCGAGAGATTAACTGCAAAAACATGACCTTTCGTTACACTGCGGAGGGGGATTCTCTTACGGATCTGAAATCCCCATACAGCAAAGGTGCGATGGGTCGACTAACGCCTGAAAGCATCAGTACATACGTTGCAAAATTTGCATGCAAAAATCAGTAGATACCTGGAAAAACAATAATACCCACCCGCGAAAATCTTGACTCATCGTGGGTTGGCAAGCGCGCCAGAGAACGTACTTCGGGCGCCCGAGCTTTTGCAAGAAGCCATGGGGGGCGCCTAGTCCGGCGCTTGAGCTGAAAAAAAGCGAATACAAAGCGTCATTCTTTATAAGGCTTGGTATAAGGCCCTCAACCGGATCGGGTAAGGGCCTTTTATCTTAATACCGGTAATGTTCCGGCTTGAACGGACCGTCGACGGCTACGCCGATATAGTCGGCCTGTTCCTGGTTCAGGACCGTCAGCTTGGCGCCCAGCTTTTCCAGGTGCAGCAGAGCGACCTTTTCGTCCAGATGCTTGGGCAGGGTATAGACCTTGTTCTCATAGGTCTTGCCGTTGGTCCACAGTTCCAGTTGCGCCAGGGTCTGGTTGGTGAAGCTGGCCGACATGACGAACGACGGGTGGCCCGTGGCGTTGCCCAGGTTGACCAGGCGGCCTTCCGACAGGACGATGATCTTCTTGCCATCCGGGAATTCGACGTGGTGGACCTGCGGCTTGATCTCGTCCCACTTGTAGTTGCGCAGGGACGAAATCTGGATCTCGGAATCGAAGTGGCCGATGTTGCACACGATGGCATTGTGCTTCATAGCCCGCATATGTTCCAGGCGCAGCACGTCCTTGTTGCCCGTAGCCGTGACGAAGATGTCGGCGACCGGGGCGACGTCCTCGACGGTGCGGACTTCATAGCCTTCCATGGCAGCCTGAAGGGCGCAGATCGGATCGATTTCGGTGACGATGACGCGGGCGCCGCCGTTACGTAAAGACGCGGCCGAACCCTTGCCGACATCGCCGTAACCCAGGACGACCGCGACCTTGCCGGCCAGCATGACGTCCGTGGCGCGGCGGATGGCGTCGACCAGGGATTCACGGCAGCCATACAGGTTGTCAAACTTCGACTTGGTCACCGAGTCGTTGACGTTGATCGCCGGGAAGGGCAGGTCGCCCTTTTGCGCCATGGCATACAGGCGGTGAACGCCGGTGGTGGTTTCTTCCGACACGCCCTTGATGGAATCACGGATGGCCGAATAGAAGCCCGGCTTTTCCTTGATATAGCGCTTCATCACCTTGTAGAGCGCTTCTTCTTCCTCATTCTGCGGATTGTCGAGCAGGGTGCCGTCCAGTTCCGCCTTGGGGCCGAGGACGCATAGAAGGGTGGCGTCGCCGCCGTCGTCCAGGATCAGGTTCGGGTAACCACCGTCATGCCATTCGAAGATACGGTGAGCGTAGTCCCAGTACTCTTCCAGGGTTTCGCCCTTGATGGCGAAGACAGGGGTGCCCTTTTCGGCAATGGCCGCGGCAGCGTGGTCCTGCGTCGAGAAGATGTTGCACGAGGCCCAGCGGACTTCGGCGCCCAAGGCTTGCAGGGTTTCGATCAGCACGGCCGTCTGGATGGTCATGTGCAGCGAACCGGCGATCCGCGCGCCTTTCAGCGGCTGGTCCTTGCCGAACTCAGCGCGGGTCGCCATCAGCCCCGGCATTTCGCCTTCGGCGATGTCGATTTCTTTACGGCCCCAGGCAGCGAGGGACAGGTCTTTGACGATAAAATCTTGAGCAGCGGGCATGATGCGAGTCCGTTTCGGGGGATATGAACCGGCTTATAGCGGGCGACAGCCAACCATGCAATAAAGATATAAAGATATCTTTATATGATTCTAGACCCTCGTCCTTTTCCGACAGAAGAAGGCAGATCGGGCTGATCGCCGCCAAGGCGAGCAGGTAGCAGCCGACAAACGCCAGACCATGGTTGGCCTGAAGCCAGGTGGCGGCATAGGGCGTCAGGGAAGAGCCCGGCCGGCGAGCCCAACTGCGGGAGCATGCCATACCACCGGCTTTGCCTCGGCGGCGCGTTTTCGTTGGCCAGCAGGGCGGCGACCAGGGTGTCTTTGCGGCCGATACGGTGTCGCCGCTGTATCTGATTGCGCCGAATGAAACTGCCTGACATAAACCTGCGCGAAACGGAGACGGTTATGCGCCAGGACTGGAACAAGGACGAAATAGCGGAACTCTTTGATCTGCCTTTCATGGAACTGGTCTTCCGCGCCGCAGAGGTCCATCGGGCGAATTTTGATCCAAACGAAGTCCAACTGTCGCAACTGTTGTCGGTGAAGACTGGCGGCTGTGCCGAAAACTGCGGCTACTGCTCGCAATCGGCCCATTTCGATACAGGTCTGAAGGCGTCGCGACTAATGACCGTCGATACGGTTCTGGCCGAAGCGCGTAAGGCCAAGGATGGCGGCGCCCAGCGGTTCTGCATGGGCGCGGCCTGGCGTGAGTTGAAGGATCGCGACCTGCCGGCGCTGAGCGCGATGATCGGCGGGGTCAAGGCCATGGGGTTGGAAACCTGCGCTACACTGGGGATGCTGCGGCCGGACCAGGCGGTGGCGCTGAAAGACGCCGGGCTCGACTACTACAATCACAACCTCGATACATCAGCGGAGTATTATGATCAGGTGGTGACGACGCGGACCTATCAGGAACGGCTGGATACGCTTGCGGCCGTGGCCGATGCCGGCATGAAGACCTGCTGCGGCGGGATCATGGGTATGGGCGAAAGCCGCGCCGACCGGGTGTCGTTCCTGCACCAGTTGACCGCCCTGCCGTCACCGCCGGATTCTATCCCGATCAACAACCTTGTGGCCATTGCGGGTACCCCGCTGGGCGAGAAGGCCGGGCGTGATGGGGGCATATCGGGGCTGGAATTTGTTCGGACGATTGCCGTGGCGCGCATCGTATGTCCGCGGTCGATGGTACGGTTGTCGGCCGGCCGCAGCGAAATGAGCGAAGAGCTTCAGGCCTTGTGTTTCCTGGCCGGCGCCAACTCGATCTTTGTTGGCGATACGTTATTGACGACGCCCAATCCGCAGCCCGGCACCGATGCCCACCTTATGCGGGAACTGGGTCTGGAGCCGATGGCGATGCATGTATAAGCTCGGCCGCCAGGAGAATGACGAATGGTTGGAGCATGTGCACCTCAATACCTATGAAATCCAGGATGGACGTCTCGTGGCCGGCGTACCGTTTGGTGATCCCAAGGTGTTCGAGCACCTGCTTCTGACGCTGCGGCCACCTTACGGATTGCTGTACCTGCTTCATACCCCCGCGGGGAAGGCGAACAGTCGGGTTGCATTGAAGACTTCAGTTTCGATGATTTCCTCGCCGAGATGAATCGTAAGTACGCCAATTCGGAAACGTCTATGCGCCGGACCTGACCGCAAGTCGCCACACCACCATTTCGCTTCACTTCACTGCGTTGCGTTACGCTCAGGGTCCCCTCGCCGGGCAGGCGCAGGGAGGTATAAGGATCACCCACGTTTCTGATAACTTCATCAGAGAACCCTCCGCCTTCCCCGCTTCGGCAAGGATTCGTTTGCAAAAAGTGAGGCTCGCGCCCTTGGCGGGAAGCGTTGACGCTGTTACGATCCAACCATGAACAAGCATGTGAAAGAAAAGGATGCGATGACCAATTCCGCATCCGTCCTCGTCGGGCAACTGAAAACACTATACGCCCAGGCCGTCGCCGCCCTGCAGGAAGACCTGCATAACTATCTCGAACACCGTCAAGTGCCGTCGAAAAACCTGCGCACCGCCGGGCGTTACTGTTACCCCAAGCTGACGGTCACCTGGAAAGGCAACCTCGACGAGGCCGACGAGTTGATGGTGCAGAACAACCGTCATCCCCAGGTCAATCGCGCCTTCGCCCGCTTTTCGCGACCAGGCAGCTATTCGTCTTCAATCACGCGACCGGACCTGTTCGGCGACCATATCGAAGAACAGCTCGAACTTCTGATCCGCGACTACAATGCCGACTGTTCGGTCAGCCTGTCGGATCAGGAAATCCCCTATCCCTATGTCCTGGATGGTGCTGGTCTCGATCTGAACAGCGTTTCGGCCCTGGACCTGATGCGGCATTTTCCCGCCACCGAACTGGCTTTGATCGGCAACGAAGTCGCCGATGGCCTGGATATGAAGGACGAAAACGGCCATCGGCCGCTGGCTCTGTTCGACGGGCTTCGCACCGATTTCTCACTGGCCAGGTTGCGCCACTATACAGGCACAGCGGCCGAGCATACCCAGAGCTACATCCTGATGACCAACTACAATCGCTATGTCGATGTGTTCGTCGCCTATGCTCTGGAACAATTGAAAAAACTCGATAGCCCATATACCGCCCTATCTTGCTGCGGTTACTTCACCATCACCAAGGATACGCCCAATCCGGAAGAGCTGATCGCCAATTCACCGTGGCGCAAGCACCAGATGCCAGCCTACCATTTGATGCGCGAAGGCCGCCAGGGTGTCACCCTGGTCAATATCGGCGTGGGTCCGTCCAATGCGAAAAACATCACCGACCACCTGGCCGTCATGCGCCCACACGTCTGGCTTATGATTGGACATTGCGGCGGGCTACGTCCATCCCAGAGCATCGGCGACTATGTCCTGGCCCACGCCTATCTGCGCGACGACCACATCATGGACGATGTGTTGCCGCGGGAGATCCCGATCCCGCCTATCGCCGAAGTCCAGCAGGCTCTGCATGAATCGGCCGTGCGAGTGACCGGCGAAGATGGCGATGCCCTGAAGAAGCGGTTGCGCACCGGCACGGTTGTTACCACCGACGATCGGAACTGGGAACTACGCTACACCTCCAGCGCCTTGCGCTTTTCGCAATCGCGCGCCGTCGCCATCGATATGGAGTCGGCGACTCTGGCGGCTCAGGGCTATCGCTTCCGGGTGCCCTACGGAACACTTCTGTGCGTTTCGGACAAGCCGCTGCATGGCGAACTGAAGCTGCCAGGGCAGGCCAACCATTTCTATGAGCGCGCCATCCGCGAGCACATCGATATCGGCATCGAAGCGATGAACATTTTGCGCGACTATGGCACCAAGCTGCATAGCCGCAAATTGCGGGCCTTCGACGAACCGCCGTTTCGGTGACCGTTGATGTGGCGAAGGCCCCGCCACACCTAAGTTTGGGGGAATAAGAAAAGGAGCGGAGGACCGGCGGGGTCTGCTCAGAACCCATGGCCATCCGCTCCAGTAAGATCAATGGACCTCCATCCATAGGGTTTAGACCTGACTTCAATTGGTCGTCGGACCGTCTTGAAGTGACGGGTCAAATCCTGATATCAGCATAGTCCCTTAACACCTTCAATCGAATCAAGTTGCTGTGAATGTTGCGGTTTTTGCCCCGGCTTCAAGAGATCGTGACCGTTGCTCTCCCTTTCGAGAGCATTCGTGAACGGCTGGCCGGATGGATGACGCAACCGCTTGCCGCCGGCATGGTCTCCGATGGCGGGGCGTTGGGGCGTTATAGCTATCTGATGACAGCGCCAGATGCCCACGCGGTACTCGACTATGACGATCCGTATGAAGTTGCCGACATCCTGGCTCAGGCGACCGCCTTTGTGAACCCGGCCGACAGGGTGGTGGGGTTGCCCCCCTTTACCGGCGGGCTGGTCGGCTTGGCGTCTTTCGAATTGGGGCTAAGGCTGGAGCGCATGAAGCGCAGGCCTTTTCGCATCGAGGGCCGCAGTGCCTGGCCGGAGTTGGTGGTGATGCGGTTTCCGGCGGTGCTGGCGTTCGACCACCATGCCGGGACCCTGTCAGCGATCGGACGCGGAGAGACGCATGCTGCGGCGACGGCGGCGGTCGAGGCTATTGTTGCGGCGTGGCAGGGCACAGCCGTGGTCGAACTACCAACGGGCTTGATGGACGAGGCGCTGCGGCTGGAGGCGACCGACCAGGTGCACGAGGACAAGGTGGCGGCCCTGGTACGCCAAATTCATGCCGGCGACCTGTTCCAGGCCAATCTCGCACGCGGCTGGACCGGGCTCTTGCGCGCCGGCGTCGAGCCCGGCCACGTTATGCAAGCCCTTCAGGCGGCCGGCGCGGCGCCGTTCGGCGGTTTTGTCTGCCTGAGGAATAGGGCGGTTGTGTCGAACAGTCCCGAGCGGTTTATCCGTATGGACGGGGACGGCGCGATGGAGACGCGGCCGATCAAGGGCACGCGGCCGCGCGGGGTTACCGTGGCCGAGGATGAGGCCTTGGGGGTGGAACTGCTTGCCAGCGCCAAGGACCAGGCGGAGAATCTGATGATTGTCGACCTGATGCGGCATGACCTCTCAAAGGTGGCGCAGGTCGGCAGTGTGGCGGTGACGGCTTTGCACGCCCTGGAGAGTTATCCCAATGTCCATCACCTGGTGTCGACGGTTGCGGGGCAACTGGTTAAGGGCAAGACAGCCGCCGATGTGCTGTGTGCGACCTTCCCTCCGGGCTCGATATCCGGTGCACCCAAGGTTCAGGCGATGAAGGTAATCAGCGAGATGGAGGCGGCGCGCGGCCCCTATTGCGGGTCGCTGTTCTTTATCGATGCCGGCGGGGCGATGGATTCGAACGTTCTGATCCGGACCCTGGCCTGCGAGCGCGATGAAGGGGGCCGGTGGCATGTCCGTGTCGCGGCGGGCGGCGGCATCGTTGCGGACAGTGAGCCCGTGGCCGAACGGATTGAGACCGAGACCAAGCTGTCGTTGATACGCAAGGTGTTGACCGGCGTTGTCGAATAATGGGGTGTGGCGTCGCAGGCCCCAAATCCCAGAGCGAGATGGCTTTAGGTAGAATCGCCATCTCGCTCTAAGTTTTTGTTTTGTCGCGCAATTTATCCGAAAAGCGCTGCACACTTTGCCGGATTGCGCTCTAAGACGGTCCTGTCACCGCCGCGCCATTACGCGGGTGGTGATAAAACGTATCCTTAAAGTTGGTCTCTCCCGGCAAAAAATTGCCTATCGGCGAATCATAATCGTACTCGACTTCGGTTACGATCAGGCTCTCGTTAGCCGAAATCTGCGACGTTGTCACCGACGTCAGGTTATAGTCCTTGGCATAGGCCGTCAGCCCCTTGCCGTTGTCCTTGCTCCAGACAACCTTGGCCTGGTTCGACGCATTCATAGTCACACAGGTCAGTCGCATCTTCAGTTTGGTGCCGGTCGAGAACGGCTGAAGCATCGAAGTCCCGATCTCCCAGAGGTCAGTAATATTGGCATTGGACAAGGTTTCTGACTGTGCCGCCAGGTCGCCGATGGTGGCGGCCAGGTGGGAGGTCCGACGCGATGCCATCATCCCCAGCGTGAGTTCAGCCAGGCCGAGATAGGCCATGATTAGTAGAGGCGCTACCATCGCGAACTCGATGGCAGACACACCTTTCTTGTCCTGGAGAAAGGCTTTTAGCGAAAACAGTCGGTTCAGGCGGCGTAACATCAGAAGGGCTCGTTGCGGAAGACGACCTTGGACGTGATCACCGCATCCTTGTTGCTCAGCGTGGTCAAGCCGGCACTCAGGAAAGGCGTAATCAAAGGCCAAGCATAATAGGCGCGGACCAGCTGTATCTTGGAGGCGCCACCGATATTGAACTTGAAGGCGGCGTCGTCGAACTGACCGTTCTTGACCAGATCTACGGTCGGGATCTCGGAGAAATTGTTATAGGTGGTGACATCGACCTTCAGACTGCTCATGCAGCTACCCGACAACCAGCCCATGTTATCGCAGACCTTCTGTTTGAAAGCGTTCAGCGAAGTATTGCCAGAGGTCGAAATGCCCGTGCGGATCTGACGGGCAGCGACGTCGGTGGCATTGTCCAGGCTCACCGACAACAGAATTACCAGCGCCAGCTCGATGCATGCACAAATCAGGAAAATCAGTGGACCCGCGATTAACGCGAATTCCACCGCCGCCGACGCTTTCCGGTCGCGGCCGAATTTTTTCACAAGCTTGCGAACAGTAAAAATGGCCATGGGCTGCGTTACGCGCTTTCTCATCCTGACAGCTACTCTTACACAGCCTGGGTCAACAGTCCGTTAAGGCATCGCCACAAAAAGGCACCAGTGCATATGCAAAACCCATGCCGCGCACGTCGGCATGGGTTTCACCTCACCTTGTCGTATTGGTTCTACTGGGCGACCATCGCTGTGGGCGCTGGCGCCTGCACAGGCCCTTGCGACATCACAACCGGCGTAGCGCTTGCCTGGCCCGCGGTCGATGTTGTTGATGTTGTTTCTTCAGCGATACAGACATTGGTGCAAACCATCAGCGACGGCTTCAGTCCCTTATAGACCGTAATCGCCCCACGTTGGGGTGCCGTTACGGTCACCTCGCCGTCGAACAGAGAACGTCCGTCGCGGCCTGTCACGTTCACCGCGCTGCTGCCGAATCCTTTGCCGACTATATATAGTGTGCGTGAGTCGATCACCGTCACATCGGCGATCTCGGGATTGCCAACCACCACCGTGCCGGCCGGCGCCACCAGGGTCACCCGCAGTGTATGGTTCTTTTCTACCGTTACCGGCTGACCGGCCAAAACCGGCGCTGCCAGGCAAAGCC
This sequence comes from Asticcacaulis sp. AC402, assembly GCF_000495835.1. Classification (GTDB taxonomy): domain Bacteria; phylum Pseudomonadota; class Alphaproteobacteria; order Caulobacterales; family Caulobacteraceae; genus Asticcacaulis. The sequence goes on from NZ_AWGC01000019.1 coordinate 86,400, forward strand.
CAAAAGCCAGAACGGTAGCCAGAATCGGGAATGTCATCGTCTTTTTCATGGTGCAGGTCCACGCTCTATATAGATGGGGCCCAAAATGCCCGCGTCACACGATACTTTACGCCTCATTTTTATCCCGACGGTTCCAAAAAACATCCTGGTACTTTTGGGCATGAGGCTAATTTATGGCCCAGGCATGAGGGCCGCGTTAGGAAACATGGTAAAAAAGAATTCTTTAAAATTAATAAACACAATACTAACAAAAATTATTTGGTTTTGATTCAACGATTTCCGAGGTTAATTGTAGTTAAGGTTAATCTATTTTAACAGTAAAGCAAAATTAACTATAGAAAATTTCAGCCTTTACTCGATTATTTACTTCACTTTAACCCAAGTTCGTTAGTTTGATCTCGTGTTCGGGAGCAATTGAGCCGTTCTAGCCGGTCCCCCCGATACGATGAATGTCTCAACTGCTTTACTTTGATCTTACCAGGAGAAATACCATGACCAAGTTCTTCAATCGCTTTGCCAAGGACGAATCGGGCGCCACTGCAATCGAGTACGGCCTTATCGCCGCTCTGATCGCCGTCGCTCTGATCTCGATCCTCGGCACCCTGTCCACGTCGCTGACCGACACCTTCACGAAGGTCTCCGACGAACTGGATACCGCCAACGCCGGCTAATCGCCGACACGTACAGCGTACCGGTCCAAAACCGGGAACCGGGGCCGCAGATAAGCAGTTATCTGCGGCCCTTTTTCTATCCGCAAAACGTTTCTGAAAGACGTTAGTCGCCATGTTGCACCGATTTATACTTGATGAGCGGGGGGCCACAGCCATCGAATACGGGCTGTTGGCAAGCCTTCTGTTCCTCGGCGTGGTCGGCGCCATTACGGCCTACGGCCAATCCTTCACCGACATGTACGAAAAGATCCGCGACTCCACGGAAGCTGCAACAAATGGTGGCTAATTCCAAGCCTCATGAAGAATGACTCTTGGTACCCGCATTTTTCCAGCTCAAGCGCCGGACCAGGCGCCCCGAATGGCTCCTCGCATAAGCTCGGGCGCCCCAGAAACGTACGCTGGCGCGCTTGCCAACCCGAAGTGTATCAAGAATTTCGCGGGCTGGCATAATCCCACGACGGCGTAAGCAGATTTTAAGACCGGCCGTTTACGCTGCGATATAGCCTGTCCCTGTCGCCATCGAGGCCTTCAGCCGTGTCCATCCCGCTAATTTTCGCCCTCACCTATCCGGCATATCTGCTGTGGGCCGCCGTCAGCGATCTGGTCGCCATGACCATCTCGAACCGGTTGAACCTGGTCCTCGCTGCCCTTTTCTTTCCCGCCGCAGTGTTGCTTGGCCTTTCGGTCGGCGAAATCGGCATCCATGTCGCGGTCGCGGCTGCAGCGCTGGTTCTGGGCATGACGCTGTTCGCCCTGCGCTTCATGGGTGGGGGCGACGCCAAACTGATCGCGGCAACGGCACTGTGGCTTGGGTTTGACGGTTTTATCGCACTCCTTTTCTACACCGCCATCTCTGGCGGGGCGCTGACTCTGGCGATCATCACAGCGCGCAGGCTTTTCTGGGGTTGGGCGCCGAAGCTGCCGAAATGGCTGGGCCAGCATCTCGAACCCAAGACCGGCATTCCCTATGGGATCGCCATCTGCGCAGGCGGCCTTCTGGCCATTCCGCACAGCGACCTGTGGGCTCATCTCACACCTTTGCTAAATTTTTGACAGCTGCCCTTGCCGGCAGTTTCATCGTCGTCCGTGGTCCGTTTTCGGCGCGTTTCGAGAAAAAATGTCGTCAAGTGACCGAAAACGACCCACGTCCGGGTTTCTTTAGGTGAACGTTAACTAACCTTAAGCCAAAGTTTTCCGGAGTTATATCCACGCCGACCTGGCTGCGCTCACGACAGAGCGAATGGCGCGCCGGTCACAACGAGGGAAGATTTCGGTCATGAAGGCGTCACGCTACGTCGTAATGGGAGTCGCGGCCGTTGCCGCCATACTGCTGGCCTTTCTGGTCCGCGGTATGATCGCCGGTAACGGCGCCCAGGAAGCCAAGGCCACAGTAGAGAAGGCGCCCGCCGTTGCGACCGCCCGCGTCCTGATCGCCACCCGCGAGCTTAAGGCCGGTACTCGCCTTAGTGAAGGCGACCTGACGTGGCAGGAATGGCCCGTCACCTCCTTGAACCCGGCCTATATCGTCGACGGCGGCATGCCGGCCGGCGCCCCGGGCACGGAAGGCGCCGCCCCGGCCAAGGACGGAGAAAAGGCCAAGGGTGAGGTCGAGGAAAAAGTTGCAGACGTGACCCAGGCCGTCGCCGACAAGATCGCCCCCTCGCCCACCAAGGAAGCCTATGTCGGCGGCGTTGCCCGCGAAGACATCCTGGCAAACGAACCGATCATCGACGCCAAGATCGTCCGCGCCGACGAAGGCGGCTTCATGGCCGTCATGCTGCAGCCTGGCATGCGAGCCCTGGCCGTACCCGTCAGCGTTGACAACACCGCCGGCGGCTTCATCCTGCCAGGTGACCGCGTTGACATTCTGGTCACCCACCAAACACCGTCGGCCTCAGGCCGCGGCACCGTCGACACCGTTCAGCCGGTTCTGCGCAACATTCGCGTTCTGGCCATCGACCAGGCGGTCTCAACTGACAAAGACAAGCAAAGCGTCATTGGCGCCACAGCGACCCTTGAGGTGTCACCTACTGACGGCCAGGTCGTGACGCTGGCCAAAGCTTCCGGCACCCTGTCGCTGATGCTGCGTTCCTACGCCGACGCGCAGGGTCCTTCCGGCGCAGTGACCATGGTGCCGACCGGCGGCGCCGAAGGAGATCAGCCAGTGCGTGTCTATCGTAACGGCCAGGCCACAGAGGTAACGGTATCCCGATGAGCCCTTTCATGAAGTCCTACGGCAAGCCCTCGCGATTCGCCTTGCTGTCCGCCACCGCCCTGACCGGACTGATGACCGTCCTGGCGGGCTCAGCCCATGCGACCGGCGAGCCCAAGCCGTATAACTCTGTCTGCAGCCCGCGATGCGTCGTCGCGCCGGTCACCGGAGGCGGCACGGCTGCCCGCACCCAGACCAGCACAGCCCAGGTCCAGGTCCTTCGCCTGCCCAAGGGCCGGTCTGCCGTGATCGATCTGCCAGCCGATGCTGCCGACGTCTTCGTCTCCAACCCCGCTGTCGCCGACGCCGTGCTGCGCACGCCACGGCGCATCTTCGTTCTGGGGGTCGAGGGTGGCCAGAGCGACGCCATCTTCTTCGACGCCGGCGGTCGCCAGATCCTAAACCTGTCTATTCGCGTCGAAGCCGCCACAGACGAGCTCGCCGACAGTGTCCACCGCCTGTTCCCGAACAGCAAGGTCGAAGTGCAGTCGTTGAATGGCCGCGTTGTGCTCTCGGGCATGGCCCAAAACATTGCCCAGGCGGACCAGATTGTCCGCCTGTCTGCCAGTTACGTCGCCAAACCCGAAGACGTCATCAACCTGATGTCGATCGCGGGCAAAGACCAGGTGACCCTGAAGGTCCGCGTCATCGAGGTCCAGCGCTCGGCCATCAAGCAACTGGGACTGTCCTCTGATGTTGTCTACAACAACGGCACGCAGTCCTATTCCTACGGCCGTGCCAATTCCTACGGCTCGAACGGTAACTTTTACGGCGGCCGCGGTCTGTGCTACGGTCAGAACAGCGTGAGAACTACTGATAATTCGAACGGCACCAGCAGCGACGATACCACGCAAATCGTAAACGGCTTTACCAATACCGACGGACGGGTCCTCAACGATATTCAGTCCTATAATGCGGATGGATCGCCGCGCGAAACCTTGACTGCCAACGACACCGCGACGGACGGCAACACCAATACGCTCACCGGCACGCTGGCCGCGGCGGCCACCACCACCTGGAAGACCGTGACGGGCAGCTCCAACGCCACCTGCCTTCAGGCCTTTGAACGCGTCGGTTTGATCCGCACACTGGCCGAACCCAACCTGACCGCCGTCTCCGGCGAATCCGCCAAATTCCTGGCCGGCGGCGAATTCCCCGTCCCGGTGGCCGAAGACGACCAAGGTCGCATCACCGTCGAATTCAAGCCGTTCGGTGTCGGGCTGGGCTTTACCCCGGTCGTCATGACCGAAGGCCGGATATCGATCAAGATTTCAACGGAAGTGTCCGAAATAACCAATATCGGCGCCTTCACGGCCAGCGGCAGCAACCTGACCATTCCCGGCCTGTCTGTCCGTCGTGCCGAAACCACGGTCGAGATGCAGTCTGGCGGATCGCTGATGATCGCCGGCCTTTTGCAATCCAAGTACAAACAATCGATCGACAGCCTGCCGGGCATGACGTCACTGCCTATCCTTGGCAGCCTGTTCCGGTCGCGAGACTTCCTGAATGAAGACACCGAGCTGGTTGTCATCGTTACTCCGTATATCGTCGATCCGACCCATCCTGACGAGTTGCAAACCCCCGCCGACAACCTTCAGGTGGCCGACGACATGACGTCTGTCTTCATGGGCCGTCTGAATAAGGTTGTTGACGGTGACGGGGCTTCGGGCAGCCGTGCCAATGGCGGTCCGACCGGTCCCTATGTGGCACCGATCGGCTATGTGATTGAATAGGAAAGCGACCATGACCCTGCGCTTCGCATCCCCCGCCCTGGCCATCCTGCTGGCAACCGCCGGCCTGACCGCCTGCGCCACTGGAAAACAGGCCAGCATAGCACCGCCTGCGCCCCTGACACCGACCAGTCAATTCGCCCTGACCGCAGACTCAAGGATCGAGCCCATTCATCTGCGGGTTAATCCGACCGGCATTTCGGCCAACCAGGCACGCGCGCTCGACCAGGTCGCTTCCGAGGCTGCCTGGACAGCAAACCAGCCGGTCGACGTTCAGATCATCACCAGTCCGGACCCAGCCTCTATGGCCGCCGGCAAAGCTATCTCCGGCTACCTGATGGGGCGTGACGTTTCCAGCGATACCGTCAGCCAGTACAGTGTCCAGAGCCAGCCCGTCGAAATCGTAACCGTCAACCTGATCCGCTACCGCGCCAATGTCCCGGCCTGCGGTCAGCACTGGGAAAACCTGGCGGCGACGCGCAAGAATTCGCCCTTCGCAAACTTCGGTTGCGCCGTGACCGCCAACCTGGCTGCTCAGGTCGCCGATCCGCGCGACCTGGCCAATCCGGCGACAGCTACGCCCGGTGATGCTGCACGCAAGTCGGCAATCCTGGACAAGTACCGCAAGGGTGAAGTGACCTCGGCAGCCAAGGATGATCAGAGCAACGGCGCCATTGCGCAGGCGATTAAGTAACTTGGCTTGTATATCGGATTAGAGAGACACCATGCCCCAGGCGAAACTTTCCGGCCATTCCGATCCGTTCGATAATCTCGACGATCTCGATGACGAGTTCGTTGACTTCCGCGCCAAGCTGGACGCGGCGGACGAATTCCAGCTGGACGAGCCCCTATCCTATGACGCACCGGAAGCGGATCCGTTTGGCGACGACTATTCGCCTCAGGAGCGCGGCCCGGTCCGGCAACAGGCCCTCGCTCAGCCCCCGTCCCTGGCCAAGCGCGAGCCCGGCAGGCGCGACCCGCAACAGCTGCAAGGCGGCGGTCTGGGCGATGACGATATCGGCGCCATCTCGATCCCGCGCATCAACATCCATTTCTTCCCGGACTCAGAAGCCTCGCTGCAAGCCTGCGACACAGCTGCTCTGGATCGCCGCATGAGCCGCGCCCAGTGCACGGTCAAGCGCGGCGGCATCTTCGAGGCCATCGACACCTACCGCCACGAGCCAACACCGTCGCTGGTCATCGTCGAAAGCGCCGCTCGCGGCCGCGACCTTTTGGACCAGCTGGGCCAACTGGCCGAGGTCTGCGACAGCAGCACGAAGGTCGTGGTCGTCGGCGCCCACAACGATATCTCGCTGTACCGGGAACTCATCCGTCAGGGCGTGTCGGAATATGTCGTCTCGCCCGTCCAGCCCCTGTCACTGATGAAGACCATTGCCGGCCTGTTCAACGACCCGGAAACACCCTTTGTCGGCCGCACTATCGCTTTCGTTGGCGCTCGCGGTGGCGCAGGCTCATCGTCGATCGCTCACAACTTTGCCTTCAACCTGTCGGAATCGATGTCGGCCAATACGGTCATTGTCGACTACGACCTGCCTTTTGGCACGGCTGGCCTCGATTTCAACCAGGATCCCCCGCACGGCCTGGCCGACGCACTGAATGAGCCCGACCGCCTCGACTCTGTCCTGCTGGACCGCATGCTGACCAAATGTACGGAACGCCTGTCGCTGTTCTCGTCGCCGGCCGCGCTCGACCAGGACTATACGGCCGATGCAGAGGCCTATGAAGAGGTGACGCGTAAGATTCGTTCGGCAGCACCGTTCATCGTTATGGACCTGCCGCACGTGTGGACGCCATGGTTGCGAGGCAATCTGATCGCCGCCGATGATGTCGTCATTGTGGCCACCCCCGATCTGGCCTCCTTGCGCAACGCCAAGAATATCATTGATCTGCTGAAACACAGCCGACCCAACGACGCGCCGCCACGCCTGGTACTGAACCAGATGGAAACCCCCGGTCGGCCCGAGATACCTGTCAAGGACTTCACGGCTGCCCTGGGGATTGAACCTTGCGCCCTGATCCCGTTCGACGCCAAGCTGTTCGGCAGCGCCGCCAATAACGGTCAGATGATCGTCGAGGTCGGTCCGGCATCGAAAGCTGCCGAAGCCTTGGGTCACCTGACCGCTTCGATCACGGGCCGCGCCCCGGAACCCGCCAAGGCCAAGAAGGCCGCCTCTTCTTCCTTCCTCGGTAACCTCTTCAAGAAGTGAGCATACTCACGTGTTTGGTAAACGTCCGAGCGAAGGGGGGACAGCCCCCGCAGGCGCCAGCCGGGCAGGCTTCGGTGGTGCCCAGAAGGCACCGCCCGCTGCCGCTGCCCCCGGCGAAGCACGTCCTCAAGCCCTGAGTCATGCCTTGGGTAAGGTCAACGGCGCACCGCCGCCGGCCGCCGCCAGCTCAGACATCGCCACCCGGCCCCAGCAAGCCGATGCCCGTCCGCGCAAGGATCCGCCGGCCGGCGGCGGCATGCCGCTGCCCGAGTTGAGTCAGGAAAAGCGCGTCGACAAGAACACGCCCGCTGCCAAATCCAAGCTGGCTGCCGGTCTCGACCAGATGCACAAGGCCCAGGCGGTCACCGAGATCGTCCGCGAACAATCGGACTATTATCACGCCACCAAGACAGCGATCTTCAATGCCCTGCTCAACACCATCGACCTCAGCCAGCTGGCCCAGCTCGACCACAAGGCGGCGTCAGAAGAAATCCGTGACATCGTCGCCGAGCTGGTGGCGATCAAGAATGTCTCCATGTCGGTGGCGGAGCAGGACAACCTGGTTCAGGACATCATCAATGATGTTCTTGGCTACGGTCCGCTCGAGCCCCTCCTGGCGCGCGACGATATCGCCGACATCATGGTCAATGGCGCCCAGCGCGTCTTCATCGAAGTCGGCGGCAAGGTCCAACTGACCAATGTCCGTTTCCGAGACAATCAGCAGCTGATGAACATCTGTCAGCGCATCGTTTCCCAGGTCGGCCGGCGCGTCGACGAAAGTTCCCCGATCTGCGACGCGCGTCTCCCTGACGGTTCCCGCGTCAACGTCATCGCGCCGCCTCTGGCTCTGGACGGTCCCACCTTGACCATCCGGAAGTTTAAAAAAGACAAGCTGACCATGCGCAACCTGGTGGAGTTCGGCTCCATCAGCCCGGAAGGCGCGCGCGTTCTGGGCGTCATCGGCGCCTCGCGCTGTAATGTCCTGATATCCGGCGGCACGGGTTCCGGAAAGACAACCTTGCTGAACACCATGACGGCGTTCATCGATCCGACCGAACGCGTCGTGACCTGCGAAGACGCCGCCGAACTGCAACTGCAACAGCCGCACGTGGTGCGGCTGGAGACCCGACCGCCTAACCTGGAAGGCCAGGGCACGATCTCCATGCGCGACCTGGTCAAGAACTGTCTGCGGATGCGTCCCGAGCGCATCATCGTCGGCGAAGTCCGCGGTCCGGAAGCCTTCGACCTGCTGCAGGCGATGAACACCGGTCACGACGGTTCCATGGGAACGCTGCACGCCAACAGCCCGCGAGAAGCTGTTTCGCGCCTCGAATCGATGATCACCATGGGCGGCTACGGTTTGCCATCGCGGACCATTCGCGAAATGATCGTCGGCTCGATCGACCTGATCATCCAGGCTGCCCGCCTGCGCGACGGTTCGCGCCGCATCACCCACGTCACGGAGGTGCTGGGCCTGGAAGGCGATGTTATCGTCACCCAGGATCTGTTCCTTTATGAGATCGAGGGCGAGGACAAGCAGGGCAAGATCATCGGCCGCCACCGATCCACCGGCATCGGCCGGCCGCGGTTCTGGGACCGTGCGAAGTACTACGGACTCGAGCGTGAGCTCGCTGAAGCGCTGGACGCTTCGGAATAGGTGAACCCATGTTGATGACGCTCCTCATCGCCTTTCTCGGCTTCGTGGTTATCGCGAGCGTCGGCTTTGCCTTTATCGGCGGCGGCAGCGGCAGCAGTGGCGGCAGCGCGGCCCTGACCAAACGCACCCAGACCATCGGACTGGGGACCAATTCGCGCGGCAAGCGCGGCGGCAAGTCGGCCGCCAAGACGCCGGAAGAGCGCCGCAAGCAGATCACCGAACAGCTCAAGGAAGCCGAAAAGCGGGAACGCAAGGCGCGCCTGACACTTCGGTCGCGGATGCTGCATGCCGGCCTCACGCCCAACGTCACTCAGTTCTGGATCATGACGGCCGTGCTGGGCGCGATTGCCTTCGTTGTGCCACTGGTCCTGCTCGGCAAAATGGACTTTCTGTTGCGCATTCTGGTCGCGGTCGGAGCGGGATTTGCCTTTTCTTATGGTGCGCCCAGGTGGGTTCTGGGCGTGATGGCCGCCGGGCGGCTCAAGAAATTCACCGAAGAGTTCCCCAACGCCATGGATATCCTGGTGCGTGGCATCAAGTCGGGCCTGCCGGTGCACGACGGCCTGAAGATTATCGCCAAGGAATGTCCGGTGCCATTAGGACCAGAATTCCTGCGTCTGGTCGAAAACGTCGGGGTCGGCATGTCGGTCGAAGGCGCTCTGGAGAAGATGTTCGAACGTGTCCCGTCACCGGAACTGCGCTTTTTCACCATCGTCATCGCCATCCAGGCCAAGACCGGCGGCAACCTCGCCGAAGCGCTGAACAACCTTTCGACCGTTCTGCGCGCCCGCAAAATGATGCGTGAAAAAATCAAGGCTCTGTCGTCGGAAGCCATTGCCTCGGCGTCGATCATCGGAATCCTGCCGCCGGGAGTCGGCGCCATGATCTCGCTGACACGGCCCGAGTATATCGGCGGGATGTTCACCGATCCGCGCGGGCAGATCATGCTGCTGGGCGGCGCGGTGTGGATGGGGCTGGGCATCTTCATGATGCGCAAAATGATCAATTTCAAGTTCTGACGGGGAGGCCTATCGATGACCGAGTTTGCTTCCATGATCATGAACCCGTCGAACCTTGTCGCCATTGCTGTGGCGGTGATGGTCTTCTTTACCATTATCACCCTCGGCAAGAGCATGACGTCGGGCGAGCAGCTTGACAAGCGGCTGAAGGCTGTGGCTCAACGCCGCGAAGAACTGCGCCGCCAGTCGCGCCAGGCTATCGTCAAAGAGCAGTCCGGGGGCTTGCGCCACAAGGATGACGGCATGGCGCGCGGCTTCGTCGACAAGTTTAACCTGCGCAAGCTGCTGGAAGACCCCAAGGTGGCCGAAAATCTGGCCATGGCCGGCTATCGCGGCCCTAAGCCGATTTCGACCTTCTACTTCTTCCGTTTCCTGATGCCTTTCGTTCTGGGGGCGCTGGCGACCTTCTACATCTTCCTGGTCAATGACTTCGACCAGAAACTGAACATCAAGATCTTGATCTGCGTCACCGCCTTCGTGGTCGGCTATTACGCACCGAACATCTATATATCGAACCATGCGTCCAAACGCCGTCAGTCGATCGTCGCCGCCTTCCCGGATGCGCTGGACCTGCTGCTGATCTGCGTCGAGGCCGGTATGTCGATCGAGACCGCGCTCAGCAAGGTGTCGCAGGAAATCGGCGGGACCTCGATCGCGCTCGCCGAGGAAATGTCCCTGTTGGTGGCGGAGCTGTCCTACCTGCCGGAAAGGCGACAGGCCTATGAAGGATTTTCCAAACGGACCGCCCACCCGGGCATCAAATCAGTCTGTACGGCCATGATCCAGGCAGAAAAATACGGTACGCCACTGGGTACGGCTCTACGCGTCATGGCCAAGGAAAACCGCGAAATGCGTCTATCGGCGGCAGAAAAGAAGGCCGCGGCCTTGCCGGCCCAGCTGACCGTGCCGATGATTGTCTTCTTCCTGCCGGTGCTGTTTGTGGTCATCCTGGGTCCGGCGGCGCTGAAGGTCATCGACCTGCAGTCGGCCAATGCCAAGGGCGGCGAGGAAGCGGCGCAAAAGGAAGCTGGCAAGGGAGACATCTAAGGCCAGGGGCCTCGGGCCCCTGGAACCCGAAACTCGTTCGAGTTTGAAATTTCTTAATAACCAAAATAAAAGGGGCCCACTTCGGAGCCCCTTTTATTTTGGCTAAAGCGCAATCCGATAACGTGGACACCACTTTTCGGAAAAATTGCGCGATAAAACAAAAACTTAGAGCGGGATTTTGATTCCATCAAAGCTCATCCCGCTCTAAAAAGGAAGTCCAACCCTGAAGGGCTATGAGGTCCAGGGGGCGAGAAGCGAAGGTTTGCCGCATGGCCGGCAAACCTTATGAAATCGACCCAGTGGGTCGATTTCCGCGCCGAACGCCCGGAGCCATGCGGCGGGCGACCCCTCGCCTTAAATATCACCTTTCCGGCCTCAGATTGTATAGGGGGCGCGCATCGGGCGCGACAGCATGGCATTGGCTTCGTCATCGTTCCTGAAGCGCTCCAGCACCGGATCCCAAAGGACCTTGCGCTTCAGAACCATGGCGATGTCATGCACCAGACAGGTCGAACAGCCCCGGTGACCCAGCTCGGCCGGCGAGATCGGCGCGTCGCGGCTGACGATACAGTCCAGCCAGTTGCCGTGTTGTTCATCGGCCTTGTACAGATGGATCTCGTTCGGGCCGATCACCGAGGTCAGGATCTTCGGATCGGACGCCGCCAGCTTAGGTGACGGCGCCGATTTCGGATCGCTGGCCGTCGCCGCCGAATCACCGCGCGACACGAACAACCAGCCCTTGGTGCCGATATATTTGATGCCGTTGGGATAATCACCCGACACACTCATGCGCATGCCATTGGCATAGAGGGCTTCGGTGCGGAATTTGCCATGGACGTCCCACAGGCCGGCGCTCGGGTATTCGACATGGTCACACCACACTTCGATGGGGCCGGTATGTTCGGTATCCATGCCCCAGTGGGCGCTGTCGATATGGTGCGAACCCCAGCCGGTGATCATGCCGGCGCCGAACTGACGCAGGCGCAACCAGCCTGGCCGATCGTAACCCACGCGCGGATGGACGCGGTCCAGCGTGTAGGGCACATAGGGCGTCGAGCCCAGCCAGGCGTCATAGTTGAAACCGTCCGGAACGGGCATGGGCGTCGGATTACCGCCGGCAGGATCGCCCGGCAGCCCGACCTCGACCCGCTGGATGTCGCCAATGCGGCCATTGCGGACCAGTTCGGCGGCGGTACGGAACTGCGGCATGTTGGTGCGCTGCTGGCTGCCGATCTGCAGGATGCGGCCCGAAGCCAGGACAGCATTGCTAAGCGCCCGGCCTTCGGCGATGGTCAGCGACGCCGGCTTTTGCAGGTAGACGTCCTTGCCGGCACGGACCGCGTGGATCGCCTGGATGGCGTGCCAGTGATCCGGCGTCGAGATGATGATGGCATCGATGTCCTTATTGGCCAGGACCTCGTGATAGTCGGCATAGACCTTCACGCCGTCATAGGGTTTGCCGGTCTTTTTGGCATAAAATTCGTTGACCAGGACCTTGGCCTCTTCGGCGCGGTGAGGGTCGACGTCGCACACGGCGGTGATCAGGGCGCGGTCATATTGCATGACGCCGGGCATATCGTGGCCGCGCGAAATGCGGCCCGTGCCGATGCCGGCGACGTTTATGCGCTTCGACGGGGCATATTGTCCGAACACGGACGATGGGACAATGGCGGGGAAGCCTGCAGCCACGGCGCTCGCCAGCCCGGCCTTCAAGAACCCGCGTTTCGTCAGCTTAACCATACGTTTCCTCTCCTTGTTTTTAGCCGAGGCCGTTGATCCGTTTGGCGTTCTTTTGCGCTTTTATGGACAGTTCGGCGGCCAGCAGAGCCTGATCCTGGTCCTGGGCCGTGTGGGTGCGATTGACGACGTCGTCGACGAACTGCGGCCCGAATGGCAGCGGGCCGTTGGTGCAGTCGATCACCCGTGTGCCCTGCTGATTGACGACGATAAGCAGGTTGCCCTTCTTTTCGACGCCGACATTGATGTATTTGCGCGCCTCGATATAGCCGTCGGTCCCCAGGATAAACAACCGACCGTCGCCCCAGGTGCCCAGACCCTTCGGCGTGAACCAGTCAAGGCGAATATAGCCAAAGCCTCTGTCGCTGCGCAGCATCATGTCGCCGAAATCCTGGAACTTCGGGCGGTCAGGGTGCTTCAGGTTGGCCACCTGCGATGTCACGATCTCGGCCTTGGTCGAGCCGGTGTAATAGAGAAACTGATCCACCTGGTGCGATCCGATATCGGCCAGGATGCCGCCAAAACGTGTATCGTCCCAGAACCAGTCCGGGCGCCCGCCACCACCACCGGCGTCGCCACCGTTCTGGAAGATCTGGTGCGGCGCCAGGTTGATGGTCTGGATCACGGTGCCGATGGCGCCCTGCCTGATCAGTTCGCCGGCATGGACTGCGGCGCGCACGTCCAGGCGCTCGGAATACTGGATCTTGTACATCCTGCCGGTCGATTTGATCGCCTTACGGACCTCAGCCAGCTCTTTGAGCGTTATGATGCCCGGCTTGTCCGCCAGCACGTCCTTGCCGGCCCGCATGGCGCGCAGACCGATCTGCGTGCGCTCGTTAGGAACCTGGGAGGTCAGGATGACCTGGAGCGACGGATCGTTGATGATCTCGTCCTGGGTGGCCTTGATCGGCACATTGGGAAAGCGCTTCGTGAAGTTGGCCAGCTTGTCGGGCTCGGAGCCCCAGGCCGAGACCAACTCACCGCCGCCGCGCATTACCGCCGCCGCCATGCCGTAGATGTGGTCGTGGCTCATGCCGACGACGCCGAAGCGGATCTTGTGTTTGGGTTGTTCCTCGGGGAGGACCGGCAGGGTTTCGATCGCCGCCTGTCCGGCCGCCAGAGCGGCTTCGGGAACGCCGGCGCCCATCATCGCCACCGGTGTCAAACCCGCCGCCAGCAGAAACTCACGTCGTCCGGTACGCTGCATGGGGTCCTCCTGGGGGGCAGGGTCATTGGTCTTACCTTTGAGGCCATGATGGCCTGATCAGGAGGGTAAGGCAAGGGGTCGCGGACCCCTCGACCCCATAACCTTCAGAGTTTTGGAATCCTGTAGCGAATAAAAAAAGGACCGCTCGGGTCCCTTTTTTATTCGCTACAAGAAGCCAAGCCCTGAAGAGTCACGGGGTCGAGGGGCCCAAGGCCCCTCGCCTTAATCCCTTACTGACACGCCAGACATTCCTCATAATCCGTCTTGGGCGTCGACATCTTTTCCACGGCTTCCTTGGTCTCGCTACCAGCGTGCGAGGCGCGCTGGACCGATTTGGAGCGCAGATAATACATCGACTTCAGGCCCTGTTCCCACGCCGTCCAGTGCAGCATGTGCAGGTCCCACTTGTCGACATCTCCGGGCAGGAAGATGTTCAGCGACTGCGACTGGCAGATCTCCGGCGTGCGATCGGCCGCCAGTTCCACCACCCAGCGCTGGTCGATTTCGAACGCCGTCTTGAACACGAACTTTTCGTCTTCGCTCAGTTCGTCCAGATGCTGCACCGAACCTTCGTGCTGGACGATGTTGTCCCACACTTCGGCCGTATTGATGCCCTTGGTCTCCAGCAGACGTTCGAGGTACGGGTTCTTCACTGCAAACGAACCCGACAGGGTCTTGTGGGTGTAGATGTTGGCCGGGATCGGCTCGATACCGGCCGAGGTACCGCCGCAGATGATCGAGATCGACGCGGTCGGCGCAATGGCCAGCTTGTGCGAGAAGCGCTCCATGACACCTCGCTCTTCAGCGTCGCGGCACGGCCCGCGCTCCTGACCCAGCTTGATAGACGCCTTGTCGGCCTCACGGCGCAGGTGCTTGAACAGACGCATGTTCCACGACTTGGCCATGGCCGACTCGAAGGCCACACCCTGAGCCTGCAGGAACGAGTGAAAGCCCATCAACCCTAAGCCGACCGAACGCTCGCACAGGGCGGAATAGACGGCCGAATCCATCGAGCCCGGCGCGCACTGGATGAAGTCCTCCAGCACGTTGTCGAGGAAGCGCATGACGTCCTCGATAAAACCCGGAGCGTCGCGCCATTCCATAAAGGTTTCAGCATTGACCGACGACAGGCAGCACACCGCCGTGCGGTCCTGGCCGCGGTGGTCCGGGCCCGTGTGCAGCATGATTTCCGAGCACAGGTTCGACTGGGTCACCTTAAGGCCCAGTTCGCGCTGGTGCTGCGGCATGGAGCGGTTGATGGTGTCGTTAAAGATCAGATAGGGCTCGCCAGTTTGCAGGCGGATTTCCAGAATCTTCTGCCACAGGTTACGGGCATCGATGTAGCGCACCACCTCGTCATTCTTCGGCGAACGCAGGCCGAACGGCGTCCCATCGCGCACAGCCTCCATGAATTCGTCGGTGATGCCGATACCATGGTGCAGGTTCAGGCTCTTGCGGTTGAAGTCACCCGACGGCTTGCGGATTTCCAGGAACTCTTCGATCTCCGGGTGGAAGACGTCGAGATAGACGGCCGCCGAACCGCGGCGCAGGGAGCCCTGCGAAATCGCCAGGGTCAGCGAGTCCATCACACGGATGAAGGGGATGATGCCTGAGGTCTGGCCGGCGCCCTTGACCTTTTCACCGATCGAACGGACGCGGCCCCAGTAGGTGCCGATGCCGCCGCCATTGCTGGCCAGAGCAACATTCTCGTTCCAGGTTCCGACAATGCCTTCCAGGCTGTCCGGCACGGCGTTCAGGAAACAGGAGATCGGCAGGCCGCGCGAGGCGCCACCATTGCTCAGCACAGGAGTTGCCGGCATGAACCACAGCCTGGAGATATAGTCGTAGATGCGTTGGGCGTGATCGCTGTCGTCGGCATAGGTGGTGGCGACACGGGCAAACATGTCCTGATAGGACTCACCGGGCATCAAATAGCGGTCGTCCAGGGTCGTCTTGCCGAAATCAGTCAGGAGGGCATCACGCGAAGGGTCGGTAACCACATGCTTATGCAGCTTGAACTCCGGACGCACCTTGGGCCGAACATTCATGTTCGGCTTAAAGGGCGCAGAAACCTCACGCTTAACCGCTTCACTCGCTGACATAATCGCATTAACCCTTGACAAAAAATTCTTACATTAAAAGCACATTAACAACTACATCTAGTGGCTGGGGTGCCTTTCGTGTCGATATATGGGGATCAAGTTGGGGAATCCGTCAAGCGGGCAAGATGCTGTTCAGGCGAACTTTTTCGTTAATGAGGGGTAAATTTTTCGCTTTTTTCAAGAGCCTCAAGGGTTTGGACGATCTTCACACAGATTAACGCCAATCACGATTTCTGTGAACGAATCAAACCTCGATTTGGTCTTCCGTTTTCGACCGGTAGCGGTCAAGTCCATTGTCGCCGTCGACCAGCACGACTCTGGGGACAATCGGCACATGCATCGGCTCAAAGCCCGTAATCATGACCTGTTCACCCGCACCGATGAGATAGGGGCGATGCGGTTTAGGGCAATGATTCCCGAATCACGTTCCTTTTTGATAAGGCAGGTCTTGGGTCGCGCACCCGAGGTGGTGGAAACGACCATAGATCGCTCGCCTTCCCACCGGCCGACGGAATCCATCAGGGTCTCGTCATTCGTGGTGTAACCGACATAGGCCAGGCTGGCGTCGGCGACATAGGCGTAGTGGATCCTGGAACTTAGAGCGAGATGGCTTTAGGTAGAATCGCCATCTCGCTCTAAGTTTTTGTTGTGTCGCGCAATTTATCCAAAAACGGGAGCGCCCGTGCGGGTGCCACACACTTTATAGGATTGCGCTCTATACAATGACTCGTGGGGCTTACGGGCGCCGTTCGCGGTTGGTCGATGGTATCCGGCTGTATGGGGAAGATGCAAAGGCTCGGCTAGCTGGCAATGGATTTTGCCACGAACGACGCGAACAGGCGCAAACTTTCTGATGCTGCTTGAACCCTCCGCGCCGCGGCCTTCTACGCGAAGGTTTGAAACACGGATAAACGGGGATTCCCGTTTTCCTACTTCGACTTCGGCGACATCAACGTCCGCATTCGAACCAGCCGAAAGGTGCCGCTGCGCGGAACTTTTCGAATCGGCCGAGAATCTGTGTTCATCCGTGGTTCAAAAGAGAGACCCGGGACAAACCCGTGCCGCATGGACCTGAATTGACAGGCTCAGAACGAGCGTTCACTACGATGAGCTAATAGATAGCCCAACGCCACACCGGCAGCCAACGCCATGACGGTCGAAGACAGCGGATGATCGTCGACCGCATTAACAGCGCGCTTTCTCGCCGCCTGCAACTCCTCGCTCGCGAGGTTGGTGAATTGCCTTATCCGTTCTTCGGCAACCCTTGTCTTCCTTGCGATCTGGCCATAGACGTGCTCGACCTCGTGCCTGATCGCCTCGGACAAGGATTTCACATCCGACTCACCGAATGACTTGATCTTGTCGGCGGCAGCCTTGGCTTTTGGGGACAGCATAACGGACTCCTTCCGTTCGGAACGAAAAACGGGGACTGAGCTAAGCCGAAATGGTATCGGCGCGAAGTCACAGTCTACACGGGCCGCTGTAATTTTTCCGTATGGTTATTCCGTCCACAAATCTGTGATGTCGCCTTTGCGGTTCAACATGTGAATGGCGCGCTTGATGACAGTCAGAACGTTTTCGATCCGCGCTTCGCTCTCATAGGTCAGGGCCGCGCGATGCATGCCATCCAGCGCAAACCGGGCCAGGTCGCGCGACGCCTGGAAACGAGCATCGTTGCCGGCCATTATGAAGCCGGGCGTCGCCCGCCCCATCGCCGCCTTGTCGAAGGCTTCCTGGGCCGGTTGAATCGCCTTGGCGACCTCGGCGTCCTGACGGCCTGCCCGTTCCAGCGCCAGAAACGCCGAAAACGGTATCGAACTCAGCAGCCTCCAATAGGCTTCGATAGCGCCATCCAACGCGTCCTGGCCGGGCCTCAGCTTCTTGGCCTCGGCTTCAAAGGCGGCTTCACGCGCAGCCTGGATGTGCCAGGCGGCCGCTTCGACCAGGTCTTCACGCGTCGGGAAATGGTAAAGCATGGCGCCGCGGGTCAGGCCACAGGCTTCGGCTATGGCAGCATTGCCGGCACGGAAATAGCCAAGTTCCGCAAACAACCGCATGGAAGTATCGAGGATCTGAACCCGCGTCCGCCGCGACTTTGGGGTGTCGCGCGCAGGAGGATCCTTCGCCGAACTATCCCGCACCTGCGCTGGTTTACCACGCTCGTTCATTCTACTCTTTCACCGTCAACTACACCGACGGTCATATCGGCCACTTGCCGTGTCATAAAAATAAGGCATTTTGCCAGTTAGGCAAGCCACAACACGCGAATTCTTCGCAAGTTTCAGCCGCTTCCACTTTTTGTGCGCAGCAAAATGCATTAGCCGTTGAACGCTGGCACCTTGCCAAGCTCTCATGAAGCGGGCAAAGGGTTTTCTCGGATTTCCTTTATAGGACAAAACACGTGCGTATCTTGTTGGCCACCGACGCGTGGGAGCCTCAGGTCAATGGTGTCGTGACGACGCTTCGGCGGACTATGGCCGAGTGCGAAAAGCTGGGCCACGAGTTCAAGGTTATCGAATACAATCAGTTCAAGACCGTCTCCTGGCCTGACTATCCGGAAGTCAAGCTCGCGCTGGGCTGTTATGAAGAGGTCCGCGAAATCATCCAGGACTACGAGCCCGACGCCATCCATATTGCCACCGAAGGCTTTGTCGGTCTGGCGGCTCGGCGGGTATGTCAGGAATGGAAGCTGCCCTTCACCACAAGCTATCACACCAAGTTCCCGGAGTATGTCTCGGCACGCCTGCCGATACCGTTGTCGTGGGGCTATGCCTTCATGCGCTGGTTTCACAAGCCGTCCGGCCGGGTGATGGTGGCGACGGCGACCCTGGCGCGCGACCTGGAATCGCGCGGCTTTATCAATATCTCGCCGTGGACCCGCGGGGTCGATACCGAAACCTTCCGGCCGGGCCTGGAGCCGATCTTCGGCGACCTGCCGCGGCCGATCATGACCTATGTCGGCCGGGTGGCTGTCGAGAAAAACCTCGAAGCTTTTCTGAAAATCGACCTGCCGGGCACCAAGGTGGTGGTCGGAAAAGGCCCGCAACTCGAAGACTTGCATGCAAAATACCCCGCTGTCGTGTTTACCGGACCAAGATTTGGGGAGGAACTGGCGCGGTCCTATGCCGACTCGGATGTGTTCGTATTCCCGTCGCTGACAGATACCTTCGGACTGGTGATCACCGAAGCCATGGCGGCTGGCACCCCCGTCGCCGCCTTCCCGGCACACGGGCCAATCGACATTATCCCGGGGTCGGGCGCCGGCGCGATAAACGACGATCTGGCGGTGGCGATCGCTGAAGCGCTGAAGATCGACCGCAAGGATGTGCGCGCCTATGCAGAAAAGTTCTCCTGGCCGGAGTGTGCGGCTGAGTTCATCCGCAACCTGGAACCCTATCCGGAACCGGCCAAGACCAAGCTGTGGAACAAACTTAGGCATCTAACGCGCAAGCGTGTGAAGAAGGTTTAAGGCAAAGGGACAAGGGGGGGCGCGACCGCGCGCCTTGCCTGTTACAGCAACCGCTTACGAATCTGCTGCGAAAGTACGTCGATCAGGGTCACGGCAATGACGATAATGATGGCAATGGCAGAGGTCTGGCGGTAGGCGAAACTATTGAGATTGTCGAACAGAAGCTGCCCGATGCCGCCGGCGCCGATTAGCCCCAGCACCGTGGCGGAACGCGCATTCGATTCGAAACGGTACAGCGCGAATGAGGTCCACAGGGGGCCGACCTGAGGGATAACGCCCCAGATGATTTCATGCAACCGGGTTCCCCCGGTGGCGCGCACGCCCTCAACCGGCGCCGTTTCGATGGACTCGACCGCTTCAGAAAACAGCTTGGCCAGAGTGCCCGTATTACTGACCGTCAGTGCCAAAACGCCGGCCAACGGACCGAGGCCTACGGCTACCAGGAAGGCCGTGCCGAGGACGATGTCTGGAAAGGCGCGCAGCAGGGCGATGAAGGCCCGCATCGGCTGAACGATCCAGTCAGGGGTAATGTTCCGGGAACACAGAAAGCTCAAGGGCACCGCCAGGACAATAGACAGACTGGTGCCCCACAGCGCCATTTCAAGCGTCTGCCACATCGCGGCGACGTAGCGCCGCCAGTCCTCGAAGTCCGGGCTCAGATAATCCTTCAGATAGTTGCCTGTCTTGGCGGAATTGTCGACCAGCATATGCAGGTCCTGGATGTGCGCCCCGCGGAAGCTGATGGCCAGCAGGCCCACTACAATCAGCAGAACCAAAAGGTTGAGCAGGCGCGTACCCAGCGTCGCGGTTGGCGGCGCCAGAATGCCTTTAACATAAGGCCCCTCCGTCATCACCGCTCCTGATGAGACGCCGGCGCGTCGGCCGGTGCTTGTGGCGCGGTCTTGGCCACCAGGTCAGCCTGTTCCTTGGCGACGGCGTCGATCTCCACACGAGCGGCGGAAGCAGCAGCTGCGTCCCCGGCAATTTCCGCTTCCTGGAGCGCCACCCGTGCCTCCATAAGCCTTTCCGGGAGCAAGTAGGTGGCGTCGCTGGGTTGCAGAGGCCCCCACTGGAAGGCGCGCAGGTTGGCGCGCTGACGTTCTGCCTCGGGGCCGGTGCCTGTGCCGTAGGACAGGAAGAACGACCTGATCTTTTCCTTCGCGACCGGGTCAAGGTCGGTGCGGTAGACGATAACGCCCTTGGGGATGAGCTGTGACTGCCAGATGATCTTGATCTTGGCCAGTTTTTCGCGGCCTTCCGGCGTATCGCTGAGTTCTTTAAGCGCATCGGAATTGGCCGTGGCGGCATCCAGGACGCCGGCAACCACGCCTTCGATATTGACCCCGTGCGAACCCGACTTGACGTTTTTGAAACAGTTGTTGGTATCCACTTTGTTCGGCAGGAACAGGAAGGCCTTGGGGACGATCGTACCGGAGGTCGACTTGACGTCGCCCATGCCGAAATTGAGCTTGCGATCGCACTTGAGGATATCCTCGACAGTCACTGTCGATGCCTTCGGTACGATGATGACGCTGGTATAGCCGTCGGTGCCGTCCGGATTGGTATTGTGGGCGAAGACCTCGGCATTGGCGCGTTTCACCGCTTCCAGGCCGGAAGCGCTGGAGAAAAAGCCGGCCTGAACCTGATCGAAGCGCATGGCCTCGATGAGGGCGGTGTAGGACGAAGAATAGAAGGGCGTTACTTTCAGGCCGGTTTGCTTTTCCATGTCGGCCAGGATAGGCGCCCACAGCTTGTCCAGGTCCCGCGACTTATCGACCGACAGGATAGAAAAAGTGATCTCGGTGCGCGGGGCGCCGGCTTTTGGTTTGGAGTTGTCGCAGCTTGTCAGCGACAGGGCCGCCATAATGACCGCGGCAACCAGGACAGATTTACGCATGGGTCTCCCCCCAATAGGCGTCTTCAATTTCAGCGCCGTAGATATCTTTGAGAAGGTCATCACTCAGGCCCGACGCTGGACCATCATAGACGACCTTACCGTCCTTAAGCGCCAGGATGCGATCGCAATAGGTCTTGGCATAGTCGACCTGGTGCAGGGTGACGATGACGCCCACCCCGTCCTCTTCATTCAGATTGACCAGGAGTTTCATCACCTTGCGTGCCGTCACCGGATCCAGCGAGGCCACAGGTTCGTCGGCCAGGACGATCTGGGCCCCCTGGACGATGGCGCGGGCGATAGCGCCACGCTGCATCTGGCCGCCAGACAGGGTATTGGCGCGCTGGCCAGCATATTGCGCCACGCCGACGTGGTCCAGCGCCCGCATGACGATCTGTTTTTCTTCCGCCGTCCAAAGCCCCAGCAGGCTGCGCAGGCCCGACACCTTGCCCAGGAACCCGAGTGCCGCGTTGGTGAACAGCGACAGACGGCCGACCAGGTTAAACTGCTGGGCGATCATACCCATGCGCGAGCGGGTGGCGCGGACATCGGACGCCAGATTACCGTTCTTCTGCACGACGCGGCCCATGACCGAGACGGTGCCCTTGCCCTTGTCGATGGCGTGAAGACCGGAAATGGAACGCAACAGAGTCGATTTGCCCGAACCCGACGGACCGATCAGGGCGACGCGTTCAGCCTTGTTCATAACGAACGAGACATCGTCGAGCGCCTTCTGAGTCGTGCTCCCGCCCGCGGCAGCCTGCTTGCGGGTAAAGGTCTTGCTGATCGATGTTACTTCGACGAGAGGCGCCGTCATCCACCCTGCCCTTGGCCGTTAACTGGCGGCACCCATACCACATATCCGCATCACACGGACGAGTGACAGTCATATTAACGATTTGACCGCAGGGCAATGGGGGAAAGTGCCGCGCACGGCAAATTTGTTCGACGCAACGCCATCATGGCTGCTCCGATTTACCCGTCCGTTCGCGCAGGATTTCGATTTCGCGCTGGCGATCCGGTGTGCTTTCGCGGCGGAAAGGGCCATGTATCCGAGTCACGATCTTCGCAGGCAGGTGTGTAAAGCATCCCGTGTGAAACGCGTCTGCGTCTTGTCGACGACCAGGCTACGGTTGTGAAGATTTTTGGCTGGTGTTGCCAACCCGCGGTGTGTCAAGAATTTCGCGGGGTGGAATGACGTACCGGCTGCCGGCGCAATTAAGCCGTTCATAACGACTACGCAAGTCGTGGCGCCGCGGTGGCTCAGATAAGTAGAATTTCGCCATTTTTCCTTCTCCCTGCTTTGGGCGAGAAGGTGTCCAAGCGAAACGAAGACCGGATGAGGGATAATACCAATCCACGATGACCTTGACTCATCGTGAATTGGCAAGGGCGACTGCCCGCCCGAGCTTACGCGCGGAGCCATGCGGCGCTTGAGCTGAAAAAATGCGAATACCGAGCGTCATTCTTTATGAGGCTTGGTATACGTTCGGCTTCGACTGTTGCCGCCGGACCAACCCCTCACCCCCCGTGCCCTCCTCACGAATTGGAGGGGGCGTAAAATTGTGATCGTCGCAGTCACAAAAAATCCGAAATAAGTCTTTACATACGGCCCCATATCACTATGTTCCCCGATCTTCCGGCGGACCCCTAGAGTTCAGGTCTTCGCCTCATGACTGCCCAAGAGGTGCACGGGCGAGTTCTTGCACTTTTTGGCATGAGGCGCGTGTAACGCTGCTAACGCCGGTCTGGGTTTAACTTTAAAATCGGGGAACCGAAGTGGATCACATCACTTCTGCCCTGGACCTGGTCCGCAAGCAGCCTCCGGAACGACCCGTCGCCCTCGTGCGCCGTCGTCCCGTTACTACTGCCGCGCATTGGTTCCAGCAGAACTTCAAGGGCGATATCTTTTACGCCGTCAAAGCCAATCCGTCGCCTTGGGTGCTGGAAACCCTTTGGGCCGCTGGTGTGCGCTCGTTCGATGTCGCTTCGTTGAACGAAGTCGAGTTGGTCCGTTCGACCCTGCCGGCCGCGCGCCTGGCGTTCATGCATCCGGTAAAGAGCCGCGTCTCGATCGCCAGGGCCTATTTCGACTTCGGCGTCCGCACGTTCAGCCTCGATACCCACGAAGAGCTGCGCAAGATCCTCGACGCCACCGGCGGTGCCCGCGACCTGAACCTCATTGTGCGCCTGGCGACGTCAGGCGAAGGTTCCAACCTGCCCTTGACCAACAAGTTTGGCATCCAGGCCCACGATGCCCCGTCGCTGCTGATGGCCGCCCGCCAGGCGACCCAGGACCTGATGGGCGTCAGCTTCCATGTCGGCTCGCAATGCATGCGCCCGACTGCCTACGCTGCCGCCATGGCTGCCGCCTCGCGCGCCCTGGTCCGCGCCGGCGTGTTCGCTGACGTCGTCGATATCGGCGGCGGCTTCCCGTCGGTCTATCCCGGCATGGTGCCCCCGGCCCTGTCGGAATACATGGACGTTATCAACCGCGCCTTCGACGAGATGAAGGTGCATGAGGAAACCCAGCTCTGGGCCGAGCCCGGCCGCGCGCTGGTCGCCGAATCGACGTCGGTCCTGACGAAGGTCGAACTGCGCAAGGGCGATGCCCTGTACCTGAACGACGGCTCCTACGGCAATCTGTTCGACGCCACCCATGCCAGGTGGCCCTTCCCGGTGCGCCTTCACCGCCAGGACGAGGCCGAAACCGATACCCTGAAGCCTTTCCGTTTCTATGGCCCGACCTGCGACTCGATCGATTCCATGCCGGGGCCGTTTTGGCTGCCGGACGACGTTAACGAAGGCGACTATGTCGAGATTGGTATGCTGGGCGCCTATGGCGTCACCATGGGCACGCGCTTTAACGGCTATGGCGAAACCGAGACGGTGTTCCTGGATGATGCACCGATGGCGTCGCTGTTCGGCCTGGGTCCGCGCAGCCTGAACAATCCGCGGTCGGCCGCCGATACCTTCGACGACAACAAGGTCGTGCGGTTGAACCGTCCCAAGGGCGGCAAGCGCGGCAAGAAGCGGGTCAAGGCCAAGGCCTGAAGCTAGGAGTCAACCACGAACCCCACGAACAGGCACGAACTTCGGGACGTGCCTGTTTTTGTTTGCCTGCGTAGATATCTCACGACCTTGTGTCCCGGTGAGCATTGCTGCTGCCTTTTTCTGACCGGCCAGGCGACTTAAGACTAGGGGCAACCCACAGAAGGAGACCCCCATGTCCTATATCGACGGTTTTTTGCTCGCTGTACCAAACGGGAACAAGGAGAAATACATTGAAAGCTCCAAGGCTTTCGCGACTTACGTAAAGACCCATGGCGCGCTCAGCGTGCACGAGTACTGGGGCGACGACGTCCCCGACGGCAAGCTGACGTCGTTTCCCATGGCCGTAAAGCTGGAACCGGGCGAAACCGTGGTGTTTTCCTGGATCGAATGGCCGGACAAGGCGACCCGCGATGCGGGCAACAAGAAGATGATGGAAGACCCTGAAATGGCCAATATGGAGATGCCGTTCGACGGCAAGCGTATGATGTATGGCGGTTTCGCGAAGCTGATCGAGGATTGAGCGAGCTCATAGCCGAAGAGAAAAGCCCTCCGGAGCAATCCGGAGGGCTTTTCTCTTCGGCTATCGAACCGGATCAATGAACCGTTTCGAGATATTCCTCGGCCTGTTCGGCCAGAATGGTCATGCCGTCTTCGCTGACGTCGGCAAAACCACCGCGGACCTGAAACACGCGGCGGATGTCGCCGTCCAGGATAACCACCGGACCTTCGGCCAGGGTGGTCATGAACGGGGCATGGTTCGCCAGGACGCCGAATTCGCCTTCGGAGCCCGGCGCAACAACCTGATCGACTTCGCCTTCGAACAGCGTGGCTTCAGGCGTTACCAGCGATACGTGCAGTTTATCAGCCATTACTTGCCTTCGCCCGCCAGGCGTTCAGCCTTGGCGATGGCGTCCTCGATGGTACCCACCATGTAGAAGGCGGCTTCCGGCAAGTGGTCATAGTCGCCGTTGGCGATGCCCTTGAAGCCCTTGATAGTGTCTTCGATCGACATCAGCACGCCCGGCGTGCCGGTAAAGATTTCGGCAACGTGGAAGGGCTGCGACATGAAGCGCTGGATCTTGCGGGCGCGAGCAACGGTCGCCTTGTCCTCTTCCGAGAGTTCGTCCATGCCCAGGATAGCGATGATGTCCTTCAGCGCCTTGTACTGCTGCAGGATTTCCTGAACGCGGGTGGCGGTGTCGTAGTGCTCCTGACCGACAACGCGCGGATCGAGGATACGCGAGGTCGAGTCGAGAGGATCCACGGCCGGATAGATGCCTTGTTCGGCAATTGAGCGCGACAGGACGGTGGTGGCGTCCAGGTGGGCGAAGGAGTTGGCCGGGGCCGGGTCGGTCAGGTCGTCGGCCGGGACGTACACGGCCTGAACCGAGGTTATCGAACCCTTGTTGGTCGAGGTGATGCGTTCCTGCAGACGGCCCATTTCGGTGGCCAGAGTCGGCTGATAGCCCACGGCCGAAGGGATACGGCCCAGCAGGGCGGACACTTCGGAACCCGCCTGGGTAAAGCGGAAGATGTTATCGACGAAGAACAGCACGTCCTTGCCTTCGACGTCGCGGAAATATTCGGCCTGGGCCAGACCGGTCAGGGCGACGCGGGCGCGGGCGCCGGGAGGCTCGTTCATCTGGCCATAGACCAGGGTACAGCGCGAGGTGCCCCCGCCGCCCTTTTGGTTCACGTTCGACTCGATCATTTCGTGATACAGGTCGTTGCCTTCGCGGGTCCGTTCACCGACGCCGGCGAACACCGAGTAACCGCCATAGGCCTTGGCGATGTTGTTGATCAGTTCCTGGATGGTGACGGTCTTGCCAACGCCGGCGCCGCCGAACAGGCCGATCTTGCCGCCCTTGGCGTACGGGCAGATCAGGTCGACAACCTTGATGCCGGTGACCAGCAGTTCTGCCGAGGTCGCCTGGTCGGCGAAGGCCGGGGCATCGGCGTGGATCGAGTTGAAGAAAGTGGTTTCGATCGGGCCGGCTTCGTCGATCGGCTCGCCGATGACGTTCATGATGCGGCCGAGCGTTGCCGGACCAACCGGAACAGTGATCGGCATACCAAGGTCCTTCACAGCCTGACCACGGACCAGGCCTTCAGTGGCGTCCATGGCAATGGTGCGGACGGTGTTTTCCCCCAGATGCTGGGCGACTTCCAGGACCAGGCGCGTGCCTGACGCCGTGTTGGTGGTTTCCAGGGCGTTCAGGATGGCCGGCAAGCCACCGTCGAACTCGACGTCGACGACGGCGCCGATGATCTGGGAGATGCGGCCCGTGGCCACGGAGATTTTTTGCGGAGCGGACATTGGATTTCCTTACAGGGCTTCGGCACCGGAGATGATTTCGATCAACTCCTTGGTAATCTGGGCCTGACGTGAGCGGTTGTACTTCAGGGTCAGCGCGTTGACCATCTCGCCGGCATTGCGCGTGGCGTTGTCCATGGCGCTCATCTGGGCGGCATAGAAGCCGGCATTGTTTTCCAACATCGAGGACAGGATCTGGACCGAGAGGTTGCGCGGCAACAGGACTTCGAGGATTTCCTCTTCTGACGGCTCGTACTCATAGACGGCGCCATGGGTATCCTGAACGATGCTGAGGTCTATATCGGCCGGGATCAGGCGCTTGGCCGTCGGAACCTGGCTGATCACCGACTGGAACCGTGAATAGAACAATGTGACCACATCGGCGCGGCCATCGTTGAACTCTGCGGCGATCTTTTCCGATATCGGTCGGACGACCGCCATGGTCGGGGATTTTGAGCCGGCTTCGTAGGATTCGATGATGCGGTCCGCGAAGGTGCGCTTCAGTTGGTCGCGCGCCTTGCGGCCGATGGTGATGATGCGGACGTCGCGACCCGCCTTCAACTCAGCATTAATGAAGTCGCGGGCGGCGCGGACGATGGCGGTGTTGAAGCCACCCGCCAGGCCACGGTCGCCGGTGGCGACGACGACCAACTGGTTGTGCTGGGAGCCGGTGCCGACCAGCATCGCCGGCGCGCTGTCGCCGATGATGCCTTTGGCCAGATTGGCAATGACCGCCGCCATCTTCTGCGCATAGGGACGGGCGTTCTGAGCCGAGTCCTGCGCTTTGCGCAGCTTGGCGGCCGCCACCATCTGCATCGCTTTCGTGATCTTCTGCGTGGCTTTCACGCTTCCGATCTGATTGCGCATGTCCTTCAAGCTAGCCATGGAGGATTATTCTCTTTCCTGGCTCAGGCGAAGCTGGCGGTAAAGTCGGTGATCACGGCCTTAAGCTTCTCTTCCAGGTCGGCCGACAGGGCTTTCTGGTCGCGAATGGCCGATAGCAGGTCGACATGGCGGGTGCGCAGCAGCGACAAGAGCTCTTTTTCATAGCGGCGGACGTCGCCGACAGCCACCTTGTCCAGGTACCCGCGGGTACCTGCATAAATGACCGCTACCTGCTCTTCGACCTTCAGCGGCGAATACTGCGGCTGCTTCAGCAGTTCCGTCAGACGAGCGCCACGAGCCAGCAGGCGCTGGGTGGCGGCGTCGAGGTCGGAACCGAACTTGGCGAAGGCGGCCATTTCGCGATACTGGGCCAGGTCGCCCTTGATGGCGCCGGCAACCTGTTTCATCGCCTTGATCTGAGCCGACGAGCCAACGCGCGACACCGACAGACCGACGTTCACGGCCGGGCGGATGCCTTGGAAGAAAAGGTCAGTTTCCAGGAAGATCTGGCCGTCGGTAATCGAGATCACGTTGGTCGGGATGTAGGCCGACACGTCGTTGGCCTGGGTTTCGATGATCGGCAGGGCGGTCAGCGAGCCGGAACCATTATCCTCGTTAAGTTTGGCGGCGCGTTCCAGCAGGCGCGAGTGCAGATAGAAGACGTCACCCGGATAGGCTTCGCGGCCTGGCGGACGGCGCAGCAGGAGCGACATCTGACGGTAGGCGACAGCCTGCTTGGACAAGTCATCATAGATGATCAGGGCATGCATACCGTTGTCGCGGAAATATTCGCCCATGGCGCAACCAGCGAACGGCGCCAGGAATTGCAACGGAGCCGGTTCCGAAGCCGTGGCCGAGACGATGATTGTGTAATCCAGCGCGCCGTTTTCTTCCAGCGCCTTGACGATCCGGGCGACCGTTGAGCGCTTCTGGCCAATGGCGACGTAGATGCAGTACAGCTTGGCTTTTTCGTCGTCGCCGGCATTGACCGACTTCTGGTTCAGGATCGCATCGATGGCGACGGCAGTCTTGCCGGTCTGACGGTCACCGATAATCAGTTCGCGCTGGCCGCGTCCGACGGGGATCAGCGTGTCGATGGCCTTGATGCCGGTCTGGACGGGCTCGTGCACCGATTTGCGCGGGATGATGCCCGGCGCCT
The DNA here is from genome assembly GCF_000495835.1 of Asticcacaulis sp. AC402. Classification (GTDB taxonomy): domain Bacteria; phylum Pseudomonadota; class Alphaproteobacteria; order Caulobacterales; family Caulobacteraceae; genus Asticcacaulis. Next base: position 114,785 of record NZ_AWGC01000019.1, read on the forward strand.
TGACGTCGACGCGGCGGCGTTCGGTAGCAACGATCGGGCCCTTGCCATCGATCGGCTCTCCCAGCGGGTTGACGACGCGGCCGAGCAGACCCTTACCGACCGGCACGTCGACGATTTCGCCGAGACGGCGAACTTCGTCGCCTTCGCCGATCTCACGGTCTTCACCGAAGATAACGATACCGACATTGTCCTTTTCCAGGTTCAGGGCCATGCCCTTAACACCGGCCTTTGGGAAGAGCACCATTTCACCGGCCTGGACCTTGTCCAGACCGTAGACGCGGGCGATACCGTCACCGACCGACAGGACCTGACCGACGTCCGACACATCGGCTTCCTGGCCGAAACCGGCGATTTGTTGCTTGAGGATGGCCGAGATTTCGGCAGCGTTGATGGCCATGAGTGTTACGCTCTCTTAAGGGCGAATTTGAGGGAGTCGAGTTTGGTCTTCAGCGAAGCGTCGAAGAGACGCGAGCCTAAGCGGACTTTCAGTCCGCCCAGGAGGGCCGGATCTACATGGGTGTTGATCTCGGCGGATTGACCCAAGGCCTGGGCCAGAGTGGTTTTGAGGCTGTCGAGCTGGGCCGCGGTCAGGGGCACGGCCGAGATGACCTCAGCAGTCACGACGCCGTTGTGAAGGGCATAACGCTTGTTGAAGGCGGTGATAACCGGGAACAACTCGCCCAGACGGCCGTTGGCGGCCATAACGCCCAGCAGATTGCTGGTCAAGGCGTTGAAGTTGAGCGACTGAGTGACCGCAGTCAGGGCCGACAGCTTTACGGCTGACTTATAGATCAGGGACGAAACGAAGGTGCGCAACTCAGCGGACGACAGCAGCAGATCCTTCAGTGCCGCCATATCGCCATGCACCTTGTCCAGCACCTTGGTTTCGAGCGCCAGGTCGAAGGCGGCACGGGCATAGCGCTGACCGGCTTCCGTTTCTCGATATTGATCGTTCATCAGGTCCACGTAGGGTTAAAAACGGTCGGGCACGGGAACACCGGCGCATTGAGCAGCGCCTCCCCAGCCTCAGGCCGCGGGCTCCTTAGCATAGGGATTTCTGCACCGCAACCGACGAAGGTCGGCCATTACAAAGATTCGGCCACACCTGGGGTGCGACAAAATATCTCCGGAACGTGGGAAAATTAGTTTCCCCCCGACGCCTTGAGATGTAAGGCAATTCCTTTATGTTTGACGAATTGGCCGCAAAGAGAGACACCGATGGACGCTATACTAGCCCTTCTTAGCGATCCCGCCGCCTGGGCGGCGCTCATCACCCTGGTTATCATGGAGGTGGTGCTGGGGATTGACAATCTGGTCTTCATCTCAATCCTGTCCAACAAACTGCCGGAAAAAGACCGCCAGAGGACTCGCCGCCTGGGTATCGCCCTGGCGCTGATCATGCGCCTGGCGCTGCTGTCACTGATCGGCTTCATTGTGGCCCTTACCACGCCGGTGTTCGACCTGGGCTTTGTCGGTCCGGTCGGCGAACATGGCGAGCCTGTATTCGAAACCGCCTTCTCATGGCGTGACCTGATCCTGATCGCGGGCGGGCTGTTCCTGGTCTGGAAGGCCACCAAGGAGATCCACCACACGGTCGATCCCGCGCCCACCAACGACGTTCTGGACGCCAAGAATGCCGTTATCAACAATGCCGGCACCGCCATCGTCCAGATCATACTGCTGGATCTGGTATTCTCCATCGATTCGATCCTGACCGCCGTTGGTATGACCGACCACGTGCCGATCATGATAACCGCTGTCATTGTCGCCGTTATGGTCATGCTGCTGGCGTCTGACCCGCTGGCTCACTTCATCGAAAAGAACCCGACCGTGGTTATGCTCGCCTTGGGTTTCCTGCTGATGATCGGAACCGTGCTGATCGCCGACGGCTTCGGGGTTCACGTGCCCAAGGGCTATATCTACGCGGCGATGGCCTTCTCGGCCCTGGTCGAGGGGCTGAACATGATGGCCCGCACCGCCAGGAAGCGGGACGCTGAAAAGAAGAAGCTGCACTGATCTTTAAAGCGCAATCCGATAAAGTGGGCGCCACGTTTCGGAATAATTGCGCGACAACACATAAACGCGGAGCGGGGTTTTGATACCATCAAAACTCATCCCCCTCTTGTGCGACAAGGCTTTGGCTTATACCAAGCCTCATAAAGAATGACGCTTGGTATTCGCATTTTTTCAGCTCAAGCGCCCCATGGCTCCTCGCAAAGGCTCGGGCGCCAAAGAACGTTCTTTGGCGGGCTGGTATTACAAGGCAACGCCCGCTTCGATGAGGCGGGCGCATTTGCGTCCGATGACAAGCCTTTAGCCAGATAACGCCGTATTAAGCCTGCTCATGCGATACTGCCTGATCCATTCGCAGAAGGCGAAGTGCATGCACATCGATAACGGCTTCATAGTAAGCGCCTTTCAGCCAAGGCGCACCAAGCCCGCGTTTGACGACGCCCCCAATCCCGCAGCTAAAGCGACCATGGCGCCGCTGGCCCGTGGGATGTCGAACGAAAAGTATCTTGTCCTCAAAAAGGCCGACGACCACCAGAAGGAGTTACAGGCCAAGGTCGGCAAGGTGTTCGACAATGAGCAAATGAAGGCGCAGAACGACCGGAAGAACCGCGTTCGGCAGAAACTCGAAAAACTCGTGGAACACCTGAAGATCCTGCGGAAGCTCTTTTCGGGAAATCCCAAAGAGATGGCGCGCGCCCTGACACAGGTCTTCAAGGACCTGAAGGCGGCACTCAAGGAGTTCAAGGACGCCACCAAGGGCCAGATGGATCTCAGTTTTTCGGCGTCAGCGGCTGTGGTTGCGCCGCCGGCAAATGTCCCTGCCGGTGCCACGACCACCGCGGCGGCGGAGTCGGTGGCGAAAGACGCAGAGGACGAGGCTGGCGAGAGGGCTGGCGAGGCCCAGGCTACATTCGAATCGGCAGACACCGCGGCCGAGACCCCTGCGGCAGCGACTGCAGGCGTGACGGAAGCGTTCAAGGGTACGGTGACGCATGACGAACTGGTTGGGGCGGTGCGTCGGGAGATCGGTCGCGATGGCCTGCAATTCATCAAGGAACTCAAGGGCATACTCGCCTATATTGACGAGAAGATGCTGACGCCGGCACGTCTTCAGAAAAAAACCCAAAAGCCGAACGAAGACATGGACAAGGTCTTCGAGGCGATGGACAAGGAACTGAAAGAGCTCCGCAAAGAGATGCAGGATATGGAGCGCGACCTGAAACAGGGGGTCGCACAGACGGGTACGGTGCTGGACATTACGGCGTAAGGCAAGATTCCCCACTCTACGTACTTCACGGGGAGAGGGGACAAAAGGAAGATTCGCCACTTACGCGTCGGCATAGATCTCGGTTTTCGCAGTGGTTTCCGACGACACGTTGCCTCTATACATACCCGAAACTTTCAGCGCGAAGCCCACATTGCCATCCTTGTCCATGCTGATCAGGTCGCCGCCGCCAGGTGACCCTGCTGATCCAGGGCAACGGCCCCAACCGTGCCGTTTTTATGCGTGTCATCGATGCCCGACAGACCCTGTGACGCCTTCCAGGTGAGGTAATACCAACCCGCGAAAATCTTGACTCATCGTGGGTTGGCAAGCGCGACTGCGCGCCCGAGCTTTTGCGAGGAGCCATGCGGCGCTTGAGCTGAAAAAATGCGAATACCAAGCGTCATTCTTTATGAGGCTTGGTATAAGCTTGCCAACGGACCTCGGTGCGGAAAAAGGACGGACCCACCTGTTCGAGCCCAGGTTCGGCGGCATACTGGTCCGCTCCCTGACCTGTAAAAAGAACATGGCGCGAGGTGTCCATGATCGAGGCGTCGAGATAGTTCTTGCCGTCGGCGGCGAACACCGCGCCGCGCCCTGCATTGAACAGCGGATTGTCTTCCAACACCTTGACAGTGGCTTCGACGGCATCAACCGCTGAAGCGCCACGTTCCCGCACCGCCTGGCCGGCTGCGAGTGCTTTTTTGAGCCCCTGCCGGTATTGCGCTCTTTTTCCGGCGTCAGGCTGTCGCGGTCGATGAAACCGGCGCCGCCATGGATGGCCAGAGACCATTTTCCGGTTTGAGCCTGGGCGGGAACAGCGCACATCAGCGCAAGTGCGAGACAGGCAATCCGGTGCGTGAGCATCTACGTGACAAACCCCCGAATCTCGAGACAGTATCCCCAGCGAAGGAAACAAATAATGACACCTATCGAAATCCTGGCCGCCTATGCCCGTCGTTACCCCGAAGAATCCGCCATGGCGCAAAAAAGCTGCGACCTGCTGCTGCAAGCTTCGGACATGCTGGCACGGTCCAGCGCGCCCGCCCACGTCACCGCGTCGGTGCTGATCCCGCAGGGCGACAGCTTGCTCACCATATGGCACCCCTACCTGAAACAGTGGCTGCAGCCCGGCGGCCATATCGACGCCCGCGAAGCTGTCCTGACCGCAGCCCTGCGCGAGGCACGTGAGGAAACCGGCCTTGTCTGCGAGCTGATGCAGGACAGCGAACTGCCCTACGATATCGACTGCCTTTTCGTGCCGGCCAATGCCAAGAAGAGTGAGCCAGACCACTGGCACATCGATTTCCGCTACCTTATGCGTGCCGTTGGCCGGGCCGACGCGCCCGAACTGCCCACTTCATGGGTGCCGTTTATCCATTTAGGCGATATGACGCCGTCCCTGGCAAGGCTGGCCCGAAAAATGCAGCAGGGCTTTGCATCACATTGTAATTGATCGTATCGTAAACAATTGGCAGCCTTATCGGGTTAATGGTAGCTGTGAATGTAACTGTAACCGAGTTCAACACCCCAAATGCTCTACTCCATGCACGAGTACGCCTATTACGCCGCTTCTCCGCTTCGGGCCATGGCCCAGCTGACGCGCGATTTCTGGGGGTCCAAGCTTAATCCGGCCGCCGACACTGCTGTAGGGCGCACCCTGTATGCGTCCGCCGAGCTGTTCAGCAATGTCACCCGCCGCTATGGCAAGCCTGAATGGAACCTGGACAGTATCGAGATCAATGGTCATCCCGTGCGAGTCTCTGTGATCGAAGACTGGGACAGTCCGTGGTGCCGGCTCCTGCGTTTCCAGCGCGATCCGTCGGACCTGCGGCGCGCCAAGAAAAAGACCGTCGGACCCGCCGTGCTGATCGTTGCACCGCTTTCTGGCCACTATGCCAGCCTCTTGCGCGGCACGGTGCAGGAATTCCTGCTCGACCACGACGTCTATATCACCGACTGGGCCAATGCCCGTCAGGTGCCGGTGCTGGAAGGCCGATTCGACTTCTACTCATACATCGACCATATCATGGAGATGCTAAAGGTGATCGGCGCGCGTTGTCACGTCGTGGCAGTGTGCCAGCCCGGGCCGCCTGTCCTGGCTGCGGCCTGCCTTATGGCTGAAGACAACAATCCGCACCGCCCGGCTTCCATGACCTTCATGGGTTCGCCGATTGACGCTCGCTTCAATCCGACGGTGACCAACAACCTGGCTCAGGAAAAACCGTTCACCTGGTTCCGGTCGAACATGATTCACACCGTCCCTCCCCCCTATCCCGGAGTCGGTCGGCGCGTCTATCCCGGCTTTGTGCAGCTTTACAGCTTCATGAGCATGAATGAAGCGCGCCACACCGACGCCCATTGGGAATATTTCAACTCCCTGGTTGCCAATGATGGCGACGGCACGCAAAAGCACCTTGAGTTTTATGACGAATACCTGTCGGTTCTGGACCTGACGGAGGAATTCTATCTGCAAACGATCAACCTGGTGTTCCAGACGTTTGCCCTGCCCAAGGGAGAGCTGGTTCATCGCGGCCGCAAGGTCGACTGCACGGCCATCACCGACATCGCCCTGATGACGGTCGAGGGCGAAAAGGACGATATATCCGGCGTCGGCCAGACCCAGGCCGCCCACGGCATGTGCCCGAACATTCCGGACGGGATGAAGGAACTGTATGTCCAGAAGGGCGCCGGGCACTATGGTGTCTTCAACGGCCGCCGCTTCCGCGAAGACATCTATCCGCGCATCCGCGACTTTATTGCTCAGAATGACCGCGTGGCTTAAGCCATCCTTTAAAGACGGCGATACGCTCGACTTCGGCCCGTACCGCGTGCGGCTGGCTGTCAACCCGCGCGCCCGCGGCGTCAAGGTGCGCATTGACAGGTTGGGAAATGTCGTCGCCACGGCCGGAAAACCCGGCAAGCTGGCCGACGCGATCGCCTTTACGCGCACCCAGCATGACTGGATCGTCAAACAGCTCGACAAATGCGTCCAGTTAGAGCGGTTCGCTCCGGGGTTGGTTCTGAACGTGGCAGGTCTGTCCGTGACCCTCGCAGAGAAGCCCGGCGTGATTTCGCCGCGCCTGGTTGACGGCCAATTGCTGACCAGCGGCGATGAGGCAACCTATGCCCGCCGCGTCGAACGCTGGCTGCGACAGCAGGCCCTGAAGGCATTGACGCGGGAGACCGATGCCTATGCCCTGAAACTGGGCATAACCAACGTGAAATCATCTCTGTTCGACGCCAAGGGGCGCTGGGGATCATGCACGCCGGGTCGCAAGGCAATTCGCTATTCGTGGCGGGTGATCCTGGCCCCGCCCGCAGTGCTGTCCTATTTGAGCGCCCATGAAGTCGCTCACCTGCGCCATCCTGACCACAGCCCAAGGTTCTGGGCTGAGGTCAAATCGCTGTACGGCGGGGATTACAGGCCGGCACGAGAATGGCTGAAGACCCAGGGCCAGGAACTGTTCAAGTATCAGTAAACTTTGGCCACGAACTCGAAAAAGCGCAATCCGATAAAGTGTGACGCACTTTTCAGAAAAACTGCGTGACAAAAGAACCCTCCGTCACACAGGAGGGTTTTTTTACTGGCTCTCCCGCTGAGCCTCCGAGAAAATTTCGTCCAGCGTTTCGTCCGTCTTGTCCTTCTTAGGTTTCTCTTCCGGGTTCGGAATTGGATCCATGGTCACGACCGGTGGAACATTGTCATTGGCCGGCGGAGCAGAGGTCGCGCCGTTGTCGGCCTGGGTTCCCAGCAGGCTCTTTAGGGCATCCTCTGCCACCTGACCGAAATTGGTCGCCGGCGCCGGGCCAGTGGGGATAGGCGTCACCTGGATACGCTTGAGGGCGCTCGACATGTAGGTCTTCCAGATCGCCGCCGGGGTACCGCCACCGGTGACCTTGCCCTTCATCGTCGTGTTGTCGTCTCGGCCGACCCAAACCACCGTCACGAAGTTGCCGGTATAGCCAGCGAACCAGGCGTCACGGTAATCACTGGTGGTCCCGGTCTTGCCGGCCAGATCGTAGCCGGCGATCTGGGCGCCGCTACCGGTGCCACGCGTCAGGACACCGCGCATCATCTGGTTCATGTTTTGCAGCGCTGGATTAGCAATGACCCTGGCCCGGTTTTCCAGCTTGTACTGGTACAACACCTTGCCAGATTTTGTCCGTATGCGAACTATACCGTAGGCGCCCGATCGGATACCGCCATTGGCGAAGGGGGCATAGGCCTGGGCCATCTCGATCGGGGTGACATCAGCTGTGCCCAGCGCCATGGCCGGATCAGTGTTCAACTTGGAAACAATCCCCAACCGGCGGGCCGTGGCGGCGACATTGCTGCGACCGACGTCGTTGGCCAGGCGCGCCGCCACTGTATTGACCGACTCGGCCAGAGCATATTGCAGGTCGATCAGACCAAGGTACTTCTTGGTGTAGTTCTCAGGTGCCCAATCGCCGATGCTATAAGCTTCGTCGACCACCGGTGTGTTCGGCTGATAACCCTGCTCCATGGCGGTGAGGTAAACAAAGGGCTTGAACGAAGAGCCGGCCTGGCGGTGGGCGTCGACGGCGCGGTTGAACTGCGAGTCCGCGTAAGACACACCGCCGATCATGGCGCGGATACGGCCGTCGCCGTCTACCGAGACAAGGGCAGCCTGCTGGACGCCCTTCTTGGCATCACGGGCCATAATGGTCTTGATGGCGCGTTCGGCGTCGGTCTGAATCGGCAGGTCCAGGGTCGTTTCGACGATCAGGTCCTCGGTATTCTTCGGATCGATATAGCTACGCACCTGTCCGTCAAGATAGTCGACGAAGTACTGGGCATGGGCGTTGGCCAGAGTCTTGGAGACACTGATCGGTTTGGACAAGGCTTCGCCTCGCTCTTGCGGGGTAATAACCCTTGCGTCGACCATCTCGTTCAAAACAATCATGGCGCGTTTCGCGGCGCGTTCCTGGTCCGACAGCGGCGAGTAGGAAGATGGACCCTTCATCATGCCTGCCAAGGTAGCAGCCTCGGCAACGGTCAGGGCCTTGGCGGCCTTGTTGAAATAGCGTTGCGATGCTGCCTCAATACCGTAGGCGCCGGCGCCAAAATAGACACGGTTGAGATAAAGTCCCAGGATTTCTTTCTTGGTAAACTTGTACTCCAGCCAAAAGGACAGCATCAGTTCCTGGACCTTGCGCTTCAGGTTCTGGTCGGCCGACAGGAACAGGTTGCGCGCTAGCTGTTGCGTGATGGTCGAACCGCCGGCCAGGTTGGCGCCTTTCTTCTTGCTCAAATTGCGGAACAGGGCGCGGGTAATGCCGACCGGATCGAAGCCCGGATGCTGGAAGAAGCGGCGATCCTCGATGGCGACAAAGGCCAGGGGCACATAGTCGGGCAGCGCATCGATATCGACCGGCGGGGCGTATTGTGATCCCCGCACCGCGATCAAGGCGCCGGAACGATCGAGGTAGGTAACTGAGGGCTGGCGATTGGTCTGATACAGGTTGGACGTATCTGGCAGGTCTATGGCCATGACCGCCAGGAAGGCGATGCCAAATATGACACTCCAAATCACGCCGATCGTCGCCCAATAGAAGATGGCCTGAAACGGCGATCGCCGGCCGCCTGATGTCTTGCCCCCAGACGGGGCCTTACCCTTCGCCATAAAATCCTTACTCCCGGCCACGCGTCCGCGCAGCCCCATAGCGCCCAAGCGAAGTTATAGCCGCTGACTGCGGCTCTGTCGCGTGAAACCTTGTGAAAGCCCCAATGTGCACTCAACGGCATCAATTGGGCAAAATTATGGGTTAATTTCGCGACAGTGCGATGAAGCTAACCCGTCTGGGGCAGGACGGCCGGGATTTCGGCCTTTCGCGACTTCAGCCTCTGGCCGACGCTGACAATGGCCTTGAGTGCCGGAACCAGCTCTGCTCCCAAGTCAGTCAGGGCGTATTCAACCGATGGCGGCGAGGTCGGCATGACCGTACGGGTGATAACGCCCTTGTCCTCCATGTCCTTCAGCCTCGCGCTTAACATCTTGGCCGAGATCAGCGCCATGTCAGACTTTAGTTCACCGAAGCGGCGTGGTCCGCCGCTCAGATACCAGATGACATTCGGCGTCCAGGCACCACCCAGCAGCACCATGCATTCACCGACAGCGCACAGCGGCGGAGGTGGCTCGGCTCTGTTTTTCCTCAGTTTTAAGACCATGACCTGGAAACCTGCTTACCGAATGGTAACCCGATTCTTAAGTAACATAAAGTAATCTAATTTACAAACGTAACTCGTGTGGCCATGTTGACGGCCTCTGCCCAACAGGAGGTTATACTATGAAACTGTTCTACGCCCCGGGCGCCTGCTCGCTGTCACCCCACATCGCCCTGCGCGAAGCAGGTCTCGACTTTCAGCTCGAAAAGGTCGATCCCGCTGCGGGTACCACCGAAAGCGGCCTGGCTTACGCCACCATCAACGCCAAGGGCTATGTCCCGGCGCTTCAACTGGGTGACGGCCAGGTCCTGACCGAAGGCGCCGCTATCGTCCAGTACATCGCCGATCTGGCGCCGGACTCCGGTTTAGCGCCCGCGCCGGGCTCCCTGGCGCGCACGCGCGTTCAGGAGCACCTCAACTACCTCGCCTCCGAAGTGCACAAGGCGTTCAGCCCGCTGTTCCGCAGCACCACCAGCGAAGACGGCCGTGAGACGGCCCGCGCCAATGTGCGGCACCAGCTGGACTTTATCGAGCAGACCCTGAACGATGGCCGCGCCTTTCTGGCTGGCGACACCTTCTCCGTGGCCGACGCCTATCTGTTCGTCGTCGCCACCTGGACCAAGCCGACGGGCATTGGACTCGACACCTGGCCAAACCTGAAGGGCTTCGTCGAGCGGATGGCCCTGCGCCCGACTGTCCAGGCTGCCTTGCAGGCCGAAGGTTTGGCGGCATGAGCCAGGCGGAGGTCGAGACCGTCCTGCTGCGCTATTTCGACGGCCTTTATCACAGCGACGCCGCCATGTTGTGTCAGGTTTTCCATCCGAAAGCGCACTATGTCTGCGCCACGGACGAAGACCTGGTCCATCTCGACATGGCGGCGTATCTTCCCATCGTCGCGGCACGGCCCTCCCCGGCCAGCCGCGGCGATGTTCGCGCCGATCGGATCGTGAGCATCGATTTCGCCGGGCCGAATACGGCGCGGGCGCTGGTCGAATGCGCCATCGCGCCCAAGGTTTTCAGCGATTTTCTCACCCTGATCCGCACCGGAGGCCGGTGGCAAATCATGTCGAAGGTCTTTCATTACCAACTGAGGAGCAGGTAGACTTAGATTTTGTCGCGCTTTTTAACCAAAAAGTGCGTCACACTTTTTGGAAAGCGTTTGGAATGCCCTACGTCAATATCAAAGTCACTCGCGAAGGCGTCACGCCCGAGCAGAAATCTGCCCTGATCAAGGGCGCTACCGATCTGCTGGTCGAGGTGTTGGGCAAGAACCCGGCGACCACCTTCGTGGTCATCGACGAGGTTGAGATCGACAATTGGGGCATTGCCGGCGAGCCCGTCAGCGAACGCCGCAAGAAGGGACAATGAGATGAACGCTGGATACGCCGTCTGGGCTTTTGCGGCTGGCGCCCTTATCCCCGTCATGGCCGCCATCAGCGGGACCCTGGCGCGTTCGACGGGGAATCCCGTGCTGGCCGTCGTGGTGTTGTTCGTCGTCGGCCTGATCGCGTCCGCCGCCGTCCTGCTGGCCACCGGCACGCAAGGGATCGCCACCCTGCCGACGCTGCCGCCGTGGCTGTTTACCGGCGGACTGATCATCGCCTTTTACGGCCTGAGCGTCGCCGTCCTGACGCCGCGGTTCGGGGTCGGCAACACCATCCTGTTCATCGTCGCCGCCCAGATCGTTACCAGCACCGCGATCGACCATTTCGGCTTGTTCGGCGCGGCGGTGAAGCCGGTCAACCTTGTCCGACTGACGGGACTGGCGGTGCTTGTGGTCGGCGTCGCCATAACCCAGCTGGCAGCAAAAAGCCCAGCTGCCGCACAATGACGATTCACATCCGGAGCGATCTCGTTTAGGTTAAGGCCATGTCCTTGCTTGAACGAGCGCCTGATCTGGCTGCCGCCAACGAAATCCTCCATCGCGTCTTCGGCTACGAACAGTTCCGCGGCAAGCAGGCGGAGGTGATTTCCGCCGTCCTGGCCGGGCGCGACGTCCTGGCCGTTCTGCCGACCGGTGGCGGCAAGAGCCTGTGCTACCAGATCCCGGCCCTCCTTCGGCCAGGCTTCGGTCTGGTGATATCGCCGCTGATCGCGCTGATGAGCGACCAGGTCAATGCCTTGCTGGCACGCGGCGTCAAAGCGGCCAAGCTCGACTCGACTCAGGACCTGAACCAGCGCGGCGATATCTGGGACGCCGCCCGCACCGGTGAGCTGGACCTGCTGTACCTGTCACCCGAAGCCCTCGCCTCGCCGTTCGTGCGCGACAAGCTGAGCCGGCTGCCGGTCAATCTCGTCGCCATCGATGAAGCCCACTGCATCAGCCAGTGGGGTCACGATTTCCGGCCGGAATACCGCGCCCTGGGCCAGGTTAAGGCGCTGTTCCCGGATGTCCCGGCCATGGCGCTGACGGCCACCGCCGACCACGTTACGCGCGCCGACATCTGTGCCGCCCTGCATCTCGACAATCCGGTCGAGGTCGTCGCCGGCTTCGACCGGCCGAACCTGTCGCTGCGCTTCGTTCGCCGCAAGGGTGCGGTCCTGAAAGAGATTTCCGCCCTGCTGCAACGGCAGAAGGGCGCCTCTGGCATCATCTATTGCGGGTCGCGCGACGGCACCGAAAAGCTGGCGCGTGCCCTGACCTTAGAAGGCTTTTCGGCCACCGCCTATCACGCCGGCCTGTCCGCCACTATCCGCGAGGACCGACTGAAGGCCTTTATGACCGGAAAGGCCAAGATCATGGTGGCAACGATTGCCTTCGGCATGGGTATCAACAAGGCCGATGTCCGCTTCGTCATCCACGCCGACCCGCCGTCCTCGATGGAGGCCTACTGGCAGGAGGTTGGCCGCGCCGGCCGGGACGGCCTGCCGGCTTCGGGCGTCTGTTTCTATGCGCCGGGCGACCTCGGTTGGGCCGTCCGCCGACTGACATTGCGTGAGAACGAGGGCGCCGCAGAACAGAGCGTCCAGAAGCAGAAAGCACGGGACTTCTTTGCGACCGTATTGGGTCCGGACTGCCGGCGCCAGGCGGTAAAGCGCTATTTCGGCGAAGAGGCCGGTGGGACATGTGGAAGCTGCGACAACTGCCTGTCACGCGGGCGGCTGACCGACGTCACCGAACCGGCGCAGATGCTGATGTCGGCCCTGTATCGCCTCAACGGGCCCCGCGGCCGCAAGAAACTGGTCGAGCATGTCCTGGGAAAGACAGACAAGCCTGACTACACCACACGAATCAAGACCTTCGGCATCGCCAAAGGGCAGTACGATGCGGCGCTGCTGACGCACGTGTTGGATCAGTGCGAAGCCGCCGGCGTAATCGCCGAGGAGCTCTACGACGGCAAGATGCCGATTGTGGCCTTGCGCGATTCCGACCTGTTGAAACAGCTATTCAAGGGCGATCTGAAACTGGCGGCGAAGATCTGACGTTCTACCCTCCGCCACAAATCCGCCATCGCTTGGCAGCCAAAACGCCGTTATTCAAACATAAGCAAGCCGCAAACCGGGTGTTCTGTGATAGCGGGGGCGATGACGCCTCCTGCCTTTCTGAGGAAGCCCACCATGCGTAAAACCCTTGTGCTCGCCGCGCTGTTCCTGCTGGCGCTGGTCCCAGCCACCGTCCGGGCCCACACCGTCAAGGCGCAAAGCGTATCCACCTATATCCTGCTCGACCGGACCGGCTCCATGTCGCCGATCTGGGACGAGGCCCTGACCTCGGTCAATGCCTATGCCGTTGACCTGGGCAAGGAGACGCCCGAAGACGCCGGGCTGAAGACCTCGATTACACTGGCGGTGTTCGACCATCAGGGCGGCCTGCAATTCGATGTCCTGCGCAACCATGTCGTTCCGGCACAGTGGCGCAACCTGACCTCCACCGAGGCCAGCCCGCGCGGTATGACACCGCTGTATGACGCCATCGGCCGGATGGTCGCTCTGGCCGAGAAGGACAGTCCCAAACAGGCGGTCATCGTGATTATGACCGACGGTGAGGAAAACTCGAGTACCGAGTTCAACCAGGGTGCGGCAAAGGCAGCTCTGGACCGGGCGCGGGCACGCGGCTGGGAAGTGGTTTTTCTGGGTGCGGAATTCGCCAAGTTTTCGGACGCCGGCGCCATGGGCGTGGACGCCAGCCAGACTATGGCGGTGAGCAAGGACGGCATGACCTCAACCATGCAAAACCTTGCGAAGAAGAACCGCAGCTACGGCCAGTCAGAAGGCAAGGCCAAGGTGGTCTTCGACGACAAGGACCGCGCCACGGCCAATGAAGAAGAGGTCAAGAACAAACAGCAGTAGGTCAGTTGTCGTTATCGAAGATGGCCGCGAGATTGCGGGCTCCGTGGAGAATACGTTCAATACGGAGCTCACCCGGGTAAATTCGGTAGAAAATCAGATAATTGCCGAAGGGCACGACCCTCAGCCCCTGTCGCAGATCATCTCGTGGACTTCCACCATTTGGAGCATCGAGAAGCCTGAAACATCGAGCCCGGATCTCATCGATGTACGTGAACGCCCGAGCCGGACTATCGGTCGCAATGAAGTCGGCTATGTCCTCAAGATCGCGATCGGAACTCGGCGAAAAGCCGAGCCTCACTGCGTCTTCTCCGCATCCATCATGGCCTGATATTTGGCTTTCAGGCGATCGAAGACCTCTTCCGCAGGAATGCTGGGACCGCTGTTGATACCTTCGTCTATGGCCTTGCGTAACGCCTCTAACTCGACCTCGCGGCGGCTTTCCCGTTCCTCGATGATGCGCAAACCATCGCGCAGAATTTCACTCTTCGAGTTGTAACGTCCCGACTGGATCAAGCGATCCATCATCGTCTCAAAGTGCGCGCCTAAGGCATAGCTGCTGGGCATGACGATCTCCAAAAGAAAAGCGGTCTATGATAATAATTATCATAGACCGCGTCTCGTTTCAAACCTGCCCCGCTACTTCAGCGGCAGGAACACGTCCGCGACCGCTTCATGTTGCGGCACTTCCGGGTAAAAGCTCAACCGCTGGCCATAGATCGGAAAATCGCGCGCTTCCTCGCCGCTGGCCGGAAGCCACTGGCGATAAAGGTAAAGCGCGGCCGGCTCCAGATTGTCGGTATTGCCGACGACGCGCAACACCGCGCAGCGTCCGCCGGGGATCTCACCGGCCCTGACCTGCTGGTCGCCGGCCACGATCGGCTGGTCGGTCCCGTCGCAAAGGTCGATTCTGTACTCCGCCGGTGACGCCGGGCGCCGCTCCGAACGCCACACAGTAAAGGTCGGATTCGTTTTGGGCGGCAGGTTGGCGGCCTTGCGCCAGGCGATGAAGCGCTGGATCGTCGCGCCCAGCGTCGCCGGGTCGCCGCGGTGCTCCATGATCGCCACGGGCGTTGCGGGCACATCGCGGATCGTCACGTCATTAGGGGTAAAAGGTCGTCTGCATGAGTTTGCTCCTGGCTTTGTCGAGAGGCCCAAGGGCCGCATGCCAAAGCTCCCAGTCGGGAGATTTACGGAATCCAGACGGCGATTGCCCGAACCTTTGCCGAAAGGCGCGGGCAAAGGCATCCGGGGCGTCGTAGCCGGCATCCATCGCAATGTCCGTGACGCTTTGGGCGTCGGTATAGGCCAGCTGATGCGAAGCCCGCTTCATCCGGATTAACTGGATATAGCTATGGACGGACACCCCAAACGTCGCCGAAAACTGCCGGTGAAAATGGAACTTCGAAAAGGCCGCAACGCCGCTGACGGTGTCCAGGTCGAGATCACCGTCAAGATGCCGCTCTATGTAGTCCAGCACCCGTTGCATTCTGGCATGGTAGTTGTGAAGCGCCGCCGTCATCGTTTTCCTCCGTGGCGCAACCATTTAGGCGTTCAGGACCACAGAGCGCTCGACCGATCTTGCGGTTTGGCTATATGAGCGGACGCAGCCCGGCCAGCACCTCTTCGCGATCATCCGGTGAAATCGGGCCGATACCGATACAGGTCAGGGTCGGCCCTTCGAACACGGTAAACCCGGCATCGATCACCTTGGTCACGCCCGTCCTATCGCGGTAGGCCTCCAAAAGCCGGTCGAACCAGGCTTCGTCAGCACCATCCTCGTCCTTGGGCATCAGCGCGATCTTGAAGGCCCGCGGCCCCTTGCGGTAGGCGGCCGCCAGCTCGGGATGCCGGGCATGCGCATCCCACCAGGCGTGCAGGTAGGCATGCCCGGCCTGGGCCGCCAGCTTGCCGCGGTTGCCCTTCATTCCCTTTACCGCCGCCGGCGAGAAGACGGCGTACATTTTCAAAGCCGCCGTCTCGGTCACAGGCCTTACGCGTCCACCTCGGCATCCAGGGCATTTTCCTGGATGAATTCACGACGCGGTTCGACCAGGTCGCCCATCAGCTTGGAGAACATCTCATCGGCTTCGTCGGCGTGGTTGACCTTGACCTGCAGCAGGGTGCGCGCGTCTTTGTCGAGCGTGGTTTCCCACAACTGCTCGGCATTCATTTCGCCCAGACCCTTGTAGCGCTGGACCGAAAGACCCTTACGGCCAGCTTCCAGCACCGCCGCCACGAGGTCGAGCGGCCCGCGGATGTCGGTCGACTTGTCCTTGCGGGTAAAGATCGAGATCTCAGTAAACAGATCCCCCAGGCCGTCGGCACGTTCGCCCAGGCGGCGGGCGTCCTGGCTGTGCAAAAGCGCCTCGTCCAGGGCGATCTTTTCGGTTACGCCGCGGCGCGTGCGCGAGAAGACATAACCTCCTGCCGGCCCGGGTTCAGCCGACCACGGGCCGTCTCCGTCCTGGTTCAGTCGATCCAGGCGCTTGGCGACCTGGTCCAGATGCGGCGCAGCGCCAAACAACCCGGCCAGGGCGGCCTGTTCGATGGCAAAGGCCGGGGCGCGCGACGCCAGGCGGTCGACGCTGGCCTTGAAGCTCTTGGCGGCGCGGACCTGGGCGTCGAGATCGGCACCGACGATGCGTTCGCCTGAGCGCAGTTCCAGGAAGGCGTCGCTGTTGCCTTCCTCGATCAGATAGGCGTCCAGCTCGGCATCGTCCTTCAGGTAACGCGACGACTTGCCCTTGGAGACCTTATAAAGCGGCGGTTGGGCGATGTAGAGGTAGCCCTTGTCCAGCAGTTCCGGCATCTGACGGTAGAAGAAGGTCAGAAGCAGGGTGCGGATGTGGGCGCCGTCGACATCGGCGTCGGTCATGATGATGATCTTGTGGTAGCGCAGCTTTTCGATGTTGAAGTCGTCGCGGCCGATACCTGCGCCCAAGGCCACGATCAGCGTGCCGATCTGCTCCGACGACAGCATCTTGTCAAAGCGGGCGCGTTCAACGTTCAGAACCTTGCCGCGCAGGGGCAGTATGGCCTGGTTCTCACGGTTGCGGCCCTGCTTGGCCGAGCCGCCAGCGGAGTCGCCCTCGACGATGAACAGTTCCGAACGGGCCGGATCGCGCTCCTGACAGTCGGCCAGCTTGCCTGGCAAGCTGGAGATATCGAGGGCCGACTTGCGCCGCGTCAGATCGCGCGCCTTGCGGGCGGCTTCGCGAGCGGAAGCCGCTTCGATGATCTTGTTGACGATCTGCTTGGCTTCGACGGGGTTTTCCTCGAACCATTGCGTCAGCTTATCATAGACAAGGCCTTCGACGGCCGGGCGGACCTCGGACGAGACCAGCTTGTCCTTGGTTTGCGACGAGAATTTCGGATCGGGCACCTTGACCGAGAGCACGCAGGTCAGGCCTTCGCGGGCGTCTTCACCGGTGACCGTCACCTTCTCCTTCTTGGCGGCGCCTGAGCTTTCCAGATAGGCCGTCATGACGCGGGTCAAGGCCCCACGAAACGCCGCCAGGTGGGTGCCGCCGTCGCGCTGGGGGATGTTGTTGGTGAAGCACAACATCGTCTCGTGGTAGCTGTCGTTCCATTGCAGCGCCAGGTCGACCTCGACCTTCTCGCGCGCGCCACGCACGGCGACAGGCGCCTTGATGATGGCCGTCTTGGCCTTATCCAGATGCCTGACGAATTCAATAATGCCGCCGTCATAGTGCAGCAGGGTCTCATACGGTTCAGCCTCGCGCAGGTCGGCGAAACGGATGGAGACGCCGGAATTGAGGAAGGCCAACTCACGCAGGCGGTGCTCCAGCGTCTTGCGATCGAAATCGATAAACGAGAAGGTGCCTTCTATCGTCATGCCGGACGTGTCTTTTTTGGCCAGCGACGGGAAGAAGGTGACTTCGGAACCGGTATAATCACGGCCGTTGTCGCGCTTGGGCGCATCGCCGATAACTTCCAGCGGCTTGACCGTCACGCCGCGTTCGAAGCGCACGGAGTGCTTCTTGCCCTGGCGGAAGATTACCAGGTCGAGATAGTCGGACAGGGCGTTGACGACGCTTACACCGACGCCGTGCAGGCCGCCGGAGACCTTGTAGCTGTTCTGATCGAACTTGCCGCCGGCGTGCAGCTCAGTCATAATGACTTCGGCGGCGGAAACGCCTTCGCCTTCGTGGATGTCGACCGGGATACCGCGGCCGTCGTCGGTGACGGTGCAGGAGCCGTCGACATTGAGGATGACTTCGACGCGGGTGGCGTGTCCGGCCAGGACTTCGTCGATAGCGTTGTCGACCACTTCATAGACCATGTGATGCAAGCCAGAGCCATCATCTGTGTCGCCGATATACATGCCGGGACGCTTTCTGACTGCGTCCAGACCCTTCAGAACCTTGATCGAATCAGCGCCGTATTCGGACTGTCCGTTGGCGTCCAGTCCGGTGTCGATGTCTTCGGAGTCATCAGTCATGGAGAACTTTCAGTTTACTCAAGTATTTCAATGATTTGTGCCGCTTCTACGCGAACGCCGAGAGCGCGTCCCGCAAGGCCGTCGAACAGGCTCAAATCCGTTCCTGTAAAGAAGGTTTGTAGCCCTAAAGCATGGGTCTCGTCAAACAATGCATGCCTGCGGACAGGGTCGAGATGGGCGGCAACTTCGTCCAGCAGAAGCAGGGGTTTGAAGGCCGAGAGACGCGCGCCCTGGGCCAGGATGATGTTCAGCAACAGCGCCTTCTGTTCGCCGGTCGAACAGTCAGAGGCTGGACGGTTTTTGTCGCGGTGGACGACGGCCAGGTCCATGCGATGCGGCCCGAACAGCGACCGCCCGGCCGCTGCGTCACGGTCGCGGCTGCTGCGGAAGCCATTGCTGAGGTGCGTGGTCAGGTCGCCGGTCTCGACAGTGCCGGTCAGGGTCAGATCGGCCTTGGGAAAGGCGCTTTCGTGACCGTCGATCTCGGTTTGCAGGGTGGTCAGCGCGGCCCGGCGGGCTTCGATAACACGTGTGCCGTTGGCAGCCAGCTTTTGTTCCAGCACGCGGAGCCAGGTTTCGTCGGCGGGGCCCTCTGTCAGGAGCTTTAGCCGTTCGCGCAGGGCCTTCTCAAAGGCGGCAACGGCGGCAGCATGGCCGGGCTCCGCCGCATAGACAAGGCGGTCGAAGAATTTCAGCCTGTCAGTGCGGGCTTCGATGAACAGCCGGTCCTGGGCGGGGGTCAGCCATATCATGCGCAGGTGGTCCAGCAGTTGCGCTGCAGGTACGGGTTGCTGGTCGATGCGGACGGTGCGTTTGGTTCTGTCACGCGGGTCGGAGCCGGTCGCCACTTGGACCTCCTCCTCACCGGTATGCAGGCGGGCCATGACGCCCCAGGAACGGCCGTGGGCCTCATCGGGGGGGCGTCGGCCCAGTTCTGCATAGGTTGCGCCGCGCAGCCCCTTGCCGGGATTCAGGACGCTGATGGCTTCGAGCAGGTTGGTCTTGCCGGCGCCGTTGGGGCCGTAGAGGTAAACGGTTCGGCCGGCAACGGCGAAATCGAGGCGTTCGTAAGAACGAAACTCTGTCAAGGACAGCGATTGCAGAGGGTGGTCAGACACAGACTATCCTCTCGCCGCTTTGCCTGCCGAGAACGCCGGAGGGGGTGGCGAGTAAGCGGGGCCGGGCGTCGTGCTGAATGCCGGCGAGGCTCGAGACGGAGCGGGCGTTACACAGTGGATGTACGACCCTTGCGCCGACATTCGGCGGCACCTCCCCCGGCCTTGCCGGCAGGCAAAGCGGTGGAGTATAAAAAAGCATGGCTACACTCTTAGCGGCATCAGCACGTACTGAACGCCATTGTCGGCCGGGTCGAGAACCAGGGTCGGCGAGGACGCATCGGCAAAGCGCAGTTCGACCGTTTCGCCACCGATCTGGCCCATGACATCCAGAATGTAGCGGGCGTTGAAGCCGATGTCGATCGACTCATTGTCGTAGTCGATCTCGGCTTCTTCGACGGCCTGGCCGGCTTCGATATTGCGCACGGAAAGAGTCAGGCGGCCGGGTTCGATCGCCATCTTTACCGAGCGCGACTTTTCAGCCGAGATGGTCGAAACACGATCGACGGCCTTGGCGAGGATGCCGGTATCGATCATCATGATCTTGTCGTTGTTCTTGGGGATAACGCGGCCGTAATCGGGGAACGAGCCGTCAATGATCTTGGAGGTCAAAGAGGCATTGCCGAACTGGAAACGGATCTTGGCCGGGCTTATGGTCAGGTCGACGTAGCCGGTGCCGTCGTCGAGCAGGCGGCGGGCCTGGTCGATAGTCTTGCGAGGAATAATGATACCCGGACCGCCGGCTGAACCCTCCGGCGCGGGCATCTCAGCCAGGGCCAGGCGGTGACCATCGGTAGCCACGGCGCGCAGGTAGTTGGAGCCCTCTTCGGTCAGGGTGTGGAGGTACATCCCGTTGAGATAGTAGCGGGTTTCCTCGGTCGACACGGCAAAGCGGGTCTTGTCTATGAGGCGCTTAAGGTCGTCACGCAGGATGGAAAAGGCAACGCCTTCGTGGTCGCTGGACATGATCGGGAAGTCGCCAGCCGGCAGGACCGGCAGGGCAAAGCGCGAACGGCCAGCCGAGACGGCCAGGCGGGGATCGTCACCGGAGGCATATTTCAGCTCGACATCGGCGCCTTCGGGCAGCTTGCGAACAATTTCATAAAGGGTATGGGCCGGTGCCGTAATCTGACCCGGAATGCTGACCGTGGCTTCGGCCGTATCGACGATTTCCATGTCGAGGTCGGTCGCCGAGAAGGCTACGGTTCCCCGTTCTGCCGAGAGCAGGATGTTGGACAGGATGGGGATGGTGTTACGGCGTTCGACGACGTTTTGTACGTGGCCAAGGGCTTTCAGCAGGGCGCCACGTTCGATGGTGAATTGCATCTCTTATGTCCTGAAGTGCGGGACGGGGACCTTAGAGGAGTTTGCCAGAAATTCAAACGGGGTTTGGGGCCTGTGACCCCAACACTTGCTCTTTCCTTCTATGGCCTCGCCCAACTTAGGGCGAAGGTCCAGAAAAGGAAGAAGAAAAGATTGTGGGCCCGCAGCCTCTAAACCCCGTTTTAGTTACTGCGCAACTTACGGGTAAGCGCTTCTACGTCCCGTGCGATCTGATCATCCGCCTGCAGCAGCTCCTCGACCTTCTTCACCGCATGCAACACGGTGGTGTGGTCGCGGCCGCCGAAACGCCGGCCAATATCAGGATAGGAGCGAGTCGTGTGCTGCTTGCACAGCCACATGGCGACCTGGCGCGGACGGGCGACCGAACGTGTGCGTCGCTCGCTGAGCAGGTCCGCCTGTTTCAGCCCGAAATGGTCAGCCGTCAGCTTCTGAATTTCATCGACTGTGACTCGACGCTCGACAGCGACTTTCAGGTTGGGCTGCAACAGCGCCATAGCTTCTTCCAAGGTCAAACTCCCTAAACGCGCGCCAGCGGATGCCACCAGGGTATTAACCGCGCCTTCAAGCTCGCGGATCGACCCTGGCACCCGATCGGCCAGAAATTGCATGACTTCGGCCCGTGGGGCCGAAGCGGCACCAAGCCGTTGCGACAGCTGCGCAAGCTTGCGCTCGACAATCCCCATCCGCAGGCTTTGATCGGCCACGTCGAGGGCACAGACCAGGCCAGACGACAGGTGCGAGCGCAGCCGCGCTTCGATCTCGGTCAGCTGCGACGGCGGACGATCGGCCGTAAACACTACGCGCCGGTTGTTTTCGATCAGCGAAGTCAGCGTGTGGAACAACTCCTCCTGTGATGAGGTCTTGCCGCCGATAAAGTGCACGTCGTCAACCAGCAACAGATCGGCGCCGCGAATCTCGTCTTTGAAAGCAGCCGTGGACTTGTCCATCAGCGCCTTGACAAAGGTCGAGGTGAATTTTTCCGCCGTTAGATAAACGATGCGGGCGTCTGGCCGACGCGCCTGGGCTTCCCAGCCGATGGCGTTCAGCAGGTGGGTCTTGCCGTAGCCGTACGGGCCATGAAAGAATACCGGATTGAAATGACCGTCCGACCACGACGCCACCTGGCGCGACATGGTATAGGCAAACTCATTGCCGCGACCCGGGACGAAGGTGTCGAAGGTCAGGCGATCTTGCAGCCCACTGATCCGGTTGGCCGGCACAACGATTTCCGTAACCGGTTCCGACGCCATGGGGGCCTGAGAAACCGTCGCATACTCAACGTTCATAGCGGCGATACCGCCCGTGCGTACCTGGTCGTCGTAATCGACGCGGCACAGGATATCGAGCACCCGTGCATCCGGATCATGCTGCTGCCACAACTCCTGAGCGCGGCGGATCGCGTTCTTGGAAATCCAGTCGCGCGCATAGGCGGTCGGCGTCACCAGCACCGGATCGCCATAGGGACCGGGTTTCACGGCCGATGGTGCGACGTACGAATTGTAAGGGCCTTCTCCCAGTTCCTTGCGGAGAACCCCAGCTACTTTAGACCATACCGTCTCAGGTAGGATCGGCGACCAGCTTGTCATGCTTGGCATTTTATTATCGCCCCGATCGATTGCCCCATTTTACCCACACTACTTGTGACTCCCTGTCCGCAATCGTCCCGGAGCTTGAGGCACTCCTGAGCGACACGGCAGCCTGTTAAGCCCGGCATCCTGAATTCCGAAAAGGATATCCAAAATACGCGATGCAGGGCTCCGGCTATGGCGGCTCCCTCACCACAAGGATTTGCCACAACCGGTACTTTTCGTGATTGCGGCCAACGCGTTCCCGTCGTCCGCCGCGCGGCATACGCGCCGAACGCGAATCCAGGTCACGCGATATCCGCTCATTCCCCTAATGCGCGAAAAGGGGCTTTCGTCTCTATGTTACCTCGCCCGGACAGGCCGCCCGAAGTTTCCGCCGCCTCTGTCCATGACAGCGAACCAGAAAAAAACTGCTTGGACCCGAAGGTCCATTTTTCGGCCGAATGAGAGGCTCTCTAGCCCTGTTTCATCGACCGGCCTCGCGTTTGCTCGCTCAGTAAGGCATTGTTCTGCCTCACGTAAAGCCTTGCCGGCGCGACAGCTGGATGTCGAACCCGGACTGTTTCCAATTCATCCGTGTTGGGATTAGTTGGCCGGGCAGGAACAAATTAACGTTCTGGCCCTGTGGGTCAACCAGGGAATTTGCTCGGAAGCGACGA
Organism: Asticcacaulis sp. AC402; assembly: GCF_000495835.1. Taxonomy (GTDB): domain Bacteria; phylum Pseudomonadota; class Alphaproteobacteria; order Caulobacterales; family Caulobacteraceae; genus Asticcacaulis. Next base: position 137,708 of record NZ_AWGC01000019.1, read on the forward strand.
AATTTCGATTGACTCCGATAACTCGTTCGCTCGCAAAGAGAATTTAGTACGACATTTATCAAAACTTTTTTCGTGAAGGCCGCAACCGGACCGGGTTAATGACCCCAGGCATGAGCGTTACGTCGCACATTCTACTTGAGCGTCGGATAGACTTTGAAATGTCACGGAAAACACGTCGAAAGAGGCGTGACCTGCACGGCAGACCACGCCTGGAAAGGTCTTAGGCGGTCGCCAGCTTCTTCAGCTGGGCAGCCAGACGCGAAACCTTGCGAGCGCCGGTATTCTTGTGAACCACACCCTTGGAAACGGCGCGCATCAATTCTGACTGCGCCTGGACAAAAGCGGTCTGGGCAACAGTGGCGTCGCCGGCAGTCAGAGCTTCTTCAAACTTACGCACATAGGTGCGAACGCGCGAACGGCGCGCCTTGTTGACTTCAGTACGGGCCGCGATCTTGCGGATCGATTTGCGCGCGCCGGGATTATTAGCCATTGTTCACCTGATACGTACGTTACGGATAAGTCCCGGCTCAGCGGCCCGGGCGAGAATTTCAAGAGCGCGGCGTATAACCGATGACGCCAATCGGGTCAATCCGTTGTGAACCGGATTTCGCTTTTGCGGAAAAAATTATGCACAACGGTGGAATGTCAATCCTGGTTAAACCTGACATATGGGGCAATGAAACGTCGAGCGGCCTTGGTGGACCTTGCGTTCGATGGAGCCGCCGTCGTCGCGCGGGCATGGCTGGCCCTTGCGGCCGTAGACGCAGAAGCGGTGCTGAAACATGCCCAGTTCGCCGGTGGCGGCAGCAAAATCGCTTATCGATGAGCCACCAGCGCAGACCGCCTCTTCAAGGACAGCTTTGATGGCGGAGGTCAGGGCGATGGCTTCCCTGGGATAGAGTTTACCGGCCGTGCGCTCGGGGCTGAGCCTGGCACGCCACAGGGCTTCGCAGACATAGATATTGCCCAGGCCGGCTATACCGCCCTGGGCCATCAGCAGAGCCTTGAGGTTGGTCTTGCGATCCTTGGCCAGGGTCATCAGGTAGGCGGGGTTCAGGTCGTCCGAGAGGGGCTCCACGCCCAATGACTTGAACCAGGCGGTGGCATAGAGTTCAGCCGGCGTCAGCAGCAACATGAAGCCGAACCGTCGCGGATCGTAGAAGTCAAGAGTTCGCGAAACGCCGTTACGGCTGGCGTTGACAGAAAAATGGCGGTGTTTGGTGTCGGTTGCAACGACGTGGTAATAGTTGCCGTCAACACCCTGCTGTCCGACCTGGAACCGGCCGGTCATGCCCAAATGGGTGACCCAGACCTTTTGCGTATCGAGATGGAACAGCAGATACTTGGCACGGCGATCCAGTCGGGTGACAGTGGCGCCAGCGAGTTGGTCGGCGAAGCGCTCCGGGAAAGGATAGCGCAGGTTCAGACGGTGCAGTTGGACGTCTGCCAGGGTGGCGCCCTCCAGATAGGGCTCAAGCCCGCGCCGGACGGTTTCCACTTCGGGGAGTTCGGGCATGGGCAGGATCCGGGAAGAGCACGAAAAAATGGGGTCGCCATCGCTCGGGAAAGCTAAACTTTCGCATCGCGGTTCCCTGCACCCTGATACGCTAAGACGATTGGCTACTTCAACCTCACGCCACGCGGACCAGCCGGCGTTGGGTCTTCTCACCCAGGTCCTTGTACCACAAAGATGGCGTCAGGGCGACGTCATCATTCAGCGCCATGGCATCCCAGTTGATCTTCGGCGCCTTGCTTTCCGACGCAGCGATAATCGCCCGCAGTTCCGCCGCAGAGGTCACGCCGACCACCACAGTCGACACACCCGTCAGGTTCAGCGCGAAACTTAGAGCCGCATGCAAAGGATCGGCGCCAGACTCGGCCATGATCCGCCGCACCCTCGACAGATGCGGCCCGACCGGAATCAGATTGGCTGGGAGCTTTTCCCTCGGCAGGAACAACAGCCCCTGCAGGAAGACCGAACGAATCTGAACCTCGACGCCCAAACGCGCCAAGGCATCCAAAGTACCGTCACGCACCAGACGCTGATCCAGGATCGACACCGGTAGCTGCATGATGTCGGGCTTGAACCGACGGGCGACCAGCAGTGGCTGGTCGTCATAACTGGCTGAAATGCCAATCTTCGATACCAGACCTTCACGCTTTAGCTTTTCCAGACGCATCCAAAGGTCTTCGCCCAATGGGCCCATCAAATCTTCCGGATTGTCAACCAGAACCGCATGCACGCGCACCAAGCCCATATGGTCAACCGAGCGGCGCAACCGCGCCTCCAGCCAATCCAGCCCGTGCTCCAGGCGCAGCGTCCGCACCTGAGGCTTGAACGGCGATGGAAAAGGCCAGTTGCGCCCCAGAATGCGCTCGACATCACCATCATAGTGAGACGAATCCACGGTCAGTACCTTACAGTCGGCGGCAAGCTGGAGAATTTGACGAACTTCGTCCTCGCTCACACGTCCCCGCGCATTCGAGATACCGTAATCTCCGCCAAATTGCGCTGAACCCAAACCCAGAGAGGCCGCCACAGTAATCGTCCTTAACCGCGTCCCTTAATCATGAGACTGCGTGTGGACTGTCGCCCCGAAATGTTAAACAACCTATCAACAGGTTATAAAAAACCCGTATGGCGGCGCGTTAACAATTGTAAACATCGGTTAACCGCGTTTGATAAAGATTGCGAATTGCGCAACAAAGGTCAAATCCCGAAAATACGCACCCGGTCTGGCAAACCCGAAACGCTGACGCCCTGATCCGTCACCAGGCCGTTGGCAATCGAATAGACCCAGCCATGAACTGTCAGGGATTGACCCGAACGCCAGGCCGCTACGGTGATCGGGTTGGTCGTGACATTACGCACCTGAGCGATGACGTTCAGTTCGCACAACCGGTCAAGCTTAATCGTATCATCGAGGCAGGCCTCCAGTTCCTCGCGATGCTCATGCGCCACCTCGCGAATTGGCGCGAGCCAGTGATCGATAAGGCCGTGATCCTGGGATTCGATCGCCGTCCGCACGCCGCCGCAACCATAGTGGCCAACCACCAGAACGTGCTTAACCTTCAGCACATGAACAGCATATTGCAGGGTCGACAGGTAGTTGGCATCCTGGTGCGGTGTCAGATTGGCGACATTGCGATGGACGAACATCTCTCCTGGGTCGAGGTTGACGATTTCATTGGCCGGAACACGGCTGTCGGCACAGCCGATCCAGAAATACTCCGGATTCTGCTGGCGGACCAGGCGCTTGAAAAAGTCGGGATCGACCAGAGTTTTCTTGGCAGCCCATTCGCGATTATTGCCGATAAGCGCATCCAGCATCGTCTGTCTCCAGCCTGTTTCGTCGGGCCGGTTATAGTGAGCCACACCATCAGTTCAAGCTGTTTCCCACTCGCAACCGCGCCTGCGAACCCGGGCCCGAGGCCCTTTCGGGCAAGCCGCGGCGACTGAGCGAACGAGCCAAGCGATCAACCTTAGCTGATTTACATGTGCAAGAGCGAAGTGAACCAGGTCCAGGCGCAGGCGATGCTTTTGTCGACCAATGCGCCGGCCTTGGCAAAGGAGCCCTGCCACGCCCACAGAATCAGCACCGCCACGCCGATCAGGCTGAGCAGCGCCTCGACCACCGTGATCAGGGAATGGACCGGACGGGCACGTTTGACTTTGGCGTAGGAGGTCAGGCCCTCCGGTGCGCGCGCTATTTGTAGAAACTTCATGCTACCCCCGAGGCCATGCCCAAAGACTTAACAGTACCTTAACTCCACCTTAGCCGCAAAATCCGCCGATGGCCAGTGAGACCCCTTGTCTTTACACTCACTTTCCGTCACATCGTTACATAACAAGGCAAAACAGGCACATACAGGGGCAACATTATGTCGGTGAGCGACACGGCGAGTTCCAAAAAGGATCTGAAAGTCATCGTGGCGGCCTCAGCCGCCGGCACCACCTTTGAGTGGTACGATTTCTTTATTTTCGGCGCCCTGACCTCGATCATCGCCCAGAACTTCTATGCCGGAGTTTCCGGTACACTCGGCACCATCCTGACCCTGCTGACCTTCGCCGTGGGCTTTATCGCCCGGCCGGTCGGCGCCATCGTCTTCGGCATTATCGGAGACAAGAAGGGTCGCAAAGGTACATTTCTGTGGACCATTATCATCATGGGGATAGCCACCATCCTGATCGGCTGCCTGCCGACCTACGCTCAGGCAGGCCCCCTCGCCCCCATCCTGCTGGTCTTCCTGCGCGTCGTTCAGGGCTTTGCCCTGGGTGGCGAATATGGCGGCGCCGCCATCTATGTCGCCGAACATGCCCCGTCCAACCAGCGAGGCGCCTTTACAAGCTGGATCCAGGCCTCGGCTGCTTTCGGTCTTATTGCCGCGCTCTCCATCATCCTTATCACCCGCAAGATCGTCGGCGAACCGGCCTTCGTCGACTGGGGCTGGCGCATACCCTTCATCATCTCGACCGGCCTGCTGATCGTCTCGGTCTATATCCGCGCCAAGACCGCCGAGAGCCCGGCCTTTAAGGCGCTGCATGCCGAGGGCCAGATCGCCAAGTCGCCCCTGTCGGAAATCTTCACCCGCTGGTCCAACCTGAAGGGGATGCTGATCGCCCTGTTCGGCTTTATGACCGCCCAGGGCGTCATCTGGTACACCAGCTTCTTCTACACCCAGGTCTTCCTGGAACGCATTGTCCGCCTAGATCCGCAGCAAAAGGATACGCTGATCATCGGCATGACCCTTGTGTCGGCACCGCTCTACATCCTGTTCGCTCGACTGTCGGACAAATATGGCCGCAAGCCGATAATGATCTTCGGCATGGTTTTGGCCTGCGCCACCTTCTTCCCCGGCTTCGCTGGCCTGATGAAGTTCGGCAACCCTGATTTCGAGGCGGCGTCGCGTGCCTCACCGGTCGTGATCGTCGCCGATCCCGCCCAGTGCACTTTCCAGTTTGACCTGTTCTCCACGGCACAATTCGCCAGTCCGTGCGACCTCGCCAAGAGCACGGTCACAAGCCTTGGCGCGCCCTATTCGAACGAAGCCGATGCCGCCGGAACGGCGACAGCCACTGTCCGCATCGGAGATGCCGCCATTGTCCTGCCTTCGGGCCAGGGCCTCGACAAGGCCGAGATCAAGGCGCTGAAGGCCAAGGCAGGGGCCGACATCAAGGCCGCTATGGCCGCCGCCGGCTATCCGGAAAAGGCCGACCCGAGGAAGGCCAATCTGTGGGCCATGTTCGCCATCCTGTGCGTCTTCGCCATCGCCTGTACTGCGCTTTACGGACCGATGGCCTCGGCCCTGGTCGAAATGTTCCCGACGCGCGTCCGCTACACCGCCATGAGCCTGCCGTACAATATTGGTACCGGTTGGTTCGGCGGCCTTCAGCCGGCGCTCAGCTTCGCCATAGTCGCCGCCACCGGCAATATCTATTGGGGCCTGTGGTACACGGTGGGTGTCGGCGTCGTTGCGATTGTAGTTGCCCTGATCTTCATGAAGGAAACCAAGGGCCGCGACCTGCACACAGTAGAGTAGTATCAACCCGCGAAAATCTTGACTCATCGTGGGTTGGCAAGCGCGCCAGAGAACGTACTTCGGGCGCCCGAGCTTTTGCGAGGAGCCATGCGGCGCTT
>NZ_AWGC01000020.1 GCF_000495835.1 Asticcacaulis sp. AC402
AAAAAATCCGGATATGTTTCAACTTAAAGTCATAACGCTCTAACATGAAGCTAACCCTGAGAAAACTGGCCTCCGTCTTTCGGGGGTTCTCCGTGCAGGCTGCTACGGTCGGCGAAACTCTGGCCGCGGTGGCGCGTTACGAGTTTGGCGGCGGCGATGCCCAGCCTCTCGTCCTGCGCGGGGCAACCGACATGATTGCCATCAGTTTCAACGGCGTGACGCCTTTGTCGCCGCTGGTTTACATTAACGTCGAGTGGATTGAGGCGTAGTCACTCGGCGGCATGGGCCATCTGTCGCGGCACAAGGTCCAGGTGCGTCATTTTGCCGGTGTGCAGCAGACCGTAGAACGCCAAAGTCGGGGCATCCGTCGGCTGGTTGGCCACGTTGGCGGCAGGCCTGAACGGCTTCACGCCAATGCCTTGGGGTTCGACCGACAGGGTGTAGGCGCGGTCTTCTTCCTCGGCCATCAGGTTCTTGGGGTGCAGGAACTCGGTTGAGATCATGCCCATGAGCCAGGGGTAGGTTCCCGACCTGACACCGGGCTTGCGCATGTAGGCGGCGAAAGCTTCGCCATTGACGCTGAAGTGGCCAACGCCACTGGACATCTGGTCGACATAGAACAGGGCCAGGAGCTTGCCGCGTTCCAGCGTAAAGCGCAGGTCCTGGTTCGCCAGTTCAATCGTGTCGATGGTGAAGCGGCTGTTTGAAAACGGTGTCAGTTCTGTCTCGAAAACCTCGGTCCCGATGGCCTGCGCGGCTGAGAGGTTCATCGGATCCAGCGGGTCGGGCAGGGGCCGCGGCGCCGGGTAGTCACCGGTTAACTGTCGGGCAAGCTTTTTGGCAATGTCAAACACTACGGGCGGCTTGTAGTGGTTGGCGTCCTTGTAGAATTCCTTGGTCGCCGCGCGTTCCTGCCCCACCCTGCGCAGGAAGTCGGATGCAATGTCAATGATTTCAAGATTGTAGTAGTTCGTCAGATAGTGGATGCCGGCGTTGATCATGTTGAACCGGCGGGCCTCCGGCTTTGTCATCGACTCCAGCACAATCGAGATGATGCGGATGTTCGGATTGACCTCGCGGGCGTAGCGGATGACGCCTTCGTAAGCTCGAGCCCAATGGTTCGCCATGCCCTTGATGCGGGTGTCGTCGGAAAATGTCGGTGTGTCGTTCAAGGCGTATTCGATGATCAGGACATCTGCATCGGCCAACTTGTCGGAACGCTTCAGGCCATAGAGGCCGTTGAAGGTGGTGGTTCCGCCGACCGCGAGGTTTTCAATGATATCCAGTTCGAAGCGCAAGGCCTTCAAAGCCTTGAACGTTTGGAACAGATAGTTGTCTTTGATGATCGTGTTCGATCCGCCAATGACGATAGCCTTAATGGTGGGCTTTTGCATAGCAGCATATTAACCAGCAACTTCACGCTGAATCAATCATTTTTAGTGAAATCGCGTTTCGCAACCTCTTGAATATGCCCGCAACCGGGTTTGAATCTATCCATGACCATCCACTGTGGAGCATTGCACCATGAAAATCGCCTTGAGAATGCTGATTTCCGTTTTTCGACGTCTGTCTGTTCAAGCGGGCGTCGTTGGCCGCACGCTGACCACCACGGCGGCGGGTCTGGCTGCGGCCGGGGTTCCTGGCGCGGCCCAGGTCGCGGTGCCCGGTGCAATCCTGACGGCAGTCGGGACTGTCATTGGCGCGGCGATTCCGCAGCGCACCGTGGCAACCTATAACCCGATGACCGAGGACGTGATGCAGACATGAAGACCTCTGCCAACGGCCTCGATCTGATCGCGACGTTCGAAGGTTTTCGGGTTAACCCCTACATGCCGACGCCGCGTGACGTGCCGACGGTGGGCTATGGGACGACGGTCTATCCCAACGGCAAGGCGGTTAAGCTGTCGGATGGCCCCGTCACAAAAGCCCGGGCCATGGAGTACCTGGCTTCGGACGTGGCGCGGGTCGAAGATACGATTCACGAGCTGGTCGACGTCCCGCTTACCCAGGGCCAGTTCGATGCCCTGGTCAGTTTTGTGTACAATGTCGGCGAGCATGCGTTTGAGGAGTCGACCCTGCTGCGGCGTATCCTGGCCGGCAACTATGCGGCGGCCGCTGAGCAATTCGCGCGCTGGAATAAGCAAAAGGGCGTTGTCCTTAAAGGCCTGGTCCGGCGCCGCGAGGCCGAACGCACGCTCTTTTTGTCCTGAACACTCTGGGGATGCCCGTGACAGATCAAGATCTTATACGCCGCGTTGTCGCTGAGGCTGCTTAAAGGCCGTTAACGAAATCTTTCTGTGGCTGGGGCTGGATACCCACGACCCGCTTGCCGCGCAGAAAGACATGTCTTTGCTTCCGAACCTGCATGGCTGCGCTGGCCATGGCCGTAGTGCTCGGCATCGGCAAAGCGGTCCTCAATATCTGGCATTTTGTCGAGATGATGGCTGTTAAGGCCAGGTCAATGCCCGCCGCCAGTTGATTCTGGTTCGCTTTTCACGCATGGCTGTGGCCGCGTGTAACGAGATGGAATGGCTGGTTAGGGTGAGCAGCAAAGAGGAGAGGATCGGCCAGGTTCCTGGCACCGAGGCGCCGGGATTGACCGTTCCGCAGCATCAGCGTAACGCCCATACCGCGCGGGGTCGAAACCTCGCCTATATGGTTCAGGCGGGGAAGCGACTAGGGGTGGAAAGCGAGCTGCGCATTCTGTCGTTTGGATGCTCCAGTGGTGAGGAGTGCCTTGATTTCGCAGACGTTTTTCCTCGTGCGCGGATCGTCGGCGTCGACCTGAATGCAAAGGCCCTGCAAAAGGCCCAGGCTTTGGACCACCCCAGGGTTCACGTTATGAACTCGACCGAGGACAATATCGCCGCATCAGGACCCTATGACATCATCTTTGCCATGAACGTCCTTTGCCTTCACCCCCTTCCGCCCGGTACAGAGACCCTGGCCAGTGCTTATCCGTTTGCTCTGTTCGAAAGCGCCATACAGTTGCTTGACGCTCAACTGAAGCCGGGCGGCGTTCTGGGCATCTACAACAGCCACTATTTCCTTGACGACGCTGAGGTCTTTGCGCACTACGCCCCCATCGCGGACGACCACCTGAACAATGGCTGGCTGCCGAAGTATCGACCGGACGGCGAGTTGGCGACCCGGATCGTGTTTCAATTCGACGGCCAGTTGCGGTCGCGAGACGAATGGCTGGCGCTGATTGCCACCGATTATGCCCGACGCAAGGATGAAGCCTGGCATGAATGGATCGATCCAGATGTTTACAGTGGACGGTTCACCGATGTTACCCTGTGGGAGAAGTCTTGATGAACCTGCGTACACTGATCGGCGCAGCGTGGCGCGCGGGCGACAAGATCGATCTCAGCCACTGCCACTATGGTCCGGTACCCGTCAACAGCGGCTACTATGGAACCATGCCGTATTACCGGCTGTTGGCCGGCCTGGTGCGCGTGATATCGCCTGGAGTTGTTGTCGAAATTGGCACCTATTATGGCGGTTCGACCCTGGCCATGGCGGTCGGCGCGGAACTGGTTGATGAACCCGTTGCCATTGTCACCATGGACCCGGTACGTCACGACAATGAAAAGCTGGACGCGACCGATGTCGTGCGTATCACGGGCAATTTTCCGGATCCCGCGGCCGTGGACGCTCTCGCCCAGGTTCTGGGGGATCGCCGGATCGACATTGCGTATGTCGATGCCTTGAAAGATCGCGTTTTCATTGAGCAGACTCTGGCCAGCTTAGCGAGATGGCGGCCGCGCGTCATCGTGTTCGATGATATTGCCGCCAATGACAATATTGGCAAGGCATGGAGCAACATAGTCAGCACAAGCGGATGGGAATGCATCCGTCTCAACGATGTGCTGGAGGGCGTGCGCAACGTCACTTATGATTTCGGGTTCTGTATTGCAGACCCAACAGTCTATGAGGACTGCGCCTCGGCCATAAAGGACTGGACCGGTGATGATGCCTTCTCGGGCCTCCAGATGGGGCCGCCCTACAGTTTTGGCATACGCGACGTCTTTGAAACTGTACCCAGCATGATGAACAACCAGGAACTGGGCCTGCTCTATCAGTTGGCGCGGCGCCACGTGACAGGCATTGGCCAGGTGGTCGATGCGGGCGCCCTGTTGGGTTCCAGTTCGCTGGCTCTGGGGCTGGGTTTGAAAAATGCCCGAGTCGTCGAAACTGTCCGTGTCCATGCTTATGACCGGTTTATCAATTCCGACACCAATTACGACAGGTTGCTCAATCCACCGGTCGAACGCACCGGCAGCTTCCTGCCGCATTATCTTGGAAACATCGCGCCGGTTATCGACCGGGTCAATGTCAATGCCGGTGACTTTGCCGCTCAAAGGTGGTGCGGAAAGCCGATCGAACTGTTCTTCGCTGACATCGGCAAATCGCCGGCGCTCAATGCCCACCTCTATTCCGAATTCGCACCGCACTGGATACCCGGCAACACCCTCTATGTTCAGCAGGACTTCGTGCATCTGGAGGCGCCGTGGATTCAGTATGTCCTTGGCTATCTTCAGGACCATTTTGCCGTACTGAAGATCGAAGCACCGTCGCTGGTTCTGGGGGTCAAGAGCCTGATTCCCGACGACAAGGTGCGTCGCATCGTGGCGGACGATTTTACCTGGGATGAGAAGGTGACGTTTGTCCAATCCCTGGCGCGCCGCTTTACCGATCCGGAAACCGTGGCTGCGCTGCGGCTGATTGCTGCGCGACTGATGGGCGAGGGCGGCGACCTTACAGGTGCCGAGGCATTGCTGGAGGATATCCGTTCCGGTGCCGGGAAAACTGCCGACAAGAACACCCTGCGCCGTATCAAACGCACTCAGGTGTTGTTGACCGAGATGTGCCCGTGAAGGGCGGCGGAAATTGGGCATGACTTCACTGGTACCGCGTCACCAGATAAACACGCATACAAGCAGGGGGCAAAACACCGTCTATATGGCGGACGCTGCCGCTGTTCTGGGCCGGGATCGTCCGTTGCGAATCCTGTCGTTCGGCTGCTCGTCGGGCGAGGAGTGCCTGGATTTGGCTGACATCTTTCCCAATGCCGTCATCAAGGGCGTTGACCTGGACGACAAGGCGCTGGAGAGGGCGGCAGCCATATCCCATGACCGCATTTCCATTGAAAAGTCGACCTATGAAGCGATCTCGTCTGGCGGTCCTTATGACCTGATACTGGCGATGAGCGTGCTCTGCCGGTACCCGCTTCCGAAGGGAGTCGTGAACATCAAGGATGTCTACAAGTTCGGTGTGTTCATCGACACGATCAACCTGCTGCACGACTCATTGAAGCCGGGCGGGCTGATGTGCATCTACAATTCGATGTATTTCTTTGACGATTGTCCGGTGTCGCTGGACTACGTACCGTTGGTGTCTCGCAATGTGAACCTGGGATGGATGCCGAAGTACTATTCGGACGGTGATGCCGCCACCACAGTGGAGCATTACTGGGAAGGCCAGGTTTACGCTTTCCAAGACTGGGTTCGTACAGCGTCGGCTGACTTTGTCAGCAAGACGGAGGCCATAGGTCATGTCTGGATCAATCCAAGGTCCAGAGGGTCGCGGCGTGTCGATACGCCGTTCTGGCTTAAGCGCCGGTGACAGGTTCTATATCAACCCTCGATGACCTTGACACATCGACGTAAGGAGGCCCCCTCCGTCTCGACGCGTTTCGGCCGCCAGGGCCTCACTTGCTCGCCATGGCACGGGCCACCCCGCTCCCCATCGAAGGGATGGGGAGGAGAAGGAAGTCCTATCGATGAGTCAGAGCCGTCACTGGTTGGTATTGGTAAACCTTCGCCTTCCAAAATCCGTTAACCGGGACGCCCAAGCGGTGCTCACCACGTTTCAGGATGCACGCCAAAAGAAGTTTTGCAAACGCCGCCGTTGGGCGGCGTTTTTCACCGGGGAATTGCATGAAACTCGAAGTCCAGCATGTGCTGATCTTTGCCCTGATCGGCTTTGTCGCCTTTATCCTCGTGGTCCTGGCCTTTGTGCCAATTCCCGCCGGAAATCGCGATATGTTCATCCAGGCCGGCGCCGCCATCATCGGCATCCTCACCCTGGTGGCCGGATATTACTGGGGCAAGAGTCGCACGAGTGAACCCCCCAATCCCTTGCAACGCGACAGGTCGCAAAAAGAGCAGAGCCATGACTGAACACATCGCTGCCGAACGCGCCATGGAGGCTGCTATGAAAGCCCAGGCCGATATCTCAACCCATGAGCAGGTTTGCGCCGAACGCTATGCCCGGATCGACGACGGACTGATCACCGTGAAGTCGGAGGTGTCGAAGATAAGCGACCGGGTCAACCTGATGTTGCTCGCGACTATGGGCGGGCTGTTTGCGGTCGTGATGGCCCTGGTTTTCAAGTAGGGCGCGGCATGGTCGCAGATACGAGGGTATCACCAGCCCACTGGGACTTTGACATGCTTGTTGAAACAGGCCCATCCGTCCCGATCCTCGCCGACAGGCAGCGCTAACCCAGGGCTCAGCCTAAAACTCCAGGCCCTCGGCATAGACAATCCGGGGCGCCAGGGCGGGGGGTTCCTCGTGGTTCACGACCTTGTTCGGATAGAGTTCGGTCTCGGTGACCAGGATGCGGCGATAGCCCCCGGCCGGTGCGGCCGGGGCATCGATGAAGGTCTGCCAGATCAGGTTCTGCGGTATGCGCACACCCGCAATGCCACCCGGTGTTACCGCCGCGACATTTTGCGTAGCCAGGATGGCCTCGCGCTTGCCGCTGTTGCTGGTACCTGACAGGCTGGCGGTGCTGAGGCGGGCGGCTGCCAATTCGGCGGCGTCGCTGAGTTCCAGGCTTTCGCGGTTCGCGCTGAGCTTCGAGAAGGCGGCCGAACGGGACAGCCGGTCAGGCTGACCGATGTCGCGCCAGCCCAGGACCGGGTCGCTGTCGCCGTCACGGACCTGAATGCGCAGTTCGACATCGCCGATCCGCGCCATCTCGTCGCCCTTCACATCCTTGGGCTGGTCGCCGAACAGGAAGACGGCGTAGCCGCCGGCCTTGCCGACCGGCAGCATGACCAGGATGCGATCCGCCGACAGTTGCATGAAGTCGCACGTCACCGACGACGATACGTGGCAGTCGGGCTCCGAGGTCGGCTGATAGCGTGCCACCGACAGGCGTACAAAGGGGAAGTAGCTGCCCCTGGGGATGCGGATGGCGATGTCGGCGTACCACAGCTGGCGATCGCTGTCGAAACCGCAGGCATGGGGCATGAGGGTGTGCAGACCGTCCTGGCCGGGCACCTTGACATTGGTGCGGCTGGTCGGGGCGAAGGCGTCCGGGCTCAGGTCCTCGCCCTCGATCTTGGCAAAGCCGGTCCCGGGCGCCGGTACGGGGCCGCTGGTGCGGGCCAGCACGAAGCTGGACGACGGTGGGCTGGCGGCGTTGATGTCAGCGCTGATGCGGATCGGGTCGCGGCCCCATTGGGTGACCTGGGGCGTGTTGCCGGCATTGACACCCTCATTGGTCGCCGGCAGGATAACGGCCAGCATTTCGTTATAGCCCGTCGTCATCCACGGGCGGTCAAGATAGACGCGCAAACCTGCCGTGCGGCGTGTCGCCTTGACCAGCTTGTCCTCCAGCCAGCCAAACGTCGGGATCACATAGACGACCTGTGGTGGTGGTGGCGGGGCGGTGTTGTTGATCCACTGGACCTTGGCCGGCGAGGTTTCCGACATGGCCTTTTCATTGTCGCGCAGGGATTTCTCGAAGAATTCCTTGAAGCGCGACACGGCCGTCAGGGTGTAGCTGAGGCGGCGATAGCGCGTATCTGGCAGGGTATGGACCAGGCCCTCGCGGCTGTAGTCGCCGAAGAAGCCGTCGGCACGCGAGGTCGGCATCTGCAGCACATGCTGCTTGTGCAGGCGCTCGACCGGTTTCGACTTGGCGTCGATCTCCCCGGCATTGTCGTCCGGCTCGCTCCAGCTGGCGTCCAGGTCGAGGCGCACGGTCGACGGACCCGACAGCGGCGTGGCCAGGATGTCGATAGCGGCGTCGCGCTGGCCCCTGTCACGATGGATCTCGAGGGCGGTGAAAGCCGGCACCTTGAGCGGCTTCTGGGTGGCATGGACCAGTTCGATCTCGCGCCAGGGCGTGAACATCCAATGCTTGCCCTCGAGGATCAGCTTTTTGACCCGGTCGATGGATTTTCCGCTGGCTTCCTTGAGGATGAGCGGCCACACGGCCATCTTGTCGAGATTGTCGGGCGCCAGGACGCAGGAGAGCCGAACGCGCTGGCGACAGGCTTTGGGCATGGGGACTTGCAGCGTACGGGTGACGGCATTGTAGGTGAAGGCGGAAAAATCCTCGCGGCCTTCGATGGTGATCGGGTGCGACTTGTCCGGCCAGCCCTGGGGGAAGCCATTGTTGATGCCGTCATAGAGCGGAATAAAGACGTCCTGCCAGGTCTTGTTGCCCAGGCTGCGCAGGCGGGCGCGGATACCGATGGCATAGGGATCGGGCAGGTAGGGCAGGGCGAAGTTGGGCGGGCTGACGGCGTATTTGGTGGTTTGGCCGGCAAAGGGGGTGACGGTCTCCGGATCGGCGTTCAGCCAGTCGGCCGACGGCATGGCGGTTTCCGGGAAGCTGTGGTCCTGTTTACCCAACTGGTCGTAAAGACCGGGGTCGGGGCGCCAGTCCTTGTCGCAAACGCCGTGGGTTTCGGCGAACCTTTGCGTGACGCGGGGCGGCGCCAGGTTGCGCACCACCGACTTGGTGTTCCGGTCGGGCTTATCCCAATAGGTGCGCAGGGCCAGGCGGCCCATGCTCTCGCCCTGGATCGGCTTGGACTCGATATCGGTAAAGGGGACCGCGTCCGGGCCCAGGGTGATGCCTGGGGCCACCAGGGTCACCACCGGTGCCTCGATCGGCTCGAAACGGCGGTAGGTCACTTCCGGCGAGATGGCCACAGCCGGAGCCGCGGCCGATACCGGCTTCGACTGACCGGTGAGGTCAACGACGCGCAGGCGGGCGCGATAGGTGCGGCCAAAGCGCAGGGCGGGCAGGGAGGCCGGTGCCGGCGTAAAACGGGCGTCAAGCGGCAGGCCGGCCGGCACCTCGGCGCCTTCCATGGCCCCCATTTTTTCGTGCTGCTGCGCTTCGCTCAGGCCTGACAGGTCGCCTGGATCATTCACCAGCATCTTGAAGGGCTCGGGCGCGCTCAGCGACCAGCCACGCCAGATGAACAGGCCCTCGTGCAGCTTATAGACGTCGGGAACGCTGCTGTCGGGGCTGGAGATCAGGGAGGTGCCGGAAAACCCTTCGTGGGTGTCGTCCGACGTACCGACGACCTTGGTGGTGTCGCGCTGCCAGTGGAGTTGTGCCAGGGCCTGGTCCTTGAAGGCTGCGCCATTGCGAAAGACATAGTGCGACCGGCGGGCATGGAGCGAGCGCCAGGTCTGGCCCGGGCGGGTGACGTCGAGGATATCAACGCGGAAGCCGCGGGCCAGATCCGATGCGTCGAGGTCCGCCGGGGGCTGATTGCTGCGGACGGCGGCGTCCAGCGCGAAGGACTTGGTGGCCTTTTCGCTGATGTCGGCGTGCCGGCGCGACTTGGCCAGCATCAGACCCGCCGTCCGCAGCGAGGGCGCAGCGGCCTCGGGCTGCGGCGGCTGTTCGGCAAAGACGTCGTCATTGACCTGCGATGCGCGCATCGACGGCAGGGTGGCGCCCAGCGAAATCGCCTTGTGACCGGCGCCATCAACGTCGAGCTGGATCAGGTCCAGTCCGGCATTGGCCAGGGTGGCAAAGCCCGCCGTCATCTTTGCGGGATTGGCCTCGGCCAGGAAATCCTGCCCGGCCAGGACGCAACGCGTGACCGGGAAGACGTCGCGCGGATCCGCCTGGCCGTCATTGGCGCGCGAGACGAAGGCCGACAGCCGCACGACGCCGGCGGTCGGGATCTGGCCGGCCGGAATTTCGAAATCGACGATCAGCCCGCACCAGCGCGCCAGGTCGGGATAGTTGGTGACGGCGGCGGCGATGCGATGCAGGTCGGTATCGGCGGTCAGCCGGGTGGCGTTGGGTAGTTTCGGTGGCTTCTTGTGGCCGATCCAGCTGGCGTTCTCGAGTGGATCGTCCGGACCCTTCTTGGTGTAGCTGTGGACCTCTTCCTTCAGCAAAGGACGGTGATACAGCGAAAACACGTCCAGCAGACCTTCGGGTGTCTTGGACAGCTCTTCCGGGCCACGGACGCGGTAACGGCCCAGGGCCTGTTCGGTGGTCGGCCGCGGCTTACGGCCCAGGGCCGGGTCGGTATTGGGCCAGCGCGCGGCGATGAGGTCACCGGCCCCGGGCAGATCATCGCCGGCGGCGAAGCCCAGCTTGCCGTACAGGCGCTCGATGTGCTGCGCCAACCTGGCCGTCGGGTAACTGAGGATGGTCTTGCCTTTCAAATTCTTGAATTCGTAAGGCCGGACCGGCGTCGTTTCGGGGAACAGGGCGTTGAAAACGTCCGGGCGCGGTTGGGAGGTCACCTTGACCCCGGCGGTGAGGATCGGCCCGGTTTGACCGTTGCCGGTCTTGAGCTGGATACCAAAGCCGGCTTTCGCGACGATCTTGGCCCAGATGGCCCAGGAACTGGCGAGGTCGGACAGGCGCGGCTGCTGCCCCGCCGCGACCTCGATGCGCGGCGCCACGTGCAGGCTGACCTTCAGGTCGCCGGTTGGGGTGCGGCCCTGGGGGCAGAGGGTCCACAGGACCTGTTCTCTTATGATCATCGCCATGTCTTCGTTCCCCGACCTTATGCGAATGCCGAACAGTAGTCCGACCACATCTGCTTCTTCGGCACGAAGTCGAGGAAGAGCGGGTCGGCGCTGGAACCGGCGAACTGGCGTTCGACCGAAATGTCCTGGGATATGCTGAAAAACAGGATATCGATCTCGACGGTCAGGGTTGCCGTGCCGTAGAGCCGCGTATTGCCCGGGGTTTTTTCGTAGGTCAGGCCCAGATGGAAGGTCAGTGAGACGGTGATCAGCCCCAGGACCGAAAGGTGACCGCCCAACTCGATAAAGCCCTCAAAGGAGATCATCTGCTTGTCGACGGGCTCGCCGATCCAGTGGAAGTAGAAGCCTGCCTTGACATAGACGCCGCCCGAGGCGACGCCCAGATTGATCGCCACCTGGGCGCCAAACTCCAGGGAGGCTTCGAGTTCGCGCACGCCGCCCGAGCCAATGCAGATGGCGAAGAAACCGCCGCCCCCCAGCATCGAGACGGTGAGGTTGAACGGATTGTGCCGCTCGGCAAAGTTGAAGCGCGCCGTCGGTCCGTCGCCGTTGAATGGCAGATCGAAACCGGCGCCGAGATTGACATTCTGCAAGGTCAGGGCGCCAACAGCGATATCGGGCAGGCCCAGCGAATAGCTGGCCGAAATGCCACCCGGCCCAACATCCAGTCCGGGTGGATCGGAGAAGCCATCCATCGGGATCAGGCTGCGGAAACCGTTGAGGAATTCGAGCGGGCCGCCGAACATGACGCCGGTGCCGGGCTCAAAGATCGGATCGACCTCGGGCTTGCTGCCGGGCTTGACCGTCAGGCTCAACGACTTGAAGTTCAGGATGATAAAGCCGAAGAGGTTGATCTTGAACGCCTTCAGCGCGGCCTCGACGGTGGCCTGGGGCGCCTGGCCGGCCTTGGCAACGACCAGGGTCGAGCGGACGAGCAGCTGCGGCCCGCCACCCGTGTAGGCCTTGGCGACGAAGACGCCGCCGGCATCGGGCGTTTTGACCTTGGCCTGGGACAGCTCGTAGGTGGTGATGATGCTGGTGCCGCTGGTCACCGTCTTCATCTGCGGTACGCCGGTAGCGGCACCGCTCAGGCTCAAGGCATCCAGCAATATATCCTTGACATCGACCACGCCCAGCAGTTTCAGCCCGTCCAGGGCCCCCAGGGGCAGGGTGTCGCCCTGGGTGTAACTGGCGACATCGGTAAGCACGCCCAGCTTGCGCGACAGGCCGTCGGGCTTCAGGCCGGGTGACAGCAGCCCGCCGAACTTGTCGGTCGGTTCGTCCTTGACGGACGGCACGCTCAATTTCGGGAAGTCGAAGACGACATCGGCGGGATTGGCACCACCAAGGCCATTTTCGAGGAAGCTCTGGTGGTAGGAGATGGTCGGATTGGCGGCGTGGCCCAGCAGGTTTTTGAGCGCCGGGACTTCGATATTGGCGCTTTTGATGCCGGGATAGAAGAAGGCGCCGTCGGGTTTGGTCTCGGCGGGCTTTACATCGGCTGTCGAGGCCCGGAAGACCAGTTTCGACGTATGATAGTCGCTTTCGCCGGGCGCCAGGGGCGTTCCGTCGGCATCGATGGCCGGCGTCAGGCGGATCAATTGCCGGCCCAGGGCCAGTTCGCGGCGCGTACCGATCGAGGGGGCATCGTCGTTGTAATAGGCGACGACCGTGTTGACATCCACGGGTTTGGCGTTGCGCGTGCCGGACATGAAGATCAGCGGCATGTCGGCGACGGTCTGGCGGCCGGCGGCATCGCTGAAGATCATGTGGAACAGGATATCGCCGCCATTGTCCATGCGCTCTGGCCAGAAGGTCTGGAACGCCTTGTCCGGGGCGTAATAGCCTGCCCCGAGTTCGACGATCGCCACCGGCGCCTTCATGTCCACGGTCTGCTTGGTGGTGATCTCGACGCGCGTAAAGGGGAAGTCGCGGCCCATGTGCCTCTGGCGGTCGCCCGGGAAGGTGCGCAGGCGCTGGCGTACGATGATGTAGTATTTTTGCAGCAGGGCCGCGACGCGGCCGCCGTCCTTCTGGCCGGCGAACTTGCGCTCGGAGACCTTGATCAGGGAGGCGGCGTGGCCGAACGGAAAGAGGTAGCCGTCATAGACGACGCGGACGAACTGGTCGCGGCCGATCGAAGTGACGTGCTTCCAGGCGACCAGGTCGGAGTCGAGCTTGAGGCTGTCACTCCACAGGCCCTCGGCGTCCATTGAGCCGCCCAGCGCCGTAAGGCGCAGGTGGCGGGCGGTGGCCGGGAGCGGCGTGCGCTTGGTGCCGTCCAGCGCCTTGGGCGCCGACATCAAGGCGACAAGATCGCGCCGGTCACTGGAGGTGAGCGGCCATTCGGGGCAGGGCGATGTATCGGCGAGGCAGAAAGCGCCGGCGCCGGACTTGTCATCGGCATGGACGGCGCGCAAGGGCTGCGGCGTGTCGCTCAAAACCCAGTCACCGACCCGGGTACCCATGCGGGTATGCCACAGTTCGGTGAACGGCGAGCCGTGATTGACCTCAGCGCGGGCGTGGCTAAAGCCTGCCGTTGCCAGAGGTGTCATGTGCAGGCGGAAGGGAATTTCGATGTCGGTGGCGTTGGGATTGATGGCGCCGTTGTCGAGCGGTTTGCGGTCTTCGGTCTGGTCGACCAGGGCTATGGTGCCGGTCAGGACGTCCGTGTCGGTTCTCTGCCGCGTGGCGAGTTTACGCGTGGCCAGGGTGGCGACATAGAGCTTCATCGGTTTGCCGCTGCGCGACTTTGTCGGCTGCAGTTGTGCCGCTTCCAGGGGTGTCAGTTGCTTGGGATCCAGGGTCGCCTTGATTTCGAAATCGATCAGGGCGTCGATGACATCGTCAGGCAGGGCAACGCCAGAATCGGCGGACGTGGCGATGGCTTCGGCGACCTTATTGGCGGCGCGCTTCAACAGGGCTTCGACGCCGGGGCCATATTTCTGCAGGGCCAGTTTCTGCTGATCGGCGATGACGCTCAGGCGGTCGCGGATGGGATCGAAGGCGTGAAGCTCGGTCAGGGCGGCCGGCACACTGCCGGCGCGCAGGTCGAGATTGAGTGGCCAGGTGGCGCAGGCGTCAAGGACGGCCTTAGCCGTGAAGTCGATCGCATTGACGCCCGTCGGCATGATGTAGGCCAGGCGTGACGGACCGGCAATATAGGCGCGCGCGGTGTCGGCCTTGCTGACCGCGATGGTGGTTTCCGGGGCGGGGGTGGGGTCGACATTTTCGAACGTGTCGACCGCGGGCATGTTCTGGCCCAGGGTATCGGGCCAGGTGCTTTCCATGATCGCCTGGGGCTGGTGCTCGACCACCATGATGGCCGGGGTGCCGTTGCGGTGGATCTTGCGGTTCTTGCCCGAGCCCTTGATGTGGGCATTGACCAGGCGAATGTTCAGGACCACCAGGTCGCGCGGACGGATCAGGGTGAATTCGGTGATGTTGTCCGCGAGCTTAAAGGCTTCGGGCGAGATCACCTGCAGCCGCGACGTGTCCGGGACCTTGATGTTTTTTGCATTGACCGCTGTTCGCACGTCCTGGGCCAGGGCCGGGGCAGAGCCGGCGGCCAGGAGGAAGCTGACCAGCAGGCGCCGTGTCAGGCGCACCTCTTCAGCGGCTTTGCTGATGAGCGATCCAGGTTTTGCAGGCTTGCGTGCGGCCTTTGCCGACGCGGTTGAAGGCGTTGCCCCCGCGTCCTTTTTCCTGGACATGTCTGCACCTCGACCCTGAATTTTGACTGGACCATAACAGGGTTTTGAAGGCTGGCAACAGAATTTCCAATCGAGACCCTGTATCCTTTTGCGGCTAAAGGAATTGCCTTTTCGCGGCCGGCATGAGCGGTAACGGGATGAAGACAACGTAACAATGGCAACGAAACTGTTGCGCCTTCGGTAGCGGCGTGTAGAGTGTCGTAACAGCATTGGTGGAGTGTTTCATGCGCAAACTGGCAAGCCTTATCTCTCTGGCCGTGGCAGCAGCCTGGGTGCCGGTGACTCCGGTTTTGGCCGATGCCGAAAAGCCTGCAGCCCTGGTCGCCGACGGTATTCCCGCCGTACCGGACGCCATGGTCGCAATGACGCGGCCCTACATGGAATTTCGCACCGCATCGTTCACGTCGTGGAACCCGAACGACAAGTCGATGCTGATCACCACGCGCTTCGGCAATACGGCGCAACTGCATCAGGTGGCCGGCCCGATGATGGACCGCCGCCAGATCAGTTTCGAGGCTGAACCCGTGAGCGGTTCGTGGTCGCCCAAGGGCGATGTCATGCTCGCCCAGAAGGACACCGGCGGCAACGAATTCTTCCAGCTCTTTACGCTGAAAGACGGCAAGCTGACCTTGCTGACCGATGGCAAGAGCCGCAATAGCGGTAACGCCTGGAGCAAGGACGGGCAGTATTTCGCCTATACGTCGACGCGTCGCAACGGCGCAGACAACGACATCTACATCATCGATCCGCGCGATCCGGCCTCCAATCGACTCGTTGCCCAGGTCAAGGGCGGCGGCTGGCGGGTCAGCGACTTCGCGCCGGACGGCAAGTCGGCTGTCGTGGCCGAGTATCTCTCGGTCGCCAAGTCGAACCTCTATGTGCTCGACATCGCCTCGGGCGTCCTGACGCCCATCGGTGATCCGAAGATGAACATCGCCTACGGCGGCGCAGCCTTCGCACCGGACGGCCAGCTATGGGTGACCTCGGACGAGGGCTCGGACTTCAAGCGGCTGGGCATTCTCGATACAAAAACCGGCAAGTTCACGCAGAAGTCGCCCGATCCGAAGTGGGATGTTCAGAGCTTCGACATCGCCGACGACGGTAGCTTCCTCGTCTATAGCCTCAGCGAAGCCGGCGCCGAACGGGTCAAGGTCATGGACCTCAGGACCGGTGCGGTGCGCGTGGTCGAAGGGCTGCCAGCCGGCAATATCGGCGGCATCGACATCGCGCCGTGGGGTACGATCGGCCTGACCTTCACCTCGGCCCGCAGCGCCGCCGACGCTTACAGCATCGACCCGAAGACCCTGGCGGTTACCCGCTGGACCCAATCTGAAACCGGCGGACTGGATGTCACCCAAAACGTCGAGCCGGAATTTGTCGAGGTCAAGTCCTTCGACGGAGAATCCGTGTCGGGCTTCCTGTACCGGCCCGATCCGGCCAGGTTCCCGGGCAAGCGGCCGTTGATCGTCAATGTCCACGGCGGGCCGGAAGCGCAATACACGCCGGGGTTCCTCGGGCGCACCAACTATCTGCTCAATGCGTTGGGCATCGCCGTCTTCTATCCTAATATCCGCGGTTCGACCGGCTTTGGCAAACGCTTCGTCAGCCTCGATAACGGGCCTTTCCTGCGCGAGGATTCGGTCAAGGACATTGGCGCCTTCCTCGATGTGTTCGACAAGGATGCGCGCCTGGACAAAAACCGTTTTGCCGTCACCGGCGGATCCTATGGCGGCTATGTCTGCTATGCCGCGGCCATTCGCTACGGCACGCGCCTGAAAGGCGCAAACTGTGTCGTCGCCATCTCCAACTTCGTCACCTTCCTGGAAAACACCCAAAGCTACCGCCGCGACCTGCGCCGCGTCGAGTACGGCGATGAGCGCGATCCCAAGCAGCGCGCTAAATTGCTGGAAATCTCGCCCCTGACCTCGATCGACCGGTTCAATATCCCGCTTCTGGTCGTAACCGGCGCCAACGACCCGCGCGTACCGGCGTCGGAAGCCGACCAGATCATCGCCGCCGTCCGCGCCAGGGGCGGTATGGCCTGGCACCTCCTGGGCCAGGACGAGGGGCACGGTTTTGCCAAGAAGGTGAATCAGGACTATCAGTTCTGGGTGGGTCTCATGTTTTGGGAGCAGACCCTGCTGAAGGAGTAGGGCTATGACTATCGCCGATATCGCCGTCCTGATCGTGGCGGCGTTGCACGCCGTCTTCCTGGTGCTGGAGATGTTCCTGTGGAACACACCGTTCGGCCGCAAGACCTTCGGCCTGACGCCGGAGTTTGCGACCCAGTCGGCCAAGCTGGCCGCCAACCAGGGGCTCTATAATGGCTTCCTGGCGGTCGGCCTGGTGCTGGCCGTGGTAACGCATGACTTTCATGCCAAGATCTTCCTGCTGGGCTGTGTCATCGTCGCCGGCCTCTACGGCGGGTTTACGGTCAAGAAGTCGATCCTGGTCATCCAGGCCCTGCCGGCGCTGATCGCCCTGGTGCTGCTTCACTTTCCGTGAGCGCCGCCGATGCCATCATAGACCTGTACGACCGGCGCGCCTGTGACTGGGACGCCGACCGTGGTCGCGACCTGTTTGAGCGGCCGTGGCTGGAGCGATTTGCCGCCTTGTTGCCACCGGGCGGTACCGTGCTCGATATCGGCTGCGGGGCAGGGGATCCGATCGCGCGACATTTCCTGAACGCGGGATATGAGATTACGGGTGTGGATTCGGGCGCCGGTATGATCGCCATTTGCCGTGAGAAGTTTCCCACCGCTGCATGGATCGTAAGCGACATGCGTGAACTCGATCTCGGCAAGGCTTTTGATGGTATCCTGGCGTGGCACAGTCTTTTCCACCTGACGCCGGAAGACCAGGTGCGCATGTTTCCCATATTTCGGAAGCACGCCCGGCCGGGCACCGCGCTGATGTTCACCTCTGGTATTTTGCACGGCGATCATGTCGGCGAATGGCGTGGTGAACCGCTGTATCACGGCAGCCTGGACGAGGACGTGTACCGTCGTCTGCTGGATGAAAACGGCTTTGATCTGGTCCACCATATTGCTGGTGATGCCGACTGCGGCAATGCCAATATATGGCTTTGTCGCGCCAGATGATCGTTTATGCCGACGAAGCCGTGGTGGTCGCCGACAAGCCGGCGGGCCTCCTCAGTGTGCCGGGCCGGGGTCCGGATAAACAGGATTGCCTGGTCTCTCGGGTGCGGGAGATCTACCCGGATGCGCTGACGGTCCACCGCCTCGATATGGCCACATCTGGCCTGATCGTGCTGGGCCGTGGGCCCGATGCCCAGCGCGCCCTGTCAAAGGCCTTCGAAAACCGCCGGACAGAAAAACTCTATGTTGCTGTCGTTCATGGCAGCGCGCCCGATGAAGGCGAAGTCGACTTGCCGCTGATCACCGACTGGCCCAACCGCCCGCGCCAGAAGGTCGACTACGACATCGGCAAGCCGTCGCTTACCCGCTATCGTACCTTAAGCCGCGACGACACGACCTCCCGCGTTGAACTGGAACCGGTGACGGGCCGTTCGCATCAGTTGCGCGTGCATATGCTGGCCATCGGCCATCCGATTGTCGGCGATGAATTCTATTGCCAGGATATCCCCGCGCCACGCCTGCTGCTGCATGCCGAACATCTGGCCGTGCCGCATCCGCTGACCGGCGAGATGACCTACTGCCATAGCCCGGCACCGTTTTAAATTACCTCTCCCCGTTGTCTTCTACGGGGAGAGGACGAAAGCCGAGCGAAGCGTGGGCGATCGGGTGAGGGGCCTTCGGAAGACGTCAAAGCACCAGCCGGTACAACAGACCCTCATCAAAAACAACCCGGCGACTCGCCCCGCCGGGTCAGTTTTCAAGGACCTGGGAGCCGATCCTCAGAAGGTCGTGCGGCCGCCCGAGGTGTCGAACGTCGACGCCGTCGTGAACGAGCACTCTTCGGAGGCCATGAAACACACGGTCGCAGCGCTCTCATCGACGATACCCAGACGGCCCATCGGAATTTTCGAGCGCATGTAGTCTACCTGGCTCGGCGGCAGTTGCGCCAGGATCGGCGATTCAAACGTCGCCGGGGTCAGGGCATTGACGATGACGCCCTTGGTCGCCAGTTCCTTGCCCAGCGACTTGGTAAGGCCGATCACGCCGGCCTTTGATGCTGAATAGGCCGAAGCGTTCGGATTGCCTTCCTTGCCGGCCACCGAGGCGACATTGACGATACGGCCGTAGCCGTTATCGAGCAGGAACGGAATGACTTCGCGGCAGCAATAGAACAGGCCGTTCAGATTGATGTCCATGACTTTTTGCCACGAGTCGAGCGGGAACTCCCACAGCGGCACGGTGGCGCCAGTGATGCCGGCCGAATTGATCAGGATGTCGATCTTGCCCAGGATCTCGTGACTGGCCTTGGCAGCGGCCGCCACCGAAGCATGGTCCGATACGTCCACGGCAACGACACCGACGGCCCCGGTCTCGACCCTCGCGGTTTCCAGCGCGTCAGGATTCAGGTCCCACAACACGACCTTGCCGCCTTCGGCCGTGATACGCGCGGCCGCGGCCTTGCCCAGGCCCGAACCGCCGCCGGTGATGATAGCGCCGCGGCCCGCAAAACGTCCGGCGTAAATCATGCCAGGATCTCCAGGCCTGCCAGCGAAAACGGCACCACAGTCTGGCGCTGCTCTCCCAGTTTCGAGATCCCCAGATGCATGGTGTCGCCGGCGTTGAGATAGATGGGCGTGGGCTTCTTGCCTTCGCCGACGCCAGGTGGTGTGCCGGTGATGACCAGGTCGCCCGGTTGAAGGGTGATAAAGCGCGAGATGTACGAGATGCAGTGGGCGACATTGAAGATCAGAGTCTTCGTGTTGCCCGTTTGCATGCGGCTACCGTTGACGTTCAGGAACATGTCGAGGTTATGGACGTCGCCGACTTCATCGGGTGTTACCAGCCACGGGCCTGTTGGCGCAAAGGTGTCGCAGCCCTTGCCTTTGACCCACTGGGTGCCACGTTCCTTCTGGAAGGCACGTTCCGACACGTCGTTGACCAGGACGTAGCCGGCGACGTGCGACAGGGCCTCGGACTCTTCGACATAGCGGCAGGTCTTGCCGATGATCAGGCCCAGTTCGACTTCCCAGTCCAGCTTGGTGGCGTCGCGCGGCTTCATGACGTCGTCATTGGGGCCAGTCAGCGAGGTGATCGCCTTGGTGAAGAAGATCGGTTCGGGCGGGACGGGCAGGTTGGATTCGGCAGCGTGGTCGGCATAGTTCAGCCCGACGGCGATGATCTTGCCGATATTGTTGACCGGCACGCCGTAGCGCGGCGCACCCGAAACGACGGGCAGGGCGGCGATATCGAGCGCTGTGAGTTTCGCCAGTTGTGACAGGCGCACGGTGTCCGGGGTCAGGTCGGAGATCACGCCCGACAGGTCGCGGATGTGGCCGTCGGAATCGACGAGGCCGGGTTTTTCGGAGCCCTTGGGGCCATAGCGGCAGAGTTTCATGGAAGTCGTCCTTAGGAAAGATGTTTGAACCACGAACCGCACGAACGGACACGAACAAGAAGGAAAGTTCGCGCGAAGCGCCTTCATGTGTCGAATTCCCTGCGGGCGGTAGGCGCGTGCCTTCGTTCGTGTCTGTTCGTGTGGTTCGTGGTTGAATCCTTAATGCATATACGGGCGGTACAGCTTGACGTCCGGATTGAGCTCAACGCCGAAGCCGGGCTTGTCCAGTGCCGAAACATTGAGGCGGCCATTGACCGGTACAGGTTCACCAAGCAACTGCGGATGGAACATCGGCGCGACGTGGTCGGCCTTGGGCGCCATCATCAGGAACTCGGCGAACGGCGAGTTGTGGCGCGTAATGACGAAGTGATACGAGTAAACCGACGAACCATGCGGTACGACCATGATGCCGCGCGCATCGGCCATCGCCGAAATCTTGAGCAATTCGGTCACGCCGCCGCACCAGCCGACATCGGGCTGGATCAGGTCGCAGCAGTCCATCTCCATCAGCATGCGGAAGCCCCAGCGGGTGGCCTCGTGCTCGCCGGTGGTGACCAGCATGCCGGCTGGGACATTCTTCTTGAGCTGGGCATAGCCCCAGTAATCATCCGGTGAAATGGCTTCTTCGATCCACTTCAGGCCATGCGGCGCGCAGGCGTGGGCCAGCCGGGTGGCGTAGTTCACGTCCAGCGCCATCCAGCAGTCGTACATCAGCCAGAAGTCGTCGCCGCATTTCGCCCGCATGTCGGCAAGAAGCTCGACATTCTTCTTCAGGCCTTCATCGCCTTCCACAGGTCCGTGTAACAGCGGGAGTTTGCCGCCGATAAAGCCCATCTGCCTGGCGAGATCCGGCCGGGCGCCCGTTGCGTAAAACTGAAGTTCGTCGCGTACGGCGCCGCCCAGCATGTGATAGACGGGTTCGCCGCGCAGGCGCCCCATCAGGTCCCATAGCGCCAGGTCAACGCCGGAGATGGCGTTGACCACAATCCCTTTGCGGCCGTAATATTGCGACGCGAAATACATCTGGTCCCAGATGGTCTCATAGTCGAACGGGCATCTTCCTTCCAGGAAACGGGCAAAGTGCTTTTCGACCATATAGGCGGCCGGCTCACCGCCGGTTGTCACGGCAAAACCGGTGGTGCCGTCTTCGCATTCGATCTCGACCACCAGCGTGCCGAGGACGTTGATGCCAAAGGACTTGCGGCTCTGGCGGTATTGCGGATAACGGCCCATGGAGGTGGCGATGTGGTTGTCTATCCAGTGCCCTTCGCCCTGGTCGTGATAGTCGGCTCCGCCACCGCCTTCACCACCTTTGATCACAGATGCGCGAATTTGCTTGATTTTAGAATATTTTGACATAGTCTCACCATTTGGGACATTTTTTGGGGATTCGGCCTTCTTTTCGTCCCACAATTTACATTTGAGTTCTAAAGAATGAAACCAGCAGCGTCAACGGCGATTTTGCCCGAAGGAGGCGACGAGGGCAGCGGTCCGAAGACCCTGGCCGGTGCGCAAACGCTTGTCCGCGGCCTGGACGTACTGATGGCGGTTGCCGACAGCGGCAAGACCTTGCCGGAGCTCTCCGAAGCCCTGGGCCTGACCCGCTCGACCACGCACCGCCTGGCCACCACCTTGGTCGAGCAGCGCTTTTTGAACTTCACACCGCGCGTGGGTTATAGTCTCGGGCCGCGTCTGCTGGAACTGGGTTATCTGGCTTCGCGCCAGATGAACCTGGCCCGTGTCGCCCATGACGACCTGGTCAACCTGGCCAAGCAGACCGGCGATACGGTGCACCTCGGCATTCTCGATAACGGCCGGGCGCTCTATCTCGACAAGGTGCTGGGCACGCGACGGATCGAGATCAGTTCGCGCATCGGCGAACGCCAGCCCTTGCGTTCGACGGGTATCGGCAAGGCGCTTTTGCTCGACGAGCCGGAAAGTGCCTTACGCGCTCTCTACGCCCGCGAAGCCCGCGACTATCCCGGTTATGGTGTGGCGGAAGGCGAATGGCTGGACCGCATGCGCAGCTACTCCCAGGGCGGTTATGCTCTCGATCTGGAAGAAAACGAAGACCGGATCCGCTGCGTCGCAGCCCCTATCCGCGACGCCGCCAACCGCATCATCGGGTCGATAAGCGTGTCTTCGGCGGCGCAATATATGAACGACGTCCGCATGAAGGCCCTGACACAGGATGTCCTGACCGCCGTGCGCGCCATCTCCGCCGAGTTCGGCTGGAACGAGAAACATTTAAAGTAAGCGGGGAAGCAAAAATGCTTTTGGAAGGACAAAAAGTTCTGATCACGGGAGCGTCGCGCGGTATCGGGCGGGCGACAGCGGTCATGTGCGCGCGCCATGGTGCCGATATCGGTCTCAACGTCTATCGGGACCCGGACGCCACCGCCGAAGTGGTAGCCGAGATCGAGGCCCTGGGGCGCAAGGCGTTCGTCTATGACGGCGATGTTGCCGATGCCGATTCGGCGCCGGCGTTTGTTAAGGGCGCGGCCAAGGCGCTGGGTGGGGTTACGGCTTTCGTGTCCAATGCCGGCATCTGCCCGTTCCACAGCTTCCTCGACATGCCGCAGGACGTCTTTCTGCGCACGCTGAACGTCAACTACAGCGGCGCCTATTACATGTGCCAGGCAGCGGCCAACCAGATGGTCGCACAGGGGCAGGGTGGCTCCATCATCGCCGTCTCATCGATCTCGGCCCTGGTCGGCGGCGAGATGCAAACGCACTACACCCCGACCAAGGCCGGGGTGCATTCGCTGATGCAGTCCACTGCGATCGCCCTGGGCCGCTATGGCATTCGCTGCAACTCGGTCATGCCGGGCACTGTGGCCACCGACATCAACAAGGACGACCTGGCCGACCCCGCCAAGCGCGAATACATGGAAAAGCGCATCCCGCTCGGGCGCCTGGGCCATCCGGATGACATCGCCAAGGTGGTGGTGTTTCTGGCATCCGACCTCAGCGGCTATGTCACCGGCGCCTCGGTGCTGACCGACGGCGGGCTGTTCGTGAACCTGCAATAGGCTTGGCTGTTACGCTCAAAGCCTTCGGGCGAAACCCTTCGTAGGTCTATAGCCAGACCGCTGACGGATCACTACAGAGGAAAGGCGTGCCCCCCTCTTCAAGAGACGCCTTAATGCCCAAGCCGAAGATCCTGATCACCCGTCCCTGGCCTTCCGGCGCACAAGCCTATTTGCAGGCGCGCTACGACGTCACCGTCAATGATGCCGCCCCCTTGACGCCGGCCCAGCTCGGCGAAGCGATGACGCAGTATGATGCTCTGTGTCCGACCGTCACCGACAAGCTGACGGCCGAAGTCTTCGCCACGCCTGATGCCCGGGTGAAGATGATCGGCAATTTCGGTGCTGGCTATGAACATATCGACATCGCTGCCGCCACGTCCGCCGGCATCACCGTCTCCAACACACCGGACGTCCTGACCGAGGCCACGGCCGACATCGCTTTGATGCTGATGCTGATGGCGTCGCGCCGCGCCTCCGAGGCCGAACGGCAGCTGCGCGGCGGCGGCTGGAAGGGCTGGGGTGCCACTGCCCTGATGGGCCAGTCGCTGCAGGGCAAGACCCTGGGCCTGGTCGGGTTCGGCCGCATCGCCCAGGCGACGGCCTGCAAGGCGCACACGGCGCTCAATATGAAGATCGCCTATTTCAGTCGCCGCCGGGCCGCGCCGGAAACAGAAGCCACCTACAACGCCCGCTATGTCGCGTCCCTGGACGAACTGGCGGCGCAGGCGGACGTGCTGTCGCTGCACACGCCAGGCGGGCCGGACACCCACCATATGGTGAACCACCGCCTGCTCAATCTGATGAAGCCTTCGGCCATACTGATCAATACGGCGCGCGGGTCAGTGGTCAAGGAAGACGACCTGGCCCAGGCCCTGGCTGCCGGCACCATCTGGGCGGCCGGCCTCGACGTCTACGAACGCGAGCCGGTGGTCAACGCGGCACTGCTGCCGCTGAATAATGCCGTCCTGCTGCCGCACCTGGGCTCGGCGACAGTGGAAACGCGTGAGGCCATGGGCATGCGCGCGGCGCGCAATGTCGATCAGTTTTTTGCCGGAGAGACGGTCGGTGACCGGGTCGCTTGAGCGTGTCCATGCCTCAGTCGTCCTGTGGAGCACGCCGGGACGGCCGTTCGTCCTGGGACTTTGCGGCGCCCAGGGTTCGGGGAAATCGACCCTGTCCGTCGCCCTCAAGCAAAGATTGGAAGGCGAGGGGGCCAAGGTTGCTCTGATCTCGCTTGATGATCTGTACCTGGCACCGCAAGATCGGCCGGTCGCTATCCATCCCCTGTTTGCCACCCGCGGCGTGCCGGGCACGCATGATGTGGCCCTGGGAGTGCAGGTGTTCGACGATCTGATCGCCGGGCGTGAAACCGCTCTGCCGCGCTTCGACAAGGCCAGTGACAGTCCGTTTGCGCGCGAAGTCTGGCCTGTGGTGACGGCGCCGGACGTGATCATCTTTGAGGGCTGGTGTGTCGGAGCACAATCCCAGTTCGACGGCGAACTGAGCGCTGCGGTCAATGCGCTGGAACGCGATGAAGACCCCGACGGAGTGTGGCGGCGCCACGTCAAGGCTCAGTTGGACGGGCCTTACCGCGACCTGTTCCGTCGAATCGACCGCCTGGTGCTGCTGGCGGCCCCCGGTTTCGAGGTCGTCCAGTCGTGGCGGACGCAGCAGGAACACGACCTGTCCCGCATGTTGGAAAACGAAGGCCGAAGCGGCAGAAAAGTCATGGCCGACGCTGAGATTGCGCGTTTTATCCAACACTATGAACGGCTTACACGCTATATCCTGCGCGAGATGCCGGGACGGGCCGATCTGACCCTGCATCTGGATGCCGACAGGGGTTTGCTATGATTATTTCCGCCGCCACCGATTACCGCGAAGCCGCTCGTCGCAAGTTACCGCGCTTCCTGTTCGATTATCTCGATGGTGGCTCCTATGCAGAAATGACCCTGCTCGCGAACGTCGACGACCTTTCGCGCCTGGCCCTGCGCCAGCGCATCCTGAAAAACGTCGCCGACGTGTCGCTGGAAACCGAATTGTTCGGCGAGAAACTGGCCATGCCGGTGGCGCTTGCGCCGGTGGGCTTAGGGGGCATGTATGCCCGCCGCGGCGAGGTCCAGGTCGCCAGGGCTGCCAAAAACGCCAACATCCCCTATATCATCTCGACGGTCTCGCTGTGCCCGCTGAAGGAGATCGTCGAAAAATCCGGCCACAATGTCTGGTTCCAGCTCTATGTCCTGAAGGACCGTGGTTTCATGAAGCACGCCCTGGAGCGCGCCCAGAGCCTGGGCGTGTCCAAACTGGTTTTTACGGTCGACATGCCGGTGCCGGGCGCGCGCTATCGTGACAAACATTCGGGGATGAGCGGCGACTTCGGCCCGATCCGCCGCATGGTCCAGGCGATGTTCAAGCCGCAATGGGCGTGGGATGTCGGTGTGCGTGGCACGCCGCATGATCTCGGCAATGTTTCGGACTATCTCGGCAAGGCGACAGGCCTGGAAGACTATATAGGCTGGCTGGGGGCCAATTTCGATCCGTCGATCTCATGGCAGGACCTGGAATGGATTCGCGATATCTGGAAGGGTCCGATGATCATCAAGGGTATACTCGATCCGGAAGATGCGCGCGATGCCGTGCGGTTTGGGGCCGACGGCATTGTGGTGTCGAACCACGGCGGCCGTCAGTTGGACGGCGCTTTGTCGACGACGCGCGCCCTGCCGGCGATTGCTGATGCGGTGGGTGACGACCTGACCATCCTGGCCGATTCCGGCGTGCGGACAGGGCTGGACGTGGTGCGGATGCTGGCCCTGGGCGCCAGGGGCGTGCTTTTGGGCCGGGCCTATATTTATGCTTTGGCGACGGGCGGCGAGGCGGCGGTGAGCAACCTTTTGGGTCTGATCGACAAGGAAATGCGCACAGCCATGGCCCTGACCGGCGTGACGCGTGTGGATCAGATCAATGAGGGCCTGCTGGCCGAGCGGGTGAACCGGAATTTGTAGGATGCGGCGGCCGTCTGTTCGTCCGTCACGCCGATGACGCCCTTAACCCTGAGGCCCTTACTTTCTGCCAGAGCGTGATGGCTTTAGGCAGAATCGCCATCCCGCTATAAATTTCTGTTTTATAAAGCAATTTTTCCGAAAACGGGAGCGCCCGTGCGGGTGCGTCACACTTTATCGGATTGCGCTCTCGTATTTATTTCAGCGGCGAGTAGTCTGTGGGTTTCATCTGAACCGAGACAACACCGCCGGTGGCGGCGAGGATCGGGCCGTCCTTCTCGCTGTCGGCGGCGACCTTCTTCCAGGCCTCGTCAGCACCGAAGGCGGCCCAGGCGGCGTTGCGCGCGTCCTTGTCGGGGTAGGCCATCAGGTAGACCATCTTGTTATCCATCCCCGGCTGGTCGCCGGTGGGGCGCCAGTAGAGCATGTTGGTCATTTCGTGCTTCCTGAATATGCCCAGCGTATGGTCGCGGAAGCGGGTGTGGAGATTTTCCAGCTTGCCTGGAAGGGTGGTGTAGGTACGGAGCTCGAAGTAGCGCGGCGGCGTTGCCGGCGTGAGGTCCAGCGCCGGGGCGTAATCGGTCGGCACCAGAAACAGGCTCTCGACCTTGGCGGTGAGAGCGCCATTGGCCTGGCTGGCGCTGTAGACCCTGGTCCATTCCGGGTCGCTGTCGAAAGCAGTCCACGCGGTGTCGCGTGCGGCGCGGTCCTTGTAGCCCATGATATACATAAGGCGGTGATCGTCGGGATTTTCCGGATGGAAGAAGGCGATCGGCATCATGCCGTGCTTGCGGAAAAGGCCGATCGTGTGATCGCGGAAGCGGGCATCGAGTTCGGGCATCTTGCCGTCGGCTGCCGTGTAGACGCGCAACTCGTAGAGGCCGACAGGCGGCGGCGGGAGACTTTCGCTGCGGGTTGCCCAGGCGCAGAGAAGGGCCATTGCGGCGACGGCGATGGCGACGATCGCGGCGGCGCGGCGGGAAACTGAAACGTAACCTGTTTTGGCAAGGGTCGTCATGTTTCCCACCTGTCTTCGCGCCGGTAGATCGACCTGTAGTGGCCTGGACCGTAAAGTAGCTGATCTAACCGATAATCTATGCGCCGCATACTGTCTTTAGATCTCTACCATTTCTCCATTGTGTCGCGTGGTAGGGACTCTACGGAAGAACGATACGCATTTGCCTCGTCGCGGCAAAGTCCTGACGTGAACACGATGGCGCGCATCAAAAGTTAACTCTTCATTTAAATTTGACGTTCCCAAAACCAGTTTCCTGCCTGGACGTTGGGGCGATATTCGAGCTTCAGGGCGGCCCCCAATACACCCTCGCGCGTGATGGGCTTGACGGCCTTGTCGTCATTCAGCACGC
This sequence comes from Asticcacaulis sp. AC402, assembly GCF_000495835.1. Taxonomy (GTDB): domain Bacteria; phylum Pseudomonadota; class Alphaproteobacteria; order Caulobacterales; family Caulobacteraceae; genus Asticcacaulis. The sequence continues at coordinate 27,378 of NZ_AWGC01000020.1, forward strand.
GCGACACGGTCTTCGCCGAAATGCCGGCCAGGTTGGCTATGTCGTCTATAGTCGCCATATCTTGAGAGCTGGAAGTGTTTTGACGGAATCAAAGATACGCTCTAACTTTTTGTTTCGTCGCGCAACTTTTTCCAAAAACGGGAGCGCCCGTGCGGGTGCGTCACACTTTATAGAATTGCGCTCCAACGCATCGATCCCAAAATTCAAAGAGCTTTGAAGGCGTCTATCCACTGGGGCATGCAGGATTGTCACACGCGGACACAAAACAGGACACAACATCGGGCCAATTTTTGACATCGATGCCAAATTTCTTGACATAGGTGCGGCAATTTGTAACACCCAATGTCGGAACGTATCGACTCGTTACCGTTCAATATGAAGTTGTGTGGCGGCATCGTCAAGTTAGTTAGTTAGATATAACAAAGGGTTGACCCATTTGTTGCATTCGTTGGTTTTTGTCTTTTTGGGCGAACATTCAGCGATCAGTCAATGGCGGACCCAGGACCCACAAGACATCCGGAAATCGACAGTCCCGGATTCAGACGGCAAAAATCATCACGGGCACGAACCACATGGCTTCGGGCTTAGGCAGTAAGGAGTTCCTAAAGCTGGCATTGCGTGGAGTGCTGTCGGGCGTGCCGTTGACAGCGCTGTCAATGGCGGCCTTCGCTCAGGATGCAGCGCCTGAGGCGGCAGTCGCACCGGCCGAGAAAATGGCCAATGTGAACTACGTGTGTCACAATCGCGCCACGGTTGGAACACAATCCAAAATGTCCGACTTTTATGCTTGAAAGTATGTGACCGCTATCATAACCTCGTTTCGTCACATCGCGTGGGCGTCACAAAAAGTGCTGATGTTGGGAAGACAGGGCGCCGGTGCGTGATCGATAAAAAAAATCTACAGGGCGTCTCCCGCTTGCGGGAGGCTTAATGATCCTCAGGCCAAAGAAGCCGAGGCAGGGAGACTTAAAATATGAAAAACACAAGGGACAAATCCGTTCAAAATTGGGGCGGAACGTCGTCGCGATCTCGCCTGGGCAGAATTCTGCTGGGAACCACGGCCATCGCGGCTGCACTGCTTTCGAGTGCCGCTTATGCGCAAGATGCGGCGCCCGCTCCCGCCGGTGAAGCCGCCGCGCCACAAGATGAAACGACCGTTATTGTCGTCACCGGCATTCGTGGCTCTCTCCAAACCGCTGCGTCGATCAAGCGTAAAGCGTCGACCTTTGTCGATTCCATTACCGCGTCGGACGTTTCGTCTCTGCCGGATCTGTCGGTCGCCGAAGCCCTGCAGCGTGTTCCCGGCGTGACCGTCACGCGCTTCACAACGGGCGGCAGCCCTGACTTCCCGTCGCCCGAAGGTCGCGGTAACCTGGTCCGCGGTCTGGGTTTCGTGCGTTCGGAATTCAACGGCCGTGACGCTTTCACGGCCAATGCGGGTCGTGCTCTGGACTGGTCCAGCATCCCACCCCAACTCGTCGGCGCCGTTGACGTTTTCAAGAACTCGTCGGCCGACCTGATCGAAGGCGGTATCGGTGGCACGATTAACCTGCGTACGCTGGAACCCTTCGACCGCAGGGGTTACTTCGCCTCGGTCTCGGCGGATTTCAACTATGGTGACCTGGCCAAGAAGTGGTCGCCCTCCTACAACGCCATGATCGGCAATCGCTGGCAGACGGATATCGGTGAATTCGGCCTGATGGGCTCCTATTCGACCTCGAAGCTGCTGTCGCGGATCGAAGGCTGGCAGCAGCCTGCGCCGATTCCGCGCGTTGTTGGCGCCAATGGCAACAGCACGGGTGAGCGTCTCACCTCCCTGCCTCGGACGACCACTGACCCGATCGCCGGCGCCATGCTGGGCTTCCAAATGCGGACCAACGACGTCGATCGTAATCGTGACAGCTTCTACATCGCCGGGCAATGGAAGAATGACAATTCCCGCCTGACCGCTAAGTACGTCCGGGTCGACAACGAGACCCAGGGCATCGAGCGTACGCTCGAATCCTTCCCAGGCGGTGGTAACAATCAGAATTACGCTATTACCGGTGCCAAGTACAATACCGGTTGGTCTACCCCGGCCCTGAACCTCTGTAATGACCCGAACGCTGACGGCGGCGCAAATCCACCACGCGGTCAGGACTACTGCGAAAACACCTTTGCAACGACAGCCGGCCTGATGGAGTCGGGAATTATCTCCCATATGGACGACTCATGGTTTGGTGCCTATGGCCTCCATGTTGACGTCCTGTCGATTGGTAAGACCGAGAAGTCAACGACAGAGGACCTGAGCCTGAACTACAAGTGGCGTCCGACAGACCGTCTGTTTGTCGAACTCGACGCCCAGCAGACCAAGGCGACAGCCTCTGTTGACGAACTGTGGGGTGGTACCACCACTGCTGCTATCGCATATCTGGAACCTGGTCTGGACGACCCGCGCGTTCGTTTGACCGTTGATCCGCGGACACAGTTCAGCACTGCCTTCAACGGCAACGGCGGTTACGTCTCTGCGCCGATTACCGGCACGGACGATCCCGGCAATACATACTGGAAGTTCAACTCGCAGGGCCATCAGCGCGGTACGGGGGAATTGACGGCCTTCCGCGCCGATGTCCAATACGACTTCGAGGATAATGACTGGTTCAAGTCGGTGAAGTTTGGTGTCCGTACGTCCGAACGTAGTCAGGTCAACAAGCAGGCAGACCTGAACTGGGGTGGCATCGGACCGCGTTGGGGCAATGTCGGTCTCGGCACACTGGCGGCGATGGATTCCAAGCTGTATGAGACCATTGACTTCGCTGACTTTTATCGTGACTCCGGCGTACTCATGACGGATCAGGGCGGCCAGACCAAGTTTTCGGTCATCAGTTCTGACCTGTTGCTCAGTCCAGAGGCCATGCTGCGCTTCATGCAGTCCGATAGCCGTCTGTCAAACCCCGATGGTACGCTGAAGACCAACTGGGCCACGCAACTGGATGCGAATTATCAGCCCATCTTTAACGATGCCAACGTCTCGAGCATCACCGAGACGACCAATAACGTCTATCTGATGGCCAACTTCGGTCATGAGTTCGATAATGGCATGTCGATTGATGGTAACTTTGGCGTACGCTACAGCAAAACCAATCTGGATTCGGCTGGCTTCCTCAGCTACCGCTCGTTCGATGCCGATCCGCAAACGGCTTCGACGGTGCAAAATCCCCGTACGCCGGATGCCGAAAGCCGCGACTCCGTGCAGGACTTCTTGCCCGAAACGACAAGGTTTCTGTGCCCTGGCCTGGGTACTGACATTCGCGTGGCATGCCCGCAAGGCCAGATCGGAAAGTATGAAGCGCAAACCGTCGCCGTCGAAGACGAACACTGGCTGCCTTCTTTTAACCTGAAGTGGAACCTGAACGAGGAGATGCTGATTCGTTTCGGCGCCAGCAAAAACATCAGCCGTCCGAATATCCAGGACATGCGTGCCGGCCAGCAACTGCGTGCTGTCGTCAGCCGTGCAGCTTTCCCGGTCATCCCGAGATGTACCCCGGAGCCCTGCGTTCAGGATCCGTTGTTCGGTGTTGACCGCGGTGCATCGTCCTTCTCGCTGGAACAGATCCGCATCACGGGTGGTAACCCCAACCTGTTGCCGACGACCTCAGTCAACTACGACCTGTCATGGGAGTGGTACTTCCAGGGTGGTACGGTTTCGACAGCCTTCTTCAAGAAGGAACTGAAGAACATCATCCAAAGCGGCGACGAGACTGTGGGTTCCATGACCCTCGATGGCAAGACGGTCAGCGTGGTGTATGGTGGCCTGGTCAACCAGGACACGGCCGACATTCAAGGTTTCGAACTGTCCTATCAGCAGTTCTATGACTTCTTGCCTGGCTGGTTGTCACACCTGGGTATGCAGGCCAACTTCAGCTACATCGACGCAAGTGCCGCGCCACCGCCGCCCTTCGTCGACGCTGATGGTGATGGCGCGGCCGACGCTTTCGGCACCATCTATCGCTTCGGTGTCAACAACCTGCTGGGTCAATCCAAGTACATTGTGAACCTTGTCGGTATCTATCAGGACGACAAATGGGAAGGTCGCCTGGCTTACAACTGGCGTGATGAGAACCTGACCACCTACCGTGACTACATCACCGGTGGTCCGATCTTTAACTCGGCAGTTGGTTTCCTTGACGGCTCGATCAAGTATGACGTGAACGATAAGCTTCAGGTTGCCTTGAACGCGTCGAACCTGCTCGACACCAAGAACAAGGCCGAAGCGCAAATCAGCGCTGATGGTCAACGCGTTGATCGCTTCAGCTTCCTGAACGACCGCCGCTTCGTGTTCAGCGTTCGCTACCAGTACTAAGGTGCACAACGCATGATGTCCGGCAAGGGGTGGGAAATACACCCACCCCTTGTTTGGTCATAGTCCGTACATATTTACGTTGAGTAGACGCGGGTAAGCGCCGCTCCAGAGGGCCTTTTTCCTGGGGGCCTTTTGGATCAGGCCGTCTGATCGGGCGCTTTATTCGGTGATCTGTTGCGTCGTGGTCAAAGCCGCGTTGTCAACCGGCAAGAAGGAGTTCCACAATGAAGAAATTTCTGACCATCGTGGCTTCGGCCATAGCCATAAGCGCAGTTGGTAACCTTCCATCTGGTGTTATGGCGCAAACGTCTATCTACCAGCCTGCCGACGCAACGGGTGGTGCGGGTTACACCTCAGCCCCTATGGGCGATAATCGTTATGTTGTCGTCTTCACCGGCGAAGCACGTACAAAAAAGGCACTTGCTGCGAACTATGCCTTGCTGCGCGCGGCGGAATTGACGGCAGAATCCGGCTTTGAGTGGTTCGCCGTTCTCAGTTCCACGGTCAAAAGCATCGAGCGAGGCGGCGAAGATGATATTGCGTCGCGTACAGGCTCCTTTATTGGTAACACCATGTCTGCGACGGGCAGCGTCGGCGGTTCGGGCTCAGGTCCGGCGGGTGGCAACAGTGCCGGGGGCGGTGACGGCAATGTGCAAATGGGCCCTTCCACAGGCGGGTTCGGCGGCGGTGATGTTCCCCCTTCGGTTCTCGAACGTTGGAAGCCCAAGAAGGTTGTTCAGGCAGCTCTGATTATCCAGATGGGCAATGGTGATGAAGCCAAGTTCGAAGGCGTCAAGAAACAGCCGGATATCTTCGATGCCAAATCTACAATCGAAGAACTCCGCGCGTCGGTACAATAAAGCGGCAAAAAGGTTTGTTGCGCCAGGTCATTTCAATGGCTTGGCGCACAGCAGCTCACAAATAGTGTGGCGGATATTGTGAGTATTACGTGTAATTGGGATTCGATTGGGTGCAGTCCGCACATCTTTCGATTGGCGCTTTATGCGTTTGAATACTTTAAATACGCGCTTCTCAATGTCGCAATGCAGTAGTTAACGATTTCAGATATACATTATACTTGTTGACTTTGAGTTTATATGAGTTATAATGACTGAGGCTTCAATTCTTCTCCCGAAAAATTGTGCCAGAACGACCTGGGGCGTCGCGCCCGAGAAACGCGGCGCCCTTATCACGTTTTCACCGGTCACATCCAAGCTACGAACCGGTCGCCGTGAGCTATATCCGGCGCACTATGTTTATGAGTCTGCTCCAGCGCCGACGGCAAGGCGACGCGTCGGTACACTGCACGGCCCCCGGCAGGTGGGTTCAATCCCTCATGAGTTTGGTCGTTATGGCGCAAATCATTGTATAGCTATATTCCAGGCCAGGCCGACACTGTGGCAGAGAGGACCCCGAGCATGAGCGATAATCCCCAGGCAATTAAAAGCATATGCATTGTGGGCGGTGGTACGGCGGGCTGGATGGCGGCATCCGCCCTGGCGCACGAATTCAAGAGGCTGCCGATTGCCATTACTCTGGTGGAATCCGAAGAAATCGGCACGGTTGGTGTTGGTGAAGCTACCCTGCCTCACATCCGTAATTTCAATACGGCCCTTAACATAGACGAAGTCACCTTCATGAAGGCGACCGAAGCGACCTTCAAACTCGGCATCGAGTTCTGCAACTGGGGCCGCATCGGCGACCGTTATATTCATCCGTTTGGCGACTACGGCGAGAAGATCGACGGCATTCCCTTCTATCAGCATTGGCTGCGCCTGCAGAAAAGCGGCCTGGCGTCTCGTCTTGACGACTATGCCTTTCCGACTTCTATCGCTGAAGCCAACCGTTTTCGCCACCCCTCGACCGACGCGACCCGGATCGAATCGACCTATGGCTATGCGTATCAATTCGACGCGACACGCTACGCCGCCTTTCTGCGTCAGTTCGCCGAGGCACGGGGCGTCGTCAGACGACAGGGCAAGGTCGTTGATACGCGACTGGACGCCGAAACCGGCCATGTCGCTTCGCTGACCCTGGACAGTGGCGAGGTTGTTGCGGCCGACCTATACGTAGATTGTTCCGGTTTTCGCGGCCTTCTCATCGAGCAGGCGCTGAAAACGGGCTATGAGGATTGGAGCCAGTGGCTGCCGTGCAATCGGGCCTTGGCCGTGCCGTGCGAATCGCGGGGCACATTGACACCGTACACGCGCGCGACAGCCCTCGAAGCCGGCTGGCAATGGCGGATCCCCTTGCAGCATCGAACGGGCAATGGCTACGTCTATTGCAGCAGCTTCATCAGCGATGAGGACGCCAGTCGCCGCTTGCTCGGCAATCTGGATGCGCCGGCCCTGGCCGACCCGCGTCAGCTTTATTTTACGACTGGCCGACGCAAGAAGCTCTGGAATCACAATGTCGTGGCCATCGGACTTGCGGCAGGCTTCCTGGAGCCGCTCGAATCGACCTCGATCCATCTGATTCAGGAAGGCATCAGTGAATTGCTGCATATCTTCCCTGACAAGAGATTTCTCCAATCCGACATCGACGAATACAACCGGCGTATGGGGGTGAATTTCGAACGGGTGCGTGACTTCCTCTTATTGCACTATGCGGCGACCCAGCGTGACGACACTGAGATGTGGCGGCATTTTCGCAACCTGAAACTTCCCGACAGTCTGGACGAAAAAATCCAGATATGGCTTACACGGGGGCAACTCATCCGCTACGAGTTCGGCGTTTTCTTGCCACCAAGCTGGGTTGCCGTCATGTTGGGGCAGAACCTGCTACCGCGTCATTATGATCCGCGTGTCGACCGGATGCCGCACGACAGATTGGTCCAGAGTGCCGAAGGCTTAAGGCGGAGGGTGAACGCCGCAGCTTCGGCGACACCCGACCATAAGGACTATATCCGCCAAATGGGGGCGGCGTCCGACACTGGCCCGCTGGTCGCGCAGGCAGGTTAACCCATGGCAACATCTGATACATCGCCTGCGCATTCTGCAGGCCGTCACATTGTGGTCTGCGGCAGTGGTTTGGCGGCTCAGCAGGTTTGCGCCGCCCTGGCGCCTTATCTTTGCGACTCGCTCGGCGTGACCTGGATTGCGGGTATATCGAGCGCGGATAGCGACTTTCTTTATGGCAACCTGGCACCGCCCACGGCCTACGATTTCAATCTGTCGCTGGGGGTCTCCGAGCCGGAGCTGATCCTGAACAGCGATACGACCTTTTCATACGGAACGCATGTCACGAACTGGGGCGCGCTTAAGCTGAACTGGGTTCAGGCTTTTCATCAGCCTTTGCCGGTACTGGAAGGCGCGACGTTCCAACACTACCTGACGCAACAAGGTCAGGCGGCACTGGAGCCATTTCTGGTATCGGCTGTGGCGGCACGACGCGGCGTCTTTGCCCACCCGCCTGAAGACCCTGCCCACCCGTTGTCGCGGGCGGAATACGGCTATCACTTTGACGCCACGGCTTACGGAGCCTTGTTCGAACTTGCTGCCGCAAATGGCGGCGTGCGAAAGGTCGCGGCAGATGTTTCCGCGATTGATGCCGTCGATGGCGCCATTAAAGCCATTCATCTGAGCAATGGCCAGACCCTGACGGCCGATTTGTGGATCGACGCTACGGGGCCTCAGGCAACACTTCTGTCGCAGATCGGCGGGGTGCGTCACAGCGCCGATCTGCGACAGAAGCGTCGCCTTTGCGTCTCTCTGACACGCATGGAAGCGGAAACGCCTGGCCCGGCTGTTACGACTGTCAACGGTACGTCTTATGGCTGGCAGGCAAAGACCGCCTTACGCACCTCCACCCTCATGCTGACGACCAGCGATCCGGACTCGGACCTGGAGGCACAGGCTGTGCCTGAGACGGCTCCGGTACGGTCGGCGACCGTCGACATCGGCTTTCGCGACATCGCCTGGGTCGGTAACTGCGTCGGCATAGGGCACGCGGCCTGTGTGGCGGAACCCCTGACCATCGCGCCCATACTCCTGCTTCAGCGTGATATCGAACGCCTGCTACCCCTGTTGCCGGTTTCTGACGACCTGTCGGTTGAGCGCCGTGAGTACAATCGCCAGGCCCTGGCAGATTATGTCCATGCCGACCTGTTCATGCGCGCCCTGTTCGAGACGCAACCCGTGGAGGGGTCTCTCTACTGGCGTGACGCCACCCGTACACCTGCCGATGAACGCCTCGCACGCAAGATCGAACAGTTTGAAAGCCGCGGTCTGCATGTCGCTTACGATCTTGAACCGTTCGGTCCGGAAGACTGGCTCATTCTTCATTACGGAATGGGCCGCAGGCCGTTACGGTATGATCGCATTGTTGATGGCGCGGACAATGCCAGGATCAGGCAATATTTTGAGTCACTTCGCAGCAACATCGACAGTGTGATCCGATCCATGCCACCGCACGGAACCTATCTGAACGGTCTGACCAACTATCTTCGACAAACTCAAGGGTGAGGCATGACCTCGTATATAAAGAAGATCGTCATTCTGGGCGGGGGATCCGCAGGTTGGATGACAGCGGCGGCACTGTCCAGCCAACTCGACCCGAAATTCGTATCGATCACCCTGGTCGAGTCTGACCAGATTGGGACGATCGGTGTCGGCGAGGCGACCATCCCTGAGATCATCAATTTCAACCGTCACCTCGGCATTCGCGAAGACGAGTTCATGAAGGCGACCCACGCCACCTTCAAGCTGGGCATCGAGTTCGTCGACTGGGGGCGCAAGGGCGATGCCTATATCCATCCGTTCGGCGGCCATGGCGTCGATATGAATGGTTACGAGTTCCACCAGTACTGGCTGCGCAGCCGCGCCGACGGCAACGCGTATCCCATCGACGCCTACAGCATGTCCGCGGTGGCTTCCCGCCAAAACCGGTTTGACCTGCCGGGAACGACAAATTCTCCGCGCAGTCATATTCGCTACGCCTATCATTTCGACGCCACCCTGTATGCGCGCTACCTGCGCACCTATGCGGAGGCGAGGGGCGTGCGCCGTGTCGAAGGCAAGGTCGAGGAGGTTCTGCAGGCGCCGGAATCGGGAGACATCACCGCGCTGCGGCTCGACACGGGCGAGACGATCAACGGGGAACTGTTCTTCGACTGCACAGGGTTCAGCGCGCTACTTATCGGCAAAACCCTGGGCGTTGGTTATCATGACTGGAGCCACTGGCTGCCCTGCGACTCGGCACAGGCCGTGCCTTGCGCCCATGCCGGTCCGCTTTTGCCGTACACGCGCTCGACGGCCCGGACTGCGGGCTGGCAGTGGAGGATCCCGACCCAGACGCGCACCGGCAACGGCCATATCTACAGCAGCGCCTTCATGGAGGACGACGAAGCCACCGCGATACTGCTCACCAATCTTGACGGCGAGGCCATGGCATCACCTCGTCAAATTCGCTTCAAGGCCGGGCACCGCCACGCCTTCTGGAAGAACAATTGCGTCGCCATCGGCCTGTCGGCGGGTTTTCTTGAGCCACTGGAATCGACCTCGATCTATCTGATCCAGGAAGGCATCAGCCGCTTCATCGCCCTTTTCCCGGACGCTTCGCTGCCCGAGGTGGTGCGCAAGGAATATAACCAGCACATGCGGACCGAGTTCGAGCAGGTGCGTGACTTCATTATCCTGCATTACAGTGCGACCGAACGCGACGACACGCCGTTCTGGAACTACTGCCGCACCATGAGCATCCCCGATAGCCTGAGTCACAAGATCGAGTTGTTCCGGACGGCAGGTCGGACCTACGCCTATAGGGAGGAACTGTTCGGACGCCCGAGCTGGATTGCCGTGTTCCTGGGCCAGGGCATCATGCCGCGAAGCTTCGACCCTGTGATCGCCATGCTGCCATCTGATACAGTCATGGACAGCCTGGACTCCATGCGTCGGGCCATGCACGCCGAGGCGGGCCGCATGCCGACCCACGCTGCCTTTCTGCAAAGCTACTGTCCCGCTGCGCGGGCCTGATTTTTACCCCAACCGCAAAGCCACATCATGCAAGATATGAGAATTCGCAAAGTTGTTATTGTCGGCGGTGGGACCGCCGGATGGATGGCGGCCGCCGGTATGTCGAAACTGCTGCCAGCCAACCAGGTTGCCTTCCAGGTCGTCGAATCCGAAGCCATCGGCACGGTCGGCGTCGGTGAAGCGACCATCCCGCATATTCTTTACTTTAATCGCCTCTTGGGGCTCGACGAAAACGAATTCGTCAGAAAGACCAATGCTACCTTCAAGACTGGCATCGAATTCGTCAACTGGGGACGGCTTGGGCAGAGCTATATCCACCCCTTCGGCCCCTACGGCGCCCCTATGGACGGCATCCACTTCCACCATTTCTGGCTGCGTTATGCGGCCATGGGCAAGGCGCCGCCGCTGGAGCGGTACAGCCTGATGATACAGGCCGCACGGGCCGCCAAGTTTCAGCGGCCGGACCTGTCCAAGGCCAATTCCGCGCTAAGCCTGATTGCCTATGCGTTCCATTTCGATGCCAGCCTTTATGCACGTTTGATGCGCGAGTGCGCTGAGGCCCGGGGGGTGACCCGGACGGAAGGCCGTATCACGAATGTGGTCCAGGATCCGCACTCCGGTAACGTTCAAAGCGTCGTCCTGGAAACCGGCGAGGTCATCGAAGGCGATCTGTTCATCGATTGCTCCGGATTTCGCGGGCTGCTGATCGAGCAGACTCTCAAGGCGGGGTATGACGATTGGAGCCACTACCTGCCGTGCGACCGTGCCGTTGCACGGGCATGTGAGCGGGTCGCGGATCCGATCCCCTATACGCGCGCCACAGCCAAGTCATCGGGCTGGCAATGGCGCATCCCTCTCCAGTCGCGAACGGGTAACGGCCATGTCTATTCCAGTGCCTACATATCCGACGAAGCCGCGCTGGACAGCCTCAATGCCGATCTGGATGGCGCCCCCCTCACGGAGCCGAATTTTCTGAGGTTTACAGCTGGCATACGCAGGACCCCCTGGAAGAACAATGTCGTGTCCTTGGGACTGGCGTCGGGTTTCCTGGAGCCGCTGGAATCGACGTCGATCCACCTGATCCAGACGGCCATCGCCCGCCTGATGACCAACTTTCCAGACAAGACCTTCAACCAGCCGGACATCGATTATTACAACCGTCGAACCCGGCTGGAATATGAACAGGTCCGCGACTTTATCATTCTGCATTATAATGCCACCGCGCGCGACGATAGTCCGTTCTGGAACTATTGCCGGACCATGGCGATACCACAGACGCTTGCAGACCGTTTGGCCATATTCCGGGAGAATGCGCGGCAATACCGTCACGACAACGAACTGTTCAATGAAGTCAGTTGGCTGGCCGTCATGCATGGCCAGAATATCGAGCCGAAGCGATACCACCCGATCGCAGACATGATCTCGGAGGAGGAACTCGTGCGCCGCATGACACATTTTGAGGACGACGTTACGCGGTCGCTCGCGATGATGCCCGGCCATCAGGCCTATATCAACAGGCATTGCAGTAGTTCGTCGGCAATCAACCATGACAAACACCCGCTTAAACTGTAACAGCATGGGAAAAAGCATGCGGGGTCGAAAACACAGGGACAGGCGAAGCACCGGGACAGGCGCAATATTCCCCAAACGTTTCAGACGTGTAGGGAATAGTGGGGCTCCTCACGTATTTCGATTCACGCCTGCCTTGTCACGGCAATCTCCTGACGTGAACACGATGGCGCGCATCAAAAGTTAACTCCGTAATTAAAGCGCATCCCAAAATGTGTGACGCACTTTTTGGATTAAGATGCGCGTAAAAACAAAAACTTAGAGCGCCGATCCGATTCTACCAGATTGAAACGCGCTCGAATACCAAGCCTCATAAAGAATGACGCTTGGTATTCGCATTTTTTCAGCTCAAACGCCGGACTAGGCGCCCCCCATGGCTCCTCGCATAAGCTCGGGCGCCCCAGAAACGTACGCAGTCGCGCTTGCCAACCCACGATGAGTCAAGATTTTCGCGGGTTGATATAAGTTAAACGTTCTCAAAACGAATCTCCTGCCCGTGCGCTGGGCGGACATAGCGTCAGGGCCTGATCTTGACCGACACCTGGATCAGGGTCTGGTGCTGGCGTTCGGCCACAGACTGAGTCTGTCGTGACGGCCGCCGGCTGTCAATGTGGACCGCCTCCACGCCCAGGGACAAGTGATCATTAAGGGGTTTGATCCAGGCCACGGTTACGCTGCGTCCCTTTTCGTTGTTGTTGTCGATCTGCATCCACGAACGGTCTGTCACTTTGAAAGAGTCGGCACGCAGCGACAGCGTTGAGGCGTTGTCAAAGGCGTGGCTGAGCATGATATAGGCTGCGTCAAAGCGAATATCGACGGCCTCGCGGTCGGCGTTCACCAGGCCTCCCATCTGGGTTGTGCCGGTCAGCGCCTGGCCCAGAAGCGTGTTGCCAGGGCTCAGCTGCGCCTGAAACCCGCCTTCGACCAGTCGGGTTGCCCAACCGTACTGTCCGTTCTCTACAAGGGTGGTTTTTCCAGGATTATGCAGGTAGCTCAGGTGGAAGGCGATGAGGGACGGCGGACGCCAGTCCAGACGTACATAGTGTCCGAGGCGACCGTCGACTTCGACAGCGGGGCGACTGATCGTTGCCTGCTGCGTAAAGACGGTGTTGAAGCCACTGACGTTGCCGAGCGGCAAGGGCAGTTTGGAATGCCCCGTCGATATCAGGTCGTGCTGCGCCCAGCCACGGAAAGCCAGCAGGGTTCCCGCCGTGTCGCTGGAGCCATAGAGTCCAAGGGTCGCACCCAGGCCGTGCTGGCGCCAACGGCTCTGGACATTGGCTTCGACACCATCGACCAACAGTTCTTCGCCGACCCAACTGTTTATAACTGACGGTGTCAGTGTGCGCGTCAAAGTCCAGCCCGGTCCGTCATGTTCCTGCGAGAGGGGGGCGAACATCCGGCCCACGCGCAGACTAAAGCGCGTGGCTGATGTCGGCACGGGTTTCCATTTGATATAGGCTTCGCTGATATCGATGGACGGGTTGGCGTCCGGTGCGCCCTGAACAAAGACGTTGGCGATGATCGTGTCGGAGAAACGCGGGGTCCACAACAAGACCGCCTGGGCGATGGCGATGTCCGATGTATCTCCCCCCGTTCGCAGCTTGCCGAAACCGCCGTCGAGCCAACTGCGTTCACCATCAACCGATCTCGCCCGGATATCGACCCAGGTCGAATAGGTCTGCGGGCCGAACAGGTCCATCGACTGGCCGTGGGCGGTACCGGCAGCGGCGGTGGCGAGGATCGCGGTAATCAAAAAAGGGAGCTTCGACATCGGCAAAACCTTACCGCCCGGAGGCAAATATAAGGTTAAAACCCTCTGGATCGTGGAATCTGCCGACGTTCGTAAGGCAAATTGCAGTTCAGATGTCGGGACCGTTCTTATACCAACCCGCGGAAATCTTGACTCATCGTGGGTTGGCAAGCGCGCCAAAGAACGTTCTGGGGCGCCCGAGCTTATGCGAGGAGCCATGCGGCGCTTGAGCTGAAAAAAAGGGAATACCAAGCGTCATTCTTTATGAGGCTTGGTATTACATTGGCGCGAACACATCTGCGATGTGCATCTTGTCTGCCGAAAAACGACACCGCCCTGATGTCCGCAAGGTCAGTTCGTCCAATGCCGAGAGGTTTGCCGAGCGATGAATGACGAGCCCACCTGATGGACACATTAAGGCGACTTTCTGCCTCGCCGATGTAACTTCCGTGCGGCGCCCATCGTATAGCCTGACAACACCCCATTTCTCTCATTACGTCAGGAAACCATGATGTCTCTCAATATCTCGAAGCGGGCGATGCTCAACGCCATAGGGGCCAGCGTCTTTGGGCTGGCCGTCATGACTGCGACGCTGGCCCACGCGGGTGAGGCGCGCCCTTTTACGCAACAGGCGTTTTCGGAATCGCAGGCCCAGGGCAAGCATATTGTAATCGATGTTTATGCCAGCTGGTGCCCGACCTGTCGCAAGCAGCAACCTGTTCTCACCGCATTGCAGAAAGACCCGGCCTTCAAAGACCTGGTTGTTTATCAACTGAAATTTGACTCACAAAAGGCAGAGCTGCGCAGTTTGGGTGCGCAAAAGCAAAGCACCCTGATTGTCTTTCGTGGCAAAAAGGAAACGGCACGTTCCGTCGGCGACACCAACCCGGCCTCGATCCGCGCGCTGATCAGCACGCCGGCCCAGTGAGTCATGACCCTCGAACTTTCGAGCGTGGGCCTTAGCTTTGCCGCTGGTGTCCTGTCTACGCTATCGCCATGCGTCCTTCCTATCCTGCCACTCGTGGTGGCTCCCGCCGCTTCGAGCCACAGGTTCGGGCTTTATGCCATTACCGCAGGATTGGTGACCTCTTTTGTGGCCGTGGGCCTGTTTGTCGCCACCATCGGTTTTGCCATCGGACTGGATGGCGACCTTTTTCGCAAGGTGTCCGCTGTCATATTGGGTGTCTTTGGCTTGGTCCTGTTAAGCCGGCATCTGCAAGACCTTATCGCCTCAGCCACCAGTGCCGTCAGCCAGCGCGGTAACGCCGTCATCAACCGTATCTCCACCGACGGACTTGCCGGGCAATTCCTGCTCGGCCTTTTGCTGGGTGCCGTCTGGAGCCCGTGCGTCGGGCCAACGCTTGGTGCCGCCTCCGTCCTCGCCGCGCAGGGCCGTGACCTGCCGATGGTTGCTGTCATCATGGTGTTTTTCGGGCTGGGCGCCGCGATTCCGGTTCTCTTCGTGGGGCTTGTCTCGCGGTCGGCGCTGTCACGCGTTCGGACAGGACTCGTCAAGACGGCGACGTGGGGCAAATACCTTTTGGGCGGTCTGATGTTGCTGATGGCAGCGCTTATCCTCACGGGTCTCGATCATAACCTCGAAGCCTGGCTGCTGTCCGTTCTGCCTGTTGGCCTGACGGACTTGACAACGCGCTTTTGAGACCAACGCGACAAGGTCAAACCTGAGGGACACAGTTCGCATCTTCGCTTGCAACTGACTTCAGGTCTTCGTGGTGATCGTACCCAGCGTTTGACGGTGACGATTTTTTCGGGGCGTTTAGGGCGCAACGGCGCAAATTGGTTCGCGCGCTTTGGTATTCAGGGGAGGCCTGCGCTGCGTGACCGCTTCGTGCCAATGCGGGCCTTCAGATCGGACAAAGATGTCGCATGTGCGTAAGGCTTTGAAAATGGGTCGTGACTCAGGCGGCGCTTTTAGGCTAACTGGCGCAAGCGTCTAATGCCAGGCTACAAAGAGACTGCCACGTGTAGTGCAGGTGGGTCTTGCCTTTTTCAGTTAATTGCCGAATGGCGCCTCGCAGGAGTTCGTGAGCGCAGTTGCGCTTGCCAGTCCGCAATGTGCCGAGAGTTTTGCGGGTCGGTACAGGTTCGTGTATTTCCTGGAGCGGGATGCGTTTTAGAGGCACCAAAACCCCGCTCTAAGCTTTTGTTTTGTCGCGCAATTTATCCGAAAAGTGCTGCACACTTTATCGGATTGCGCTCTGGGATTCGGGGATCAATTCGCCTTGGAAATGCAACAGGTCCGCTATTTTTTAGCCCTTGCCGGCACGCTTAACTTCACGCGTGCGGCAGAGCAATGCAACATCACCCAACCGGTTCTGACCCGCGCCATCAAGGGGCTGGAAATCGAGTTCGGCGGCGAACTCATCCGTCGCGAAGGCAAGATGACGCATCTGACCGACCTGGGCAGACATATGTTGCCGCTGATGAAGCAATGCTACGAAAGCGCGCAGTCGGCAAAGTCGGTCGCAAAATCTGTCGTTTCCGGCGAATCGCGCTCGCTGGAGCTGGGATTGTCACGCACCGTCGACCTCGACCTCTTGCGTGAAGCTCTGGCCGAGCTTTTTCGCACTTTTCCCAATCTCCGCCTGAAGCTGCGTCGTGGCACCGGCAAGGACGTCGTGGAACTTCTCAAGGCCGGCGACATTGAACTGGGCGTCGCCGGGCCGGTCGCGGCGCAGTGGGATCGGCTCGATGAATGGCCAATGTTCAGCGAATCGTTCGAAGTTCTGGTTGGCAGCGGTCACCCACTCGCGAGCCACAATAGCCCCGTAATTGCCCTTGAGGTCCTGCGCGAGCAGATGTTTCTGGTTCAGGCTGGAAGTGAAATCGCCGATGAGGAGCACCGCAGCTTGAACGCCTGCGGCATTTCGCTTGAAAAGGCGCATCAAATTGATTCCGAGCGCGATATGGCCGACCTGGTCGAGGCCAATATGGGAGTCGCGCTGGTACCGTTGAGTATGTTGCGGTCGACTCGGCTGGCGCGCTACTCGCTCCAGGACGTAGACCTGCGACGCACGGTAGCGATTTACAGTGTGTCAGGTCGGCCGCGCTCACCGGAAGCGTCAGCTTTTCTCAATCTTATGCGCACCACCGACTGGGCGGAACAGCTTCATTAGAGCGGGATGAGTTTTGATGGAATCAAAACCCCGCTCTAAGTTTTTGTTTTGTCGCGCAATTTTTCCGAAAAGTGGCTGCCATTTCATCGGATTGCGCTTCATGGGTTTCTCCGCTGCGGTCCTCAAACCGTCATACGTTCGTCGGCCGGGGGGCAAAGACAAGGTTTGGAACGTGGCGCTCATCCTGACAGATCGACACCCTACGTCGCTGACCGGTAGGCCTCGATCAGATCCTCGACCTCCATCCGCTGACGATAATCCGGATCGACATGCCGCCTGACGACGATGCCATGGGAATCGATAACAAAGGTCGCGGGTATTGGTAAGACGCAACCGGCGCCGGCCTGATAGGCGCCAAGGTCGCGTCCGATACTGATGAGCATGTCGTTGAACGCCGCATCAAGCCAAAAAGCCAGATTGAGCGAAAGCGTATAGCCGCAGTCGATGTCTGTTAACACAGGGTAGGTCATGCCGGCCCCAAAAGCCAGTTGTGCATTGAACTTGCGCTTTTCAGGTGTAATGGCCACCATATGTTCGGCACCGACACTGGCGTCAAGGTTTGCGTAAGTCGTTGCAGCCAATTGGCAATATGGGCACCAATGGCCGCGATAAAAGGAGATGACGGCGGGGCCTCGCTTAAGAATTTCCGCCAGGCTCACCAGACGTTGCGAGGTATCGGGCAGCAGGAAGTTGGGCATGGGGTCACCGGCGTCCGGCGCATGTTGCCCGGCGCCCGAAGCTCTGAGCCGCAGGATCAGATTGTCCACCAGTGGCGTGAACTGCGGGCTGCCTTCGCGGATGGCTTCGGCAAAGGCGTTCAGGCGCTCGTTGAGAGGTGCGGTACTCATCCGCATTGCGTCAAACATTTCGCCAATGACCTCATAGGGGCTTTTTCCGGTCAAGGCTCAGGTCCTTTCCAGGGGTGATAGCTGGCTTAACAAGGTTGGGATAAGCTCGCTCACAGTCGGATGGACTGGCACAATCCATTGCAGTTGCGAGTAGGGCACTTTCAACGCCATCGCCTGGATGAAGATATGAATGACTTCATCGGCTTCAATGCCAAACAGGGTGGCTCCCAGTATCACTTCGCTGTCGGCATCGACGAGGACCTCCATAAACCCGATCGTCTCGCCGCGCTCACGGGCACGACCGACGCGGCTCATCGGCAGGTGCGCCTTGAGTATTCTTCGACCTGACGCCAGCGCTGCGGCGTCTGACATGCCCGCCCGTGCCAGAGGCGGGTCCGTATAAAGCGCATAGGCTGTGAAGCGGTCGCTGAGCCTGCGGCGCGCACCGTCCAGAAGGTTGGCCGCCAATATCTCATAGTCATTATAGCTCGTGTGGGTAAAAGCACCGCGGCCATTGACATCGCCCAGTGCATAAATACCGTCAACATTTGTCTGCAACAGGTCATCGACGATTATAAACCCGCGGGAATCGAAGGCTATCTCGGCGGCCTCAAGCTTGAGGTCGTTCGTGTTGGGAAGCCGGCCGAGCGCCAGGAGCAGATCGCTGCCCTCGATAACAACAGGTGCCCCCTCAGACGTCAGGCTGAGCCGGACACCCGCGGTTACCGGCTCGACGGTAAAATCGCGCGCGCCAAAACAGAAGTCGATGCCTTCTGCCGCCAAAGCGGATTCAACCGCCTTGCTGACGGCTTCATCCTCCCGGGCGATCAACCGGTCAGCATACTCAATGACAGTGACTTTGGCGCCGAAACGCCGAAAGATCTGCGCGAATTCCAGGCCGATATAGCTGCCACCCGCGACAATAAGGTGGTCCGGAACGGTATTGATATCCATCATGCTTACGTTTGTAAGGTACCTTGTCCCAGCAAGTCCCGGCCAGTCTGGCACCACCGGCCGACCGCCGGTATTGATGACAATGAGGGGGGCGCTGAGTTCACGGGGTCCAACCCGGACGGTCTTCTGCGCGACAAAGCACGCCTCGCCGGCAATGAGTTCAAGACCAGGCGTTTCACCAACCCAGCGCGCCAGGCTATCTCTTGAGGCCTGGACCACCGCGTCCTTGCGCGCCTTGACGGCCTTCATGTCAACCGTCGGGAGCGACGTCAGAACACCGAAATCCGCAGCCTGACGCACGATGTGGGCGGCGCGCGCGCTGGATACCAGGGTCTTGGTTGGTATGCAGCCGCTATTAACGCAGGTGCCGCCAAGTCTCTCGCGCTCTATCAGCGCAACCTTGCGGCCTTCGCCGGCCATGCGTACGGCCAGGGCGGGACCCGCCTGGCCCGCACCAATAACAATCACATCGAAGCGTTCGACCATCGGAATCTATTCCTTCAGGACAAATTGACTGCCCAGCGCTGCTGCGAGAACGAGGGCAAGACCAACGCCCGCCACGCAGGCGTTCCAGCCCCAGCGATCGAAGACCTGCCCTAAAACCGCAGCCCCCGCCAGCCCTCCGGCGAAATAACTGGTCAGGTAGATGCCGGTGGCCGCGCCCCGGTTTTGTCCGGCCGCGCGACTGATGAAGCCAGTCGCCGTCGCTTGCGCAAAAAAGGTGCCAGCGCCGACGAGAACCAGACCGGACAGAATCATGGGAAGGGTCAAGGTCAGGCAAAGGATCAAGCCCAGTCCCGCAACGGCAAGGCCGCCCCATAGGGTTGCGCGCGTGCCGAGCCAGGCGGCAGCTTTGCCTGCCAGGGGTGTCAGAATAATCGAGGGCACAAAGACAAAATAGACAAGCCCGAGGGTCATCATGCCAAGCCCGAGAGGGGGTTCCATCAGCACAAAATTGACGTAGGAAAAGATACCGATAAAGGCGAACAGAATGCAGAAGCCGACGCCGAAACCGGCCAGGACCGGTGGTGTGGCGAGCGCCGAGACCTGACTCAGGCGCTGGCTAAAGGACATACTCTGTCTGTTCTTCAGGCTTGGCCTGATGCAGAGAAAGGCAAGCGCGGCGCCCATCAGATTGAGTGCCGCAAAGACATAGAAATTGGCGCTCAATCCATACATGTCGGATGTCGAAGCCGCGAGCAGACGGCCAAAAAGGTTGGAAGCGACATTGCCTGTTATATACGCCGCAAACGCACTCGCCTGCGCCTGTGGTGAACAAACCTCACCGAGATAGCTCAGGGTCAGGGTAAAGGCCGTCGCCATGCACAGGCCCTGGATGATACGCAGGGCGGAAAAAGCAGTCAGATCGGGGGCAACAGCCAGCAGGGCTGTTGGCACGGTCAGGATCATAAGGCTGATGACGATGCCCCAGCGGCGGTCAAGGGAGGTGCCGAACACGGCCGTAAGGAGAGCCCCTATGGCCATGCCAAAGGTTGAGGCATTGACGGCGACGCCCATAGCGGCCGGTCTGACATCGTAGGCATGAGCCAGCAAGGGCAAGATGGCCTGGGTGGCAAACAGGTCAACCAGGGTGAAGAAGGCGATAAGAGCGATGGCGACACTGCCCAGTGAACCTGGGGTTCGCGACGCCGGGGCCGGGTCAGTGTGTACGCGCGATTGCATGGCAGGTCCTTCGTTGGAAGATGCCTCCCGGAGGTTCGGGGACCTCTGGGAGGCAGGTTCAGTACGTAAGGTTTCGACCTTACATTGTGTCAGGGTCGGTGGCGTCGACGGGCAGGAGGTCGGCAGAAATCAGAATCGCCGGAGTCTTGCCGGTATTTTTCCACCAGTGCGACGTGACGCTCAGTTCCGATGTGGCATCACCCGCCTTGTGGACCAGCGGCACGGAGCAGCTTGAGGCATATTCCGTGACTTCGCCCTGTACGACATAGATGATAGCCGGGCGATTGGCATGGCTGTGCCAGGGGACGACGCCGCCGGGCTGGATCGTCAGCTGGCGCATGCGGAAATGCCGGCCCATGATGGCGGCCGGCTCCTTGGCGACGTCGATCGACGCGATAACGTTATCGGTGACGTCCTTGGCGGGCGTTGCGTTCATCGGACGAACATCGGCTCCGACCTTGTCGGCCGGGCAGGTCGCGGCAAAAGCGGCAGCAGGCAGAAAGGCGGCTGCAGCGACGATGGCTGTGAATACGCGCTGAAATCCGGTCATCTTTAATCTCCTTGGTGTGGGTTGCAGTCTTCTAAAAGGTCAAACGTGGCGCCCCCACGCATCATCTCGGGACGAGGGCTCGCCGCAGTTGATTAGCCCGTGAGGCAACGTCCCCGCCAATGGCTTTACGGTATCGTTTCTATGCCTTTTAGGCATTGGCCAGGTGATCGCGATTGCGTCAGTCTCGAGGTGCCAACCGACGCACCCGGGACCAAAGGACTGGACCAATGACGACTGAAGCTACTAAGCGTAATGAGGATCTGGACGTGTATCCCAAGGGCGGCGAGATCCGGAATCTGACAGGTCGGGTCGCGCTCGTGACAGGCTCGACCAGTGGCATCGGTCTTGGGATTGCCCGGAAACTGGCTGAGCAAGGCGCGCGTGTCGTTCTGAACGGTTTCGGTCCTGCCGACGCCATCGCCCGCGAACAAAACGCCATCTTTGAGGCGTTTGGCGTTCCGGCCGCTTATTCCGCGGCGGATATGTCAAAGCCAGAAGCGATCGCCGGCATGATCGCGGAAATTGTCGACCGCGAAGGTCGCCTGGACATCGTGGTTAACAATGCGGGTGTGCAGCATGTTGCACCGATCAATGCGTTTCCGCCCGAAAAGTGGGACCTGATACTTGCCATCAACCTGACGGCCGCCTTCCACACGATCCGGCTGTCCTTACCATCCATGTACGCCAATGGCTTTGGGCGAATTGTCAATATTGCGTCCGCGCATGGCCTCGTCGCTTCACCGTTCAAGTCGGCCTATGTTGCCGCCAAGCATGGCTTGCTGGGCCTGACCAAGACCGTGGCCCTCGAAGGGGCTGAGAAGAACGTCACCTGTAACGCGATTTGCCCTGGCTACGTGTTTACACCCCTGGTCGAAGCTCAGATCGATGACCAGGCCCGGGCCCACAACATCTCCCGCGAGGCCGTCATCCGGGACGTCTTGCTGGCACAACAGCCCAACAAACGCTTCGCAACCGTCGAAGAAATCGGTGAACTGACGGCATTTCTGTGCGGTCCCAATGCCGCTTCGATCACGGGCGCGGCCTTGCCGGTCGATGGCGGCTGGACAGCACATTAAAGCGGGATGAGTTTTGAAGGAATCAAAACCCCGCTCTAAGTTTTTGTTTTTTCGCGCAATTTATCCGAAAAGTGCGTCACACTTTATCGGATTGCGCTCTTAAGGGATCACGACTATGGCAGTCAAACATGAGACCAGCGCGCCGAAGCCCGATCCTGTTGATCGCGCGCTTTATGGCCAGGTTGTTCTGGTATTTCAGGGCGGCGGTGCGCTCGGAGCCTACCAGGCGGGCGTCTACGAGGCGTTGCACGAAGCCGGTATCGAGCCAGACTGGGTTATAGGCACTTCGATTGGCGCCTTTAACGCGGCGCTTATCGCTGGAAACCGCCCGGAAGCCCGTGTCGATCGGCTTCGCGACTTTTGGGATCGCATGCGCCACAGCCAGGCCGTTCAGGCCTTCGCCGGCGCACCTTACATCGGCGCCCAGATGGCGCACAGTCTGACGATGCTGTCTGGCGTGCAGAATTTCTTTCAACCCAATCCAATGGCCTGGCTGGGGCAGCAGGTTGCGCTCGGCCCGGAGGCGGCCGCATATTATCACACTCGGCCGCTGGAAAAGACGCTTGGCGAACTGATAGACCTCGATTTGCTCAATGCCGGCGCGCCACGACTTACCGTGGGTACCGCCCATGTCCAGACGGGCGAAATGCGGTACTTTGACAGCCGCGACACGTCGTTGAACCTGAAACATATCGTGGCGTCCGGCGCCTTGCCGCCGGCCTTCCCGGCGGTTCGCATCGACGGCGAACTCTACTGGGACGGCGGCATATTATCCAATACGCCGGTTGAGGCGGTATTTGACGACAGACCGCGTCGCAATGGCCTCGTCTTTGCCGTACATATCTGGAACCCGACCGGCCCAGAGCCCGACAGCATCTGGCAGGTGATGAACCGCCAGAAGGACCTGCAATACACGAGTCGCGCCGCCAGCCATATCAAACGCCAGAAACAAATTCACAAGCTGCGTCACGTGATCGCTGAACTGGCGCGCAAGATTCCCGAAGCCGATCGAAGCGATCCCAAGATCCGGGAGATGGCCAGTTACGGCTGCCTGACCCAGATGCACGTCGTACGGTTGCTCGCCCAACCGCTCAAGGGCGAGGATCATCTGAAGGATATCGACTTCAGCCCCTCAGGTATTCGGTCGCGCTGGGAAGCGGGGTACGCCGATACCGCCCGTGTCCTTGAACAGGCCCCCTGGAAGGCCCCTCACCACGACCCACTCGAAGGCTTTATTCTGCATGAAGCCCATGCAGGTAAAATGATGCCGGAAGACAACTGAAACCCCTCAAGAACTGTAACCCCTGAAGACAGGAGACCCGATCTATGCAACGTCTAAAACTCATGGTGCTTGCCGCCGTCCTCGCTACCGCCGCCATCCAAACGCCGGCGATGGCCGAACCCTTGGCTGCGCCGGCCACCGACAGCGGCGTCATCCGCATTCAAAGCGCCTATAGCGTCGATGAAACCGTCGCCCGTATCAAGGCCGATGTGGCCGCGAAAGGCATCAAGTTCTTTTCAGAGATCGACCAGTCTGCTCTGGCGAAGGGGGCTGGCATCGCCTTGCCACGTTCGACCCTGGTGCAGTTTGGCAATCCGCCGCTCGGCATCCAGTTTCTGACAGCCAGTCCCTATTCAGGTCTGGACTGGCCTGTACGCATGCTGGTGCTGCAAGACAACGACGGCAATGTGTGGGTCGCGTGGACCGACTTTGACTACATCGCCCATCGTCATCACATCACCGATCGCGACGCGCAATTCAAGATGGCTTCCGAAGTCGCCGCCTCCATCGCCAGTAGTGCCAGGGCAAAATAGTGACCGGGCCCGTCGGTCCGACAGAAAGGAACATGACCATGTCGACAAACGACACCCTCAGATCCGCGCCAGGCGAACCCTTGTCCGCAAACCCGTTCTTGCAGACCCTTATGGACCAAACCCACGCGGCGTTGACACAGGCGAGCCTGCACACCGAGAGCACGGCAAGCTTTCTCCTGTCCGCCAACGAAACCATGGCGGAGACCTTGAGACTTATGGGCAGAGAGTCCCTGAGTTTTTCGGTGGCTCAGTTGCGGCAGCGCATTGATGACACTCAGGCTCTGATGAAGACCAGCAATCTTGGGGAGGCCGCGTCTCTGTCAGCGAGCCAGACCACGGCCGTTTTGCAGGATTGGGCGGAAGCATCGCGGCGACTGGCCAGCCATTGGACCGCGGCCGCCAGCGCCTATATGAGCCTGACCAAGAGGTCAACAGATCACTGATACCAACCCACGATGATCTTGACACATCGTGGGTTGGCAAGGCCGACTGGCGGCCTCACCTTATGCGAGGTTCCCCGTTTGTGTGTGGGGGGTGGGGCGCTTCGTCCGGCGCTTGTGCCGGAAAGACGCATATCAAAGGAAACGGTTCTAAACTGCGCACGTTCGTATGAGACGAACTGCCTCGCTTCTGGTATCAAGCACGCGGTACGGCGGATGGAACTTCGACCCGCAGAACTGATACCGTCGACCGCGCGTAACAGGTATGTCGTTGCGTCCAATCTCAAGGCTATGGCTTCGCCTCGATGGCCCCACCCACGAAAGCCGGAAAGGTTTGTCCATGGAAAGCGTTTGTGACTTGACCAAGGGGCGCGTCGCGAACAGGGCCGACGACAGCGATTTGGCGTGTGCCTATCGCACGCTCAGGAAGCATACGCTGAGCCTGATCGCGCCACTAACGCCTGAGGATATGGTGGTGCAATCCATGACGGATGCAAGTCCTGTCAAATGGCACCTGGCCCATACGTCGTGGTTTTTCGAGACCTTTCTTCTGCGGGAGAAGGCCGACTATATCCCTTTCGATGCCAGCTTTGCCTACCTGTTTAACTCCTATTATGAGGCTCTGGGCCCGCGCCAACCCAGAGCCAGGCGTGGATTACTGACCCGTCCGTCGCTCGATGATGTCCTTGCCTATCGAACCCACGTCGACACGCATATGCTGCGCCTGCTTAACGCGACACCTTCAGATGCGACGCAGGCGCTTGTTCGCCTTGGTATCGCGCACGAAGAACAGCATCAGGAACTTATCCTGATGGACGTATTGCATCTTCTGGATCAGTCGCCGCTCAAGCCAGCCTATCACCCGAATGCGCCAGCTGAGGCGTTGGGGGCGAGGGGCCGATTCCAGTTGCGTCCCGGCGGGCTTGTCGACATCGGTGTCAGCCACACAGATTTTGCCTTCGACAATGAACGTCCGCGTCATCGTGTCTGGTTGCAGCCTTTTGAAGTCAGTGACCGACTGGTGACCAATGCCGAATGGCTGGCCTTTATGAGCGACAGAGGCTACAGCCGTCCTGAGTTTTGGCTGTCCGATGGCTGGTCACAGGTGCAGGCGCAAGGCTGGCAGGCCCCGCTATACTGGCAACGAGATGGCGAGACCTGGCTGGAAATGAGCCTGCGTGGCGTCAATACGATCGTGCCGGAGCGACCCGTAACGCATATCAGCTTTTTTGAAGCCGATGCGTTCGCCCGTTGGGCCGGGGCGCGCCTTCCTACGGAAGCCGAATGGGAAGCGGCGGCCACGGATGGTGTTCTGGCGCAGATGGATGACGTGGGATGGCAGTGGACGAACAGTGCATACTTGCCCTATCCGGGCTATGCGCCAGGCGTCGGAGCTGTTGGCGAATACAATGGCAAATTCATGAGTGGCCAGATGGTGTTGCGTGGCGGCTCTTGTTTTTCGCCAGCGGGACATGCCAGGCCAACCTACCGTAATTTCTTCAAACCCGAACAACGATGGATGCGCTCGGCCGTACGCCTCGCACGCAACATCTCCAGCGACGCTCACAACGGCCACGGCAACCACGCCGGCTTTGCCGCTGACGTCGTCCGGGGGTTGTCCGCACGCCAGAAATCCCTGTCGCCAAAATATTTTTATGATGCGCCGGGTTCGGATCTTTTCGAAGCCATTTGTGAGCTTGATGAATACTATCCGACCCGCACGGAGACGGCTTTGCTGTCCGTCGCGGCGGCCGACCTGGCGCGTCAGTTCCCGGAAAATGCCGTCCTGATTGAGTTCGGTAGCGGTGCATCGGACAAGACGCGGCTGCTTCTTGACGCCGCACCGCAAATTACCACCTATGTGCCGATCGACATAAGTGAAGATGCCCTGCGCAACGCCACGCTTCGCTTGGGTTCAGCTTATCCAAGCCTAGCGGTTACACCTATTGCGGCCGATTTTTCGACAGAAATTGTGTTGCCGAACGCTTTGAATGGGCGACCCCTGATCGGGTTTTTCCCGGGATCGACCATCGGCAATTTTTCCCAAGCTGAAGCTGTAGCCTTCCTTCGCGGTGTCCGCAAGGCGCTGAAAATGGACGCGAACAGGGACGCACAACTCATCCTGGGGGTGGATATGGTCAAGGATGAGGGAACGCTCGTCAACGCCTACAATGATGCCGAGGGGGTGACGGCGTGTTTCAACAAAAACCTGCTTACCCGCATCAACCGCGAACTGGGTGGTAATTTCGATCTGGATGCTTTTCAGCATCTGGCGATTTGGAATCCCGACCTTAACCGCATCGAGATGCATCTTGTGTCGCTGAGCGACCAGATCGTCACGGCGGCGGGGCACGCTTTTGCCTTCAAGTCTGGCGAGCGCTTTCACACGGAAAGCTCGCATAAGTTCACGCCCGCTTCACTAACGCGCCTGGCAGAGGAATCGGGCTGGCGGATTGACGCCCACTGGATGAGTTCGGCGCCCGAATTTGGCCTATTCAGTCTCGTTGCCTGACTTTGCAACTCGGGCGACGACGTTGTTCACTTAAGCGCAATCCGATAAAGTGTGCAGCACCCTGCGGGCGCTCCCGTTTTCGGATAAATTGCGCGACAAAACAAAAACTTATACCAATCCACGATGACCTTGACTCATCGTGGATTGGCAAGGGCGACTGCCCGCCCGAGCCTACGCGAGGAGCCATAAGGCGCTTGAGCTGAAAAAATGCGAATACCAAGCGTCATTCTTTATGAGGCTTGGTGTTATACCAACCCGCGAAATTCTTGACTCATCGCGGGTTGGCAAGGCCGACTGGCCGCCCGAGCTTTTGCGAGGAGCCAGGCGTCATTCTTTATGAGGCTTGGTTTTAGAGCGGGGTCTTGAGTCCATCACTACGCATCCCGCCCTAAGGCAATATCGACAGGCCGTTGCTCTCGTGCGTACGCCGCACGAAGAGGCCACGGCGACAAATAAAAAACCCCGCGTCGGCGACGCGGGGTTTTTTATATATAACTGACCGGAGAAGTTTAGGCTTCGGCGCCTTCGGCGTCGCTGCTCTTGCTGGCGCCCGAAGCGGTGACCGAGGCCACAACCGTCAGGCCCTTGGCGACCGGGGTGACGTCGGACGGCAGATTCAGATCGGAAATGTGCACCGACTGGCCGATTTCCAGGCCCGTCAGGTCGACGATGATGTCTTCGGGGATGTGGTCGGCCGGAACCTGGATTTCCAGT
Source organism: Asticcacaulis sp. AC402 (assembly GCF_000495835.1). Taxonomy (GTDB): domain Bacteria; phylum Pseudomonadota; class Alphaproteobacteria; order Caulobacterales; family Caulobacteraceae; genus Asticcacaulis. The sequence continues at coordinate 54,743 of NZ_AWGC01000020.1, forward strand.
TCATGGAAAGCCACGTTCAGGGCTCCGCCCTTCTTCATGCCTGGCGACAGGTCGTGGTTCTTGAAGTGCACCGGGACCGAGATACGGATCCTGGCATGCTCATCGACGCGGAACAGGTCGAAGTGCACAGGCACGTCCGTGACCGGGTGGAAGTCGATCGACTTGGCGATCACCTTTTGAGTCTCATCGCCGTACTTCAGGGTCACCAGGTGACCGTTCAGCTTGCCGGTCGACAGCGACTTGCGGAAGGCGTTCAGATTGACGGCAATGGGGACCGGGCCCTTGTCGCCACCATACAGAACACCCGGCAGCTTGCCTGCGTTGCGGGTCGCGCGCGCGCCGCCCGTACCGGTGCGATCACGCACTTCGACATCCAGAACAATCTCGGCCATCAGCCTCTTCCTCGAACATAAGAAGGCCGCGCGCCAACCTGGGCACGGCGGGGAAACTTTAAGAGCGCGGGTGATACACGAAGCCGCGACGGTATGCAACCCGCCTAAACCGGGAAAATGCATACCGTTTTACGTTGATGACCTTGGGATACCTCTGGCCTATCTGCGCTTCTTTCGCTTCCCGCTCGATGCCTTCTTTTTCCCAGTTTTTTTGACCGAAGCCTTCTTGACCGCAGCTGGCTTGAAATAGGGCTCGGCATCGGCATAGAGGGAGGCGACCTTGGCCGGCTCAAAGCTGAGCGCGTTGCTTGACATCTTGCCAAGGCACTGGCCGGTATCCATCAACACGTGCTGACCCAGGCAGAAGACGTCCTCGAAATGCGGGGTCGACACAGCCAGGCACTGATAGAGGTTCAGCTTGCTCATATCCAGGCAGCGCTCGCCGTCGGCTTCGTTCATGAGTTCGCTCATGTAGTTGGCGCGATTGTCGCCACCTTCACCCAGGATGGCCAGGGCGGCAATGGTCAGGGCGCGGTTGACCGTGCCGGTATAGGGCTGATTGAAGAGGTCGGCCCGGTCGAAGAGATCAGTTGTCGAGGCAAAGGTTGAGGCCGGTATGGCAGCGTCGCCGGCCGCCGGCGCCGCGGCCAGCCTGGTCGCCGGGGCAGTGGCCAGGGCGCTTTGATCATCTGAGGTCGGCGACGCCGTATCGGGCGAGAGGGTCACTCCGTCGCCCTGGATGACGTACCCGCCGGTCGACTGGCCTGTTGTTGCCTGGGTGGTCAGGCCCGAGCCGTTGAGGGCGGCGGCCAGCAGTCGGGCACTTTCGTCGCTCTGGACGCTGCGCAGGGCGACCGAATTCTGTTTGGCCTGGATCAGGCGGCCATCGCGGTCGGCTATCTTTTCCCGGGACCACTTCTGACGCTGGACATCGTACGCCGCACGTTTAACACCGGCGCCGGAATTATAGACCGACTGGCCGTCCGAACTCAGCGCCAGGATGACGCGTCGGGCCGCGATGTCGGCCGACGGCAGGGTGGAGGCATAGGTAACGTCATTGGTGAGGCGATGGACCAGTTCGGCGCGGGCTGTGTCGTCGGCGGCGTAGGCGCGCAACGCAGCACGAAAGCTGGTTTCCTGCATGGCAACAATGGCGGCATAGGCCACAACGCCGCGCGACAGCTGATCTGGCTGGAAGGACGCGCCTTCCTGCAGTTTGACCTGAACGGCCTCGGCATCGGCGAAGCTGGCATTCATGGTGCGCGCGGTGGTGACATAGTCGACATAGACGGCGGCCGCGTCGGACACGTTCGAAGACAAGGCAACCGGCGGGCCGGCGGGGGCGGGCGGTGGCGGAGGTGGCAGCGGTGCTCGCTCAGTGACGCAACCCGACAGCAGCAAGGCAAACCCCAACATCAAGACAGACGTGCTGGTGACCCGGCTAAGGCTCGAGCCCTTCTTGATGGCCATTTTCATACGCTACTCCCTCTTTTACCCTAGGTGCCGAAATCGCGCTTACGGAAGGTCGCGTCTTCGGAGAATATGCTGATTTTATTGTGAAACGTGTCGCCGCCGACCGTCATCGTCTTTACATCACAAGGCGGGCGCCTTGGCCATAAGAGATCGGTAAAAACTTTGCCCAAATTGTGACCTCCAGGCGGAGGATTCTCGGTCTGGCGCCCCTGTCGAGCGTATAAAAAATATTTAAAAACAGTGCGTTACGGCATCTGAGGTGCTCACGGCTTCTTTATTGCCGTCCAATCAAAAAGTTTTGATACCGATTCGATCACTTTTTCAATCGAACAGCTTCGATACCGACTCTTCGTTGGCAATCCGGCGTATGGCCTCGCCTATTAGCGGCGCGACCCCGACAATACGGACCTTCGGGTGGCTGCGGATAAGGTCAGTGGCCTCAATTGAGTCGGTAATAACCAGTTCTTTCAGCACCGATTTATCCACCCGGTTCATGGCTTCGCCGGACAGGACGCCGTGCGAGACATAGGCCGAAACGGCAGCCGCACCACGGTCCATCAACGCCCTGGCGGCATTGCAAAGGGTGCCGGCTGAATCAACGATATCGTCGAACAGGATACAGCTGCGGCCGGAAACATCGCCGATGATGTTCATCACTTCAGACTCGCCGGCGCGCGGACGGCGCTTGTCGACAATGGCCAGATCGGCACCGAGGCGATCAGCGAGGGCGCGGGCGCGGACCACGCCGCCGACGTCCGGCGACACGATCATCAACTCGTGCGGATCGCGATAATTGGCCTGGATGTCCTTGGCCATGAACGGGATGGCGACCAGATTGTCGGTAGGTATGTCGAAGAAGCCCTGAATCTGGCCGGCATGCAGGTCCATGGTAAGGACCCGGTGGGCGCCGGCCCGGGTGATGATATTGGCCACCAGCTTGGCCGAGATCGGCGTCCGACCGCCGGTTTTGCGATCCTGGCGGGCATAGCCGAAATAGGGAATGACGGCGGTGATGCGCCGTGCAGAGGCGCGCGTCAGGGCGTCAATGCAGATCAGCAACTCCATCAGGTTGTCATTGGCGGGGTAGCTGGTCGACTGGATGACAAAGACATCCTCACCACGGACGTTTTCATCGATGGTGACAAAGATTTCCTTGTCGGCAAAGCGTTGTACGCGGGCTTTGGTCAGGGGCATGTCGAGATAGTCGCCGATGGCCTGGGCCAGAGTCCGGTTGGAGTTGGCGGCGAGCAGTTTCATCTGAAAAACCCTGTTAAGTCTTGCCGCGGCTTTTAGCAGGGGTTTGTCGAGGTTCAAGGGCCAAACGTCGCAAAACCGTAACTTTGTGGCCTATGGTCTCAGCATGATTGCCGAGATCAGCCTGCCGTAGTCCGGAAGTTGCTGTTTGAAATTGCGCCGGTTGGAGAAGAAAAGGGCCTCGTCGGCGCAGGTGTCGTGGCCAGTGGCGGCGCATTGCGTGATGCCGGCGCGTTTCAGACGCATCAGGCAGTAGCCCGGCAGGTCGAACAGCCGTTTGTCGCTGGCAGCGCCGGGGATGAAGAAGGTGGGGCTGTCCGGATCGTGGTCGGCGAACAGGCCAGCATAGTCGGCGCCGACCTCATAGGAAACCTGGGCAATGCACGGCCCGATGACGCAGCGGATTTGGCTCAGCGCGGCACCGCGGCTTTGCATCAGGTCCAGGGTCGCTTCGATCATGCCGTACAGTGCGCCCTTCCAGCCAGCGTGGCACGAAGCGACCACGCCGTTGCTGGGGTCGGCAAACAACAGGGGGGCGCAATCGGCGGAGAGGGCCGACAGAATCAGGCCGGGTGTCGAGGTGACCAGGCCGTCGGCCTCGGGTCGGTCCAGGGGCCAGGGGCCGGTCACCTCAAGCGCAGAAGTGGAATGGACCTGATACAGGCTGAGCAACTGTTCGACCGGGCGGTCGAAAGCGGCAGCGACGCGACGGCGGTTCTCCTGGACGGCCAGGGCGTCATCACGCGATCCCAGACCGATGTTCAGGGAGTCGTAGACGCCTGTCGATACTCCGCCCTGACGGGTGAAGAAGCCATGCTGGACACCGGGAAGGTCGAGCAGCGGATGCAGGATTCGGGGTGGGATCTGAGCAGGCATGGCGGCCATGTAGCCGTTGCGCGGTCAGTCTTCAAGCGCGAACAAGGGAAGAGACGCGGGATAGGCGAACGCCATGACTTTAAACAACTCGCCCATTTCGGACGCGCTTGTTAAACGTTCGTATTGACGTTGGAGTTTGTCGGCATGGTCAGGATTTTTCTCGCTCAGCGCAGCCAGGCGCGCCGAGATGCCTGCGCGCCCCAGGAACTCACCTTGAGTTTTGATATCACTCAGTTTTACATGTGTTGAAAGCACGTTGGCAATCGCTTCGAAATCAGCCCAGATGGTCAGGTCGTGTTTGCCGGGTGCCTCGAGGGGGTGGCGCTTTTCGTGCAGCGAAAGGGCTTGAAGGGTATCGCCCGGTCCGGCCACGGCGCGCCCGTAATCGAGCAACAGGACGGCGCCGGTGGCGGATTTGATAACCGCAGCCAGGTTGGCTGCGAACTGTTGTTGCGCCCGTGACACCTCGATGATCTGACCCGGCTCGGCTTGCGCTGCGGGCGTATAGTCGGTCTCTACAAGTCCAAACGCCAGGTCGCCATCAATAATGCCGACGGCGCGTTCCGCCCAGCCCTCTTCGGTGCGGACATACTGCCGGGCCGGCAGGCAATCCAGCACTTCGTTGGCGACAATGATGACCGGCAGATCGATTGAAATCGCGTTGACATCGGTCAGGAACAGGGCGCCGGCGATCGTCTGCGCCTGCTGTGCGCGCAGTCGCGGCGACGGTTCGACCATCACCACCTGAATGGCTTCGCGCAGGCCCGGCACGTGGTCCGCAACGCGCAGGATATCTGACATCAGTGCGCCGTCACCGCCGCCGATTTCGACCAGGCGAAAAGCCGGGGGCGAGTTCATGGCGAGCCAGGTCTGGGCCACCCAGACCCCGATCATTTCGCCGAACATTTGCGAAACAAGCGGCGCCGTGATGAAGTCGCCATCAGCCCCCAGTCTGACATGGCGGGTGTAATAGCCGTCGACGGGATCGAGCAGGCAGGAAGACATGTAGTCGGCCACGCTCATCGGGCCTTCCAGGGTGATCTGCTCGATCAAACGTTGCTTAAGCGACATGTTTTCCAGGGGGTGCGCTTTCCTTGCGCAGGGCGAACCAGATCAGGAAGCTGCCGGCCACGACCATCAGCAGGGACAGGATCTGGCCCATAGTCATGACGTTCTTGAAAAAGTCCCACATCTGGCTGTCGGGCTCGCGGACAAATTCGATCAGGAAGCGGAAGACGCCATAGCCGGCGATGAATGTGCCCATGATCAGGCCGGGACGCTGGAATTCCTTGCGGATGTGGGCAAGGTACCACAGCGCGGCGAACAGGATCAGGCCTTCGGTTGCGGCCTCGTAGAGCTGGCTGGGGTGGCGCACGATTCCCGGCCCACCGGAGCAGCTATATTTGTTACAGAAGACCATGCCCCAGGGAACTGAGGTTTCGCGACCCCACAGCTCGCCATTGATAAAATTAGCCATGCGCCCGAAGAACAGGCCAATCGGGGCAGCACAGGCTAAAAGATCGCCGAGGTTAAGCAACTGGAGCAAATCGATTTTCTTGAAATGGCCATAGAGCACGGTGGCGATCACCACACCCATGAAGCCACCGTGGAACGACATGCCGCCGTTCTGAATCATAAAGACCTGAAAGAAATCGCGCCAGACCAGCGACAGGTCATAGAACAGGATAAAGCCGATCCGGCCGCCGAGGATGACGCCTAACGTGATCCAGACAATCAGGTCGTCCAATTGGTCAGTGTTCACGGGCGCCTGGCGCGGCGTCCACAGACCTTCGTTGCGAAGCAGGCGGCCGAGATACAGCCAGCCCAGGACTATGCCGGCGATGTAAGCCAGGGCGTACCACCGGATGGCAAGCGGCCCGATGTGAAATATTACGGGATCAATTTCCGGCAGGGTCATAAGGCACATCTCCCCAAAAAGGCGCAGTGGCTGTTTACCAACTTAGGTGCGACAAGTCGCCACAAAAGAGAGACAAGGCGCTTAGAATCATGGAAAAACTTTGTTGACCGAGGGAGAAGCCTCTATATTGAATGCACACGCATTTTCTGGAGGCCTATCGCCATGCAAAGCCAAAATCCATTCCTCGATGAACTGGCCAAGATGACCACTTCGGCCATGTCCCTGGCCCAGGCGGCAGGTGAGGAGGCCAAGACGGCCTTCCGGTCACAAGCTGACCGCTTCGTTGCCGACATGGATCTGGTTCGCCGTGAGGAGCTCGATGCGCTGAAAGCGGAAATCGCTGATCTCAGGGCTCAGGTGGTGGCACTCTCAGGTAAGCCGAAAGGCAAGGGCGTCAAGCCGGATGTCGACCTTCCGGTCGATGAGACATAACGATTTCAGGGGTTTCCATGACCACGCCGCAAGCCTACGACAGCGACGCGACTTTCGATCCGCTTGATGTGGTCGAATCCATCCTCACCGAGGAAGGTCTGGAGTATGAGCGCACGCCCGAAGGTGACCTGGGATTTGCGCTGAGCGGCGACTGGCGGACCTACGAGATGTGGTTCTCGTGGCGTCCCGAGGGCGAATGCCTGCAGCTGTGCTGTTCGCTGGATGTCGAGTCTGGCGCCGGTCAGATTCTGATCGAGGACCGCCTGCCCGGACTTTATGAATTGCTGTGCCTGGTCAATCAACACGTCTGGTTCGGCCATTTCGAAGCCTTCCGGGATCCGGAGGGGGGTGTCGCCGGCATGGGGCTCTACGATGTCGTCTTCCGGCACACGGTCGCGGTCAACCCGCTGGAGCGCGCTTCGGTGGTGGCCAGCGCGCACATGATCAACAGCGCGGCGGAGGCGGTCGACCGCTTCTATCCGGCTTTCGATTTCTGGTTCAAGGGTGCTCTGACGGCGCGCGATGCTTTCGCTGCCTGCCTTTTCGAGACTCAGGGAGAGGCCTAATGGCGGATGTGCTGCCCAAGCCGGTGTTGCTCATCGGCGCCGGAGCTTTGGGATCGTCCATCCTGAAGGGCATGCGTATTGTCGGCCATGCCGTGCCCACGGACCTGATGATTCTTGATCTGCAGCCCGGCGACGAGGCTAAGGCCTATGCCGCCGATGGCGCGCAACTCAATACGCCTCCCGAGACATGGGAAGCGGCCAGGACTGTTATACTTGCTGTAAAACCCCAGGGTTGGCATGCCGTAGCGGCGATTTTGCACGGCAATCTGAGGGCAGATGCGATCATTGTCTCGGTCATGGCCGGCGTGCAGACTTCCAGTCTTCAACAAGCGTTTGCCGGCCATGCGGTGGCGCGCGTCATGCCGACGACCGGTGTCGCCACCGGCAAGGGTGTGGCTTCGATCTATGCCGATGGAGAAGACGCACTGACCGCGGCAAATGGCGTGTTCGCGCCTATGGCGGCAACGGTGGTCCTGAGCGACGAAAGTCAGATGGATTCAGCGACGGCGGTGTCGGGGTCGGGGCCAGCCTATGTCTATGCCTTTGTGCGGGCGCTGGAAAAGGCCGGGCGTGAGACGGGACTTTCGCGCAGTCACGCCCGGGACCTGGCGCGCGGAACGCTGATTTCGGCGGCGCGACTGCTCGATCAGACGGGCGAAGAACCAGACGACCTGATTCGCAAGGTCGCGTCACCGGGAGGTACGACCGAGGCGGCCCTAAAGGTTTTGTGTGCTGAGGGGGCCGGCCTGGACGAACTGTTGCTGGCGGCCGTTCAGGCCGCGCACAAACGTTCGAAGGAACTGGGTTAGGCCCGGGTTATACCAACCCACGATGACCTTGACTCATCGTGGGTTGGCAAGCGCGACTGCGCGCCCGAGCTTTTGCGAGGAGCCATGCGGCGCTTGAGCTGAAAAAAAACGAATGCCAAGCCTCATTCTTTATGAGGCTTGGTATTGGAGCGCAAGACCTATCCACCGAAGAACAGGCACGTCCTGAAGTTCGTGCCTGTCCGAGCCGATCGCGGTCAAAAACCTATGAACCTATGTTCAAGGCCTTTTTGACGTCCATCCATGGAACGATCTTGAAGTTCTGACGCGCGCGGGCACCGGTTGGCGTTTCACCTTCCATGTCAGAATCGTCCTGCATCACGACGACACCCTCGGCATAGGGGCCGACCTGACCGCCCAGGGCCGCAACCCCGTCCGTTCCGGTGACGGCATCAAAGCCGTTGCCTGGAAACACCGAGAACCGGCCCTTGTAAATGGACGTCTCACCCGCGACCTGCCAGACGGCAAAGGCACTGTCGCCCTGGGACGAAGCAATCAAGTAGCTCAGCCCTGAGTCTTCATCGACGAGCAGGGCCAGGCCTTCGACATCGGGAACCAGAATGTTGGAGGGCGCGGCTTGCAGTTCGACACGCGTCGATCCGGTCGCCGGCTCGACGCCATAGCGCCAAATGCCCTTGGCCTCTTCGGCGATGTAAAGTGCTCCCGTCCTGTCATCGATGACGCACCCTTCTGATTGGGTGCCGACATTGAAGCGGCGCACAATCTCGCCCCTGGGGCCGGCCTCAGTCTCGGAATAGATGGCCTGCACGACATCGCCGTTCTTGCCGATGATGACGATGGTGATGCCGGCCTCGATCGTGCCCATGCACAGGCCGTAGGCTTCGGAGGTCGTCATGGGGAGGAAGCCCGCGACCTTGAGCTTCAGGTCGTCGGTCAGGGTGAACAGAGCCGCGCCGTTCCTGGCGCGGTCGGACGCCGCAATAAGGGTGAAGGAACCGGTCTCGCCATAGATGGTGCGCAGGTCGACATTGTTGAGCGGGCCATGGGCGACAAAATCGCGTACGCTGCCGTCCAGATTATAGGCGTACAGACCGGCCTTTTTGTCGGTGCCCAGGATCAGCGAACGCGACTTGTCCATCGGGTCGACCCAGATTTCCGGGTCATCGGCCGCATCGAGGCCGGCGGTTCCGACCGCGACGGTCTCGGCCGATGCCAGTACCGGGGTTCCGGTGCCGATGGCGATCAGCTTCGAGTCCGATACCAGCTCTGAGTGTAATGACGCGCAACCCGTCAGGAGTGTTGCCGTAATGACGACAGCCGAAGCCGTTGTAAAACCGACATAAAATCTCTTTAAATCCATCACATGCCTCGTCTATTGCATCGCAGACGGCTACGGCCGATCCGACGAACTGCTCATAGCAAGATTGCCGCGGAATGCACGGTAAATTTGATTTGAGCGAATCCGACAAAGTGGCCGCCACCTTTCGGAAAAATTGCGCGAGAAAAACAGAGCGGGGTTTTGATTCCACCAGAACATATGCCGCTCTAAATGCACCCGGGGGGCTGCTGGGGAGGAGGGCGCCGGTTCCGAAAGGAGCCGGCGTTCTTATTTGCGGCATCGGTTGTGGGCGCGCGCTGATCAGCGCTGGCACGAGTCCGGCTGCAGGGGCCGCGCCCCTGCCTATTCCAGGGGCAGGGCGGTGACGGCGCGCAAACCGCCCATGGGGCTGGTTTCCAGCATCAGGTCGCCGCCGTGGCCGCGGACGATATCGCGGGCGATGGCCAGCCCCAAACCTACGCCCTGGATGTTCTGGTTACGGGAATCGTCGAGTCGGTTAAACGGCTTGAAGGCGTCCTCGCGTCTTTCCGGTGCGATACCTGGTCCATCGTCATCGACGATCAGGTGGAGCATCCGCTTGCCCTCGGCGATGGCAATTTCCGCCGAAAAGGCGACGTGTTTGCCGTAGTGGAATCCGTTCATGATCAGGTTGGTGATGGCGCGCTGGATCGCCATTTCGCGGATAACGATGCGCAGGTCGTGATCGAGATAGACGGCCTCCAACCGGTGGCCGGCGCGTGCGGCATTGTCGGTAATTGTCTGCATCAGAAGCCGTACGGATACGATGTCGCTGTTTTCAGCCATCTCGCCGCGGGCAAAGGCCAGGTACTCGTCGATCATATAGGCCATTTCTGAGACGTCCTGCTTCATCCGCTTGCTGGCCGCGTCCTGTTCGCCCATGGCCAGTTCCAGCTTCAGCCGTGTCAGGGGCGTACGCAGGTCGTGGCTGACCGAGGCGAGCAGGGTGGTGCGCTGTTCGATCTGGCGCTGGATGCGGGCCTTCATCTTCAGGAAGGCCTCGGCGGCGGCCCGGACCTCAGTGGCGCCATAGGGCTTGAAGTTCGGGTCGTCCTCGCCGCGGCCGAAACGCTCGGCGGCTTGGGACAGACGTTCAATGGCGCGGACCTGGTTGCGGATGAACAGCATGGCGACCGTGGTCAGCAACCAAGTGGCGCCCAGCACCCAGAAGATAAAGATATAGCCGGTGGTGGCAAAGGCGCGCTCCTTGGGCGCGATGATACGCAGCACGCCATCCTTCACCTGAACGCGGATATCGACAAAACCGGGGTAGCGGGTGGCGTCGAACCAGTAGGGATCGTTGAGCCGGTCACGCAGGGCGCGATCGATGGTCCGGTCCAGGGCGACAAACAGGGCAGGGCGCAGGGTATCGGGCAGGCCATCGCCCTTTTTCAGGGTGATGGACAGTTGCATAACGTCGGCCTGGGTGCGTATTTTCCTGAGGTTGGCATCGCTGGGGTCGTCCTTGTAGGCCGCCACGGCCCAGGCGATATCGCCGGCAAGGCCCTCGGAAAGCCGCTCGGTGACCGTTTCCCAGTGCAGGTCGAAAAACACCCAGGTGATCAGGACCTGCATGATGGCGATCGGCAGGACGATGATCAGCAGCACCCGCGCCATCAGTGTACGCGGAAAATTGCGCTTGAAAATCCTGGGCAGGAGACGAAGCTTGGGCAGGCGCATGGCTTAGTCCGGCGCGAGCATGTAGCCCTTGCCACGGACGGTCTGCAGGTAGCGCGGATTCTTCGGATCCTGCTCGATCTTGCGGCGCAGGCGGGTGACCTGGACGTCGACAGCGCGGCCGGTGGTGTCGACGCTGTCCTTGGCCAGATCCATGCGGTCGACCGGGACATTGGCACGTTCGGCCAGGTAGCGCAGAAGTTGCGATTCGGCCTCGGTCAGTCGGACCAGTGCGCCACTCCTGCTCAGTTCGGATCGCTCCAGATCAAAGGTGAAGGCGCCCATGGTGACGGCCTTGGGCAGGGCGGGTTTCACCCCCGTACGGCGCAGGATGGCCTCGATGCGCAACAGAAGTTCCTGCGGCTCGAACGGTTTGGAGAGATAATCATCGGCCCCCAGCGACAGACCCATGATACGGTCATCCGGCAGGCCGCGCGCCGTCAGGATCAGTATGGGGACATTCGAATTGGAGCGGACCCATTTCGACAGCGAAAATCCGTCTTCGCCGGGCATCATGACGTCCACGATCAACAGGTCGAAGTCGAGCAGTTGCAGCATGCGTTTGGCGGCGTCGGCGTGGGCGGCGGCCGTGACGCGGAACCCCTGGCGCGACAGGAATTCCTTAAGCAGGGTGCGGATACGGTCGTCGTCGTCGACAACAAGCAGGTGACGGACGGTGGCGTCGTTGTGACCTGTGGCCAGGCTCATGGCTTTCGATTCTTTCGACGGAAGGCGATAACGGCGCCATCCTCACCAATCGCAGACAAATGTAAAGCCATTTTGCGCTGCGAAAAGCACGCGTCTTGCGGAGGTGTCCCCCTGGCTGTCAGGGGCAACCGGTATAATGGGCGCGCAGAAGGCTGTTCCACTCGGCTTCGCCGCCATCGCTGATGCGGTTCAGCTTCAGCTTGAAGTCGCTGTATTCGGCATGGTTGGGAATGCCGAATTCGGCGTCAACGATATGGCCATCCTCGGCGTCGAGCCAAAGCGGGCCGCCGTTTTCGCCGAAAGCGGGCCCGCCGACCATGTAGCGCCGGGTCTGGTGACCGTTGTGCGTTTCGTCGGCGACAAAGCGGACGTCGGCGCGGCCCAGATAGGTGAGAAAGTCGGTCATACTGTCGGTGACCACCAGGGCCAGGCCAAAGCTGAAACCAGCCTGGGGATCGGTCAGGTGCGGGGTGACGACGGTGAGCGACGCCAGGTCGAAGTCGTAGAGGTGCCAGGGCGAGTCAGTTGCCGTCGTGGTATCGCTCAGAAGCATGCCCGGCAGGTCGATTCTGGCCGAGATAAGCCGGGTGGCCGGATCGACATCCAGGCGGCCGAAGACGTTCTGGCTGCCGTCGCGATTAAGTTTTCCGGCATAGAGGGTGGTGGCTTCGAGGGTTTGCGGATTGAGTTGCGCGGTGACATAGGCCGCGGTGGTGCAGGCCTCGACCGACTTGAAAACCGCGACCTCGGTGACGCTCTTGCGGTAGACGACGATCTGTTCCGGCAGCGATCCGTCGCGGTTGCTGCGGGTATAGTCGTAAATGCGGCCGACGGGATCGGCGGCGCTGAGCGGGGTGTAGCCGGGCAGGGCGGCGCACGCGGGGAAGGCGAATGCGGCGAGGGTGGCGACAAGCAAAAGCGATTTCATGATCCAATATAGATCGCTTCAGAAGCGGCGTCCAGCGTGGCGCAAACCACACGCCGGAGCCTGCGGGAAACAAATCCCTTGCCAAGGTTACGAATGCTACGGATTATAACTTCCTTCGTATCAAGGGGATCGCGTACATGTTCCATTATGGCCTGGAAAACCTGCAGAGCCTGCTCGGCATCGTTGTCATCCTGGCCATCTGCTGGGGCCTGTCGGAAAACAAGAAACGCTTTCCGATTTTCCTCACGCTCGGCGCCATCGGCGTACAGATTGTCCTGATTTTACTGTTGTTCGCCATTCCCCAGGCCCATGTGGTGCTTGACGGCATCTCCAACGGCATGCAGGCCCTGTCCGATTCCACCGCCCAGGGCATGCAATTCGTCTTTGGCTACATGGGCGGGGGCGCTCAGCCCTACGTCGTTGCCAACGAAGGCGCCCTGTTCGTCTTTGCCCTGCGCGTCCTGCCGTTGATCCTGGTGATCGGCGCCCTCGCGGCCTTTTTGTGGCATATCGGCGTACTGAAGATCATTATCCGCTTTTTCGGCGTCATTTTCGAAAAGGCCGTCGGCCTGGGCGGCGCCTCGGCGCTGGGCGTGTCGGCGGGTATATTTGTCGGCAATGTCGAAAGCCTGATCATCATCCGCGCCTATCTCGACAAACTGACGCGGTCGGAGCTGTTCGTGATGCTGGTCATCGGTATGGCCAATGTCTCAGGCTCGACCATGGTCGCCTATGTCCTGATCCTCAATGGCGTCCTGCCCAATGCTGCCGGCCATATCCTGGCGGCTTCGATCGTCTCGGCGCCGGCCGGGGTCCTGCTGGCTCGAATCATCGTGCCCGAACTGGTCAATCACCAGCATGAAAAGGTCGACTACACTTCATCGCTGAAATACGACAGTGCCATCGATGCCATCGCCAAAGGTACAACCGACGGCCTGAACGTTGCTGTTCACATTGCCGCCATCCTGATCGTCATGGTCGCCCTGGTCGCGCTGGGCAATGCGGCGCTGAGCGGTTTTTACCATGTCGGTGGTGAGCCCATCACCATCGAGCGCATCCTGGGCATAGTGTTCACGCCCCTGGCCTGGCTGATGGGTGTGCCGGCCGATGAAGCGGCCATGGCGGGGCGCTTCCTCGGCATCAAGATGGTGCTGACCGAGTTTGTGGCCTATCTCAAACTGGCGGCCGTGCCGGTTGAGGGCATGTCGGAGCGCACGCGCATCCTGCTGACCTATGCCCTGTGCGGTTTCGCCAACGTTGGCTCGGTCGGGATAACGGTGGCCGGTTACGGTGCGCTGATGCCGGAGCGCCGTCCGGAAATCCTCAACATGATCTGGAAGGCCCTGGCGGCCGGCTTCCTGGCGACTGTCCTGTCGGCGGCCATTGTCGGGGCCTTGCCAAATATCATCTACGGGCTGTAAAGGTTCCTGAAAAGCATGTGCCGGGAGGCGCCAGATGAAGCTCTACACGACCGACTATGCACCTAATCCGCGGCGCGTGCGCTGGGTGATGGCGGAAAAGGGCATTACCGATATCGGCCTGGTCCAGATCGATATCATGAATCTGGAGCACCGTACCCATCCGGTGGTGGCCAAAACCGGGTCTTCGCACCTGCCGGTGCTGGAACTGGACGACGGCTCGGTCATCGCCGAGTCGGTGGCCATCGGCCGTTATCTCGAAAGCCTGTATCCGCAACCCAACCTGTTTGGCCACGACGCCCGCGAGATTGCTGATATCGAGATGTGGACCCGCCGCCTGGAACAGCGCCTGGCAACGCCCCTGATGTTGGGGACGCGCCTGAAGGCTGCGCCCCTGGCGGTGCTGGAGACGCCCAATACGGCGGTCGCCGACTATATGTTTGAAGGTGCGGCCGTGTTTTGCGCCGGCCTGGATGCACACCTGGCCGGACGGGACTTCATTGCCGCCGACCGGCTGACCATAGCCGATATTGTTTGTGCTTGCGCCTTCGACTTTGCCCGCATCGCCCGTTTCCGGCCGGACAACTCGCTGCAAGACCTTGAACGGTGGCTGGGCGCTATGCGTGATCGGGCGAAGACGCTGGAGATTTGACCCTTCGTGCAATGCCCTGGCGGCGTTTCACCTATCGCCCAAGCGGTGCTTGATCTTGGCTATCTTCCGAGGCGAATGCCACTTGTTCGTGCTCCATCAGTTTATTGGGGCACATTTAAGCGATAACAGTGAAGACGCCAGGTTCACCCCGCGTGGGCGGGGACCAGGACACGCCGCGCGACACGATTTCGCGCTGTGCCTGTTCATCCCCGCGTGGGCGGGGACCAGCCGTTGCGCAGGCCCAGCGGGACAATATCGCGCGGTTCATCCCCGCGTGGGCGGGGACCAGGCGGTTTTCCTTATCTGTTGCAAGACCCTAAACGGTTCATCCCCGCGTGGGCGGGGACCAGCCTCACTGACGGCATTTGCGATCACGGCAGCCCGGTTCATCCCCGCGTGGGCGGGGACCAGAGAACACGCAAAGACGGCCGCCACAATGGCGACGGTTCATCCCCGCGTGGGCGGGGACCAGACCTCCGGGCCATCGACCTCCGGGCCATCGACCGGTTCATCCCCGCGTGGGCGGGGACCAGGCCGAGTATGAGCGCGGATTGTACGCCGGCGCCGGTTCATCCCCGCGTGGGCGGGGACCAGGCGCTTGCCCTCAGTGATAGCGGCAGCCGTGCCGGTTCATCCCCGCGTGGGCGGGGACCAGCGCTGTCGGCCCTCGGTGTCAACCTGATGACGCGGTTCATCCCCGCGTGGGCGGGGACCAGTGGCGTGCAAGGTCCGGTGGGATCAATCCCGCCGGTTCATCCCCGCGTGGGCGGGGACCAGGAGTCGGATAGACTCTATGATAGGTTTTCGCGCGGTTCATCCCCGCGTGGGCGGGGACCAGATGGGCGAAGAACGCAATGACAAAGAATTGGGCGGTTCATCCCCGCGTGGGCGGGGACCAGTCAGGTTGAGGAGGTCGTCAGAGGTCATGCGGCGGTTCATCCCCGCGTGGGCGGGGACCAGGGTTCTCAGGGGGAGGATGTCGGGGATAAGGCCGGTTCATCCCCGCGTGGGCGGGGACCAGGTTCGGGTTTGACAATCAAAGCCGGTTCAGGGTCGGTTCATCCCCGCGTGGGCGGGGACCAGACCGTCAGGCGGCGGGTGGACACGATGGCAGCCGGTTCATCCCCGCGTGGGCGGGGACCAGCGACGCGATACCGGGGAAAAACCGGCTGCGCTCGGTTCATCCCCGCGTGGGCGGGGACCAGAATAGGTAACACCAAATGGCTAACCCTCCCCGCGGTTCATCCCCGCGTGGGCGGGGACCAGTCGCCGCGCGCCGAAACCTTAACCGGCGTGTGCGGTTCATCCCCGCGTGGGCGGGGACCAGATCGTCAAGGACTTCGACGACGTGCCTGAGGGCGGTTCATCCCCGCGTGGGCGGGGACCAGTCCATCATCTCTATTTGCCACACGGCACGCCTCGGTTCATCCCCGCGTGGGCGGGGACCAGGAAGAAAATCGGCCAAGGTCTGGCAGAGGGCGCGGTTCATCCCCGCGTGGGCGGGGACCAGGGCAAACATCGTTGCGTGTCTGGCTATGGAGCCGGTTCATCCCCGCGTGGGCGGGGACCAGTTGTGGTTGTCCATCAGCTCTGGGTCCGCGGTCGGTTCATCCCCGCGTGGGCGGGGACCAGTTCGTTTGTGGATGGCGGAACCGGGAGGAACGCGGTTCATCCCCGCGTGGGCGGGGACCAGTTCCGCAGGTCAGGCCAAGACGGTTGAATCGTCGGTTCATCCCCGCGTGGGCGGGGACCAGCCCTGGCCAGCGCTATCGGACTCGGATTCACTCGGTTCATCCCCGCGTGGGCGGGGACCAGACAATCAGGTGGAGCTTGCCGCCATGCTTGGCCGGTTCATCCCCGCGTGGGCGGGGACCAGGCCTTCGACCTCAGGGCCTTCGACCTCAGGGCCGGTTCATCCCCGCGTGGGCGGGGACCAGCATTAGTCGGCAGGTCAAGGAATCCGTCATGCCGGTTCATCCCCGCGTGGGCGGGGACCAGCTCAGCGCGCTTTCATAGCTGACGTCGTAAACCGGTTCATCCCCGCGTGGGCGGGGACCAGGGCGCGGCATCTCGTCCGGCCACTACAAGGGCCGGTTCATCCCCGCGTGGGCGGGGACCAGACACGATTATTTACACCACACACGTCAAACGCCGGTTCATCCCCGCGTGGGCGGGGACCAGGCGCGGCTGACCGGGCCGGATACACCAAGATGCGGTTCATCCCCGCGTGGGCGGGGACCAGATCGCCATTGCGTCCCATTCCTCTTGCAAGGCCGGTTCATCCCCGCGTGGGCGGGGACCAGATCAGGCAGGCGGCGCTGATTTGTGCAGCGCGCGGTTCATCCCCGCGTGGGCGGGGACCAGCCCTCGAGGGCCCGGTAGCGCTCGATGTCGGGCGGTTCATCCCCGCGTGGGCGGGGACCAGCGGGATACCGCAATCGAATTGGGTCACTGTATCGGTTCATCCCCGCGTGGGCGGGGACCAGTCGACCATCTCCTGCGGCCAGGCGGCAGAAGTCGGTTCATCCCCGCGTGGGCGGGGACCAGGCTTGGGACACCGGCGGCGAAAAAGAGGGGTTCGGTTCATCCCCGCGTGGGCGGGGACCAGCGGCATCGAGATCGACGGGTGACGGGTGACGGCGGTTCATCCCCGCGTGGGCGGGGACCAGCGCCATCTGTTTGGCAACCGTCCACCGACTAACGGTTCATCCCCGCGTGGGCGGGGACCAGTTCCAGCGACTTGATAGAATCCGCCGTGTGGTCGGTTCATCCCCGCGTGGGCGGGGACCAGGTGGTTTTGCCGGTCCCTGCCGGGCCGACTAGCGGTTCATCCCCGCGTGGGCGGGGACCAGCCCAGGGTCGTGAACCACCGCAGCTCCCCAGGCGGTTCATCCCCGCGTGGGCGGGGACCAGTCGTTCGAGCTGATCAACATGGCCATGACGTTCGGTTCATCCCCGCGTGGGCGGGGACCAGGCGGTCCCGGTCGTACCAGCCCTGACAAGGGTCGGTTCATCCCCGCGTGGGCGGGGACCAGCCACCCCAGACACAGACACCGAGACACGTTCGCGGTTCATCCCCGCGTGGGCGGGGACCAGGGGTTAACCCAGCGATCGCTTAAGCGCTTTTGCGGTTCATCCCCGCGTGGGCGGGGACCAGGACGGCGCGCCACATCGGGTGGCGTGCTAGGTCGGTTCATCCCCGCGTGGGCGGGGACCAGCTCGGAGACTACAAAATGACGAACGTTAATACCGGTTCATCCCCGCGTGGGCGGGGACCAGGATGAACGACGCGGGCATCTGCGTCGACCTGCCGGTTCATCCCCGCGTGGGCGGGGACCAGACGCTGGTCGTGAGATCGCAGCGAGGCGCAACCGGTTCATCCCCGCGTGGGCGGGGACCAGATACGCGCCGTCGATCCAGCGGCGAGCAGCAGCGGTTCATCCCCGCGTGGGCGGGGACCAGTATTTCAGAAAGCCGCCCACAATCTGACACGACGGTTCATCCCCGCGTGGGCGGGGACCAGGGTTTGCCCGTCGCGTGGTGCGGTGCTGATGTCGGTTCATCCCCGCGTGGGCGGGGACCAGCTCGAACCCTCGATTTGTGACATTAAATCGCCCGGTTCATCCCCGCGTGGGCGGGGACCAGTTAGTCATTTGTAGTCTCCGAGAGTAAAAAGCCGGTTCATCCCCGCGTGGGCGGGGACCAGTCCGGGCGTCAACGTTGTGGCCAGCGGGCGCGCGGTTCATCCCCGCGTGGGCGGGGACCAGTCGCAGCGAGGCGCAACCTCAACCGGCGTGTGCGGTTCATCCCCGCGTGGGCGGGGACCAGGCGCGACAGCCCAACGTGTGGACAAATTGTCGCGGTTCATCCCCGCGTGGGCGGGGACCAGCCGGCCAGCCCTAGCCAACTCGATATAATGCTCGGTTCATCCCCGCGTGGGCGGGGACCAGGGTTCGCCGCTCACCGTTGCGGCCAAAATTGACGGTTCATCCCCGCGTGGGCGGGGACCAGTTCCCCCTGATTTGTGCACTGTGTCAGTATGACGGTTC
Organism: Asticcacaulis sp. AC402; assembly: GCF_000495835.1. Classification (GTDB taxonomy): domain Bacteria; phylum Pseudomonadota; class Alphaproteobacteria; order Caulobacterales; family Caulobacteraceae; genus Asticcacaulis. The sequence goes on from NZ_AWGC01000020.1 coordinate 73,231, forward strand.
ATCCCCGCGTGGGCGGGGACCAGCCTGCGACTGAGCCTGCACTGTCAAGAGCCTCCGGTTCATCCCCGCGTGGGCGGGGACCAGGAAGATGATATGCAATCAGTTCACGATTCAGGCGGTTCATCCCCGCGTGGGCGGGGACCAGGGGTTTGCGGCATAGGCCGGAAAGGTATAACCCGGTTCATCCCCGCGTGGGCGGGGACCAGGGCCGATTTGTTGCCGATCATGGCAACAAGAACGGTTCATCCCCGCGTGGGCGGGGACCAGCACTGGCCAGTGCTATCGGACTCGGATTCACTCGGTTCATCCCCGCGTGGGCGGGGACCAGATTTGCGACAATAAACCGCTGTTTGTCGATTGCGGTTCATCCCCGCGTGGGCGGGGACCAGGCGGCGCCGGGTCAGTCCGTTGAGGACAGCCCCGGTTCATCCCCGCGTGGGCGGGGACCAGGCCAGTAGCGGATGAACATCAGGGGCCGCACGCGGTTCATCCCCGCGTGGGCGGGGACCAGGTGTAGGAACCGCAGTCAAAAGTTTTATTTGCCGGTTCATCCCCGCGTGGGCGGGGACCAGACATGCTGAAAGCTATTGAAAGCGTGAAGAATTTACAATGTCAAAGATTCACCAACATTCACCATTCGTTCCTGGCGGTATTTTGATACCTTAGAACAGTGGTGCGTTCGGATCCCTTTGCGGCGGCATAAATCTGACGAGTGTCAGGCCATCGAAGTCCGCGGGTTCACGACGGTTGGAGCCTACGGCTTCAAAAGCGAATCCGGAATCGGTGGGTGCGCTCCAGGCTATCACCGCATTGCCATCGCCGATCATCTGGCTGACTTCTGACCATATACGCTCGCGCATGCGGCGCGAATAGACCCCGACATAGACACCGGCTCGAACTTCCGCCAGCCACAACGCCAACCGTCCGCGCAGTCGCGGTGGTGCGTTTTCAGTTACGATGACCATCATCGCCGGAAGCCTCCTGGCGCGGGATCGCGGGCTCTGCCGCTTCGGGTGCATCTTCAGCGGTGTCAGGTGGGGTCAAACCGCCGGCCAGTAAAATCTGTTCTATGTCGGGAATAATCTTTTCCAGCAGTCCGAATTTGCGAAACATATCGCGGCAGGCGATGCGCACCTGACGTTCGGGCTGGCGTTGGTCGGTCGAGCCTCTTTCGATCTTGGCAGCGGTTGCAAAGGCAATGGGGACGACCGTTTCAAACTTATAGAGGTCGGCAATATCATAGACAAAGCTTTGCGGTTTGCCGCGATGCAGAAAGCCTATGGCCGGGGCATAGCCTGCCGCCAGTATGGCCGCTTCACACAGACCGTATAGACAGGCCGTCGCCGATGACAGGCAGCGATTGGGGATATCGGCGCCGCCCCAATCGCTCTGGTCATAGTTGCGCGCCTTCCACGTAACGCCGTGCCTTTGGGCCAGGCGTTTGTAGATTTCACGCACACGTACGCCCTCCATGCCTCTGAGCTGATCAACGCTTCGGCGGGCGGGGGGATCTTCATCGAAGCGGCGCCGATACATTTCGCGCACGACATTGAGACGTGCGCCATCATCGAGAGCGTTGCGCGCCTGAAACAACAGCTTTTCCGCCTTCGAACCCCCGGGCTGTCCAGCCGCATAGAGCCTGACACCGCCTTCGCCGACCCAGACCAGCAGACACCCGACCTGGGCGCACAGGACAACCGCGGCGTGGGACACCCGCGTGCCCGGTTCGAGCATCAGGCAGGCCAGGCCACCGACCGGGATCTGGACCCGCACGCCGTTCTGATCGACGAGAACGAAGGCGCCGTCGATAACATCAAGTTGGCCATATTCCAGAAAGACGATCGCCGAACGGTCTTTGAGGGGGATCGGACGCAGGGGGATATAGTCGGGCGTGGCCATCGCCTATGCTCCCAGGGGCCGCAGCAGCAGAAGCCCAAGTCCGAAGGCCTTGCCGTGACCAATGCCCGACAGCAGAGCCCTTTGCAGGTGCACGGGATCGCTAACGGTCAGGACGCCCTCGGCGTCAATCACCGAAATTGTCGCCGGCGTTCGGCTGGCTTTGCGCGGCGGATGGATTTGGGCATAATCCAACACCTGACTATAGGCAGGATCGATGACGGCGCCGCACCGGCTCAGTTTCTGACCCAGCCAGTCAAGCGCTACAGTTTCGCGCGCTTCCGCGGTGAGCGCGCCACCGTTGTCGCGTTTGGCCCGCATCAGGACATCGACCCGCAGGCTAGGTTTGCGGTCCGCCTGGGAGACGGCGATCGTTGGATTGACGCGCAGGCCAAAGCCATAGCGCTGGCCGGTCGATACAGATGGCGCGTAGGGTTTGGTCCTGATCTCCCAGACGCGGTCGTCGAACACGGGTTGGCGCTCCGACACGATCAGGAACCGGCCGCGCTCGGACAGGCGAAAGATGAAATCACGTTTTGCCTCGGGATCCTCGGCAAACAGTCGCCAGATCAGGCGGTGTCCGCCGTCCAGCTTCGGGTCGTCGTGAGCCTGACGGGCGAAGGCACGGGCTTGCTGGGTATCATGGCGCAACTGGGCCAGGGTAAAAAAGCTCATGCCGCGTCCTCCGCAGCCGTACCGACCGGGATATCCGACCATTCCAGACGGCCCTCGCGGCGGTCGGAAAATTGCCAAAGCGCGCGGTTGCGCAGGCCGTCGCGGCGCAGGCGAATTTCCTTGGCATCCGCCTCTTCGACAGTCAGCCCCGCCTCGAATTCGAACCACACCCGGGCTGAGTCCAGGCGCGGCGTTTTCAGAGCCAGGCGGGTAACCTCCTCAACCGCGTCGTAGGCGCCAAATCCTGTCAGCAGTCTGTCGCAGGTCAGGCGGCGCGGACGAGGTGGAGCGCTCAGAGGGCAGGCCTTGCGTCCCAGATAGGGCGCAAAGACCGGCCGTTTCAAAGCCGCCTCGACGCGGGTAAGGTCGGCATTCTGATCCGGCTTTTGCCACAGAGCGACCGTTGAAACCGACTCCAGGCGATACATCCGTTCCGACAGGACGGTGTTGAGGTCATCGGCCACCAGGTCATTTTTGCGGGTGCTTGTGCTCGCGCCGGCCTTATGAAGGCGTTTGCGCGCGGCTTCGGTCGGGGTCTGGGCGGTATGGTAATCACGCAGGGGATAACCAGGGCTATCCAGACGCACGGCAAAGCCAAGTGTCGCATCCAGGTCCAGCAACGCGTCATGATCGTCGCGGGTGAAGCCCATCGCACCGGCGACCAGCCCGAGGACTCCGGATTTCGACGGCGCGTCCCACAGGCTGCGGCGTTCGCCGACCGTGATGTCGCCAAAGGCAGCCATCGGACCGCTTAGGCGAAACAGCAGATACTCGCGGGTCATGGCTCTAAATCCGATCGATCACCGCCTGGGCGGCGGTAACGAGGTCGCTCAGGGTTTGCGACTCCGGATCTCCGACCGCCAGAATGTGGGAGTCGAGCTTCTCGCCATAGGCCTTGGCGAACCCCGCTTTCAAATCGCTAAGTCGGGACACGGAATCTGCGAAAAAGTCGTTCTTTCCGTCGGCACCCACGGGGGTCTGAAATGCCGAGGCCAGGCTGCGCGGGGATTCCTCGCCGATTTCTTCGAGTACGTAGCTGGCTTTGGCGCGGCTGGCGAACGCGTTCTGCTTGCCTGTCGGGCTGACTGTGGTGACCGAGCGTATCAGGGCCTCAAGTGTCGCCTTGGCCAGCGGCTTGTCGCCGGACAGGTTGGCCACCAAAAGATTGGCATCGATGCAGACATACAGATAGAACAGTCCGGCGCCGTATTGCTGGACGCCAATAAAGCCGGCGCCGCGATCCTGGTCCTGATCTGCATTCTTGATGTCGTCGACGGCTGTATAGTAGTCGTCTTCTACGGTCACGCGGTGGGTGGTAAAGGCGTGGGCTACCTGAACCGCCGCCTCGACATTAAAGCGCGAATTGTCGGCCAGCATCCGCCCGAACATGGCGATGTCGGCGGCGCGCGGCTTATCCTTGAGGACAGTCAGGCCTTTGAGATCGGGCATATCAGGCCCGGACAACCGGTCGGCCAGGTCGTTGAGCAACGACAACTCGTCCGGTCCCAGATGCACCAGTTGCTCGGTCCGTGCCTGACCTTTCTTTACCTTGCCCAGCTTGTCATTGTCGATGACGGCTTCGGCGCGCTTGATGGCGTCATCAGGGCGCAGGCCGCGTGCTGTTAAGGCCTTGACCAGGGCCTCGGCAAAGGCGGTCGAACGCGTGCCCAACGCGACGGGCAAGAGATCGGCGAACACGTCCGATTGGCGAAAGGCGCGCTTAAGGCTTTGGGACGAGATCCGCAGGCGCTCGGCGCCGCCGAATTTCAGCGTCTTGGGCTTACCCGTATCGTCGCGGTTCAGATTCGCGGCGGCATAGGTGGTCAGGATATGAAGTTGAATAAAGTGTGACATGACAGGTCCTATTGGAAAAGAGATCAGGCTTGCGCCGGTGCGGACGCGAGTTCGTGGCCATGGCGGTCCAGGCCGTAATACCGGCGCGCCCATTCGCGGCGGATCTCGGGCTTTCGCCGCCACAGATAGAGCGAGGTCGCCAATTCGGCGGCATCGGCCTCGCCCTTCAACAGGGCAGCCATGCGTCGTGCTTGTTCGAACAAATCGCCCGTCGTTTCGGCCCGCATGAGGCTCAAGAAAGCCGTTGGGTTCATCCTTGGCGGATCGCCGTGTCCCAGGGCTGCGGCCGGATGCAGGCTGGATCGATCGCGGATATGCGCCAGGACGTAGGCGCAGGTCACCAGATCGGCCTCGTCTTTTGGGCTGGGTTTGATAAGTTTATGAAGATCTCTGAAGGCGTCGATCCCCATCGCTGCCACCACGTCGGGCTCACCACCATCGCCATCCTCGATGAGGCTGATACGGCGCAAATGCGCCATGTCGGCGCGTTTGCGGTTGAGGCCGTTATGGCTGGGGTCGGCCAGTTCGCGCCACCATGTGTCGAATTTCTGTTTCAGATCGCTCATCAGGCAACCTCCTTCGTGGATTTGGCTACGACCAGGCCCAAGGCAGTGCGTACCCGGTTAAAGCCGTTGTTCAATTGACCTCGCGCATACAAAAGCCGCCGGGGATCGGTATCGGTCAGACCGTCGATATCGACAAAAGCATCGAACACGGACACCGAGGTTCGGCGAAGGAATTTCAGCCAGGCTTCGCGAAGGTCCAGGTCGGGCTGATCGCTTTGCGCCCGTTCCAGCATTTCATCAAGCTGGCGTTCGAAGTCGCCTTGTGTTTCTTGCCACACCTGTTGCGCCGGCGTTTGCAGGGCGTCCATCGGCAGGGTTTCGGGCAAGCGATAACTGCCGTCGCCTTGCTTTTGACCATAGAGCGCCAGCTTGCACGCAAAGCGTACCGCTTTCGCGGCCTCGTCGGCGGCAGAAATCAAGGCTTGCAAGGTGGCTTTCAGGGCTTGGTTATCGACCGGCACCCAGGGCAGACGGGCATCCAGCCATTGCCGGGCCTTCATATTGTCCATATCGAAGCCAAAGGCGATCATGCCGTCATTGGCCAACTCGCCCTTGACCTCCAGCCGTCGCGCCTTCCACAGCTTGACGCTTTCGGCGGCATCGCCATTGAAGCCCCACCAGGCCAGCCAATCGCCATAGTCGGATGGCCCGGAATTGGGGTGCAGCGGCAGGGCACCGGATTTCTTGTCGTTGCGATAGGGCGAAAGCGGGTGAAGCCATCCGACATAGTTGGCGCCGTAGTTTTGCGTACGGTATTCCAGTACGACGGGGCCGGTTGCTTCGCTCAGGCTGCACCGGCCGTCGGCGAAGATCAGGCGGAGGCGGCGCGGACAGGCGAAAAAGCACAGGCCCAGCGGCTGATCTTCCGGTGTCACCATCGCGTCCTTGACCGACGTACGTGTTGGGCTGATCCACGGAAACAGACGCGACGGTTCGATGGTGAATTCCCCATCTCGCGCCGGGACATTGGCCCAAAGGCGATCCCACAGGGTAGCCACGGTTTCGCCGGTGCGCAGGGGCGTGACCAGGGTCGTAAGGGGGCCGCCGCCGCGCAGGGAGGTGCGGTGTCCCGCGCCGCCTGAGGGCGCATAGGTTTGCAAGGTGATCAGCGCCGCCGTCGCATAGGGCAGGCCAAGCGCTGTCACCGTATCGCGCTTGATAAACAGGTCGGAATTGTTTCTGAGGGCGTTTTCACCCGGTGCTTCGATCAAGAGCCCGCTAACCGGTTTTGGATCCTGCGCGGCCAGGTCGTCGAAGTCCTGAAAAGCGCGCGGGCCGTCGCCATCAAGGTTGAAGGCGGGCGAAAAGGGCGACAGCTTTTGTAGCAGGGTGTCGGGCGAAGGCGGGCTGCGGAAATGTTCGGCCCAGTCGTCTTCGTTATCGCAGGCCAGAGCGATAAACATCAGCCCGATCAGCAACTCGGTTACGGCGGCGTTCCAGTCGGGCCGCGGAAAATCCAGTGCCACGATCGGATCGTTCAGAACATCGTTGGTGACATCGCACGGCCGGATTTGGTCGCGACGTCCCGAACGTCGCCGGACTTCCAGCCAAGGGTCGTGCAAAAGATTAAAAGGCATGAGAGCACCCTGACAGCGTTTCCCCGCACGGCATCATGATTCTGCGAATTTTCAACCAAATAGACGTTCCTATAGGGTCAGGCCGCCTAAAGTTGAATAGGTGGCGACGCGCTCCCGACCTTTCTGATCCCTGATCCGACCATGCCAAACGCTGTCTTCCCGCGCCGTCATGGCCAGAATCGGCGGTGGATCATAGCGTTGCGGCCATCGGGCTTGCGCGGTGGCTATGGCTTGTTCACAGACAGCGTCGGGCGCTAAGGTCTCTGCGCACAAACCGCCCCTGATCGTTATTTCCGACAGCCGCCAGCGCAGATGCGGCGTCTCAGCCGTCGCCCATGGCGCCAAGACGCCATCTGCCCATTTGGCCAATCTCAGTGTAAGCGTCGGCTCCCCTAACCGCGTTGGTGTCCGCGTATCCGAGTCCCACGCGCCTCTGCCGCGTTCGAAACCTTGGGTCGGATCGAGAAAATTCAGCCGTGCTACGGCGCTGTCGGCCTGGCCCTGGCTTTCTGCCTTCTGGCTTTGCGCCTCCAGCGTCGGCGGTATATCGAGATCGTCGCCGAAGACCGGCTCGATCAAGTCGCGGGGTGAGCCCGATTGCAGCATCAATCCGCCGGCGCGCGTAATGACCCGCATCGTGCGCCAGAGTTGGCCGACATTGGGGTAGACATATTGCCCCTTGGGGAACAGCGCGCTGTACCAGGTCTCCGTTGCGTCGTCGTTGGCTTGCGGCCCCACCAGCCACAATTGTGGTTCCGACCGGCCTGGGCGATCATGGCGGTGAAGCCGCCCGGCGCGTTGAATCAGCAAATCTATCGGGCACAGATCCGTGGCCATGTAGTCGGCGTCGAGGTCGAGCGATTGTTCGACGACCTGGGTGGCGATGATAATCTGGCCGCGTCTCGTGTCGGGCGTACTCTGTTTACCCAGTAAGTCCAGGACCCTGTTTTCGCGGGAGATCCGGTCGCCAAGGGTAAAGCGGGCGTGAAACAGGTGAACGGTCACGCCTTCGGGCGCGGCCGCGCGCAGTTGATGGAATGCTGTCATGGCGTCGGCGACTGTATTGCGGACATAGACCGCGCAGGCGCCCTCGGACGCTTTTGACAGCAAATCCGCCATGGCCGAGTCCGGGTTGTCGAAACGACAGATGCTGAGATCCCGTCGCGTTCCGCGCGCGACGTCTACCGGTTGTTCGATCAGGACCTTTTCGCTGTTGATATGCGTCACCAACGGGAAGGCCTGGGACAGGCTCGGCGGTTGTGGTGCGCCGAACGCCTTTATGAATCGGCCCTTTAACTTTTGGGTCAGGGTGGCGGACAGGATTATGGTCGAGCCGCCCAGGGCGGTGTGGAATCCAATCAGCGCTTCCAAGCCCTTGTTCATGTAGGGATCGAAACTGTGCGCCTCGTCGATCACCAGGACGCGTCGAGACAGGGCGGCCAGTCGCAAGGCCTGATGGCGAACGGGTAGGACAGCCAAGAGAGCCTGATCCACCGTACCCACCCCGATCTGGGCCAGGAAGGTCTTTTTGCGGTCCTCGGCGACAAAGGCAGCGCAATGGGCTTCGGCGGGAAGCTCATTGGCGCCTTTGAGCCCAGGGTGAACATGGCCGCTGCCAAGCGAGGCCTGAAATCCCATATTCAGATCGCGGGCGCTATGGGCCAGAACCAGCGATGCCTCCGGACCGTCGGCGAACAGGCGTCTGTAACCCTGCCGCACCCGCTCATACAGCCCGTTGGCTGTCGCCATGCTGGGCAGGGCCCAATAGAGGCCTTCGGCCGCCCCGCCCTGCATCAGGCGGTTGGCCAGGATAAGCGCGGCTTCGGTTTTTCCGGCACCGGTCAGATCCTCGATAATATAGAGATTTGGCCCTGCGCTGGGGGCTTGGGCCTGGGCCCAAGCCTGAAGCGGGGTGGCTTGGGCTTCAGGGCCCAGATAGGTGGAGAGATCAAAGGCCGTGGCGGCCATGGCCTCCGCGAGGCGGGTTTCGCCCAGCGCATTTTTGGCTTTCGCGCATGCCCGGGGCCAATAGGACTCAAGGGTGAAGGCTGTATCTTCGTAGGGGAACCAATCGTTCTCGACGTTGGAACCGATCCAATCGGCCAGCGTAACCAGGCCGGCAACGCGCCAGGTTTCCGATGTGCGCGCCGTCTTGTCGTGCGCCTGAGATGAAGCGGGGCCCAACAAGACCATGACAGCCTTGATAAAGTCCTCCACCGCCTGCCGGCTTGTTGCGGACATCACATTGCTGAGTTTGACCCCGTCCTCTACAGGGGTGCCGTGATGCGAGAAGGCCGCGTGTAACCAGAGGTCAAAGCCCTTCGAAACCGAGCGGGCGTAGTGTTCCGTCCACAGGCAGTAGCCGACACGGCCGTGGTCGTCCGTCGCCCAGGCCTGTGCTCCGTCAGGCGCCGATTGATGCCCCAGCCTGGCCGCCAGGTCCGGCACCTTGCACTGGAAGTTTTCGGCAAACTTGCCAATGTCGTGTAGCGCGGCCACCAGGACAAGCTGGCGAAGGGTTTCGTCGCGGCCCAAGCCACAACTGCGGCTAATGGCATTGAGGATTTGGGGGCGCAACTGCAACAGGGCCTGCATGGCCGCGGCCACGTCAAGACTGTGATAGGCGAGGGGGTGCCAGTCGGTTTTGGACGTTTCTGTCGGCCGCGCCTTACCCCAGAAGTCTTTGATGTAGTCCATTCACGTGTCAGGCTCGAGATGTTAGTGGACCGATAGCACGCTAGCATCTTGGTGCCAAATACGGATCAGGTACCCATTCGATCGTCCTGGCAAAGTCACAAGTTGATTACACCCATCTATGCTTTTTGAACGTGCTGCCGGTTCTCAACGGCGGTGTGACGATGGCGTTTGACATAGCAACGAATAAGATGAGCCATTTCCTATGGTCATGAAGTATGACTTTAAACGACGCCTGTCGATTCAGGAACGCCTTCCCATCTGTCGGAAATGTTTTCCAACGAAGGCGTTCGACCAATCGCTAACTTCGCGCATGTCGCGGGTGTCAATATCGTTGTTTCGCTTCGCCACAAGTCGCTTTAGCTGCGCCAACATCTCAGGTGGAAGTTGCCCGCCGTCGCGCATTCTCAAACGCTCTTCGTTCATCATGCGTCGCCCTGGGGCTTGCTCTTCTTCCGCGCCAGGATGCCGGTAAAGCTCAGAAGCAGTTTGTCGTCGCAGCGCAATTCACCGCGGCCGAAGATGACCGTCCGGCCGGCGCGGGTGATTTCGCCCGTCGCGACAATGATATCGCCCTCGCGACCCGGCGCCTGAAACTGGGCGTCCAGTTGCAGAGTCACCGCTGCGCCGTCGCCCAGGTGCGGTATGGCGAAGACGAACAGTGATGTGTCGGCCATAGTCAGCAGGCAGCCGCCGTGGACGCTGCCGCCGCCGTTCAAATGGCGCTTTTCCGCCTGGAAAGCGACTTTGACACTGGCGGGATCGGAGGTGTCGTAATAATAGGCGCCAATCAGGCCATTGAAGGTGTCGCCCGGTTCAGCCCTGAACCAGCCGGCAAAGGGACCTTCGGTGACGGTCGTCAGACTTGCCATTTTACCCACTCCGGAGTTCGCATCCATGTCCCAACTGGCCGAAGAGACACTTTTGGCGCTCTTATCGCAGGTGCGAAGCCACGAGTCCATCAGCCCCAACGACGTTGCCAAGGCGATAAGCGCCGAAAACTGGCAGCGCGAACTACCCAAGGTACGGGCGGTGATTGTCGGTCTGGCGCGCCAGGGCCGGATCGAGGTTGTGCGCAAGGGCAAACCCGTCGAGCCGGAAGGATTGAAGGGCATTTATCGCGTCAGGCTCGTTCCCAATAGTTAGGAACTTGAGGGAATCGCTCTAAAGGCAATAGGTGGTGTACCGTTTGCGCCGCTACAGTCTTGCCATTTTATGCATATACCTCATCTAAAATGGTGCGGTCACCAGAGCGGGATGAGTTTTGATGGACTCAAAACCCCGCTCTAAGTTTTTGTTTTGTCGCGCAATTTTTCCGAAAAGTGGTGTCCACTTTATCGGATTGCGCTCTAGAAGGCTTGCGAAAAGAGTCCTTAACCCCGATGCCGAAGGCTAAACAGACATCTCTCAGGGCTGACTTCGCGGTAGATGCCGGTGAGGGCGGAGGGGCAGTTCTGCGTCCGAAGGGGAACTGGATTGTTACCCACATCGAGGGCCTGGGCGAGCGCCTGCGCCAGGCGCTGAAACCCTATGAGACCCTGACCGTCGACGCAAGCCAGCTCGAAGCCCTGGATACCGCCGGCGCCTACGTCTTGCGCAACGCTCTGAATGAACGACTGCAAGGTGAGATATTCACGGGTCAGGAAAACTTTGCCCGCCTGTACGGTATCGTCGGAAGTCACGCCGTGCCCATTTCGCAGTACGCGCGCGAAAATCCCGAGCCGACCAAGCTCTGGCTGCATCCCTTCTACTTCGGGCTTGTCAAGCTTGGCAAACTGGCGACGCGGTTCAAGACCGGCTTCATGGCACAGTCAGTCTTTATGGGCCACATTATTGCCCAGCTGATGATGTCCGTGGCGAAGCCGGGGAGCCTGCGCTGGGCGGCCCTGGTCAATGTCATGCAGCGCGCCGGCATCGAGGCCATTCCTATCGTCCTGATGACCAGCATCTTTATCGGTGGCGTTCTGGGCTTTATCGGCGTGTTGCAACTGAATCAGTTCGGCAGCGGCATCTTCGCCATTGATATGGTCGCCATGTTTGCGCTGAGAGAATTTGCCCCGCTGGTGACGGCGGTCCTGCTGGCAGGGCGTTCAGCGTCGGCCTTTGCCGCCGAAGTCGGCGCGATGAAGATGAACCAGGAGATCGACGCCATGCGCGTCATGGGCATAGATCCTTACGAAGCCCTGATCATACCGCGGCTCATCGCCCTGGTCTTCATGTCGACCTTTATCACCTTCCTGTCGACCCTGGGCATGCTGTTCGGCGGCATGTTGGCCATCTGGAGTACGTTGGGCGCCGGACCGTCGACCTTCCTCCAGCGCGTCCAGGACTATGTGCCCTTCTACAACTTCTTCGTCGGCATCGTCCGTCCGCCGTTTTTCGCCGCCACCATCGCGATCGTCGGCTGCTGGCAGGGCATGCAGGTCAAGGACGACGTGCTCAGCCTGGGCCGCCAGGTCACCACGGCCGTGGTTCAGTCGATTTTTCTGGTCTTCATGCTGGATGCCTTGTTCGCCATCCTCTTCAACGGGTTCACGATGTGATGAGCGAGGAACCCCAAGATATCGAGACTCCGGCGCAAGACAGCGGCAAGGCGCGCGACAAGCTGAGCCTGAACCACGTCGCCAAGCCGAAGAGTGGCCAGGGCGATGATCCCGTCGTCATCGAAAAGCTGAACAATCGCTTCGGTGACCACGTCATCCACCAGGACCTCGACCTCGTGGTCAAGCGCGGCGAGGTTCTGGGCGTGGTCGGCGGCTCGGGCTCGGGCAAGACGGTGTTGCTCAACTCGATCCTCGGGCTGCAACGGCCGCTCAGCGGCGAAATCCACCTGTTCGGCCAAAAGCTGATGGACGCCAAGCCGGCTCAGGCCCAGGCGATCCGCGCCAAGACGGGCGTCCTGTTCCAGAGCGGCGCCCTGTTCTCGACCCTCAGCGTGGCCGAAAACATCATGACGCCCATCCTGGAATTCACGCGTCTCAGTCCCCGCGAAGCGCGCTCGGTGGCGCTGCTCAAGATGTCGATGGCTGGCTTGCCGCTGCGCGCCGCCGACCTGATGCCCTCGGAACTGTCGGGCGGAATGATCAAGCGCACTGCATTGGCGCGGGCGTTGGCGGTCGATGCCGAACTGATCTTCCTCGATGAGCCGACCGCCGGCCTTGATCCCATCGGGGCGGCGGCCTTCGACGAATTGATCCGCGGTCTGGCCGACAGTCTGGGCCTGACGGTCTTTATGATTACGCATGATCTTGATAGTCTCTATGCCATCTGTGACGAGATCGCCGTTCTGGCCGACCGTCACGTTGTGCTGAAGGATCGTATCGAGGTGTTGGAAAAATCCGATCACCCCTGGATTCATGAATATTTTCATGGCCCCAGAGGGCGGGTGAAGAGGTAAGGAGCTACGCTATGGAACGCCAGGCGCACTATGCTTTTGTCGGTCTCGTCACCTTTGTTATGGCGCTGATTCTGCTTGGCTTCACCTTCTGGTTCATCAAGTTCGACTTCAACCAGGATTACGGCGTCTATGACGTCGAATTCAACCAGCCTGTCGACTTTCTGAACAAGGGGTCAGAGGTCCATTTCAACGGCATCAAGGTCGGTGAAGTGATCTCGCTGCGACTGGGCAAGGCCAATACGGCTCAGGTTTTCGCCCGCATCAAGCTGGAAAGTGAGACGCCGATTCGTGTCGACTCGATTGCGACCCTTCAACCCCAGGGCATTACCGGCCTGCTTTACATGCAGATATCGCCCGGCACAGCCAGTTCCCCCTTGCTCAAACGTCAGCCGGGCGGCCCGCCGCCCGTCATTCGTTCCGAAGAAAGTGCCCTGGCCAAGTTGCTGCAGGGCTCAGGGTCGGTGATCGAAAAGACCTATGAAAGCCTGGATCGGGTCAACCGTCTGCTGTCGGACCGCAACATCAAGACCTTTTCCGCTACACTCGACAACCTCCAGAGCATCACGGCCGATATCGACAGCCGCCAGCAGATGCTGGATGATGCGCACGAGGCCATCATCAGCGCCGGCCAGGCGGCCGATGCGGTCACCCGGCTGGCCAACTCGACCGACGGCATGATGAGCGAGAAGATGCCGGAGACGCTGGAGAAGATCAACGTCGCCACCGAAAAGCTGGCCAGTGCCGCCGACCGGGTCGCTGTTCTGGCCGACTCCGTCAAGGCGCCGGCCGATCAAATCAATACCCAGACCTTGCCGCAGATGCAGGAAAGCCTCGAAAACCTGAACGAAGCCTCGGAATCGCTGAAACTGCTGGTCGAGTCGGTGCAGCAAGATCCGCAAGGCCTGGTCACCAAACCGGCCGCCAAGCAAAGAAAGGTGAGCGAATGAGACGCTTCCTCCTCCCCCTACTGGCCACAGCGGCCCTGGGCCTGAGCAGTTGCATCACCTTGTTCCCCAAGACGGATCCGGTGCAAATGTACCGCTTCGCCTATGACGCCAGCCTGGTCGAAACCCCGCCGGCACAACTTCAGGGCGTGCCCGTAGCCCTGTCTGTCGGGGCCATCGTCTTCCCGCCCGGCAGCGCCGGCGACGGCATCATGACGGTTGAGGACAACGAGGTGTCTTATGTCGCCAATTCGCGCTGGGCGTCCGGCGCGCAGGCGCTGTTCAGTGAAGCGGTCACCGCCGGCTACGCCCGCAGTGGCGGCAATATCCGCCTTGACACGCGTGGCCGGTCAGCGGCGGCCTATCGCCTGGATGTGGCGGTGCGCAGCTTCGAGACCCGCTATGTCCGCAACCGGCCGGTGGTTGTCGTCGCGCTTGACGCCCGCATTATCCGTCAATCCGACCGGGCGGTCGTTGCGTCGCGCTACATCACACGTGAGGCCCCCATCCGCCGTAACGACCTGTCGATGACGGTGGAAGGCTATAACCTGGCGGTGACTCAGTCGGTCGGCGACCTGATCGGCTTTAGCCGGGAAACCCTGTCGCCCCTGGCGCCGCCCATGACTCCGTTGACGGACATGCCCAAGGACGGCAAGCCGAAGGTCGAGGGGCTGTAGAGGCTACAGGCTTGCGCGGCCCGTCGGCGACAAAGTTGCCGGCAACCTCGGGCTGTCTGCACCTGACACCTGACGTTTGCCACAGGCGTCGTCCAGGGTTTGCCGGTGGGTTTAAGCTTCCTTGGGCCGAGGTGAAGCGAGGCCACGTTGGTAAAGGCGGGTTACGCCTTCGAGCAGGCACGGAGGTAAGGATTTGGGAAACAGGTGTTCTCAACAATGATTTAACTGTCAGCCGGGTGATGTCAGCGCCTCTGATCATACTTATTCATGTCACACTTTGGCGGTAGTTACGTCACATAAACAAAGGATGACATGATGTTAAAAGCCCTTGCTCTCTCCCTGGCGGCCACACTTGTTGGCGGGACTTCGTCCTTCGCGCAAACCGCGCCAGTCGATGATGGCAGTTCTTACTACAGGGCTGCGCAAGCCGATCTCACGCATCGCCTTTCCGTCAAACAAAATGTGAAAAAAGCCAGGAACGTCATCATGTTCGTCGGTGACGGCATGGGCACCAGTACCACCACGGCGGCGCGGATTCTTGCGGGCCAGATGCGCGGCGTGGATGGCGAGTCCTATGTGCTGACTATGGATGGATTGCCTTATACCGGCCTGGTCAAAACCTACGCGCACGATAGTCAGGTCGCCGACTCTGCCCCCACCGCTACGGCCTTACTCGCGGGTGTCAAAACTCGTAATGGCGTGATTGGCCTGGACCACCGTGCTACCCCCAGCCTATGCAAAGACGCGGCCGACAAGAATGTCGTCTCCTTGATTGAATTGGCGGAGGCACAGGGGCGCGCGACCGGCATTGTGACGACGACGCGCATTACCCACGCAACTCCAGCCGCCGGATATGCCCACACGCCGGAGCGGGACTGGGAAGACGATAGCGAGCTTACCGATGAGGCCAAGGCCTCCGGCTGCGTCGATATTGCCCGCCAGCTCGTGGAGTGGAACTTCGGTGACGGCATGGAAGTTGTTCTTGGTGGGGGACGGCGCAATTTTATGCCGAACACGTCCGCAGATCCGGAATATGCGACGGTCAAGGGCAAGCGTAAAGATGGTCGGGACCTCATCAAGGCGTGGCAAAAGCGTTACAAACGCGGAAGCTATGTCTGGGACGCTAAAGGCTTTGCCGCGCTGGACCCTAAAGGCCAAGGGCCGGTTCTTGGATTGTTTGAGCCCGACCATATGCAGTATGAGCTTGATCGCGCAAAGACTGGCTCAGGCGAACCATCGCTCGCCGAAATGACGCGGTTTGCTATCAGCCGCGTGCAAAGCCATCCGAACGGGTTTGTGTTGCTGGTTGAGGGTGGTCGCATCGATCACGCCCACCACGCCGGGCAGGCTGGGCGTGCCCTTGCCGATACAGTCGCTTTTGATGATGCCGTGCGGGCGGCCCTCAGCATGGTCGATCCAGAGGAAACACTTATCATCGTGACGGCTGATCATAGCCACGGCCTGACCATTAGCGGCTATCCGGCGCGCAATAATCCGATTTTGGATATTGTAAAAGATGGCGATGGCAAGGTGATGCCGGCGGGTGACGGCAAGCCCTATACCACACTCACCTACGCGACCGGCCCCGGTGCAAAGCCAGACGGCGCGCGTGACGATATCAGCGAGGTTCATACGGATGACCCCGATTATCGCCAACAAGCCCTGATCCCGGCCAGGTCGGCGGCTCATGCCGGTGAAGACGTGGCGGTGCGCGCTGTGGGGCCCTTTGCCCATCTTTTGCAAGGCACCATCGAGCAGAACCTGATCTTTCATGTCATCCTTCACGCGAGCCAGATAACGGCAAAAAACCCTTAAGGGGCCTGTTGCGTCAATCGGCGTCGAAGAGTGACGCCCTGTTTTGGGACGTTTGAGCGGCGACAGGCTGAGGGGTCTTCTTTGCGCTCCAGAGCGGTATGCGTTTTGATGGAATCAATACCCCGCTCTAAGTTTTTGTTTTGTCGCGCAATTTATCCGAAAAGTGCGTCACACTTTATCGGATTGCGCTCCAGGCGCCCCCCATGGCTCCTCGCAAAAGCTCGGGCGGCCAGAAACGCACGCTGGCGGCCTTGCCAACCCGCGATGTGTCAAGAATTACGCGGGTTGGTATAATTTGTAATGCCGGCCACGCAGCCGAAATTCAGAGGAAAGGTCTGATGGATGCATCTGCACTGCTGACCAGCCTGGGAATAACGCTGGCGATGTGGATCGTAGCCTCGACGACCTGAGCCTCGTCAACACCCCGGGCGCGCGATGCGTCGAGCGTCGAAGCGAGGCCCTCCAGCAAGGAACAAACAAGCGTTGCGGCACGGTTTGTTTCGTCGGGTGTAAGACCCGGGAACTCCCTCGCGATGATGTCGCTCAGGATCGACAGGTAAGCCATCATAAAGCTCTGGGTCGCGCGCTTTGCCGCCGGATCGTGAAAGGCCCGCGCCTGGATCATCGCCAACACGCCGCTCTCCCCGATGCGGCATGTTTCCGACACCATGAACCGGATCGCGACGCCGTAGCCGGGCGCGTTGACATTGGCCGCAGCGATTGCCCTCAGTCGCGCGCGATACCCTTCGATGGTGTGTGCGACGAAGGCCTCGAGAAGAGCGGCCTTGGTCGCGTAATGATACTGGAGCGCGGCCAGAGAAATCCCAAGCCGCTTGGCCACGTCGCGCATCGAGACGTCATCGAGCCCCGTCTCAAGCGCGAGTGCTTCCAGGCACGCCAAGGCCTGAACCGCCGTGTCTGCTTTGGGCCTTTGCTGATCGCTATTCAATACGCACGCCCTCCCAGCAACCAGCCCACATGAGCCGGATTGATCCATACACGCATGTCAGTTGACAGGCAATGCATGCCATGGCACCTGTCATGTGACAGGTATTCTGCTGTGCGCTGGAGGAAGCCAATGACAGGTTCAGTCTCGAAACCAGAATTTCCGCATTTCGATCCGCCGGTCGTTGGCGGCGGGTCAGTCAAGGACGGTCCCGTGGTTGACGCGATCATTATCGGCGCTGGTCTTGCGGGGTTGGCGGCGGCGCGTCACCTTATGCGAGATGGCGCCTCGGTAAGGGTCCTGGAAGCGCGCGATCGGGTTGGCGGTCGTGTTCAATCTGAGCGCCTCGCCAGTGGACACGTCATCGATTTGGGGGCCCAGCTAATCGGTGACGCCCAGACCCGCATCTCTGCCCTCGTTGACGAGGTCGGGTTGACGCGCGTGGCGCGCAACCCCGTTGGAGATACCGTTCACATGCCTTCGCCGGGTGCAGAGCCCGTGCTTGCCCGCGGCGGCAGTCTGCCGCTCTCATTGATCGGGAAGCTGGATGCGCTCCAGGCCCTCTGGGACTTCGATGGGCGCCTAAAGTCCTTTCGAACGGACATTGATCACCTCGACGCCATGACCGCGTCCGATTTTATCACGGACATGACGTTTACCCGCGCGCCCGCGGCCTTCCTGGCCGGCTTTATTGAAGGGGAATTGTGCGCCCCGCTCGACGAGGTCTCGGCCTATGAATTGCTGGACCAGAGCGCATCGGTCGGTGGCTTTGACGGCGAGCGCGCCTCCGCCGACTGGTATCTTTCCGAGGGTATGGCACCCGTTGCCGATCACCTGGCAACCGCCCTCGGCGGCGACCTGATTCTCAACGCTGCTGTGACAGAGATAGAACAGCACGCCGAATGGCACCGCGTCAGCACGGGTGCCGGGACCTACCGCGCCCGCAACCTTGTCGTCACCACCCCGCCACAGCTGTATGGAAAGCTGGGCCTTCTGCCACTCTTGCCGCCTGAACGCCGCGAGGTCCTTGCCACATACAGGCACGGCGAGGTGATCAAGACTATTCTCGTGTTTGAGCGCCCATGGTGGCGGGACCGCGGTCTCTCCGGCGATGTTTTCAGTCCCGGCAGCGCGTTCAATGCGGCGCTTGACGGATCGCCCGCGAATGGCGGCGTCGGCATCCTTGTCCTGTTCGCTACGGCCGCAACTGCCCGGCGGCTGAGCCAAACGCAGGCGGAGTGTGAACGGATATCAAAGGCCCTCGACTGGCTCCGGTCGCTTGGCGGTTCGCCTATGCCAAATCCAATCGCTGCGCGCTCGATAGACTGGAATGCCGATCCATGGTCGCTGGGTGGTTACGCCAGCCGTCGCCCAATCCGCGGCTGGTCGGCGACACCGGATCTCTTCGCCGCATCTCAGCGGGTTCACTTTGCAGGATCGGAAACTGCGACTGAGTGGCGATCCTTTATGGAAGGCGCGCTCCAATCTGCCGAGCGAGCCGCCGACGCCGTGCGAGGCGACCTCTCGACGTTGTAGCGCCCAGGCGAGCTTTGGGGATGTTGGGGAGTTTTGGGGGACATGGCGCGATTCCATAATCCCGCATGAGTAGTTTCCGAAACTGTCCCGCGCCGGGCAAAAGTCCTACCGCTAGTGAGCTGGTTTTGCAGTCCTTGCAACCGCTACGCTTTGTGGGAGAGGAGTCTTGGTTTGGACAGTATAAAAAGGCTTGTGGTGTTCTATTCGCGGTCGGGGACGACACGCAGTATGGCACAGGCCCTGGCTGCGGCGCTGGGCTGCGACCTTGAGGAAATCACGGAGCGTAATCCCCGGACTGGCTTCCTGGGTTACATGCGTTCGGTTTTGGAAGCCTTGCTGAAACGCCCCGGTTCCATCGCTGCTCCGCAGCGCGACGTTGCCGCTTACGACCTCGTCATCGTCGGCACACCGGTATGGTGTTCGTCGCTCAGTTCTCCGGTACGCGCTTATCTAAAGAGGACGGCACCTAAACTCCCGGACGTCGCATTCTTCTGCTGCCTGGGCGGCATGGGGAGTGAAAATACGTTTGCCCAGATGACTGCCGTTACTGGCAAGACGCCGCGCGACTGTTGGGCGATCACGCAAGGTGAAGTACACGCCCGAACCCATCTGGATCCCCTTGCCAGGTTCGTCAAGGCCTTAACCGTCGCTGGGATCGGCGCTCGAACTCCGAACGTCTCTTCCGCGCTCCCCGCGGGACAGACACCACCATGACCGTCACGCCGACAACCCTCATCCTATCCGACGGCAAAGACATGTCGGG
Source organism: Asticcacaulis sp. AC402 (assembly GCF_000495835.1). GTDB lineage: Bacteria > Pseudomonadota > Alphaproteobacteria > Caulobacterales > Caulobacteraceae > Asticcacaulis. The sequence continues at coordinate 92,571 of NZ_AWGC01000020.1, forward strand.
TGGCGCGGCGCCGCAGACCGGCCAATCGATCCCCGCCGTTCTCACATTCTTCGTCCTGACCTTCGTTTGGACATGGGGTCTTTGGGGGACCGTCGCTTTAATCCGGGCGCAAGCGCCGGGCCTCGCCAATGCGCTGTTTCCAGCATCGGCTTTCGGCCCTGGGCTTGCCGCTGTAGCCGTCGTTCTCCGCTTCGAAGGCGTAGCTGGTTTGCGCCGGAGGCTCGTGCAATGTCTGCGTTGGCGCGTCGGATGGCGCTGGTACGCGCTCGCTTTCCTTGCGCCGACGCTCATCCTGCTGGCGTCGCTCGGAATTCATGTCGCGCTTGGCGGCACGGTCCCTGACTCACCCTATGCGGACCGGGTCCTGATCGGCATCGCGCAGTTCGCCGTGATCGCGATCCTTGGCGGCCCCATGGGCGAAGAATTTGGCTGGCGCGGCTATGCTCTGCCTGCGCTGACGGCGCGCATCGGCTGGCGCGGCGCAGGCATTGTTATCGGCATCGGCTGGTCGCTTTGGCATTTGCCCTTGCTGTTCATGGCTGACACGGTACAGGCCGACCTGCCGGTAGCGCTCTTTTTGATCAGCACTGTGGGCTTGTCGGTCGTTATGGCGCGCCTTGGGGTTCACACCGGCTTTAGTGTGCTGCCGGCGCTGTTGCTCCACAGCGTGATCAATTGGTGGTCCATGATCGTGCCGATCACGGCAGATGGGCAAGCCTATGCCGTGGTCGCAGTTATCGCCACTGTGGCTTCGCTGGTTGCCTTCCTGGCGCCCGGGCCAAAGCCTAGAGCGGGATGAGTTTTGATGGAATCAAAACCCCGCTCTGAGTTTTGTTTTGTCGCGCGGTTTATCCGAAAACGGGAGCGCCCGTGCGGTGGCGTCTACTCTACCGGATTGCGCTCTGATGGTCGCGTCGTGGCAAGGGCGACGGAGGCCAACGACAAGCCGCCGTCATTTTGACGTTCGCAAAGGCCCCCTTAAAGTCAAGGCAAACATAAACCTGACGAACCCGCCCTTTGCGCGCCTTGTAACGACATTGTATTCCACCTGGGGGCCGATCGTGGGCGTCATCACTCAGTTGAAGATGTCGGGCAACAGCCAGGCTTTCCGTCTTTTACAGGCGCTCACGGCCGGGCCGGGAAATGCGCGTCGAGAAAGGCGAGCATAAGGTTCCAGTCCTGGGTCGTTACGCCATGGGTGCCGGCGCGCATAAAGAAGGCGACGCGGCGTGTAGCGTCGAAAGCGGTGAGGGCTGTTTGATCGAAAGGTTTGAAGCCATACAGTTCATAGACTGGTGAAGCTCCCTGCGCAGCACGAAACGACCCCGGCGGGTCCGACCATTTGTCGCGATCACCGGTGCCGATCAGGACGGGCTTGGGGGCATTGAGGGCGATCAGCTGATGCTGATCGACCGGTATGGCCGCCTCATTGCCTGCAAACCTGGCATAGGCCGGAGTGAACCAATAGCCATAGCTGTCCGTGATCTGTTTTACGCTTTCGCCCAGATGGCTGCGGGTCAGGGTAGTGCCACCCTTGCCGGATTGATGGGCAATGACGCCTGAAATCTCGGGATAGACTGCGCCCGCCAAAAGGGCGGCCTTGCCGTTGCGCGAATGGCCCCAGGCGATCACTGGCACGCCTTCGAGCCCCGGTTCCTGGCCCAGGGCGCGGCCGGTTTGGGCGTAGAGCCATGCCCAGGCCGCCAGAGCGCCGCCAGGACGCGAGGACGTCTTGTAATCGCGACCATAAAGGCGCTCCAGCGCAGGCCCGGAGGTGGCAGCCTCATCGGGGACCAGATCGGGCGCATAGACAATAGCAATGGCGTAGCCGCGTGCGGTGACCAGGGCATAGGGTGGTGCGCTGGGGTATTTTCCGAGAATGATGTGGCTAAGGGCCGACATCGGACCTTTGCAGAATTTCGGCGCGGCCGCTAACGACTGGACGGCCGGGTTGCGGTAATGGCCCGCGGCCGCATTGCCGCAAAAGGTTTGCATGACGATCAACCCGCGCAGCTTGACCTCAGGTGCGGGCCTGATCAGTAAGACATTTGCCTTGCCACGTGTGCCCTCGGAACCGAAGCCGAGGGTGAGCTGGTCGAGGCGGGTGGATGGCGCGAGCGGCTTGGCGAAGGACTCGCGCGCCAGAACAGTGGTCTCCATCTGCGGCGGCATATCGCCGTACAGATGGGTGGCAAAAGCGGTCTCAAGTTGTGGCCTGCGCCGTTCCCAGTCGGCAACGGACGTCACCCGTGGGTCCGCGCCAAAGGCGTCGAGAACGGGCGGCGAGGCGACGGGTTGACCGATTTCGTCGTCGACCTTCGGAAAAATCTGTGCGTAGCCGACGCGCAAGCCCACGGCCGCGCCGACCACGATCACCAGACTTAGCCATCGCAGGATTTTCCAGAGAAGACGCGCGCCGCCCGGGCGGTTTGAATTTTTATTGTCAACCATTTGTAACCTGTGGGCGGGTTGCGACGACTTATACGCTGAGAGGCGGATACAATCGGGTCAAACTGTTACAAACCTATGACACGAGATTACCGCCGCCGCACCCTTAATCCTGCTCAATGGAGATAAACATGTTTAAAGCGCTTGGCCTCGGGGTCGCCCTGGCTGTCATCGGCAGTGTGGCGGTTCCTTCGGTGGCACTGGCCGCCAAACCGGAAGTTTACACCGACGCGTTTTCAAAGGTCGCCCTGCAAGGCTATGACCCCGTCGCCTATTTCACGCAGGGGCGTCCCGTCAAGGGCTCCGCGGCCTATGTGGTGACGTACAAGGGGGCTCAGTTTCAGTTCGCCTCGGCAGAAAACGAGGCGAAGTTCAGCGCCCGGCCGGAGGCTTATGCCCCCAAATACGGTGGCTATTGCGCCTGGGCCGCGGCGCAGGGTTACACTGCCAGGGGTGATGCCCGTTACTGGAAAATCGTTAACGGCCGACTCTATCTGAATTACGATGCCGGCGTCCAGCGCAAGTGGGAAGCCGATATCAGCGGTTTCATTGCCAAGGCCGACAACAACTGGCCGGGCATCTTGTCGAAGTAAGCGCGTCACCATTCACATTACGCAGGGAGGCTTGTTATGGCCCGATTTCTCAACCTATTGCCGCACGGCATGGCCATTTTCATGGCCCTTGTCTTCATTGATAGTCTGCGCTTCAAGTTTTTGAACCTGCCGCAAACGCAGGTCATTTTCGGCAAGCTGGACGCCTGGGCAGCCAGCCTTGGCGCAGCCGGTCTGTTTGGGCAGACGGGCCTGTTTTCGCAATATGTCATCGGCTCGATCGAGCTGTTGGCGGCGGCCTTGTTGCTGATTGGCATTCTGCCCCGGTTTCGTCACCTTCAGGCGGGCGGGGCCCTGGCGGGCATGCTCGTCATGTCCGGGGCCATTGCTTTTCACCTGTTTACGCCCCTGGGGACCGACCCCAACAACGACGGCGGCGGCCTGTTCATAGCGGCTTGTCTAAACTGGCTTTTTGCGGTTTCCTTACTTTTTGCGTTTCGCCGAAATGACCTGATTGCACTTCTGACCCGTATAGGCTCTATATTCCGCCCAACCTCTGCCTGACAACGCCTGCCCCAGACGTACTGTACCCGGATTTTCGCACCCATGGCCCTGACCAAGACGATCAAGTCACCGCCTGACGCGGAAGCAGATACCCCGGTTACAGATCCCCCGGTAGCTTCCGGGCGCGTCAGCCCCTTGTGGGTCGACGATATGGTGTTCACCGGGCGGACGGTGCGCATAAAGACCACGGGGGCGGTGCTGCGTATCGATGCAGGTCTGCTCTGGGATGTCATGCGTTGGGCCTCCTTGTATGTGCCGGTGCGACTTAAGGGCTGGGTTCAGGCCCTGGTTATGCCGGGGCCCAAGGTCGCGTTCTTGCCGTCGCCGCCGCGCCCCTGGTATCTGTTGTGGTCGGTGGCTGTCTGGAGTGGGGTGCGGTTTGTCAAAGACGTACGCCACGCAGACGCCGTCATTCGTTTTGAGGACAAGACCTGGATCGAGGCGGCGCCAGGTGACGTCATCAACGGTCAGTGTACCGACGTCTCCAAGTCTCAGGTCGCAAAGGTCTTTGAGCGGATTTTTGGCTATCCCCTGGCCCTCGATCCGGCAAAACATCAGGGACCGGCGGTTGAAAAGGGTGAAGAGAACGGCGCCCACGACGGCCGCATCGTCGAGTGTCCGACGCCGAAGCTGGACCAGCGCACCTATCAGCGCTTGATCGACAATATTGAGGACGGCCTGTCCACCGATCTGCGCACCCCCTTCGTCGGGTTTCGACCCGTCGTTGTCTATATCAAGCAACGTCCCAGGGATATTCGATTTGCCAATTCCAACAGCCGGGTGCGCCTGACGATGCCGCAGGCCGTTTTCACAAGCGATGAGATTGAAAAACTAGCGGCCTTTGCGCGCGCCATGAAGCTCGATTGGGGCGGGATGGATGTTCTGCGCGACGGCGCCGACGGGCGACTTTATGTCGTCGACGTCAATAAGACAGATATGGGGCCACCGCTTGCCCTGCCATGGCTGGACAAGGTGCGGTCGCTGCAGGCATTGTCGCGTGCCTTGAAGACTTTGTTGAAGGAGCGTTCATGATCCCGTTTGTCCGTGACTTCGCGTTTGACTACGCGATGCCGAAAAGGGTCTCGCCGATGATCCGTCGGATCGTGGCGCGCAACCCTGGGCCCTTCACGTTCACGGGAACGGGTACCTACATCATCGGATCGGATAAGCCCGGCGCCCGCGTCTGCGTTATCGATCCAGGACCGGAGCTTGATGAGCATCTGGAGGCCGTGCTGGCCGCGGTCGAAGGGCAGGTGGTGAGCCATATTTTCATCACCCACGCCCATATGGACCATTCGCCCCTGGCAAATCAGCTGGCGGAACGGACCGGCGCGCGAATCTACGCTGGCGCCGAACCCTGCCTGCCGTCGGATGGCGAGGTGCGTCTGGAGGCTGGCGATGATCTCAGTTTTCGACCGGATGCGGCACTTTGCGACGGGGACATCTTCAGCGGAGACGGCTGGACGATTGAGGCGATGGCGACACCTGGCCATACCACCAGTCACTATGCCTATGTTTTGTCAGAGGAAGCGGCGCTGTTTCCCGGCGACTGTGTCATGGGCTGGTCAACGACGGTCATCAGCCCGCCGGACGGTGACATGGGGCACTACATGCAAAGTCTCGAGCGAATCCGCGACCGTGGCTTTGACGCCTATTGGCCAACCCACGGCCCGCCCGTGACAGACACCGCACCGTTTATAGACGCCTATATCGCCCATCGCCGCAAACGCGAAGCCCAGATTGTATACGCGCTGTCTGAGCGTGGGCCATCAACCATACGCGATCTCGTACCCGTGCTTTATGCCGACATCGATCGCCGGTTGTTTCCGGCGGCGGCCCATTCGATGCTGGCGCACTGCATCGACCTGGTAAAGCGCGGGGACATTCGCTGCGACGGCGAGCCGTCGATTATCTCTGTGTACGAATGTGTGCGTGTTGAGATAGCATGAGTGACGCCCAGCTTGGCTGGCAGGCGCGCGGCCTTATGCAAGGCTTCCCGCCGCCGCCTGAGGCGCGCATTACGCGCGATAACTGGAACCGGTTTCCGCAGTCGATCTGGTCATTTCAGCATGCCAGCCGCCTGTTTCGCAGCCGGCGAATTGCCCGGGCGCAAAAACCCCGTCCCATGCTGGTCAATCCGGTCGATTTCAACGCCGTGCGCGTGCCTGATGGCAAGGGCGCATCGCTCGACTGGAATGCGTTTTTAACGGCAACTCATACCGATGCCCTGGTGGTTCTGAAGGACGGTGTGCTGGTCTGTGAGCACTATGGGCGCGATATGACGGCGCAATCGCCCCATATGGTGTTTTCGATTACGAAATCTCTGACGGGTTTGATTGCGCAAAGCCTGGCGGGTGAAGGACGTCTCAATCTGGACTCCACTGTGGCGGCCTATGTCCCGGAATTGGGCGAAAGCGCTTTTGGCGAGGTTGCCCTGCGCGATGTCATGGATATGCTGGATGGCGTGGCGTTTGATGAGACCTATGCCAATCCGCACGCCGATATTCACCGGTATTCCGCGGCCTACTGGGGACCCAGAAGTGGCCATCCGCCGATTTCGGGGGTCTACGAAGCCTTGACGGGGTTCAAGACGCGTATGGCCCCGCCGGGGGCCGTCTTTCGCTACAAGACTCCTTCGGCCGATGTGGTGGGCTGGGCCCTTCAAAAGGCCACAGGGGAGTCGCTGGGCGACCTTGTTGAAAACAGGATATGGCAGGTGATCGGGGCGCAAGACGATGCCTATATGATCGTCGATCCTTCCGGGCAGGAGATCGCGGCCACGGGCTTCAACGCCACGGCGCGCGACCTGGCGCGGCTGGGGCAGGCGTTGTTGGACGGGGGACGCGTCGGCGGGCAGCAGGTTTTTTCTGAAGCAACCCTTGCCTCTATTCTTCAGGGCGGCGACCGTGCCCTTTTTGCGCGTGCCGGCTATGCTTCGCGATCCGGCTGGTCCTATCGCAGTCACTGGTGGCACACCCACGCGGCAGGCGGGGCCTATTGCGCCCTGGGCGTTTACGGCCAGAGACTTTATGTCGATCCCGGTAATTGCATGGTGATCGTGAAACTGGGTTCGGCCCCCGAAGCCGACAACACCCTGACCGATCATCTGCATCAAGCGGCGTTTGAAGCCATCGTCGCCAGGGTGCGATAGGTGAGGCCGGGCACGGCAAGCCCCGGGTGTGGACGCGGTGCCTGTTCCAATACGCTAGAGCGCAATCCGATAAAGTGGACGCCACTTTTCGGAAAAATTGCTCGAAAAAACAAAAACTTAGAGCGGGATTTTGATTCCGTCAAAACTCATCCCGCTCTAGACCTGGCTTTATGCTGTCGGGTTCAAGCGGTGAGGAAACCCCGACGTCTGGCGCAGGGCTTCTCCCAGACCCATGGCAGCGGCGGCTATGACATTGATCGACCGTGCGCGCGCCGAAATGGGGATGAACAGGCGGTGGTCGGCGTGGGCATGAACCTCGTCCGGGACGCCGGCACTTTCTCGCCCCATCAGCAGAACGTCCTGCGGCAAAAACGCAAAATCGCAATAGGGCGAGGCCGCCCGGGTCGTGAACAGGATCAGACGCGCCGCCGGATTGGCCCGGATAGAGGTCAGGAAATCACCCCATCCGGCGTGGTGCGACACTATGGCGCAGCCGCCGTAATCCATCGCTGCACGTCGAATCGCCTTGTCATTCAAGGGAAAGCCGCACGGCTCGATAATGTCCAGCCCAACCTCCAGCGCGGCCGTCAGACGGATGGCGGCGCCGAGATTCTGAGGGATATCCGGCTGGTATAGGGCCAGGCGCATGAAAACGGACTCGCGGCGAGAGCGGTGGGGCAGGGGGACATCGGGCACGACGGCATTATTGTCAAGAAAATGGCCTGCAAAGCGTTTTGGTGGTTTGAATCCGCGGCGCAATTGTGGTTATAGACGCTTTCGGAGTTCATGGGCGGACTGGCTGGCCCTGAGTCTGATTACTTTGTTAAAGGAATCAGTCATGAGTGCCGAGACGTTTTGCGCGGGCGCGGTGTTGCCGCCTGTCCGCTGCGGTATTGAAGAGGTGGCAAGGTGAGCGAACCTGGAAATGACGGCGATAAAGATCCTAATCGCCGTGACTTTATCTACATAGCCGCCGGAGCCGGCGCAGTCGGTGCGCTTGCGGCGATTGCGGTGCCGCTGATCGGCCAGATGAACCCGGCGGCGGATACCCTGGCGCTCGCCTCGATCGAATACGACGTCAGTAAGGTGTCCGAAGGCCAGCAGGTCGTGGTCAAATGGCGCGGCAAGCCTTTGTTCGTCCGTCACCGCACGGCCAAGGAAATCCAGGAAGCCCAATCGGCCGACGTGTCTGGCATGAAGGACCCGCAACCCGACTCCGACCGTGTCAAGGCCGGCAAGGAACAGTATCTGGTTCTGGTCGGTGTCTGTACGCACCTGGGCTGCGTTCCAAACATGTCCGGCAGTGAGTATGGCGGCTGGTTCTGCCCCTGTCACGGGTCGGACTACGATACCTCCGGGCGGATCCGCAAGGGACCGGCGCCGACGAACCTTGAAGTTCCGGAATACGCCTTCCTCTCCGACACCAAGATCAAGGTGGGCTAAGCATGAGCGACCATCCTTCTACCTATACCCCCAAGACCGGCATCGAAAAATGGCTGGACGCCCGCCTGCCGATCCTGCGCCTTGCCCATGACAGTTTCGTCGATTATCCGACCCCGAAGAACCTGAATTACTGGTGGACCTTCGGCGGCATACTGTCGCTGTGCCTTGGGATCCAGATCATCACCGGCGTCGTCCTGGCCATGCACTATGTGCCGCATATCGACCACGCCTTCGACAGCCTGGAGCGCATTCGCCGCGACGTTAATGGGGGCTGGCTGATCCAGTTCGTCCATTCCAATGGCGCGTCGATGTTCTTCTTCGCCGTCTACATCCACATGTTCCGCGGTCTTTACTACGGCTCCTACAAGGCCCCGCGCGAAGTCCTCTGGCTGTTGGGCTGTATCATCTATTTCCTGATGATCGCCACCGCCTTTATGGGGTACGTCCTGCCTTGGGGTCAGATGTCCTATTACGGTGCGGTCGTGATTACCAACCTGATCGGCGCCATCCCCATCGTCGGTCCGTCGATCCTGACCTGGCTGCAAGGCGGCTTCTCGGTCGACCAGGCAACGCTGAACCGCTTCTTCTCGCTGCACTACCTGTTGCCGTTCGTCATAGCCGGCGTCGTCGTTCTGCACGTTTGGGCGTTGCACGTCTGCGGCCAGAACAACCCGACCGGCGTCGAGGTCAAGTCCAAGGAAGATACGGTTCCGTTCACGCCCTACGCCACGGTCAAAGATGGCGTCGCCATGATCCTGTTCCTGATGCTGTTCGCGGTCTTCGTCTTCTTCTTGCCGAACGCGCTGGGCCACGTCGACAACTACGTTAAGGCCAACCCGTTGCAAACTCCGGCGCACATCGTGCCCGAATGGTATATGCTGCCCTTCTATGCCATCCTGCGCGCCATTCCGGACAAGTTGATCGGCGTTATCGCGATGTTCGCTGCCATCGCCGTCATCTTTGCTCTGCCGTGGCTGGATACGTCCAAGGTCAGGTCGATGCGCTACCGTCCGGTCATGCGCTGGTTCTTCGTCCTGTTCGTCATCACCTGCTGCCTTCTGGGCTGGTGCGGCGGGCAACTGCCGGAGGACATGGTGTTCTCGCTGGGCAAGGACACGGCCGGTCACGCCATTGGCCTCAAGGTCGTGCACCTGTCTCAGATACTGACTGCCTATTACTTCGCCTTCTTCCTGATTATCATGCCATGGATCGGCCTGAAGGAAGAACCTCTGCCGGTGCCGGCTTCGATTTCCGAAGCCGTCCTGCTCAATCACACCAAACACTCGTGAGGGATTGGGTTACATGTCTCCCTTTATGACGAAATCCCTCAAGCTTCTCGGCGGCCTGGCCGTTGCGGCCACGCTTGGCCTGGGTATGCCCGCTCTGGCAGCCGGTGGTCACGCCAAGAAATTGCAGGAAGCAGAGTTCAGCTTTGAAGGCCCGTTCGGCACGTTCGATCAGGCTGAGTTGCAACGCGGATACAAGGTCTACCGCGAGGTCTGCGCCAGCTGCCACGCCATGAACCTGATGTCGTTTCGTAACCTCGGCCAGAAGGGCGGGCCGTTTTATGACGAGCGCTATTCGAACCCGAATGACAACCCGGTCGTCAAGCAGATTGCTTCGGAGTTCGAGGTTGCTGAAATCGATCCGGAGTCCGGCGATGAGGTGATGCGCAAGGCGACGACCTCGGACCGTTTCCCGAGCCCCTTCAGGAACGATGAAGCGGCCAAGGCCAGCAATGGTGGCGCCCTGCCACCCGACCTGTCGGTCATGGCCAAGGCGCGCCATGATGGCGCGAACTATATCTATTCGCTGCTGCAAGGCTATGATCCGGAGCCGCACGGCTTAACGGTTGCGCCGGGCCAGCACTACAACGTCTACTTCCCTGGTGATCTGACGTCGGCCTGGACAGGCGACCACGACAAGGTGCCGGCCGGTGGCGTGCTCGCTATGGCTGCACCGCTGTCTGACGGCCGGGTGACCTTCGACGACGGCACGCCGTCCACTCTGAAGAACCAGTCCAGGGCCGTCGCGGCGTTTATCGCCTGGACCTCTGAGCCGCACGCCATCGAACGCAAACAGACCGGCGTTGCCGTGCTGCTGTATCTCCTGATCTTCTTCGGAATAACCTACTTAGCCTACCGCCAGGTCTGGCGCGGCAAACACTGAGGGCGGGAACGCCCTGACGGGCTGCAAATGCCCGTCTTGCTGCGATACGGTGCTCACGTACTGAAGTACGCTCCGCTCCGTGTCTCGCAAGCCAGACATTTTCGCCGCATCATGCCGCTCCCGCGAGCGGTGGAACGAAGTAAAGCCCGCCGGATATTCCGGCGGGTTCTTTCAACTATTATTCTGACCTCAGCGGCGAACCCGGCTTAACCGGTTTGGTCAGGTCCGCTGTCCGGATTCTGACAATCGGGCTCAGGATATGGAATATCTGCCCCGATATAGGGAATTTCAGCCATCCAGAACTTGCGGATGCTTTCCCAAAACAGGCCGCTGAGCGGTTGAAGGTAAGGAAGATAGGCGGGACCAAGTTCGTCTTCGAACTGGATCGATTCCAGCAGACCAATGACAGCGATTCAGAAAAATACTGCTCCGTGCTTCCAACCAGGGTTTCAATCACGGCTGCCAGGGCGGACAGGTTTGCAGCGGGGCGGGGTGAATCCCATCCCGCCAGATGGCGGACGAAGTCACCGGCAATCAAGTCATGAAATTCCCGGTCTTCGTCGTCGAGTTCGTCATACAGGGCCTGGAAGGACGGACAGGTCGCGATCAATGCCGGCCAGATCTCGTCCTTCGTCATGCCTATAACCTAAACATTAAATCGGAAATTCAGGATATCGCCGTCCTTGACGACATATTCCTTGCCCTCCTGGCGGAATTTTCCGTGCTCGCGGGCACCGGCTTCGCCGTTGAACTTGACATAGTCGTCATAGGCCATGGTTTCGGCGCGGATGAAGCCTTTTTCGAAGTCCGAGTGGATGACGCCGGCAGCTTGCGGCGCGGTGCAGCCCACGGGGATCGTCCAGGCGTGGGCTTCCTTGGGGCCGACCGTGAAATAGGATTGCAGGCCCAGGAGTTTGTAGGCCTCGCGGATCAAACGGTTAAGGCCCGGTTCTTCCAGTTCCAGAGTCTCCAGGAACTCGGCGCGCTCCGCCGGATCCAGCATGGCGATCTCCGACTCAATTTGGGCCGAGATAACGACGCTGTTGGCATGGTCGATCTTGGCGCGCGCGGTGACGGCCTGCGACAGGTCGTTACCTGTGCCGGCCGAGCCTTCTTCGACATTACAAACGTAAAGGGCTGGCTTGCTGGTCAGCAGTTGCAACATGTTCCACGCCTTGGTGTCTTCCTTGCTGATCTTGCCTTTTTCATACGCGCCGCGCGCCGGCCGGCCGGCGCGCAGTTCTTCCAGGGCGGCGTTGATCAGTTCAACCGTCAGGGCCGCTTCCTTGTCGCCGCCGGTCTTGGCGCGCTTTTCCAACTGCGGCAGGCGCTTTTCCAGCGATTCCAGATCAGCCAGCATCAGTTCCGTATCGATGATCTCTAGATCCGAGATCGGATCGATACGGCCTTCGACGTGGGTGATGTCGGTGTCGACAAAACAGCGAGCGACAAAGGCGATGGCGTCGCAGTCGCGGATATTGGCCAGGAACTGGTTGCCCAGGCCTTCGCCCTTCGAAGCGCCGCGCACCAGGCCGGCGACATCGACGAAGTTGATGCGGGCGGGAATGATTTCCTTTGAACCTGCGATCCTGGCCAGGACGTCCAGGCGCGGTTCCGGCACAGCCACGTCCCCGACATTAGGTTCGATGGTGCAGAACGGGTAGTTGGCGGCCTGGGCAGCGGCAGTCTGGGTCAGGGCGTTAAACAGGGTGGACTTGCCGACATTGGGCAGGCCGACAATAGCGACTTTCAGGGCCATAAGAACTTACTTTTCAGGAATGAATCTAGGCTCCCGCTACCATGAAGGTTGCGGCAATACCAGTTCTTCTTAAATTTCTGTGGACCCGAAGGGCTGACTAGAGTACCATACAGTATGGTATGTTTATAGGACAGTTCAGGGGGCTGCAATGAAGACGAAGTTCAATCTGTTATGGGGTGCTGCGGCGTTGATGATGGCAGCGATAACCGGGCTACATGTCGTTGCCGGCGGGCAGGACTATGTACCACCGCTGCTGACTCAGAAGGCACTCAATGCCAATGAAACCGGCATCTATTACTATGTCTGGCACATGGCGACCCTGACCATGGGCACCATCGCGCTTGTGTTTTTCGGCGCCGCCGTGCGGGCCAACTGGCGTGGGCCGGCATTTCTGGTCAATGGTCTGGTCCTGGCTTTTGCCGGTCTCAGCGTTGCGGTTGGAATTGGGTTTTCGCAGTTCCCATGGGCCTTGCCGCAATGGACGCTGTTTCTCGCTGTCGGATTGACGGGTATGGCTGCCAGTATCTTGCCAGGCACATCTCGCCAAGCGCGTTTGGACAGGCACGGTGGCTGACCGAGGGCCCGACCTGTGGCTCGCCGCCGGCAGAACGCTGGTTGTAGCCGGCATTGACATCACCCTGGAAGCCCTGTGCGCCGAGACCGGGAAGACGCGCGGCTCCTTCTATCACCACTTTACGTCGGTTCAGCACTATCGAGACAAGCTGCTGGAAAACTGGCGGCGCAAGGCGACACTGGACATCATTACGGCCGTAGAGCAACACGGTCGTCATCGTGCCGAGGCTCTCAACAGGATGGCGACGCGTGAAGATCACCGTTTCGAACGCGCCCTGCGCGGTCTCGCCATCCGCCACGCCGATGTCGCCACGATCGTCGAGGACGTCGATAGCCGGCGCGAAGACTACATCGCGCGATTGGCGCGTGAGGACCTGCAACTGGAACCCGCCGCCGCAGAGGCGGTCGCCCGTCTTGGTATCGCGCTGTTCATAGCGGGACAGCTAAGGGCGCCGGATAATCTGCAAGCCTTCAACGCCGGGGCAGAGGCCTGGCTGATGGCGGCCGTCACCTCCGTACCGGACTAGAGCGTAATCCGATAAAGTGTGACGCACTTTTCGGATAAATTGCGCGACAAAACAAAAAACTTAGAGCGGGGTTTTGATTTCATCAAAACGCATACCGCACTAGATCGCATTTTGATCCGGTAGAGTCGGTCCAGGATGCGCTCTAAACTTTCGTGTTGGCGCGCATCTTGGTCCGAAAACGGGAACGCCCGTGCGGTGGCGTCCACTTTATCGGATTGCGCTAACCCGCGGTGAGGATTTCAGCTGCAGTTGCGGCACCATCTTCCAGAGAGACCGTGCGGGCGGCGTCAATGGCAAGTCTGGCCGCACTTGGGTCGGCCAGGAGACGTTTCAGGTGCGCCACGGCGGCACCGGTCTTCCAGTGATCATAGTTTAGCACGCCAGCCGCCCCCAGCTTCTTGAGGCGGCGCGCATTGTCGAACTGATCGCCGAACACCGGCGTGACCAGTTGCGGCCGGCCGGCGCGCAACGCCTGGGCGGTGCTGCCGATGCCTGCGTGATGGATAATCGCCCGGGCGCGGGGAAACAACAGGGAATGGGGGGCGTAGGTAACGACGCAGATATCGGGTCCGAAGTCTTCTCTGAGCAGGGGACTGTCGCCACCGGCCAGGATAACGGCGCGCAGGTTCAGGGTCTTGGCGGCGACGATGGCGTCGCGGTAAAAGTCTTCCCCGCCATAGACCACGGCGGTGCCGAGGCTGAACACCAGGGGGGCTGCGCCGTCATCGAGAAACGCCGCCAACCGCGGTTCGAGCCGCGGTGTTTCCCCCGTTTCGCTGTCGTAAAATGCAAAGCCAACGATCCTGGTATTTGGCGGGAAATCAGGTTGATAGTCGCCCAGCAAGGGAGAATAGAGCGCCAGAGTCTGGTGGTCTGACACAATGCCGCCAAGTCCGATATCGGCCTTCACTCCATGGTGTTTATAGACCCGACGGACCTCGGCCTGAGTGGCCGCCATCATGCGTTCACCAGTTTTTATGATCAGCCGGTTAAAGGCGGCGCCCAACTGCGTCCGGGGCGCAAAGATGAAGGGCGCCTTCCTGACCTTGGGCGGATCGTAGCTCGACATGAGCACTGTGGGCTGCAGGGCGACCGTGGTGAAGGGTTTGTGGTGGAGCCGGGCGGCAATGTGGGCGCCGTAGGCAAACGACGAACCCAGCACCTGGTCGCAGCCGGCGATGACCGATGAGATTTCGCCGATCGACGATTCGAGATAGGGTGCGATCAAACGCTTGATCATAAAGCCATGGTCGGTCGACAGGCCCTTGATGATTTCGGCAGGGGGCAGGCGCAGGTCCCTGACATAGGTTTCGCGACTGGCGCCGTAGTCGGTGAATGTGATGCCGGCGGCTTCAACCTTGGCGCGGTAGTCGGGGTGGGAGGCCAGGACGACCTCGCAACCGCGCGCTCGAAACGCCTGGCCCAGGGCGATGAACGGATGCAGATCGCCCCACGACCCATAGGTGGCCAAGACGATTTTCTGTGGCCGGCCTTGTCGCATGCTGAACCTGCTGGCATCCCTCTGGCCGGAGACTCCCACGCAAATGCGGTCGTTATGCGGCGCAGCAAAGTCGGTTTGCGTTAGTTTGCGCCGTCCTGTTTCGCTTGCGTGTTCAACTGCCGCGTATCGAGCTTGGGTGCGGGCGCCAGGCGCATGACCTCGGTTGTGTAGCGCTCGGCGGCATCGGGCAGGCCGGTAAACAGTAAAGGCAGGGCGCGGGCGCAGGCGTCGGTCAGGGTATTTACCCAGATTTGATCGGCCTTGCCGAAATCGCCCAGTACCCAGTCATGGACCATTTCCCTGACACCGGGATGGCCGATGCCCAAACGTCCGCGCATGAAGTTTGGCCCGATATGGCCCATGATGGAGCGCAAGCCATTATGGCCGGCATGGCCGCCGCCCAGTTTCATCCGCAGCCGACCGGGTGCCAGGTCCAGTTCGTCATGGAAGACGATGACGTGTTCGGGCTTGATCTTGTAGAACTGCATCGCCTTGCTGACGCTGTTGCCCGACAGGTTCATAAAGGTCTGGGGTTTTAGCACCAGCACCTTGTCCGGTCCCTTGAGCGTCTCGATCTTGCCCTCGGCGGCGAAACCGTCGAACTGCTTCTTTTCTGGTCCGAAACCGGGCGCGCGGATGAGTTCATCGGTGACCATGAAACCGATATTGTGCCGGTTCCTGGCATACTGCGCGCCGGGATTGCCCAGGCCGACGATAAGGTACACGGGAAAACTCCTGCTTTTTCAAACTCCCGTTAGCAGAAAGTGGCCGCGGTTACAAAGCCTGCAGCAAAGCGCGTTTACACGGATTCAGATCGAAAAACGCGCGTAGCCTGTAAAGGTAAAATCTGGAGCGGTTTGTGCCTTGCCAAACGCTTCCATCTGAATACAACCCGCCCTAATCCACCCAGTCTTTTTTCAGCCGTTTCGAAGCCAGGAACAGCAGGAGCGCCGCCACGAGATAGAAGCCCAGCCCGATCACGAATGCCCACTTGATCGAGTCCGCGCCATACTGGGGCTTGAGCAGGTCCGAGACCTGGCCGAAGAAGTATGGCCCGAGGCCCAGCCCGATCAGGTTGTTGATCAGCAGGAACAGCGCCGACATCTGGCTGCGTGACCGCGCCGGCCCCAGATGCTGAACTGCCGTCAGGATAGGGCCAAGCCATACCAGGCCCAGCGCCTGAGCCGCCATGAAAAGCACGAAGGTCACCTCAGGTGCATTGGCCAGGGTGCCGAAGGCATAAAGCGGCGCCGACAGGATAAAGGCGCCGGCGGGGATCAGGGGATAGGCCGACTTCGACGCCTGGCCGAGCTTGTCGGCCAGGACCCCGCCCAGAAACATGCCGGTGACGCCGCCGAAAAACAAGATAGCGGCCAGGTAATAGGAGGTCTGTGCAAGATCGAAGCCGAGCGACCGCGTCAGGAACGACGGCAGCCAGGCCATCAACCCATAGCCAACCAGAGACGAACAGCCCGAACCGAACGACAACAGCCAGAACGACGGTTTGGCGAAAGCGATTTGCGCCACCGCCCAGGTTGACGGTGCCTTTTCGGCGCTGACGGGGCGGGGCGGGTCCTTGACCAGCAGCTTGAACACCGGTGCGAGCAGAACGCCGACAACTCCGATGATGATAAAGGCATAGCGCCAGTCGATCGTGCTGGCGACCAGGCCGCCGAACAGGACACCGGCAGCGGCGCCGACCGGAATTCCGAAGGAGTAGATGGCGAGCGCCCGGGCGCGCGATTTGGCGGGAAACAGGTCCGAGATAAGCGAATAGGCCGGGGCGACGCCGCCGGCTTCACCGACGCCGACCCCCATGCGGGCAATGAAAAGTTGCGAATAGCTGGTTGCCAGGCCGCAGAAAGCGGTGAAGGTCGACCAGATGGCGAGCGCCCCGGTCATAATCCACACGCGTGAAAATCGGTCGGCCAGCCACGCCGCCGGAATGGCCAGGATAGAATAGACCGAACCGAAGGCCAGGCCGAGCAACCAGCCCAGTTGCGCGTCGGTAATGTCGAACTCGGCCTTGATGGGGACGGCCAGGATGCTGATGATCTGGCGATCGAGAAAGTTAAGGATATAGACCAGGATCAGCAGGATAAGGATAAAGTGCCGGCCGGGAACGCCGGTTTGGGGTGTGGGATTGGCTTCGGACATCGGTTATCCTTCAACGAAAGTATAGCTCCCGGCCGCCTCGCGCTTGGCAGGGGCGCCTGGTCCGGCGATTTACCACTAGAGCGAGATGGCTTTAGGTAGAATCACCATCTCGCTCTAAGTTTTTGTTTTGTCGCGCAATTTTCCCAGAAAAGGGGTGCCCGTGCGTTGGCGCCCACCTTAGCGGATTGCGCTTTAAAAACTTACAAAAACGGCGGCTCACCAAGGGATGAGCCGCCGAAGTTGTCAAGGTCTTGCCATTAGTACTTGTATTCAAGCGAGACCATGAAGGTCTTCGGTGGGCCGTAGAAGGCCGTGACCGAATTGCCGAGGATCACGCTCTGGCCCTGGGCTGTGCCCCAAGGGAAGTTGTAGCCGCCGATGCGGTAACGCTCGTCGCTCAGGTTGCGGCCATAGGCACCGACCTTCCACTTGCCGTCAGGGGCGGTCCAGGACGCACCCAGATCGTAGAGCCAGAAGGCAGGTTGGTCGAGCGCGGCCGAGGCGAATTCGAACATCTGCATATCGGAGCGGTAGCTGGCCTGTGGTGCGATGACCACCTGGCCGCCGGCGAGGGAGGTGCGCCAGGTCAGGCCGAAGCTGTTGGTCCATTTCGGCGTGTTCTGGAAGCTGGCCAGACCGGCCAGGTTCTCGACCTGGCCGTTGGCCGGGTTGCGGCTGAGATATTCGTCATACTGGGCATCGATATAGCCCAGCGTGATGTTGGCGTTCAGGGCCGGAGTGATCCGCCACGTGCCTTCGAATTCGGCACCGTTGATGGTGGCTGCGCCGGCATTGTCGACCAGCGAGGCGATGGCGGCGCCGACCGGGACCTGACGGGTGATCTGGACATCGGTGTATTTCGAATTAAATACCGCCGCTGCGAACGTCAGACTGTTGTCGAACAGGCTGCCCTTCAGACCGGCTTCTGTGGTCGCGACCAGTTCGGGCTGATAACCGTTGACGGTCTGCGGCGTCAGGAAGGCGTCACCGCGCATGTCGAACCCGCCTGACTTGAAGCCTTCCGAATAGGAGACATACCCGGTCAGATCGCGGCTCAGTATGTAGGACAAGGATATCCGCGGCGTGAACTTCGAGAAGGTTGCCTGATTGGTATAGTTGGTACGCAGCAGGGTGAAGGTCGTCTGGCTGCCGCCGAAGACCGGCGAAGGCGCCCCGGCATAGTTGGCGCGGAAGACGGTGCCGCGCTTGTTGTCCTCGGTCCAGCGCCCGCCGACCGACATCGACAGAACGTCGTTGATCTTATAGCTGCTGTCCAGATAGGCGGCGATCGAGTTGGTCCGAACCTTGCCCTGGGTCAGGGTGGTGGCGACACCGCCCAGGACCTGGGTGTCGAACGCGCCTTCGGCTGAACTGTTGAGATAGAAGAGCCCGCCAACCGTGCTCCAGCGCGCGCCGGTGTAGGTGAATTGCAGTTCCTGCGTCGCCTGAGCGTCGGCGTAATAGGCGGGCACGTCCAGGGCCTTGAATGGCGTACCATCGAAATCGATGACCGTGTCGCTACGTCCCTTGCGCACGGCGGTGATGGATTTCAGCGTGACATTATCGCTGGTTTTCCAGGTCAGGGTCGCCGAGGCGCCGTCAGTGGTCACCTTCTGCGGGCCGGTCAGGCCGGCATAGGTGTCGTAGACGTCTTTCGTGGGTTGGCCGATATAGGCGTCGGCGCCTGTAAAGATAGGCGTGCCAGTGGAACTGAGCGCGACGACTTCGCGGTGGCCGTGGCGCGGCGCGGAATTGTCCGTGTAATTGTCGTAGTTAAGGCGGGCCGAGAAATCCTCGCTCGGATGCCAGTCGGCGCTGAGCCGATAGGCCGTGACATCCTTGTTGTAATGGTCTTCGCCGGTCGTCAGATTCTCACCGTAACCGTCGCGCTTCTGGGCCGTGGCCGCGGCGCCGACCGTCAGGGTCTCGCCCAACGGCAGGGCGCCGGAGACGATCAGATCGGTCTGATTATAGCTGCCGAGATTGACCTTGGCATTGAAAGCCGCGTCGCGTCCGAGAGGCTTGGTCACATACTTGACCGCGCCGCCGATGGTGTTGCGGCCGTACAGCGTGCCCTGCGGACCGCGCAGCACTTCGATGCGCTGGACATCATAAATGTCGAGCACGGCGCCTTGCGGGCGGGCGATATAGACGTCGTCGACATACAGGCCGACGCCCGGCTCAAAGCCCCACAACGGGTCCTGCTGGCCGACGCCGCGGATGAAGGCGATCAGGGTCGAGTTGGATCCGCGGGCGACCTGAAGCGTCAGGTTCGGGGTCTGCTGTTGCAGGGCGGTGATGTCGGGGGCGCCCGTCCGGCCCAGCTTCTCGGCCGAGAAGGACGAGACGGCGACGGGCACCGACTTCAGGGTTTCATCGCGGCGGCGAGCGGTAACGACCACAACGGTGGAGTCGTCATCGGCTGCAACCTGTTGGGCGGTGTCTTGGGCAAAGGCAGGGGCGCAAAGGCCCAAAGCCGCGACGGAAATTGCCGCACTGCTGATCAGCGCGCGCTTGAAGGCGGATTTCATGTATAAAACACTCCCTGGAGTGAAGGTGACCGTTATTGTTATTGGCGTTACGGCGGCAACGATGTCGGAAGCTTAACGGCGTGTAAAGAGAAAAAATCAACGGTCATTGAATTTTTATACAGTTGTTGAATTTCTGGTGATTTTGCGCCACAGACAGCGTTATCTGCGCGGCTCACAAGGATGTGTTGATTTCCGGTAAGTCTTTATTTTATTTAGTATTTGTTCTGGAAGGTGAGACTTTCAATCTTTTGCAAAGATTTGCAGCGCCGGCGCCGCTTCCCGGCGAAGCACAAATCAAATCGACACCCTCTTCTTCTTTCCGCTGGTCGGGGACCTCCCGGTACGTCGAGGCCGCAACCGACGACACCTTGCACGCCCGATACACTCCGGCCATAATTCGGATACAGACGGCGTCCATGGTGGTGCGGTCGGAGGTTCTGTCCATGCTCGCGTCCCGTATCGCCCTTGCCCTCAGCTTGATGCTGGCCGTCCCATGTCTGGCTTTTGCCCAGAGTGGAACTCAGAACAGCGACGAACTCGTCTCCGCCAATGCCCGCGCCAGGCTGCCGACCCAGGCCGAACTGGCCGCCTCTGCCGGCACCGAAACAGTTACAGCCAAACCGATCACCACAGACGAACAGATCATCGCCTGGCTGAACCACGCACCCAGAACCGCATATGAAGATCGCGCCAATGCCCTGTGGCCCGACCGCGACGCCGAAGGCAAACGCAAGGTCCATGGCGGGGCAGGGGTCAGTATCGGCACCGGCGGCTACCGCAGTGGCTACGTCTATACCCTGATCC
Source organism: Asticcacaulis sp. AC402 (assembly GCF_000495835.1). Taxonomy (GTDB): domain Bacteria; phylum Pseudomonadota; class Alphaproteobacteria; order Caulobacterales; family Caulobacteraceae; genus Asticcacaulis. The sequence goes on from NZ_AWGC01000020.1 coordinate 112,749, forward strand.
CGATCGGCGACGACGGCACGCTGGGCCTGTCGTACAGCCAGACAGACTACGGCAAGAACGCGGGGTGGGGCTATGAGGGTTACGATGGCTATCCCGGCTATGGCGACCCCGGTCAGTACGGCCATGGTTATGGCCGGCGCGGTGGTACCTCGCAGTCGTTCGGCCTGTCGCTGGACTTATCCGGCTCGTCACGCGACGCCTCGGGCACGCCGGTGGGCTGCGCGCCGGGTTTCCGGGTCGGCGATCGCCACACTGAACCGCTGTGGGTGCAGGACCTGCGTGGTAACCGCAGTTGTCTTGACGCCAGCGAGCCCTGAGCGCGGCTGTCGCGCGCCATGTGGCTAGAAACGCCCGGTATGTGACGAGCCTGGATCTTCCCGATCGTATAGAGCGTGCCAGCCGTCTGGAGTCGGGTGTCATACCAACCCGCGAAAATCTTGACTCATCGTGGGTTGGCAAGCGCGCCAGTGTACGTTTCTTGGGCGCCCGAGCTTTTGCGAGGAGCCATGGGGGGCGCCTAGTCCGGCGCTTGAGCTGAAAAAAAAGGAATACCAAGCCTCATAAAGAATGAGGCTTGGTATGACACCCTTTCGCGATAGCGGGCCCTGTCAACATGACGAACGGCCGGCGGGTGATCCTACAGGCGGCAGAAGATGTTTTCGTCCTGGTTCGAACGCCGTTATCACGCGGTCGTGACTGTCTTCAGCACTTATTCAGCATAAATGTTTACTTGCTATCAGACTCCGACTGGGCAAGCTCCCTATGGGTCGAAATTTGCGGGGATATCATGGCCGACGAACATGCGGATGTCATTACGACGGGCGAGGCCGAAACAGCGCCTGCGCCCGAATCCAAGCCCACCCGCCGTAAGCGCGACAAACTGTTTGGCGGCTTAGGCGTGACGGCCTCGGCCGCCGTGTTGGCGGCGTGCGGCGGCAGCGACAGCGGCGGCTCAGGCGGCAACGGCATCAATAATGGTTATGGACAAGGCGGTGTCGAAGGCCCCGTCGGCCCGGTCCAACTTCCGACCGAGAACGAATCCGCCCGCTTCCTAAGCCACGCCACCTTCGGCCCGACCATGGCTGAGATCCGGTCGGTCCAGTCCCTGGGTTTCGACGCCTGGCTAAACCAGCAGTTTACCGCGCCGCGCCGCGATACCCACTTTGGCTATGTCACCCGCGGCGGCCCGCTGGGCTGTTCGACCTGCGACCGCATGTATGTCAACGCCTTCCTGGAAAGCCTGTGGCAACAGGTCGCCGAAGATGCCGACTCCTTGCGCCAGCGCATCGCCTTCACATTGACCGAACTTTTCGTCGTCTCGGAAGTCAACAGCCCGCTGGACGGCAATGCCCGTGCCCTGGCAGGCTATCTCGACATGCTGGCTGACCGCTGTTTCGGCAATTTCCGCGACCTCCTGGAAGGCGTCGCCCTGCACCCGGCCATGGGGCATTACCTGTCGCACCTCCGCAATGAAAAGGAAGATGCCGCTACCGGCCGCATCCCGGACGAGAACTTTGCCCGCGAAGTCATGCAGCTCTTCACCATCGGCCTGTGGGAACTGAACATCGACGGCACCCGGCGCAAGTCGACCCTGGGCAACGATATCCCGACCTATACCCAAAAGGACATCTCCGGCATGGCCAGGGTATTCACCGGCTGGAGTTGGGGCGGCCCGGACGACAGTACCAACCGCTGGTACGGCTGGCCGATCGATGAGGTCGATACCGTGCGCTGGGACATCCCCATGCGGCCGTATCAGCGCTTTGCCTCGACCAGCGAAAAACGCATCATCCGCAATGTCGTCATCCCCGCCGGCACCAACGCCACCGACACTGTCCGAATCGCCCTGGACACCCTGTTCAATCACCGCAATGTCGGGCCCTTCATCGGCAAGCAACTGATCCAGCGCCTGGTCACCTCCAACCCGTCGCCGGAATATGTCAGCCGCGTCGCCGAGAAGTTCAACAACAACGGCTCCGGCGTGCGCGGCGACATGCGCGCGGTGATCCGCGCCATACTGACCGACATGGACGCGACCAGCGAGGCCTCGATGTTGTCGGACCGCGGTGGCAAGATCCGCGAGCCGATCATCCGCTTCGGAAGTTGGCTGCGCGCTTTCGGCGCCAAGTCGGCCACGGGCATCTATCCCATCTGGAACCTCGAGGATACGGTGTGGAGCATCGGCCAAAACCCGTTGCGGGCGCCGTCGGTGTTCAACTGGTTCCGGCCGGACTATGCCCCTCAGGGTGAGATCGCCGACGCCGGCCTGGTGGCGCCGGAATTCCAGATCGCCCACGAAACCACAGTCACCGGCTGGGCCAATTTCGCCTTTTCCACGGCCTTTTACGGCCATGGCTGGGATGAGAACCGCATCGCTGCCAGCTATGCGGAGGAACTGCCGCTGGCCGACGACCCGCCGCGCCTGGTCGACCGGGTCAACCTGCTGCTGACCGGACGCCAACTGGACCGCGAGTCGAAGGCCCTGATTCAGGGGGCGGTCGCTGACTTCCCGCTCGATGCCGAAAACGGCCGCTTCGTCCGCGTCGCCCTGTGCGTCGCCATGACGATGATTTCCCCGCAATTCCAGATGCAAAGGTAGGGCCATGAGCGACGACACGCACGATAAATCCGTGGCTGCCCCGGCGGTCAGCAAGGGGATCAACCGGCGCCTGGCGCTGCAGATGGCGGGGGCTGCCGGCGGTTCGGCATTCCTGACCCAGCTGGCGGCGGCCGGCGGTGCGGCGGCCCAGACCGCCGACGACTTCAAGGCCCTGGTCTGTGTGTTTCTGTACGGCGGCAATGATCAGTCGAACGTCATCATCCCGCACGACACGACGGCCTATGCCCGCTACCAACTGGCGCGGCCGACCCTGGCTATTCCGCGCGACGATCTGCTGACCATCAATCCAGTGTCTTATACCGGGCCGGCCCTGGGTCTGTCGCCACACCTGCGTGGCATCCGTGGCCTGTTCGGCCTGGGCAAGGCCGCCGTCGTCGCCAATGTCGGGACCCTGGCCTATCCGGTCACGCGGGCCCAGTACGAAGCCAACAGCCGCCCCTTGCCGTTTCAGCTGTTCTCGCACTCCGACCAGACAGGCCAGTGGCAGTCTGGCCTGCCGGACAAGGCGTCGCGCACCGGCTGGCTGGGTCGGATCGGCGACATGATGGCGCCGGGCTTCAACTCGCCCAATGCCATTTCGATCGCCATGTCGATCGCCGGCAATAATGCTATGCAAACCGGCGCCTCGACCATCCAGTACCAGATCACCCCCTGGGGGCCGATCCGTATTGATCCGATCAACAGCTGGGGACCCTTGTGGCAGGCGCCCCAGGCGACCGAAAACATCCGCTCCATGCTGCTGCGCCAGAACGGCCACATGATTTCGCGGGGCTTCTCGGCCATCTACAATCGCGCCGTCGAGTCGGAGCAGAAGCTGTCGCGGGCGCTGGAATCGGCACGGCCGCTGACGACCGTGTTCCCGAACAACTATCTGGGCGCCCAGGCCCGCATGGTAGCGCGCCTGATTTCCATCCAGCAGAAACTGGGTCAGCGCCGGCAAATCTATTTCATCGCCGCTGGTGGTTATGACTTCCACGACAACCTGCTGACAGAGCAGGGCGAGCGCCTGACCGAGCTGGATGGCGCCATCACGGCGCTGTACCAGGCGACGGTGGAGATGGGCGTCGCGCCGAACGTGACGACCTTTACGGCGTCGGACTTCGGGCGGGCCTTGCAGCACAACGGCCGCGGCAGCGACCACGGCTGGGGTGCGCACCACTTCGTCGTCGGCGGCGCGGTGCGTGGCCGGCGGATTGCCGGCACCATGCCGACGGTTGATCTGGATACGGACACGGATGCCGGGCAGGGGCGGTTGATCCCGACAACGTCGGTGGATCAGTATGCGGCGACCCTGGCGCGGTGGTTTGGCGTCCCGGCCAGCGACCTGGCGACCATCATGCCGAACCTGAGCCGGTTCTCGAACCAGAACCTGGGCTTCATGGAGTAGCGGGGGTAAATTTTACCTCTCCCGTAAACGGGGAGAGGGGATTCCGGCAGCGTTACACCCGCGACGGCAGTTTCCACGGAGCGCGGTAAACCGGCGTGACCAGATTGTTGGCTTCTGCCACATTGAAGCGGTTCTTGGCCGCGTCCCAGGTGATCTTGCTGCCCGTCCGATGCGCGATATTGCCCATCTGGCAGATGATCGCCGTATTGGCCGCTGCCTCGATGGTGCAGTTGGGTGTCTTCGACCGGTCCTTGATGCAGTCGATCAGATTGGCGGCGTGTTTGCTCAGACCCTTGTCGGACGCCGGCGTCATCGGCACGGCTTCCATCTTGAAGCCGTCGGCCTTCTTTTCCGGAATGACTTCCCAGTTGCCGCGATCGACCACCAGGGTGCCATTCTCGCCGATAAAGGCGACGGCGGTCTGGCGGCCATAGAGACCGTTGCCGATGGCCAGACTGTGTTCCCACTGGATGGAGAAATCACCATAGTCGAAGAAGGCGGTCTGGGTGTCGGGCGTTTCGGCGGCCGAGTTCGGGAAGGCGTACATGCCGCCCGCCGACATCACCGACCTGGGCGCTCCGGCCTTCATTCCGAGTATGGCCATGTCCATCAGATGGACGCCCCAGTCGGTCATGGTGCCGCCGCCGTACTCCCAGAACCAGCGGAAGGTATAGTGGAAACGGTTGGGATTGAACGGCCGCAAGGGCGCTGGCCCCAGCCACATGTCGTAATTGACCCCGGCCGGCACCGGAGCGTCGGGCTTGGCGGCCAGAAGCGGGGCATTGGGCAGATAGGCCCAGGCCTTGGCCATGCGCACCCGGCCCAGCTTGCCCGAATGGACAAAGGCGATGGCA
>NZ_AWGC01000021.1 GCF_000495835.1 Asticcacaulis sp. AC402
GTCGATTGAAATCCTGCATGGTGTTTCCTGTATGTCCTGGTTTTTGTAATCGTTTACAGAGGCGCCACGGGTTGTCAAGGCGAGCGCGGCTTTCTCGCTGGCGCAACGAGAACAGCTCGGCACAAGCAGAGTTGAATCCGGAAGGTTGCAGATGGCGCAGAAAAGCGCCAGAAGGGCGAACACAGGAGCACAATCAGGAGCCATTTATGAAGACCCGAGCCGCCGTTGCGTTTGAAGCGAAGAAGCCGTTGGAAATCGTCGAGGTCGACCTGGAAGGGCCGCGTGCCGGCGAGGTTCTTGTCGAAATTAAGGCCACCGGCATCTGCCACACCGACGCCTACACTCTGGACGGCTTCGACTCCGAAGGCCTGTTCCCGTCGATCCTGGGACACGAAGGCGCCGGTGTGGTTATCGAGGTCGGCGCCGGCGTCACCAGCCTGAAGCCCGGCGACCATGTCATCCCGCTTTACACGCCGGAATGCCGCCAGTGTAAATCCTGTCTGTCGCGCAAGACCAACCTGTGCACCGCCATTCGCGGCACGCAAGGAAAAGGCCTGATGCCGGACGGCAGTTCGCGTTTTTCCTATAAGGGCCAGGTGATACATCACTATATGGGCTGCTCGACCTTTGCCAACCACACCGTCCTGCCCGAAATTGCCCTGGCGAAGATCCGCGACGACGCGCCCTTCGACAAGGCCTGCTATATCGGCTGTGGCGTCACCACCGGCGTCGGCGCCGTGGTCAACACCGCCGGAGTCGAACCCGGCGCCAATGCCGTCGTCTTCGGCCTGGGCGGTATCGGCCTGAACGTCATCCAGGGCCTGAAGATGGTCGGGGCCGACCGCATCGTCGGCGTCGATATCAACGACTCCAAGGCCGAGTGGGGTAAGCGCTTCGGCATGACTCACTTCGTCAACCCGACGAAAATCTCCGGCGATCTGGTCGCGCACCTGGTCGAACTGACCGGCGGCGGGGCGGACTACACCTTCGACTGCACCGGCAATGTCGATGTTATGCGCACGGCGCTGGAAGCATGCCACCGCGGCTGGGGCGAAAGCATCATCATCGGCGTGGCGCCGTCGGGCGCGGAGATTCGCACCCGACCGTTCCAACTGGTCACGGGTCGTGTCTGGAAGGGTTCGGCCTTCGGCGGTGCGCGCGGCCGCACCGACGTGCCCAAGATCGTCGACTGGTACATGGACGGCAAGATCGAGATCGATCCGATGATCACCCATACCTTCCCGCTGGAGCGCATCAATGAGGCCTTCGACCTGATGCATGCCGGCGAAAGCATTCGGTCAGTGGTGGTGTTCTGACGAGGGGGGATGAATGACGCTGACGGTTGAACTGTCTCACGATGAAGCCTTGGTCCTGTTTGAATGGCTGGCGGCCCATCGTGACCGCAGAACTACCGACGATCCGGATATGGAAAGCATAACGGCTGAAGACATAGCCTTCAGCCAGCTGGAGGCGCAGTTGGAAACCCGGTTGTCGGAAATTTTTTCAGCGGATTACGCTGAACGGCTGGACGACGCAAAAAGCCGTTTGCTGAAGCAGGTCATTGGGGACTAACTTACTTACCGAAATTTACCATTCGGCCGCTGAGTTTCGCGTCCGATTTCTATCACGCCCCGGGTTACAGTTGCGGCTTACGTGAACGTCAACTGACACGGATCTGAGGAATGTATTCAGTGGACTTTATCTCCCAGCACCGCCTTTTCGACGGCATTCTTTATTTCATTCGCCACGACAGCGCCGCAACCGCCACACCGATGTCGGCCAGTGTCTTCGTGCCCGATGCAGCCGGAGCACGCACCGACGCGCCTTTCCCGGCATTGTACTGGCTGTCGGGCCTGACTTGCACCGCTAACAACTTCACCGAAAAGGCCGGCGCCTACCGCAAGGCCTCGGAACTGGGCCTGATCATCGTGGCGCCTGACACCTCGCCGCGCGGCGACGGCGTCGCCAACGATCCTGCCAGTGATCTGGGGCAGGGGGCCGGCTTCTATGTCGATGCTCTACAATCGCCGTGGAAGGCCCATTACCAGATGGAGACCTATGTCACGCGCGACCTGATCGAAGCCATTGAGGCCAACTTCCCGGCCGCACCCGGCAAACGCGGTATCTTCGGCCATTCCATGGGCGGTCACGGTGCCCTGACCCTGGCCATGAACCACGCCCACCTCTATCGCTCGGTGTCGGCCTTTGCACCGATTTCTTCGCCCATGCATGCGCCGTGGGGCGAAAAATCCTTAAGCAACTATCTGGGCCTTAACCGCTCGGCCTGGGAGCGTTACGACGCTTGCGTCCTGCTGGCCAAGGGCATGGCCAATCCGTTCGACGACATCCTGATCGATCAGGGCCTGAATGACCCGTTTATCGAGAACCAGCTCAAGCCGCAATTGCTGGAGCAGGCGGCGGCCACGGCGGGCCAGAAGGTCACCGTCCGCTATCACGACGGCTTCGACCATAGCTATTACTTTATCCAGAGCTTCATCGACAACCATATCGCCTTTCACGCGGAACGGCTGAAGTAATCACGCAGTTGTCAGGGTTCGGATCGCAGCCCGTATTGCGGCTGCGAACCGAACCCTTTACGCTTTTGGTGGGGCCGCGACAGGCCTCGTCGCGGATCTCCCCTCAATGCTGCTCTTCGCCTGCGCCGTCGTCCTCCTTCTGGTGGTCCTGAACGGCCTTTTTGCCATGTCCGAACTGGCCGTGGTATCGTCGCGCCGTACCAAGTTGCAAAGCCGCGCCGACCGCGGCAACAAGGGGGCCGCGGCCGCCCTGAAGCTCGCTGACGATCCCAACCGTTTCCTCTCGGCCGTCCAGGTTGGCATTACGCTGATCGGCATCCTGGCTGGCGCCTTCGGCCAGGCCACCATCGCCAGCGAACTGGACAAGATACTGGAAACCGTGCCGGTGCTGGCGCCCTGGTCCGAAGCCATGGCTACCGGCTTTGTTGTTGTTCTGCTGACCTATCTGTCGCTGATCATCGGCGAACTTCTGCCCAAGCGTTTAGCCATGCTTTTTCCGGAAACGATCGCCAGCGCCGTGTCACGACCCTTGAGCCTGATGGCGCTCCTGATGGGCCCCTTTGTCACGCTGCTGACCGCGTCGACCGCCCTGGCCTTACGGCTCATGGGCATCCGCGACAGCAAGGGCGAAGCGATTACGCAGGAAGAGGTCGAAAGCACCCTGGTCGAAGGGATGGGCGCCGGATTGATTGAACCCGGAGAAGCGGCCATGATGACCGAGGTCATGCGATTGGGTGACCGGCCGGTGCGCATTGCCATGACGCCGCGAACCCAGGTTTACCGTGTTTCGCTCGGCGACGATCTTGCAACTGTCAAAACCAGCATCCGCGAATGTCCCTATTCACGCTTTGTCGTCGTTGCCGACCAGGACGTGGAATCGGCTGTGGGTGTTGCCCATAAGCGCGATGTCGCCGATGTTCTTCTGGCGGGTGGGGAACTCGATCTGAAGGTATTGGTCCAGGAGCCCATCATCATTCCGGACACAACGTCTCTGCTCCAGGCGATGGAATCCTTCAAGGCCTCCGAACTGCATATTGCGTTCGTGGTCAACGAATACGGCGGTTTCGAAGGCGTGCTGACACCGACCGACCTGCTGGAAATGATCGCGGGCGACTTCCATGAAGGCCATGACGACGATGCGCTGAAGATCGTGCGCCGGGACGACGGTTCCATGCTCATCGATGGCCGCGCCAACCTGGTCGACCTGTCGGATGCCCTGGGCGAGGCTTTCGAAGCCGGCCCTGGCTTTCACACCCTTGCCGGCTTGATCCTCAATGAGTTGGGGCGTTTTCCAAAGGAGGGGGAGATCGTCCATCTTGGCCGGTTCAAGGTCGAGATTGTCGACATGGATGAACGCAGAATCGACAAGGTTCTGTTCCATAACGTACGACGATAGAGCGCAATCCGACAAAGTGTGTGGCACCCGCGCGGGCGCTCCCGCTTTCGGAAAATTTGCGCGAAAAAGCAGAGCTTGGAGCGGGGTTTTGATTCCATCAAAATGCATCCCGCCCTCGGTAAGGGGGAGAGTCATGAATCAGCTCTTATCGCGATGGCCCTGCTGATGGCGTCGTCGTCCGTTTACGCCGGAGAGGCCTGCCCCCAAACCGACGACAGCAATTTGCCGTCAGCCTTCCAGTCCTGGACCCGCCCGAACACGCTTACGGCCGCCAGCAGTGCGCCTGACCAGCCGCAAATCCAGATCGGCCAGTCCTACATCGTGCAATTGAAGCCGGTGCGTGAGACTGCCTATGACCCGGCGCCGAAGACGGTGAAGCCGGACACGTTCGGCGGATTGCTGATGCTGACCGTAAAGGCCGCCGGTGACTATACGGTTGCCTTGGACAGCCCCGTCTGGGTAGATGTCATCCGTGACGGCCAGGCGGTCGAATCTATCACGCATGGCCATGGCCCGGACTGTACCAGTCTTCGCAAGAAGGTGGTGTTTCTGCTCACACCTGGGACATTTACGGTGCAACTGGCCAATGCGCGCGATGCGACTGTCAAGATCGAGGTCGAAGCCGGAAGGCCTTAATCCAGCACCAGTTCGCGCAGGCGGTGTTCTTCTTCGAGTTGCTCGCGCGACAGCCGGTCGGCCTCGGCGGCGCGGTCCTTGAGGATCCCCAGAGCCGTCCATAGCTCGCCGATCTCGCCGCGCGACTGACTGGGTATTTCTGTGTCGTAGGCGCCTTCCGAAATGCGCACCATGGATTCGCGCACACGGGCGAGGGGGGTGGCGATGGCGTCGATGGCGATCCACAGCGATCCACCTAACAGCATCAGGATGCCCGAAACCGCCATCAGGAGAAACTGCGACTGGCGGTTCTCCTGGAACTTTTGCAGTTCGGCCTGGCTGACGGCCAGTTTCGCGTCCAAATCCGACACCATGGTGTCAATACGGCCCTGCATGGCTTCGCGGGAGATGCGGTACTTGTCCTTGTTGCCGTAGGCGTCGGCGGCGGGAAGGCCCTGCTCACGTGTCAGCTTGGCCAGGTAGCGGCCACCCTTGACGGTCTTCATCACGTCGGTTCGGACCAGGGTCAGTTCAGGCAATTCACCCGGGCGCAGGTGGGTCTGCCAGTCATTGAGGAAGGCTTCAAGCGCGGCGACCCGTTGCTCGACGCGATCCGCCTGGAACAGCTCTTCGGCGCGCGATTCCGACAGATAGACGCCGCGCATCTCGATGGCGCTGGCGCCGATCAGCCGGTTGAGCCGTTCGCCGCGGAAAGCGTTTTCGGAGTTATGGCGGTATTCGGCGATGATGCGGTTGTAATCGCTCATCGTTTTGAGGCTGAGGCCGGTGATGGTCGCCGCCAGCAGGGCAAATGCGGCGACGAGGCACAGTATCTTGGCTTTTATGGTCATGACGCCTACATTCTGTATGTCGTTCACCCCTGACTATCACACGTCTCTTAATAATTTGGCGCCTTAAAAGTTTCCGCAATGTGACCAAGGTTCGCGGCTTGACTCCGGCGCCTAAGCCCTGTAAGTCCGCGCCCTTCACACGGTTTGATCCCATGCTGCCGTTGCAATCGTGTTCGCATTCGCGCGGACGCCAGCCGGGGTTACAATAAGGTTAGTCTATGTCAAAGCGCCACAGCGCCAAGTACAAGCTCGACCGCGTCATGGGTGAAAACCTGTGGGGCCGTCCCAAGTCCCCCGTCAACAAGCGCAGCTACGGCCCGGGTCAGCACGGCCAGCGTCGCAAGCAGAAGATCTCGGACTTCGGCATCCAGCTGCGCGCCAAGCAAAAGCTGAAGGGCTACTACGGTAACATCACCGAAAAGCAGTTCCTGCGCACCTACGAAGAGGCGTCGCGCCGTAAGGGCAACACCTCCGAGAACCTGATCGCCCTGCTGGAAACCCGTCTCGATGCCCTGGTCTATCGCGCCAAGTTCGTGCCGACCGTCTGGGCGGCGCGTCAGTTCGTCAACCATGGTCACGTGACCGTCAACGGCCAACGCGTCAACATCCCTTCATACCGCGTGAAGCCGGATGACGTTGTGGAAGTTCGCGAACGTTCGCGCAGCATGGCCCTGGTTCTTGAGGCCCTGCAGTCGCCGGAACGCGACGTCCCGGACTATATCGAACTGGACGCCAAAGGCCAGAAGGCGCGCCTGGTCCGTCTCCCGGAACTGGCCGAAGTGCCGTATCCGGTCAAGATGGAACCGCATCTGATCGTCGAATATTACTCCTCGTAATCTTTGATCGATTGCTGAATTTGAAAACCCCGGAAGCCAGGCTTCCGGGGTTTTCTTTTATACTCTGTCCTTCTTGCCTTTGCCGTCATCGTGTTCGGGCTTGACCTCTTTGATCTGCAGCAGCAGCAGGGCCTCGGTCGTCAGCCCAGGTCGCAGGCGATGGAAAGGCGGCTCCGCGCCGAACTATGCTGGCAGCAGGCCCTTGTCGGCCAGGGCAGTCTTCAGTTCGCCCGACTGGTACATCTCGCGCACGATGTCGGCGCCGCCGATGAATTCGTCCTTGACGTAAAGTTGCGGGATGGTCGGCCAGTCGGAATAGACCTTGATGCCGTCGCGCAGGCTATCGTCCTGAAGCACATCGACGCCGACATATTCGACGCCGAGATGATCGAGGACCTGGACGACCAGGCTGGAGAAGCCGCAGCGCGGCTGTTCGGGGCTGCCCTTCATGAACAGGACGACATCATGGCCCTTGATGGTCTGCTCGATAAAGGTCTGGATGTCGGTGTCTTCGCTCACGGCAGGGCTCCTGAAAGGCAAATCGATGGATTACAGTCATATAGGCGGTAGCGCCGCCCATTTCCAGACTTAAGCCCGCTTGACGTTGAATCGCGCCATCTCGATCTGCGCGGGGACGGACGGCGGCATGTGGCGCTCGGGCACATCGGCCAGGGCTTCCAGGTGGGCAACGTCGTCGGGCTCGATGAAGATACAGGCCAGGCAAGGCTGCGACAAGGCGTAGCCCAGGCACAGCTCTTCCGGCGTCCAGCCGTAGGTCTGGTGCAGGAAGGCATGGGAGCCGGCGCCGGCCAGGGGATTGCGCGCCTTGCCGCCGAACCAGCCGCGGCGGGCCTCCGGCGGCACCACATCCGACGCCTTGCGATAGGCCTCGGGGAAAAAGGTGGTGGCGAAAACGTTCATTTCGCGCTGGATGGCGAAGTCGATTTGCCGGCGTTTGTCCCAGCTTGAGTCTATATCGTAGCTGGTGGCCAAAAGGTTGAACTGGCCGCCGCGGATCAGATCACCGAGGTCTTCCGTCTCCGCCTGGACGCCCGTATAGCGCAGCATCCGCGATTTTTGCAGCGTGCGCAAAAAGTCGACGCTGTCGTCAGGCAAGACGGCGGCGCCAGGCTGGCCGAACAGCAGCAGGTCGATCCAGTGCAGGCCGGCGTCGCGGATCACGGCCTTCAGACGTTCGCGAAGTGGTCCAAAAGTATAGGCGGCGGCGTCTGGGATGGCGCCCGGTTCGTGGGCGCTCAGGGCGATGAACAGCAGCTTGCGTTCGACGACGGCGAACACCTCGTTGGCAGCTTTCAGGATGCTGGGGTCAGTGCTGTCGAAATGGTAGGCATTGATGCCATTTTCGAGCGCGGCCAGGATCATTTTCTGCAGCAGGTTATGATTCTTGCGCAGCTTCTCGGAGTTGAGGCGCAAACCAATCGTTGACAGGGCCATGCCTGAGCGGCCGAAGGGGCGGTAACGCATAACCTTAGCCCCCGTTCCGCCAGAAGCGGACTGTATGCGTCCATGTCCGCATTGTTAAACGCCTCGCCGCCGCATCGTTGGAATTCGCTGTTACCCAACCGGCTAACATGAATAAGGTAATGAGACGGTTAAGACCGATTAAGAATGTCCGTCCATTTTGCGCATTTTTTTGCGCTGCGATGTTTTCCACGACAGGGTTCATATCCGGTTCAGCCGTGCTTCATTATGCTGTTTGGCCGGGGCGGGTTTCTGCGCTATAGTTAACACTCAATGCGGGAGGCGCAGCATGCCAAGGACAGTCAGTATGGGTTTGTTTGTCGGATTGATAATGACCCTGGCCCTGTTGGGTCAGGCCTCGGCCCAGACCTGCCCGCGCGCCGCCGCGGCGGAACTGGACAGCGCCATCGCCCAGACCCTGGCGGCCGTGCAAAGCGGCGATGCCGAGGGCCTGCTGGGCGTCATCAGCGACGACGGTGTGGCCTTCAATCCGGAAGGCAGCCAGGTCGGCTACCGCGCGCTACAGGCCGAGTTCAGCAACAAGAGCGGCCGTTTCTGCGCCTTGTTCACCTGCAATGGCCAGCGCGGCGCCCTGGGCACCAAATTCCAACGCGGCCAGATCGATAAACAGATCGACGAACGCCGCGGCCTCGCAACGGTGTTCATCAACGCCAACACCAATGACGAACTTCAGTTACACTACAAGCTGCGCAACTGCCGCTGGGAACTGACCGGCGTGGCAATGGTGGAGTAGGCGTAAGGTCCAGGATTCATTAAATCAAATATCTCCCCGTTCTACGGGGAGATATAATACCAACCCGCGAAAATCTTGACTCATCGTGGGTTGGCAAGCGCGCCAGAGAACGTACTTCGGGCGCCCGAGCTTTTGCGAGGAGCCATGGGGGGCGCCTAGTCCGGCGCTTGAGCTGAAAAAATGCGAATACCAAGCGTCATTCTTTATGAGGCTTGGTATAAGGTCGTTTTTGCCTGTTGGGCTTTAAGCCTTGCCCGACATATAGGCCGGCAACCACGATTCATTTGTCTCGCGTAGTGTCGCCAGGCTGACGCACAGTCCGGCAAAGATCAGATCCGAACCGGTCGCGACGCCGACCACCGAAATCGGCACCTCGGCCTCGGCGGCCTGGGCGATGACCAAATGGGCAGCGGCCTCATCGACAGCGACCAGATAACGCGCCTGGTCTTCGGCGAACGCATAGACATGATCGTCCAGGTCGCTCGGGTTCTTCAACTCCAGCCCGACACCCGACGCCAGCGCCATTTCGGCCGCGGCGCACAGCAGGCCACCGTCCGAAAGGTCGTGCACGCCCCTGGCGACACCGGTCCTGATCAACCGGCGCACGAGGACGCCATTGGCCTTTTCGCTTTCCAGATCAACCTTGGGCGGGGCGCCGATCTCCAGTCCGAAGACCTCGCGCAGATAGAGGGTTGAGCCCATCTCGCCCCTGGTCTCACCGACCAGCAGAATGACCTGACCCAAACGGACCTTGTTGTAGCCGATGCGCTTGTCATAATCCTTCAGCAGGCCAACAGCCCCGACGGTCGGAGTCGGCGGAATGGCGATGCCGTTGGTTTCATTGTACAGCGACACATTGCCCGACACGACCGGGAAGGCCAGTTCGCGGCAGGCCTCGGCCATACCGTCGATGGCGCGGACGATCTGGCCCATGATCTCGGGCTTTTCGGGATTGCCGAAGTTCAGGTTATCGGTGATGGCGATCGGCTCGGCGCCAACGGCGGTCAGGTTGCGCCAGGCCTCGGCGACGGCCTGCTTGCCGCCCTCATAGGGGTTGGCCTTGACGTAGCGGGGGGTGCAGTCCGAAGTGACGGCCAGGGCCTTGCGGGTGCCGTGGACGCGGACCATGCCGGCGTCGTGGCCTGTCGACGAATCCGACAGAGTATCGGCCATGACGTGGCGGTCGTACTGTTCCCACAGCCAGCGTTTGGAGGCCATGTCCGGGCAGGCCATGATCCTGATCAGGGCGTCGCCGACATTGGCCACGGGGACATCAGCCAGGGGCAGCACGGGTTCCTGGGCCGGTTCAACCCATGGCCTGTCATATAGCGGCGCATCGTCCGACAGCGGAGACAACGGCAGGTCGCAGACGACCTCGCCGTGATGCATCAGGACGATACGGCCGGTGGTATTGGTCTCGCCGATGACGGCAGCGTCCAGGCCCCACTTTTTGAAGATGCGATAGCCGTCTTCCTCGCGGCCGGGCTTCAGGATGGCCAGCATCCGCTCCTGGCTCTCCGACAGCATCATCTCATAGGCGGTCATATGGGTTTCGCGCTGGGGTACCTTGTCGAGGTCCAGAATAATGCCCAAACCGCCTTTCCCGGCCATTTCCACAGAACTGGAAGTAAGCCCGGCGGCCCCCATGTCCTGGATCGCGGCGACGGCACCCGAAGCCATCAGCTCCAGAGTCGCCTCGATCAACAGCTTTTCAGCAAAGGGATCCCCGACCTGAACGGTCGGGCGCTTTTCTTCCGAATCTTCGGAAAACTCGACACTGGCCATGGTGGCGCCATGGATGCCGTCGCGGCCGGTCTTGGAACCGAAATAGACGACAGGGAGGCCAGGCTCAGGCGCGGCGGAATAGAAGATCTTGTCGGCATCGGCCAGACCGACGCACATGGCATTGACCAGGATGTTGCCGTTATAGCCGCTGTGGAAGTTGGTCTCGCCGGCGACCGTCGGCACCCCGACACAATTGCCGTAGCCGCCGATGCCCGACACCACGCCTTCGACCAGGCGGCGCGTCTTGAGGTGGCCGGGCTCACCGAAACGCAGGGCGTTGAGCAGCGCTACCGGGCGGGCGCCCATGGTGAAGACGTCGCGCATGATGCCGCCGACCCCGGTCGCAGCGCCCTGATAGGGCTCGATGAAGGACGGGTGGTTGTGCGATTCCATCTTGAAGATGCAGGCCTGGCCATCATCGATGTCGATGACGCCGGCATTTTCACCTGGGCCGCAGATGACGCGCGGGCCGGTGACCGGGAACTTGCGCAGGTGCAGTCGCGAGGATTTATAGGAACAGTGCTCGGACCACATCACACTGAACACGCCCAGCTCGACATCATTGGGCTCTCGGCCAAGACGGTCAAGGATGACGGCGTATTCGTCGGCCTTCAGGCCATAGTCGGCGGCCTTTTGGGCCATGGACTTTTCAGGTTTTTGGGGTGCGGGGGCGGTCACTGTGGTCATGGCGCGCATGTAGCGGATTCACACCGGCATGTCAGCCGAAAACCGCTTGCTGTCGCTGCAAGAAAGTGCATTCTGTTTTCCATCGCGCGGAGGGCTATCATGTACAGGACACGTGTGTTGGTCTCCATTGTAGGTACCATCGTTATGTCAACCGGAGCCCTACCTGTGTTGGCTGCAGAGACGCATCTTTTCTGGTATGAAGATGATCCTACGCGAGCACGTTTGAATATCTACCTGAAATCCCAGTCAGATAGCGAAATATGTGTCGCGGATAAGTGGCCCGACGATGGCAAGTTCACAAGTGGCCAATCGCGTCAGGATTTACCCGAGCTTATTATACACGGTAAGACCTACCACAATATCTACAAAGAGTTCGCGGCCCCAATATGCCCAAGCTGTGCATTTTTTCTCAAGCCGGGTGAGCAGATTGACGGTTTTATACCATACGAAGACTATGAAATACCAGAAAGTGCTCTCAACGCACCGAAAAAGCTGATCATGGCGTCCCCGGTTGTACCCTGTCCCGCAGACGAGGCGGAGGATTAGGCCACCACCGCGTCTACGAGGCTTTTGAACATCGGTGCGCCGTCGGCCGAGCCCAGGGCGGCCTCGAAAGCGCGGTCGGGGTGGGGCATCATACCCAGCACATTGCCGGCCCGGTTGATGATGCCGGCGATATTGTTCATCGAGCCGTTGGGGTTTTCGACATAGCGGAACACAACCTGTTCGTTGTCTTCTATCGCCTTCAGCGACTCGGCGTCAGCGAAGAAGTTGCCATCGCCATTGCCCTGCGTCATCCACACGGTTTGCTTGTCACCATAGGCATTGGTGAACCGGGTGGCGCGGTTCTCGATCGTCAGTTCGATCGGCTTGCAGACATATTTCAAACCGGAATTGCGCAGCAGGGCGCCCGGAAGAAGCCCGCTTTCGCACAGGATCTGGAAGCCGTTGCAGATGCCCAGCACGGACACGCCGCGCTCCGCTTCACGCCGGACGGCCGCCATGACCGGCGACTGGGCGGCCATGGCGCCGCAGCGCAAATAGTCGCCGTAGGAGAAGCCACCGGGGATGACGATCAGGTCGAGGCCGGACGGAAGCTCCGTCTCCTGGTGCCACACCATCTCGACCTTACCCTTGACGGAGGTCTCGATGGCGGTCTTGCAGTCGCGGTCGCAGTTGGAACCGGGAAAAACGAGGACGGCGGCTTTCATGGTTTCAAGCGACCTCGACCTTGTAGGATTCGATGACCGTGTTGGCCAAAAGCTTTTCGCACATGGCCGTCAGTTCGCCTTTGGCCGCTTCGGGGTCCGAGCCGTCGAGGTCGAACTCCAGCAGCTTGCCGACGCGAACATTGGCGACGCCGTCCCAGCCCAGGCCATGGAGGGCGCCTTCGACCGCCTTGCCCTGAACGTCCAGAACACCGGGTTTGAGGAAAACGTGGACCTTAGCTTTCAAGGGGGGCGCCTTCATATTACTGTATTCCGCCTTCTATGACCTTGGGCATGTCGCCCATGATGCCGAGCCTTTTCGCGACTTCGGTATAGGATTCAATGACATTGCCCATGTCGCGACGAAAGCGGTCCTTGTCGAGCTTCTCGTTGGTCGTGGCGTCCCACAGCCGACACGAATCCGGGCTGATCTCGTCGGCCAGGATGACGCGCGAGAACTCGCCTTCGAACAGGCGACCATATTCGATCTTGAAATCGACCAGGGTAATACCGACGGCGGCGAACATGCCGCTGAGGAAGTCGTTGACCCGCAGCGTGGTGGCCAGGATGTCGTCGATTTCCTGGGTATTGGCCCAGTTGAAAGCGGTAACATGCTCTTCGGTGACCATCGGGTCTTCGAGGGCGTCGTTCTTGTAGTAGAATTCGATGATCGAGCGCGGCAACTGCTGGCCCTCGGGCAGGCCGAAGCGCTTGGCCATGGAGCCGGCGACGACATTGCGGCAGACCACCTCCAGCGGGATGATCTCGACTTCGCGGATCAGTTGCTCGCGCAGGTTCAGCCGCCTGATGAAATGATTTTGCACGCCGATATTGGTCAGCTTGGTCATGACGAATTCGGAGATGCGGTTGTTGATGACGCCCTTGCCCTCGAGAACGGCCTTTTTCTGGGCATTGAACGCCGTGGCGTCGTCCTTGAAATACTGAATCAGGGTGCCGGGCTCGGGGCCTTCATAGAGAATCTTGGCCTTGCCTTCGTATATTTTCTTGCGGCGGGTGGTCATGGACCGTCTCCAATAGGGGGAGGGGCCGAAAACGAGTCGAACAAACTCTTATCGGGATGGCATCATAGGGGATGCCGCTTGGCGCCGCAAATAAACAAAATCTTTTGCTGTGTAAACGCCGGTTCTTGTTGCACGCGCGAATAAGCGGATTTACAACGTCTGCCTGCCTGAAAGGTACTGTTCCAATGCCCCATACCGCCGAGCCTCTTCCTGACGCGACTTCCGACGGAGGCGACGCCGCCGAACGCCGTGCGGCCTCGGGCCGAAACCGCACGATTGCCTTGTGGGCGGCGGTCAAGATGGGCCTGAACCCGGAATCGAGCGAACTCTACGCCCAGGCGGTTGAGAACTTCCATGCCGAGCGTTCGACCGAGGAAGACGTGATTCGTAAAATTTACGGCGACCTGATAGCGTCCAACATTCAGGTGCGCGAAAGCGAAGTGCGCACGAAGGCGGCGGAGTTCCTGGCCCAGGCGCGCGAAGCTCAGAAATCCGACTCGAAATCCTGAGCGCCATGGCCAGCGTGTCACATGACTGACAGGCTGGAGCGCTAAAGTGATACGGCGATATCTTTACGCGGAGATGAACATGTCAGTGACCCGGCGTTTGCAGGCTTTTCTTTGTGCTATCATGGGCGCGGGCCTTCTGGCGCTGGCCGGCTGCGCCTCCCTGCCCACCGGAGGCGGAGGTGGCAGCGGCTTGCCGGAACAGCCAATTGATGCACCGCCGCCGCCGCCGCCGTCAGAAGGCACAGTGACCGAAGACACGGCGCCACCGCCACCTCCGCCACCTCCGCCACCGGAAATGCTGGTCTCGGGCCTGGCCTGGGAGATCAATCACGCCGAACGCCTGCCGTGGTCCGCTGAACTGCGCAGCCAGGTCCGTGGCAATCTGGCCTCATTCGACAAGGCGACGGACTGGGCCGACTTCTGCCCGACCTATGGCACCCTGACGGCCGATGACAAGGTCGAGGTCATAGCCACCCTGGCTGTGGCGATCGCCAAATTTGAAAGCAACTACAATCCCCGCAAAATCTACCTTGAGCCGGCCCCGCTGAATGTCAACTCGGTAGGCCTGTTCCAGTTGTCCTACGAGGACGGCTTTACCTGGTGCGTCCTGAACCGCGCCAGTAAGTCGCTGGAAGATCCCGTCAACAATATCCGTTGCGCCATCCCCAAAATGGCCAGACTGGTTGCCAAGGACAAGGTCGTCACGGCGGGTTCGACCGGCGCCAATGCCCAGGGGCTGGCGCGTTACTGGTCGACGGTGCGGCTGGGCTCGACGCACAAGCTGGCGGAAATCCGCGGTGCAACGCGCGCCCTGGGCGTATGTCACGGGTAAGCGTCTCTTTTATCGCTGAATAGCCCGTGCAAAGACGGCGATCCTTATGACGCCTTCCTTCGCTCCTTTTTCAGGCGAATCGGCCGGTAATTGAAAAGCGCGGTCCACCGGCATAGGGCGCGACCGAAGCCACCGAACGCGGCTGATCGCCGGCAAACAGCGCCAGGTCATTGAGACGCGGCATGATGCCGCCTTCGATATCGCCCGACGGCGAATGAAACAGCATTTGCCCGCCCCAGTCGCTGCGCCAATCGACCGTAAAGCCCCATTCGAAACACAGCCGCGCCGCCGTATCGGTGTGCCGCGTCAGAAAATCACCCGGGCGGTAGCAAACGGCGTCCAAGGCGATCAGGTCCAGGCCCGAGAGACCTGTCAGGTCTTCGCAGAACCTGGCAAACGCCGGCGCCTTTATCAGGTCAGCCAAGGGCTTCAACGGCAGGTCATCGACCGTCCCCATCAGGTCGTAACCGAGTCGCAGCCATGACAGACCGTTCTGGGCGCGCTCGGCGGCTTCTTGCAGGCGGTTCTGAATGTCAGTTTCGGGCAGGGTCGCCAGTTCGCGGCGATTGATCACCTCGGGGCCATTACCGCCGACCAGGTGAAGTTCCCACGGCGTCTCCTGCTCGAGGGCATGGTGGATCGCAGCGGCATCGTCGTCCGGCAAAACGCCTTCCAGCCGTATTCGCCCTTTGGAGCTGAACCGGCTGAGATAGCCTGCGGAGTCAAATTGCGTATTGAGGGTCAACATGGGGATCACCGCCTCACGCCGCGCATGCGGCATCGATCGTTTGGGATCCACAGATTACACAGATTATACAGATTAAGGTCGCTACGCGGCGGGCGTTCGCCTTTTTCTAATCTGTGAAATCTGTGCAATCTGTGGATAGACTTTCTTACGAGCCGAACACGCGGGCGAAGATGGTGTCGACGTGCTTGGTGTGATAGTCGAGGCTGAAGAAGGGCTCCAGCTCTTCACGCGTAAAGAACTTCGACACGTCCTCATCGGCGGCCAGGAAATCCAGAAACGCCCCTTCGCCGCGCCACACCTTCATGGCGTTACGCTGGACAGCCGAATACGAATCTTCACGCGACATGCCCTTTTGAGTCAAGGCGAGTAACACCCGCTGCGAATGGACCAGCCCACCCAGGCGGTCGATATTTTTCTGCATGTTCTCCGGATAGACCAACAGGTTCTCGATGACATTGGCCATGCGGCGCAACGCAAAATCCAGATGCACGCAGGCGTCCGGCGCGATGCCGCGTTCCACCGACGAATGCGAGATATCACGCTCGTGCCACAGGGCGACATTCTCCATCGCCGGCACCACCGCCGATCGCACCAGACGCGCCAGGCCGGTCAGGTTCTCGGTCAGGATCGGGTTGCGTTTGTGCGGCATGGCCGAACTGCCTTTTTGCCCCGGCGAGAAATACTCCTCCGCTTCCAGGACTTCCGTGCGCTGCAGGTGGCGGATCTCGACGGCCAGGCGCTCAATCGACGACGCCACAATGCCCAACGCCGCGAAGAAGGCGGCATGGCGGTCGCGTGGGATGACCTGGGTTGAGACCGGCTCGACGCTCAACCCCATCTTTTCAGCGACATAGGCTTCGACCTCAGGTGAGACATTGGCGAAGGTACCGACGGCGCCCGAAATGGCGCAGGTCGAAATCTCCTCACGCGCGGTCACCAGGCGCGCCCGGGCGCGCACAAATTCGGCATAGTAGCCGGCCAGCTTTAACCCGAAGGTCACTGGTTCGGCATGGATGCCGTGCGAACGACCGACCGTCGGGGTGAATTTGTGCTCCAGGGCGCGGCGCTTTAAGCCCGCCAGCAAAAGGTCGACGCCTTCGATCAGGAGGTCGGCCGAACGCTGAAGCTGGACGGCAAAACAGGTGTCGAGCACATCGGAAGACGTCATGCCCTGGTGCAGGAAGCGCGCTTCAGGACCTACAATTTCCGAAACATGGGTCAGGAAGGCGATGACGTCATGCTTAACCGTACGTTCGATTTCATCAATACGTTCGGCGTCGAATTGCGCATCCTGGCCCTTTTCCCACAGGGTCTTGGCGGCTTCGACCGGGATGACGCCCAGTTCGGCCATCCGGGTGGCGGCGTGGGCCTCGATCTCGAACCAGATCCGGTATTTGGTCGCCGCGTCCCAGATGGCGGCGGCGTCCTTGCGGGCATAGCGGGAGATCATGACGGAACCTTGTATTGACGAAGTTTGCGGCCTGATGGGCGCAGGCGGGCCGGGTGTCAAGTATCTTGAGCTTGTCGCGCAATTTATCCGAAACAAAGTTCGGCGAAGCCAAAGGTGGCAACCACTTTGTCGGATTGCGCTTGATCGTTTGCACCTGCGAAACAGCCGTCCTCACAATCTGGTTAATTTACGCTTTGTGGGTGTGAAGGCTTGGCACTGTGGTTTACAAAAGGTTAATTTCACCCGTTAGAGTCTACTTAGGTTGTTTGAGGGTTGTCGACGTGTCTAAGCTTTTCCTGAATTCCGGTGTCGCCGTTGTCGCCTTGTCTGTCCTGGCCCTGGCCGGGTCGGCGTCGGCCTTCGGTAACAAGCCGGCGGTGAAGCCCGTCAGTACCGGCTTCACAGAATCATCGCAACACGCTGCCGGCCAGACGGTGGCTGTCGTCCAGTCCGGCAGCCCCGGGCCAGCGGTGCCGGCCGGCGATGTCGTGGCCTATGACGGCGGTGAGGGGTCCGCTGCCTGGCAGGCCGTGCCGGAAGAGCTGCGCAAATATGCCCGCCCCGGCCAGTGCTTCGCCAAGCTGCTGGTAGCGCCCGAATTCGAAACCTACAAGGATCGCGTCCTCGTCGCCGAGGCACGCACCGAAACCCGCACCATCGCCGAAGTCGTCGAATGGCGGATGAAGGATGTTCTGGTCGAACCCGAAAAGGTTATGCGTCGGTCTATCCCACCCAAGACCCGTCAATTCATGGAAACTGAGGTCGTTACGCCTGCCGGGTTCCGTGATGAGGTGATCCCCGCCCGGTATGAAACGCGCACCGAACGCGTCATGGTTCAGCCCGAACGGCAGGTTTGGGTTGAAAAAGCTGGCATCGCTACGGGCGCTGCGCTTGTGACGCCCGTCACCCATGAAGCCGTGCGCTACCGCGCCGACGGCAGCCTGACGTGGCCTGGCAAGTACCCCGTTGTCATCCCGACCGACAATGCCACCACCCAGTATCTGCAGCAGGGCAGCGCCCAGACCGTGCTTTGCCTGGAAGTTTTGCCGGCGGTTTACCAAGACCGCAAGGTCAAGGTCATGGTCGAGCCCGAGCGCGTTCGCCGCGTTGAGGTCCCCGCGGTGACCCGTCAGGTCAGGCGCGTCGTTATCGCATCTGAGGGCCGCGAAGAGGAATATGTCGTCCCGGCCGTCTACAAGAAGCAGAAGGTCAAGGAAGTCATCACGCCCGCACGCGTCGAGACGGTCGAAATTCCGGCCGTTTATCGCGAAGAGGTCCGCAGCCGCGTCACTGACGGCGCCCAACCGGTCTGGCGCGAGGTGCTGTGCGACCGCAATGCCTCGCCGGCCCTTGTCTCGGATATTCAGCGCGAGTTGAACAAGCGCGGCTACAACGCCGGTCCGGTCGACGGCAAGCTGGGTTCGGGCACGGTCTCGGCCATGCAAAAATTCCAGGCCGACCAGGGCCTGCCGCAGGGCCAGATGTCGGTCGAGTCGGTCCGCGCCCTGGGTATCAAGCTCTAGATAACAAGACTGTTTTAGCGCGATGGCGGCGGATTTTGGGTTCAAAGTCCGCCGTTTTCATGTCTGTAGCGGGATGAATTTTGAAAGACTCAAAACACTGCTCTAAGGTTTTGTTCTGTCGCGCAATTTTTCCGTAAACGGGGACGCCCGTGCGGTGGCATCACTTTATCGGATTGCGCTTTAGGTAGTGCG
The DNA here is from genome assembly GCF_000495835.1 of Asticcacaulis sp. AC402. Lineage (GTDB taxonomy): Bacteria > Pseudomonadota > Alphaproteobacteria > Caulobacterales > Caulobacteraceae > Asticcacaulis. Next base: position 18,428 of record NZ_AWGC01000021.1, read on the forward strand.
TGCCTCGGCGCCGCGCGTGAAACCGGCTTCCATCACCCTTGAGCCCCAGCGGTCTGTCCCAGGCCAAAGCCCCGATTGTCCAGGTAAAAGGGGCGTCGTCGAATGCCTTGACATCACCGGTGCGGCCGACATCTATGTTGACGGCACGCAGGCGGGTTTCAGGGACTATGCCTGTTCCGGCCATTGCTGACACGGATGGGTAGCGAACGGCGCGACAACGGGCTCAATCAAGGAGAAACCTATGTACGGACTTATTGGCAGTTTCAGCGCCCAGCCGGGCAAGCGCGACGAACTGATCGGACTGATGACGGCCAGTGTCGGCGAAATGCCAGGTTGCCGCAGCTATGTCGTTGCGAAAGACCCCGACGACGGCGACAAAATCTGGATAACCGAGGTGTGGGACAGCGCCGAACAGCACAAGGCGTCAGTGGCCTTGCCGGCCGTTGCGGAAACCATCAAAAAAGCGATGCCGTTGATTGCGTCCTTCGGACAGCATACGGTAACCGAACCCGTCGGTGGTTACGGACTGTAACAAGGAGAAGTCATGATACGTCACATCGTTCCATTCCGTCTCAAGCACGGCAAGGGCACGCCCGAAGAAGCCGGCTTCCTCGCGGCTCTGGCCAAACTGGCCGAGATCCCGGGCGTTTTAAATCTGCAGGTCTTGCCGCAGATCAGCCGCAAGAACGACTTCGACTATGGCGTCTCGATGGAGTTCGCCTCGAACGCGGACTACCAGGCCTATAACGATCATCCGGACCATGTCGCCTTCGTCCAGGGCCGTTGGCTGCCGGAAGTGGCGGCGTTCTTGGAGATCGACTTTATCCTTGATTGGGGAGTTGCCGATACAGCGCAACCGGTCACTATCAACCCGGAGGGTTAATCGCGCATTGTAGTGCCTTAACCTTTGGGTTAACCTCGGAATATGAGGGCGCTGCACGTGCCGAAACGATGCGGGGGCATTATGGATTTTGACCCAAACGGCGACAACCAATCTTTGAACCGCGTCAGCGACAATGATTCGGCGCTTGGCCCAGAGAACCCGTCCCGCAACACGATACCAGCAATAGACACTCTTCAGCAGGGTCCTTCGACAGATTTCGAAAATGTTGAATTGGATACGGTTGATGGCATTGATACCTCCGGCAAGAGCGACGAAATATCGAAGCTGGTTGGTTATCTGCAAAATGTAAGCTACGCTTCATATCAGCGGCAGGATTTCGATGATCGCCTCGACGCTGCAAAAGGCTCACTCCAGGCTTTGAATTACCGTAAGGACGAGGGACTGGGTTACCTTAAAGACGAAGCCGAGTTGCTTGCAGTACACTACGACCGAATTCCGCGGTTTATCTCGATTTTGGCTTTCGTACTGGCGCTGGTGGTAACGACCGGTGCGTTTGTTTGGTACCTTGTCTCGCGAACACACTTGCACGATGCGTTGATTTATGCGGCCGGGATAAAGGACCCATTTGTCGCTTATCCGAATGCCATCAATTTTGTATTCTTGGCGGGCGTATCAATAGGTATAGCATCGCTTTGTCTTGGGCTAGGCTATCTCATTAGCTGGTTTCGGTGGTGGCGGGATTTCGAGTATCGCAACTCAGGTAACAATCGCGCCAAAGACATAAGACTTAGAAATCATGATGTTTTGTCAAATAGAATAAAAAATCTGCAACAAGTTGCGAATGAACGCGCTCGTAACAAGGATCCAGATCGGGGAGCTTCCGGGTTGTTGCGGGTATATCTGTTATTTATTTGCGGATATGTGTTGCACAAAACACTAAACCGATGCCACACGCGATTTCAGCAGGACTTTGATCAAATCTGGGTGCCATCCGTCAAGGCGAGGATAGAGCAACTGAAATGGCTTTGCGTTGTTGCTGCAATCGCCTGGGCAATGGTCGTCGCTTACAAATTGTTAAATCCAGCAACTGATGTCACCATACTTTTTTCTTTGGCGGCGATTTTGCTCCTACCTCTGGCGCTGGCTTGGTTTGTTCAGCGAAGTCTGTTCCACCGCGCCATTCGTGAGAAGGGCAATGTCGTCAAAAAGTTGGCCTTTTTGAAAGCCATGTACCAGACACATATTCCTGGTCATCTCCTTGCTGCCTTTAAGGAAACGGAGACAGAACGTTTGCGGTTCGATTTCCCCGACATTTATCAGTATAACGATGTCGAGGAATACGCCGCGTGGCTTCACAATACCTTGGGCGCCCTAAAGCGACATGAAGATGAGACTCGCAAGTAGTTCTACATCAACCTCTGCTGGCTCATGCTGACCACACCCTCGCGGCCCACGATCAGGTGATCATGCACCTTGATCCGCAGGGGTTCGCCGGCTTTCACTATCTGCCGCGTCATATCGATGTCCCCCGGGCTCGGGTTTGGATCGCCGGACGGATGATTGTGGACCAGGATCACGCTGACGGCCGATAACTCCAAGGCCCGGCGCATGATTTCGCGCGGATAGGCAGGCGCGTGGTCGACCGTCCCGTATCCCATAATCTCATCGGCCATCAGCTGGTACTTCTTGTCGAGGAAGAGCACACGGAACTGTTCGCGCGGTTCATGCGCCAACGTCACCTGGACATAGGCCATCAGGGCCGACCACGAGGCGATAACAGTGGTCCGCGTCACGGGCTGCGCCACGACCCGCCGCGTAGCCTCGAACATCAACTGCAAATCCAGTGCGATGTTTTTGGTGACCTTCAATGTCCGGCCTTTGCCGTCGACGACCGAGACCTGAACCATGTCTTCCAACGGCGCCGAAAGCACCGCCGGCAAGGAACCGAACCGGGTCAGCAGGGCCTTCGCCAATGGCTTCACGTCACGCTGAGGAATTGATCGGAACAGATACAGTTCCAACAGCTCATAATCGGGCAGGGCGCTGGCGCCCGTCTTGAGCGCGCGTTCGCGCAACCGGTCTCTGTGACCACTATGATCGGGTTTTTTCGGCTCGGAGGAAGCATCGGCAGAGGGCATGCAGCGACTATAGCCGCCGCGGTTGAACTGTCTATACCCGTTGCGGCCGGAACTGACCGGTCGTTGATGCGGTAAAGACTTCGACGCCATTGTCCGTCACGCCGCAGCTATGCTCGCATTGTGCGGTCAGGGTCTTGTCGCGCGTCACGGCCGTCCAGCCGTCGTTCAACACCTTGACCTCCGGGCGGCCGAGATTAATCATCGGCTCGACGGTGAAGAACATTCCCTTTTGCAGCTTGGGACCCGAACCGGCGCGACCGAAGTGCAAGACGTTGGGATTGTCGTGGAACACCCGGCCCAGACCGTGGCCGCAGAAGTCGCGCACCACCGAACACCGCTGGGCCTCCGCATAGCGTTGGATAGCCGCGGCGATATCTCCAAAGGTATTGCCCGGTTTGATCTGTTCCAGACCCAGGCGCAGAGCCTCGTAGGTGACATCGACGAGCCGCTTCGCCTTGGGGGCAACCTCGCCGACTTCGTACATGCGCGACGTATCGCCATGCCAGCCGTCAACGATCACCGTGACGTCGATATTGGCGATGTCGCCTTCGCGCAACGCCTTGTCCGACGGAATGCCGTGACAGACAATGTGATTGGGCGAGATACAGACGGTGTGCTGATAGCCTTTGTAGAAGACGCAGGCCGGAAAGGCGCCGTGGTCCATGATAAACTGGCGCGCCAGGTCGTCGAGATATGAGGTCTTCACGCCGGGTACGACGTGTGGGATCAACATGTCGAGACAATCGGCGGCCAGCCGGCCGGCGCGGCGCATGCCGGCAAAATCCTCATCCGAATGAATGCGAATAGTTTCGGAGCGGACGAGATAATCGGAATCTGTGGTCATGGCGGCAATATAGTCGCCTGACGGTCCAGAATCTAGGGCATTTCGGACAGGCACGTCGGCATCGACCAGCCCATGTCGTCATGGCGCAGGCTTTCACGCGCGGTCAGGCCTGGCGCGCAGGCGGGGCATTCCTCCAGCGTCTCCGCGGCGGTAAGGCCGTGGTCGATCGCGTCCATGATACAGATGATACGTTCGGCATGATTATCTAAGGGCAGGTCGCCTTTGGCCATGAGCCGGTCTCCTTGGTGACGCAGTTACACAGTGCCCGCCCGAGCCTTGAGTCCCAATATAGTCCGACCGCGGACCAGATGCAGTGACCGGCCGTTTGCAATGCACAACACATTGTCGTGACTTGCCCACGGTGGCCTCGCGCTATCCTCTGGCGCACCTCCGCAGAAGCGCTTAAGTGATGTTCATGCGTGCGCGGATTCTGACTTTTGGCAATGAAAAGGGTGGGGCGGGGAAATCGACCGTCGCCATGCACGTCGCTGTTCATCTCCTGCACCAGGGCATGCGGGTTGCCTTTATCGACCTCGACCTGCGCCAGCGCACCCTGGCGCGGTTCTTTTCCAGCCGCCTGACCTGGGCGCGGGCGCGTGCCGTCGCCATCCCGCACGCCGCCGAACCCTTCCTGCATGACAAACCAGCGACGCTGCTGGAGGTTCCGCAAATGCAAGCGAAGATGGCTTTTGATCGCGCGCTGGACGAAGCCGTTCAGACCGCCGATTTCGTCATTATAGATACGCCCGGCGGCGACCATGTCCTCAGTCGCCGCGCACATGCTGCGGCCCATCTCATCATCACGCCGATGAACGACAGCTTTATCGACTTCGACCTGTTGGGCGAGGTCGATCCTGTGACGCTCGACGTGAAGCGTCCGTCAATCTACGCTGAAACCGTGTGGAATTCGCGCAAACAACGCGTTCGCTGGGATGGCCGGTCGATCGAATGGATCGTGTTACGTAACCGTCTGGCCGCCCATGAGGCGCGCAACCGCAAACGCGTTGACGAGCGCGTTGCCGCCTTAGGCAAGCGCGTCGGTTTCCGCGTCCTGGCTGGTCTGCGCGATCGCGTCATCTACCGCGAACTGTTTCCCTTCGGCCTGACGGTCCAGGACTTGTCGCCCGAGATTCGTCCGGTGGCTGTGTCCATCGCCCATATTTCGGCGCGCCAGGAATTGCGTGCATTGATGCTATCCCTGGGCCTGGAAGCCGGCGATGATGTTGCCGCTCCCTGCCTCGCTGACACCGGGAGCTGAAGCATGTGGATTGCGGTGGGCGCGGCCATCCTGGCCATGCTGATCTTCCTGGGCCGTCAGATCAGGCTGGGTAAAGTCCAATCCGGCCCGTGGTTCCGGCAATTTCGTGTCCTGCGCGGCGTCACCAGCCTGGGCCTGATGGTTCTGGGCGTCGCCCTGATGGCGCGCGGCGCCTTCTGGCCGGGCCTGGCCGCCCTGGCGGCGGCCATCTTGGTCAGCAGCACCGTGCGCTTCTCCGTCTTCCCGTCCGGCCCCGACCGGCCGGAAGCCGCGGCCGCCTACACACCTGAAGAAATCAAGGCCTATCAGACCCTGGGCCTGGCGATCGGCGCCGACCGCAAGACCGTGATCGGCGCGTGGAAGCAACTGATGAAGGCGGCCCATCCTGACCAGGGCGGCTCGACCGACCGCGCCAAGGCACTCAATGCCGCCCGGGACGTGCTTTTGAAGCGACGGTAGGTTTTGCCATTCTGCTAGAACGATCATTCAAATGCCTCTTGACATAGCGCGGGTTTGAACGATTAATCAAGATCAGTGTTACGGGGAAGTGCCATGGCCGATGTCAAAGCCGAAACCGACAAGATGATCGCCAATCTCGAAACCGCGACGGGCAAGCCTTTCGTCGAGTGGCTGACCCTGGCCCGCAGCAGCGGTTTGGACAAACACAAGGCCGTGGTCGACTGGCTGAAGGTCGAACAGGGCCTGACCCACGGCTATGCCAATCTGGTGGCGCACAAGACCTTCGGCTCCGATGCCGGCTCCAATGCCGACGACGATCTGATGAAGGCCATGTTCGCCGGCCCCAAAAGCGCGATGAAGCCCGTCTATGACCGCATCGCCGCCATCCTCGCCGACCTTGACGGCGTCGAATTCGCGCCGAAAAAAGGCTATGTCAGTTTCCGCCGAAGCAAGCAGTTCGGCCTGGCACAGCCCTCCACCAGGGACCGTCTTGACCTCGGCCTGGTGCTGAAAGGGGTGGCGCCGGACGGCCGGCTTGAAGCGGCGGGCAGTTTCAATGCCATGGTCAGTCACCGCGTCCGGCTGGCCTCAGCTGACGAGGTTGATGCGCACGTCGCAGCCTGGCTGCGGCAGGCCTGGGAGGCCGCGTGAAACCCGAACTCGACACCCGCACCAAGATCGTACTGGCCGCCATGGATCTCTTCTGGACCAAGGGTTACAACTCGACGTCGATCGCCGACATCCTGAGCCGCACCCAGCTCAACAGCGGCAGTCTTTACCATGCCTTTCCGGGCAAGCAGGACGTGCTCATTGCCGTGCTCGAAGCCTATCGCGACGGACTGTATCCCAATCTGCTCGACCCGGCCTGGCAGGGCGTCGAAGACCCGATCGACCGAATCTTCGCCCTGCTGGACCGCTATCGCTGGCTGATCGTCGAAACCGAATGCACCTATGGCTGCCCCATCGGCAGCCTGGCGCTGGAACTGCACGAAGCCGATCCCGTGGTGCGCAACCTGCTGGCCGTCAACTTCACCGGCTGGACCCGCGCGATCGAAGCCTGCCTGGACGCTGCCGGCGATCGTCTGCCGGTGGGCCTGGACAAGGCCGCCCTGGCTCAGTTCGTGCTGACCACCATGGAGGGCGGCGTGATGCAGGCGCGCACGCATCTCGACGTAACCTATTTCGACCGTGGCGTGACGATGCTGCGGGACCACTTCGATATGCTGATGGCGCGTGCGGCCCGGCGCACGGAACTGATCTGAGGGAGTTCATTATGATCCGACGTTGTTTATTGGCCGCCGCTGCAGCCTTCTGTCTGGCCCAGCCCGTCGCCGCCCTGGCGCAAACGCCCGAGGTGCCGGTCAAGGCCACAGGCCGCGCCGCCTTTGCCCCTCTGGAAGCCTGGGCCGGCAAGACCTGGCGCGGCACCGGCAAGGGCCCGGCTGGCGGCGCCCCCATCAACGATATCCAGCAATGGCAGTGGGACCTGGGCGGCCATGCCATCCGCATCGTCCATTCGGTCAATAATGGCGCCTACGCCGGTGAGAGCGTGCTGTTCCCCGCAGCCGATGGTGACGGCTATGTCTATACCTACGTCACGACGGGCGGCTTCTATACGACCGGTATCATTCGGGCGGGGGTAGGCAAGGGCTATGTCGCCGAAGAAACCGTGCATGGTGTCCCGGGGATGGGCAAGCTGCGGTCGAAGGGCGAGATCGGCGCTGATGGCGTCTATCGCGTGCGCTCGAGCATGGAAAAGGATGGCCAGTGGGTCGAGACCGGCGGTTTCGACTATGTCGAGGATGCAACCGCGACACCGGTCCTTCCGCCGTTGCCGGCCAGGCCCTGATACAAAAAAAAACAGACAAAAAAACCGACTCAGGATGAGCCGGTTTCTTTTACCAGTATCGGGGAAAGGTCTCAGCCGCCCTTGACCACCATGCAGTCGAGCCGCTTGGCCGAGATCTGAGAGCAGGCCTTCTGCGCCTGTTCCTTGGTCATCGACGCGAAACGCGTGCGGTACCAGCCGGCCTCCGACTTGCTGATGTCGGAGGTGGCATCGCCCAGGGCGGTGCTGAACTTCTTCTTGATGCTGCTGACCCAATCGCTGGCCAGGGACTTGTTCTTGAAGGCGCCGACCTGGATCGCCCAGATGGCATTCGGATTCTTTTTCTTCTTCGAAGGCTTGGCTTCGGCGACCTGATCGGTGAGGCGCTTGCCGGATTTTGCGTCGGCTTTTGGCGCGTCCTTGACCACAGCCTTGGCGGCGGGCTTGATCGTCAGAGTCTTGACCACATCGGGCGCCTTGACCGAAGCGCTGACGGTCTGAACATTGTCGTCGACGGCATTGGCCTCTTCGCTAGCCTCCAGGACATTGCGCAGACCGTCGTCGCTCAGCGGTTCGTTGCTGGCAAGGGTCGTGTATGGGTTGGCCAGAATAGTGTAGGGCTTGGGCTCATCCGGCAGGTTGCGCGCGGCGAACGCCTTCGTGAACTCGGTCTGGGCCACGGTAATGACCTCTCCGTTGGCGCGGCGGTCGAAGATGTCGAACCCTGTATTCATCAGGAAGCTGACATGCTCGCGGCGCTGGGACTTGTTGTTACCGCCCAGCATGACGGCGATCAGGCGATGGCCGTCCTTCACCTGGGACGCCACCAGATTATAGCCGGCAGCATTGGTGAAGCCGGTCTTCATGCCATCCACGCCCGGCATATTGCGCAACGGGTTATGGTTGACGTAGGTACGGCCGCGGTAGGTGTAGCTGGGCAGGCTGAAATAGTCGTAATACTGCGGATAGTCGCGCATGACGGCACGGGCCAGGATGGCCATGTCGCGCGCCGACGACAGTTGGCGCGGATCGGGCAGGCCCGATGCATTCATGAAACGGGTCTGGCCCATGCCCAATTCCTGGGCCTTGATGGTCATCAGGGCGGCAAAACGCTCTTCGGAACCGCCGATCTTTTCAGCCAGGGCGACAGCCAGGTCGTTGGCCGAATACAACGCTACGAGGCGCATGGCCGAATCGACGTCGATGGTGTCGCCGGCCTTCAGGTACACCTTCACCGGCGACTGCGACGCGGCGTTGCGGCTCATTACGATGGAATCGTCGGGCTTGAGTGTCCCCATGGCAAGGGCGTCGAAGGCCATGTACAGGGTCATGATCTTGGTCAGAGAGGCGGGATAACGCGCCGAATCGGCCTTGGCCGAATAAAAGACCTCGCCGGTGACGGCATCAACGACGATGGCGGAGTAACGCACGTCGCCACTCAGGTCCTGGGCACGCGCCTTGAGGGGCGCAAACAGCACACATGCTGCGAGGAGTACGAGCAGCAGGCCTTTCATGCCCGCCGCTGTTCCCACCGGCCTGTCTTGCAAAGCAATGGATGTAGCCTGCCCGAATTTACGCATCAACACGTCCTCAACTCTGGTACAAAAAGCACTGGCGCCGTAATAAGAAAGCAATCTGGTCCCATTGCGTGTGCGCAAGAGCAGCATAACCCGAAAAACCCAATTATGTCGCCTCGTTTTGTTAACCCGGGGTTAAACACACCGATTTGTGACCGCTCACAGGGAGCCCTGTGATCGCAAGGGCTGGCTATACAAGACAACCACGACCGTTGCCGTCACGCCAAAATTCTCCCATCCCACGCGAATTGTCGCTTCACATTATCGTTAGCGCATTGTGCGGTGCACAATAAATCTTGACTTCGTTTTGCGGTTGCGTTAAAAGTCAAATCAAGCCGGACAGAAGCCCGGCAGATCACACCCACGCACGCGGCTTATTGGCAGTCGTGCGGCAACCCATAAGAAGCGGAGCATCATCATGGATACCGGAGCCGAAACCATCAAGGCCACTGTCGACAAGTTCGCCCTGGCCGGTAATCAAGCGTTCAAGGACCAGGTCGAAAAGACCCTGGGCGCCCTGAACGAAGTCAACAGCCTGTCCAAGGGCAATGTTGAAGCCGTCGTCGAGTCGCTGACCGCCGCCACCAAGGGCGCGGAAACTGTCGGCGCTCAAGCCCTGGCCTTCTCGAAGAAGAACTGGGAAGAAGCGGTTGCTGCCACCAAGACCCTGTCGGGCGCCAAGAGTATTCAGGAAGTCATCGAACTTCAGTCGGCCTACGCCAAGTCCTCGATGGAAGCCTATGTGTCGGAAATGAACCTGCTGACGGAAACCCTGTCGGCTTCGTTCAAGGACACCTTCAAGCCGATCAACGCGCGCATGACCGCCGCCGTCGAAAAGTTCCAGTCGTACCGCTAGAAATCATCCCGCTCTAAGACGCGACTGACATCTCAGTAGAGTGCTGAAACCCCGGACCGGATTGGTTCGGGGTTTTTGTTTGCGCCGGTATTGCGCTTTAGGACTCAGCTTTTGCCGCGATGCAGGGGCGATCGATCCACCGGCGCATGAGCGGATCCTTTAAAGCGGCCAGGGCGTAGGTAATGGCCGGTGTCGCGTCTTCATTGCGATGCTGAATATTGATTGCGATGACACTGCGCGAACACAGCGTGCCCGCGTCGTCGGCATGGGTTTTCTCGATCACCAGAGCCAGGCTGTGCACGTCCTGCCCGGCGCGAATCCGGCCAGTCCCGGTCTTGGCGAAACAGGTATAGTCGTAGCCATCGTCCGATGCGGTGTTGCACAGCGACCCTTCGCTCAACAGCCGTTTGCCTGTGCCTGCCGGTTGGGTTAGCGTCCCCTTCATGCCGGTACGGATCGCCTGGTGCAGACTGTCCTCCAGGCCCATGGCCGGGAACGGGAGGCGGTGATAGCCGTCGCGTATACCATCGCGGGCCAACAGGGTTGCTTCGATCTTGCGGTTGCTGACAATGCGGCCATAGGTCTGTGCCATGAAGAGGCTCGACCACAGCGACCGGCTGCCGCCAAGGACGCTCATATAGTAGTCGGGCGTGACATTGGCGACCTGGGTCAGGCACAGCGCCGGCGGGTTCAGCTCATAGGCCGGGCCCAGTCGCTTGCCGCCCCACAAGGACGCATCGCCGTAGTCCGGCGTCGCCAGGCAATGGCCGGGTGCGATATCGAAATAGTCCTGAAGATAGCCGCGCCATTCGCCCGCCACCGACGGGTTCTTCAGCATGGGCGGCGCTACCTTGTTAATGCGCTGGTCGCCCAGCCAGATACCCTGTTCGTCCTGCAGGGGGCGGCAATTCTGCTCGCAGGTCAGCGGCGATCCGTTACGCAGACCTGCCGCCATCAGGGCCACGGCATAGCGGTTGCTCGACTCGGCGATAAACCGGCTGAATTCGACCGGAGCGCCGTGGCTGTGAGATTCGAAGGCGGCCGGATAGCCAAGAACTCGTCCCACGGTTGCCGCATTGTCGGCAACCCTCATGGCCTGCAACTGCGGCCACCTTGCCGCAATGGCGGCGGCAAACGGCACCTTGGCAGCCGACCCTATCGACAGGTTCATAAAATTGGCATTGCGGTCGAGGCGCGGATCGTTCTGCGGCTCTGCATCCAGGAGGTCCTGACTGACGAATGGAAAGCTGGGCAGGGCGGCCACTTCGCCCGTCACGCCATCCATGAAGACGGCGGCCGCCAGGATGTTGCGGCCGGAGGCGGCGACCTGCGGCCGCATCTGCGCTGCCAGCAGGCTATTGGCCTCCAGGTTCAACCGGCGGTGCAGCGACAGGCGAATCTCATTGGCGCTGGTTAGTTGCGGTGTCAGTTCGGGCGCCGAGCGTTCCAGATACCGCGCCAGTTCGACAAAACCATGGTCGTAATAGCGCGTGCCCTGGCCGTCGGTCGCCGCCATTGTGCCGGAAGCGCCGGACACCAGCAGCCGAGCGGGCCGAGAGCCGGCGGGGCCGGTTTCGATGCGCAGGATCGTGCCGGAAGCCAGGGCAGCCTGCGTCACAGCCTTGCCGTCGGCATACAGCCGGCCACAGGTCGAAGGCGCCAATCCCATGGCGTAGGACTGGATGCCATTGTCGACCACCGGCTTTAACTCCAGGGCACAGCCGGACGCAACGACCGGACTACAAAGCCCCGCTTCCTGGCCCTGTGGCGGAATGACCCGGCGCTCATTGGCACCTATATCGCAACTGCGGCCCCGGTCGAGATCGACGACCTGGACGCGATCGCTGTCGTCAAAATCGACACCGGCCGAGGCGTAGACGATGCGTGGCGGTACAACGGCCTGATCGATATCGTTGTCGTAGTAGAGGCGCGTAAACGCCTGCAAACCGGTGATGCGATTGCCGCGCAGTATCCAGGTATCGGTGCCAGGCCGCTTCATGTCGTCCTTCAGATAGGACGCAAGGGCGAAGTCCCGCACCGTCCGATAGCAGTCAGCCTGCGCACGGCATTCGGCAGAGATGGCGACCTTATTAGCGCCGCGGCGGGTGGCATTGCCCTCCAGATGGCCCGCTTCGAACAACCCGTTGACGGTGTCGGTATAGGCCGTGCCGCGATCGGCGGTCTTTAGCCCGGTCGGCCGTGGCGCCAGGATCAGGGCGCCGAGGATGACCATGACGGGAAAGGGACTCAGCAGGAGCGGCTTAAGGAAGCGCAGGGACGCAAGCTTCATGACGGCCTCGCCAGGCGCAGGCCGATGATCGCCATCGCCACCAGGGTGAAGCCTTCGGCCAGGTCGCTGCCCGAGGAGACGGCCAGGAGGTAGATGTTTCGGCCGGTGAACGGCACCCAGCCCAGGTTCGCCAGCACCATATAACCCGCGGAAAATGCGAGGGTCCATAAGGCCAGTTGCGCCGTCAGACGCCCGGCGCCGGCTGTCCCTGCCGGGATCGCCTGATGGACACTGAACACAACGGCCGCCAGGAACAGAACTGCCCCGAACCGTCCGAAGGGATGCATGATGTGCACGGCCGACAGATTGTCGGAAAAATGCAGCGCCTGATAGCCAAACACGCCCAGACCCTGGTCTGTCAGATAGCCCGTGCCGGTCAGCGAGGATGTAAAGGTGCCGATATCGCGCCAGAACTGGGTGTTGGCAACCGCCACGCGTGTGGCGAAGCCCGAGACGAGATCGCCATGGAACTGATGCAGCAGGCGGATATCGTTGCTGTCCTGGAATTTGAGTGCATAACGCAAGGTTTCGAGCACGCCGCCGGTAGGGGCAGCACCGTGAACATAGGGAAACAGCCACAGCAGGGCGGCCAGGCCAGCGATCGCGGCGGGCAGGGCGGCCAGCCAGGGCCACCGCCCCGCCCCCCCTTGCCACTGCCACGCGACAGCGAAGGCCACGGCCAGGATGGGGAAGGTCTGGATGATGGCAAAGCCGTGGTCGCGCGTGGTGAACGGGACCAGGATGACGGCGACGAGCACGAGGGCGCCGAACACCACGGCCTGGAGCAGGGTCTTGACCGGGGAACGCCCGACATGCGCCAGATACAGGCCGAACCCCGGCAAAATTACCGCCAGATAGGGCAGGCTAACGGCGATCACGGCCCGCTCGCGGATACCGAACGCCCAGAAGGCGATCAGCCGCGCCACCGCCGCGCCGGCGATCAGGGCGATGGCGAGGACCGGCAGATCATAACGCGCCGCCAGATCCGTTACCTTCGCCGGCAGCTTAAGTTGGGTGATCCAGGTTTTCGCCGCCACCATCGGCCGCTCCAGCGCCGGCCATCCCAGGGCGGCAGCCGCAACGATCACAACCGTCAGGAACGGCCGGTCGAGCGATCCCGTCCACAGCCAGATCAAGCCGAATACCACCGTCAGAACGCCGGCCAGGAGCAGGCGGGGCCTGACGCCCAGTTCCCGCAACGGCCGCAGGCCCATCATGGCCACCGGCAGGGCGACAAAGGCGGCAACGACGTCGCTATAGACGTCCGACGGCACAATATTGGGATCCATCAGGCTGCCGCGCACGCCGATCAGCAGCCGCAGGGTCAGCAGGTATTGCATCAGCCCGACCAGGACGTATTCGGTGCGGTCGCCTTGCCAGGCCTTTGCCCCGACCCGGTCGGCCAGGATCAGCGCAAAGGCGACAAAGGCCAGCATCAGCCAGGGGATGCGCATGCCCTGGACCGAAAACCTGAGCGCGGCATCGTCGGGATAGCGGCTTTTGACGACAGTGAGTTGCTGACCGGTGACGCTGAAATCGCGGCCGTGGAAATCACACAACGACGTCGCGCCCCCCAGCAAAGGCCCGTCATCGGCGCGATTCATTGGCGACGCGGCGCGATAGCTGCCGTCGTCCCTCAGGCTGCCATTGCCAAGAGCGGTAAAGACCAGGGATTTTTCCGGAGTGCCGTAGTCGACCATCGGATTATCGGCTGACAAGCGCGTCAGGCTTAGCCGGGGATTGTCACAACTGCCGGCGCGTGCTGCCAGCGGCGTCTTCGGCCGCAGCACCACGCCGGTGCCGGTGTCTTCGATGGCCAGGGTTTGGCGCGACACCATGCGCGTCGGTCCACCCAGCTCCGGATCGGGCAGGTCGAGTCGAAACAGCGACACGCGCAGGGCCTGCTGCGGCGTCAGGGTGATTCGCGTTTGTGCCGGCACCGCGCCTTCGATGCGGACGTCCGGATCCAGCGCCAGCAGGTGCCACCGGCCGTCGGGCGTGTGAAAGATCGCCGACTGCTTGCCGGCAAAGGCGGGCGGGCGGAAGACAAGCTGGTAGTAATGCGGCGTCCGGCCGGAAACGTGAGTCTCGGCCAGGGTCTTGCGCCATTGCCGGGCGTCGAAGGCGAAAGTCTTGCCGCAGGCCTTGTCCAGGCAGATACGCGCCGCCTTGCCGAGGTTGACGGCCTTGTCGAAACGGAGCACGTCCTTGTCGCGCCAGGCCACCACCATGGCCGGCCGCCCCGTCTGCGGATCACCTGGCGTCGTCTGTAGGGTGACAGTCCGGCTTTGCGTCGACACCGTTACAAAGTCCTGATGTTCAGCGCTTGCCGGCTTGTAGCCCATGTCAGCGGCATACGGCTTGACCACGAAATCGGCGTAATCGTGATGATCGCCGACGATCAGAGCATCGGGCGCCGGTGTTTTGGGATCGGCCATCAGCGCGGTCAGGTGCACTGACAGCGATTCCCGGTTGGGACTGGCAAAACCGATCAGGAAAAGGACGCCGATCAGCCCGAACAGGGCCGCAGAGCGTATCCATGACCCCAGCCGCGGCTTTTCCCATTGCGCCCATAGAAACAGCAGGGTGCAGGCACAAAAGGCGACGAAGGTTGGCCCGATCTCCACGGTCTCAGCCACCGATCCGTCGGAAGGCACTCACCGCGACCGGCAGAGGCGACAGCACGAAGGCGATCAGCCCGAAAAGAAGGAAAACCACGGAGCTGGGCAAGCCAACCTCCTTCAGGTTGGGCCGGGCCAGCAGGTTGGCCGAAGTGCGGCAGGGCGACGCCGTGTCTCCGGCGATGACCAGCCGGCGGATGACCCCGGTCTCTGCCCGCGACCACAGGCTTTGTGGCATGGTGCAGACCTTGTCGGCGTACCACACAGCCTTGTCCGTGCTGCAGCCGCCGTTACCGGCGCACGGTGCCGGGCGGATAAGCGGGTCTTTCTGTGGCGCTGTCGAGGCGCACTGGGTCTCCATCTGGCAAACGCCCGTGCGTACGGCCAGGACCCGGCGCTTCTGATCCAGTTCCCCGAGCCAGGCATAACAGAAAGCGGTGTCGTAACCGGCGCAGGCGCGGTGCGCGGGTTCGCGATCGAAGGCGGCGGCATTGAGATCGGCGTGGATCCAGCGGTCCTGGGCCAAAAGCAGGAACCAGGCCAGCAAGAGGGCGACCAAAAACCAAGCCAGCAGCGGCAGGTGATTACGCCGGTCGCGATAGATTTCCGTGTAAAAGGCCAAAACCGCCTTCAGCATGTCCATTACGGCCGGCCCTTCTTTGGCGTCAGTGGCTTGGCACTTTTGCGGCCCTTGATGTGCATAATGAATTCATAAAGCTTGCCGTCCCGGTTGTAGCGGCTGTGCAGGTCCAGGCTTTCGAAAATCCATTCGATGACGTCGTAGACTCCGTCCTGGCCCAGCCGGTAATTGATACGCGCCTTGTCGAGGCCGGCAAAGGCGGTGATGAAGCCGTATTTGCGGCTGGAGAACTTGCTGGCCAGCGGCTTCATCCCTTTGATGTCCTGTTCCATCAACTGGTCCGGGGCCATGGTCAGGCGCGCCCGCCCGTCCGCCGCCTCGACCTGCAGGCGCTGTGTCGCCATGGCAGCGACCCCCGGCGACCGCAGCATCAGCGCCAGGTCCAGGGCTCGCGCCTGGTCGCGCCCGGCGCCCGGCGCCACGGGCTTTTCTGGCAAGGGCGCTTGTGGCAGGGGCGTTTGCCCTCGGGCGGCTTCGACCTGGCGTTCCAGCTGATCGGCCTTTGACAGCGCGATATAGATGGGCGGCGACTTGGCCTTGGCATAGGGCAGGCGCACAATGTTGGAGATGAAGGTGTGCATTTCGCGCTCAGCGCGGCAATGGTCGGCCAGCCGGCGGATGACCTGGGCGAGCGTCCTGCGGGACTCGTGCGTGACCTCCCCAAAGATGGTGCGGTCGAAGTCCTCGCTCTCGCCCAGGCTCTCCTGCTCCAGATAACTGGCCAGGGCCGCATAGTAGTTTTCCTCGGCGATCAGCGGTTCAGCCTTGCCCCGGATGATGGTCTCGGTCGTCAGTTGCCCCAGGTAGGCGGACACATGTTCCGGCAGCCGCGCATCCTCCAGCCCCAGACCGGCGAGAGCGTCATCATAGTGGCCCGCCAGCCATGGCAGGACGCCATCGGCGTCGATGAAATCGCCGTACAGGTGACCGGAGAAGGCGATTTCTTCGGCGGGCAGCAGGATAACAAGGCCGCGCGACTTGGCGAAAACCGCGTCGATGGCCGCCTTGACCTCGGGCCGAAGGCCTTCGGCCGCGCCTTCCTGCTCGAGGTATTCGCGGAAATATTCGCCCGGAATATCGACGATGGCGAACTTCTCGTAGGCTTCGTCGAACTCGAAGATGTGGACACTGGGTACCGTGGTGCTGGCGATAAAGGTGCCATTCTGGGCATAGCCCGGCGTGCAGCCGTAGGGCGAGTCGTTTTGCTGGATCTCATACTTGAAACGGTTGAGGAAGAAGGTCTTGCCGGCGGTCGGGAAGCCCAGCAGGGTGATAATCTTCATGTCCTGGTTGTGGCAGGCCTTCATGTCGCCCAGGAACACGGCGACCTCCCTGTCGAGCGGCGTTTCGGCCGGGTGTACGGGTTCGACCGGCGGAGGCGGTGCCTTGGCGGGCGCGTCGGGTATCGCTTCAACAGGCGTGGCTGCCGGCGCCGGCCTCTCCGGCAACCGGTTCAGCGCAATGACATTGGACGGCAGTGTATCGGGGGACGGCGGCGTATCGGGCTGGGCAGGGCCGGCCTTCAGTACCGGCACGCCGATCTCGTCGACTCCTTCGCAGATGGCGCAGCGCGCCTGGCTTGGCGGCATGTCGCGGCCGCAGTTGCTGCAGTGGTAGTGAGCTTCAGCCATATCGTCTACTCGCTGGCATGTCCGTCTGGTAGATCAGAAGGACCAGTTCGATTAACAGTTGGGTCTTGATAAGGGAGGCCGCCCCACTCAGATGGCGGTTCAACATGATGGCCATGCCCGGCAGGTCTTTCCGGCCAGACAGTTGGCGCGCCGCAGCCGAAAGGCCGCGCGCCGTGCTCTCCCGGAGGTCGTCCGACATAAGCCGGTCGTAGAAGACGATCGCGACGTCTGCCGGTACATCGCCCAGGATACGGGCCAGATCCTGCCGGGCCGCCAGTATGGCGAGCAGGTCATGGCGCTCAGCCAGGCGCGCGACAAGTGCCAGGTCCAGTTCGCCGCACAGGCTCGGACTGTCCAGCATAAGGCCGCAGACCGGCCCCAAAGACCTCAGTAGCGGACGATTGTCCGCGAGTTCGAATATTTCGAGCGTTCTGCGAAGCTGTCCCTTATGGGCGTCCGATTGCAGGAACCAGGCGAACAGGCGCTGTGACAAGCGGGTGAAAAAGCCAGCCAACTCGCTTTCGGGGATGGTGGCAAAACGCAGGGTCTGTGTCAGGGCTTGATCGTAGTTCATGCCGGCGACAACGCGCGTTGCGACGGTCAGTATCTGGTCATCCAGTGTCGCCGCCGCAGTGTCAATACGCTGGGCTGCCAAGGCGCGGACCTCTGGAGCCAGGAGCTCCAGGAAGCGTTCGCGGATGCGGATCGGCATCGGCACGTCGAAGTGATTGCCGTCGAACCCCGCCGCCGTCATGCGCGCGGGCTCAAAGCCCACGGCCTGGGTTTCGCGCCCGGGCGGCACGACGATCAGGGCCGCGTGACCCAGCACGGAGGCCCAATGCGCGGAGGTGGCCCAGGTCAGCGTCGGCGCCGTCTCATCCTGTGCCACGCTTCCCAGGATCGAGGTCAGCACGGTCTCGGCGGCGGATCCGTCGGTTACCACCACCCGCCGGTACCACCGCGGCGCGAGGCCATCCCAGCTATGCGCAGCGATCGCCGGGTCGCTAAGGCCTTCGACGGTCAACGGCTTGCGCGCAAAGCCATCGCTGCCGTCCGGCTCAGGCAGCAAGGACAGCAGGGCTACGCACACCCTTTCCTGTTGCGGGCCCATGGCGGCCGGCACGATGACGGCGTTGGCGAAACAGGCGAACCCGCTCTGCGTCCGGCCCTGGTTACGTGCGCGCAGCACAAGGCAGTCGCCGCCGGGCAAGGGCAGACACGCCACCACCTCGGGCTCGCCTGACTCCGCCCACCGCGCCAGAACCAGCGGCAGATTGCGTGCCTGGGCCTCGGGAGATGTCCTGTCGTCAGGCGCCTGCGCCTGGGCGCGAATGCGGAAATCGCGTCCGCGTCCGTCCGGTCCGATCATCAGGGTGGAAAAGGTGGCCATGGGGACGTCAGTTGCCGGCCGAGATCGAGGTGCCGCCGGGCGTCAGTTCGGTGTCGTCGGCGACGCTGGTCGCAGGTGGCTCACCAACGGACGCATTGTTGGCTGGCTTCATCACATAGGCTACGGCCAGCATGACGCAGGTAACGGCCAGAACGGCGCAGGCGATGACCGCCAGCCTGCCGTAGCGGCCGAACGCACTTTGGCCCTCGTCGGCACGCCGGGCCACGGCCTGGTCGACCAGGCCGGGCAGCACCTGGTTGAGATACTGCGGCAAGAGGCTGTCGACCTGATTGCGGGTGTCCTGACTGACACGCTCGGCTATGGTGTCGGCCAGGGACGGCATCCGGCTCCCGGGCACCCTGGCCGCTGCGCCATCGACCAGGAAATGCAAAAAGCCCTGCGCCAGTTCCCTTTTCTGCGCGTCTTCGTCGTTGGACACCATGGCTGCTTCTCCGTCTTCCAGAGCGGGATGGGTTTTGACGGACTCAAAACCGCGCTCTAAGTTTTGTTTTGTCTCGGGCTTCTAGTTTTGTCGCTGATTTTGTCCCTGGCGAATCCAGTCGCGGCATGCCAGCCCGTCCAGGCGCGCATGGTCGACGCCGCGCACGGTCAAGGCGGCAAACGAAGCCATGCCGCCAATCAGGTCGATGTCATAGGGATAGCCGAAATAGTGCATCGCAGCCAGGCAAAGTTCGGCATCTGTATTGCCGCCCTCGGACGCCGAATTCACCAGCTTCAGGGCTTCATCCTGTTTGATCAATGTTGTCCGCCCGGCAAAAAACAGCTCGGCCGCCCTGAAGCTGGCATCGGCACTGCCCAGTGCCCCGGCACGTCTGTAGGCTGTGGCCGCAGAGTCGTACTGAGCGGCTTCGGTATCACCGTCGCCGCGCCGCAGATAGAGGTCCATCAGCCGGCTGTCGGTGTCGAACCCGTAGGTTTTGGCGACTTCGAAACGATTGATGGCGCTGATCAGGGCGATCTTTTGCGGTGCCCGCGTTGAGCCCGGTGACAGCCTTTGTGCTTCCTCGGCATTGAAGCTGTCCTGTTGGCTCCAGGTATCGAAAATCTGGCCGATCTGGTAGTTAGCGTCGCCATAGACGCTGCGATTGGCCCGGATAAAGGCGCCATCCGGCTTTTTCAGTACGCCGGCGGCCGGGGCATAGTGGTCGTGCCTCTGCGAAAGGCTCAGCCCGGTATCCAGTTTGGCGACCTTGTAATTGGCGACCTTGCCCTGGGCGGTGGTCCGGTCGCTGACTGCCAGGCGGTAATAGTCGAGCGCCGTCTTGCCACCACAGGCGTCTTTTTTTTCGCATAACACGCCGAGCGTATAGGCAACCCAGCTGTAGTCAGGTGACAGCGTATCCGGTATCTTGTTGAGCGCCTTGGCACACAGGGGTTGGGCGTCGGATGCCGCCCGGCCGACGGCAGTGCGGCAGTCCTCGACGGCTTCACGGGCCTCACGTGTCCGGCGCTCTGTCGCTGCCTGTTTCCAACTGTCCAGTCCCACCGTCAGCGCGGTGATGGCAAGCGGAATGGCCACAACGGCCACCAGAATTATGACCATCACGGGTATGCGTCGCAAGCCTGTCGGCGCGGCAAGGGGTGCCACATCGGGCTTGGCCGGCGCCGCAACGACAGGCCTGGCCGGCGCGACGGGTTTGAAACCGTCGAACCAGGCGCCGAGGCTTTCGGCCCGGGCCTTGCGCGACAGGGTTAGCCCTGTCCGCACGGCATCGGGGGCGGCGCCCACATCAGCGGCGAGATCCTGGGTGCGAATATCGGCCGGATCGCGACCCGCAAACAACCGGAACATAAGCGCGCTGGCCGCGAACATGTCCGCCTCATGGCCGATAGCGGCGCGCTTCATGGCGTCGTAGACCTCCGGTGCCGCGTATCCAGCAGGCCCGGCGACATCGGAACTTGCCACGATATCGATCAGATCGCGATAATCCGGCGCCCGCCCGGCGAAGACGATCTTGCCGTGTTGCCAAAACACAGTGTCGGGGCAGATCGTGCCGAGCACCAGTCCGGCGTCGACCACGGCTTTCAGGGCCATGGCGAGGTCGCGTGAGCTGTCACCCGTCGCGTCAACCAGCCGCTTGCCCGGCGCCTGGGTCACCACCCAGTTGCCCTTGGCGACAATGACGCCCAGCAGGTTGGGATGCACGCTCTTCATCACGGTCTGAAACGCTTCCGCGACCCTGGCGTAGGCCGCGTCGAAGCGGGCTTCGGCCGCGACGATACTGCCGCCCTTCGTTCGCCGTATCAATCCCTGCGGTGCGAATTCGTGCACCAGGACCCTTTGGCCTTCGTAAACGCCCTCATAGAGAAAGCGGTCGAAAAGACGCGCCCGTATGCTGCTCAGGCGGAGCTTGTCGCCGAAGGCCGCGACGGTATCGAGCGGGTGCGGGGGAATCAGACTCATTGCGGACTAATAGACTTTCAGGATTACGCCTTTTTGACGACAAACCTTCTTTGTCAGACATCGCGCCTGCGCGGAAGCAGAAGATCTATGCGCGCAGCATCAGCTTGATGATAAGTCCCACGAACGTGACCGCCGCAACACCCGCCAGCCACAAACCGGCGAACCACAGCCATTGCGTGACTTGGCGCGGCGGCTTCAATGGTAGCCCTCCCCGGGGTCGATCTTGCCACGGAACACCCAGTAGGCGTAGCCAGTATAGACCAGGATAATCGGCACCAGAATGGCCGCGCCGACCAGCAGAAAGCCCAGCGACTTGTCCGGCCCGGCCGCCTCGTGGAAGGTGAGGGCGCCCGGAACAATGTAGGGATAGAAGCTGATGGCGATGCCGGCATAGCTCAGAACAAATAAACCCAGGGCCGCCAGGAACGGCGTCAGGTGTTTGCCCGTCCGCAAGCCATGCCAGAGCGCCAGGGCGCACATCGCCAGCAACACGGGCACGAATCCCGAGAAGACGGCGGTCGGCCAGCCAAACCAGCGTTCGAAATAGAGGCGGTTGATAAATGGCGTCCACAGGCTGATCACGCCGATCAGGCCCAGGGTCCCGGCGGCCAGGATCAGCGACCATCTGCGCGCCTTGTCCTGGACGGCGCCCACAGTCTTCAGGTTCAGCCAGGTTGTGCCCAGCAGCCCATAACCCACGACGACCGCAACGCCAGTGGTCAGCGAAAACGGCGTCAGCCAGTCCCACCAGCCGCCGGCATATTGCCGGTCAGCGATGCGGATACCCTGAACCAGGGCGCCCAGGGCAATCCCCTGGGTGAACGCCGCCACCGTCGAGCCCATCATGAACCCGATATCCCAGACAGGCTTCCAGCGCCGGGTGCGCCAGCGGAACTCGAACGCCACGCCCCGGAAGACGAGTGCCAGCAGCATCAGGATCAGCGGAACGTACAAGGCCGGCAGGACCGTGGCGTAGGCCAGCGGGAAGACCGCCATCAACCCGCCGCCGCCCAGGACCAGCCAGGTTTCGTTGCCATCCCACACCGGCGCTATCGAATTGGTCATGATGTCGCGGTCGTGTTCGTCCCGGAAGACGGAAAACAAGATACCGACGCCCAGATCGAACCCGTCCAGTATGACGTAGGCCAGGACGGCGAAGGCGATCAGCGCCGCCCAGATGGTGGGAAGATCAAACGCCATCGCGGGGCTCCTGAGCTGGCGTAAGGCCGGCCGCGCGGACAGGGCCTTTTTCCAGTTCCTGCTGCGGCAGCAGGTCGGGCGGTGTGCTGACCAGGCGGAATATGTAAAACACGCCGGCGCCGAAGACGACGAAGTAGGTAATGATAAAGGCGATCAACGAGGCGGCGACGGCTGGGGCGTCGATGTTCGACAGACTGTCTGACGTCCGCATCAGGCCGTAGACCGTCCACGGCTGGCGGCCGTTTTCCGTCGTTACCCAGCCGGCCAGTACGGCGACAAATCCCGATGGCGCGACTGCCACTGCGGCTCTGAGCAGCCAGCGATCCGAGTAAAGTGTCTTGCGCCACCGCGCCCAGAGAGACCACAGGCCGACCGCCATCATAAGCAGGCCCAAACCGACCATGATACGGAAGGACCAGAACACAATGGCCGATTTCGGCCGGTCGGCTTTCGGCCAGGCCTTAAGTCCCTTGATCTCGGCGTTGGCATCGTGGGCCAGAATCAGCGAACCGAGTTTTGGTATCGCAACGGCGTAACGGGTCTCCTCCGCGTCGTCGTCGGGTAACCCGAACAGAATCAGCGGTGCGCCCTTGTGCGTCTCGTAATGACCTTCCATGGCGGCGATCTTGGCCGGCTGGTGCTCCAGTGTGTTCAAACCGTGCATGTCGCCGGCAAGGATTTGCGCCGGCGTCAGAAGCGCCGCCATCCACATGGCCATGGAGAACATGATTTTCGCCAGCCGGTTGTCGCGGTCGCGCAACAGGTGCCAGGCACCGACTCCGCCGACAGCAAAGGCCGTGGTGAGAAAAGCGGCCAGAACCGTATGGACCAGGCGGTAGGGGAAGGACGGATTGAAGATGATCTCGACCCAGCTGACCGGCACGAAAAGGCCTTCGGGGGTTATGGCGTGGCCCTGCGGCGTATGCATCCAGCTATTGGCAGCCAGGATCCAGAAGGCCGAGATGAAGGTGCCGAGTGCGACCAGGGCGGTGGCGAGCAGGTGCAGTTTGTCGCCGACCCTTTTCCGCCCGAACAGCATGATACCCAGGAAGCCGGCCTCTAGGAAAAAGGCCGTCAGGACTTCATAGCCCATCAGCGGCCCGATGACGGCGCCGGCACGGTCGGAAAACCGTGCCCAGTTGGTGCCGAACTGATAGCTCATGACGATTCCGGAGACGACGCCCATGCCAAAGGTGACAGCGAATACCGTCTTCCAGTAGTTGAACAAACGCAGATATGCCTCGTCCCGCTTCCAGAACCAGAGGGCGTTCAGCACGGCGAGATAGGAGGCCAGCCCGATCGAAAGGGCCGGGAACAGGAAATGGAACGAAACGGTAAAGGCGAACTGGATGCGGGCCAGGATTTCGGCGGTGAATTGCATGTCGCGGCGCCTCCAATTGAGCGCGGCCGGTGTTTGCCATAAACCCGATCGTAATCCCATGTGGCGTGCCGCCGCAGCGACGCTGGAATAGCGAAATGCCGACAGTCTCCGCGTCGATGGTTTGCGCCTCACCGGGCACAACCTACCGGAAACCACGAAGCCCCGGCGTAGCGGTCTGGCCACAGGACTGTCGCATTTTAACATCAGCAATGATCTGTGATCGTTTCACGTCCCATTTGTGCATTTCCCCCCTTAACAGCGTTTCAGTTTGGACTATCTTGTTATTTCGCTGCGCCATCCTATTTCAACTTGGTCGCGGCACGGGCCTTGCCTGATGCGGAAAGGGCGGGGCTTGAAACGTAAATTCAGATGAGGTTGGTTTTGTTGCGAAGGTATTTCCTGGCTTCCGGTGAAGCCATTACGGCGGCTGACAAGGGCTCCGCGGGTACCCGCCCGGCGGGTTCGCCGCTTGCCATCGTCGATACCAAGCCTAAGCCGCAAAAACCGTCTCTGTATCGAGTTTTGATTCTCAACGACGACTACACGCCGATGGAATTCGTCGTCTACGTCCTTGAGCGGTTTTTCAACAAATCGCGTGAGGAAGCGACCCGAATTATGTTGCATGTGCACCAAACCGGTGTCGGGGTCTGCGGCGTATATACGTATGAGGTTGCGGAGACGAAGGTGGCCCATGTCGTCGACATGGCGCGCCGT
>NZ_AWGC01000022.1 GCF_000495835.1 Asticcacaulis sp. AC402
AACGTTTTTGTTTCATTTCCGCCAGATTGGTCGGGAATGAAAGAGAAGCAAAATCAAAGATATACGAGTTTTCATAACAGAGGTGAAAAGAGAGGTTCAGGTTCTGTTCACAAGCGTATGGTTAAAAGTGACCTAAACCATAAGTTAGCAGTTTTGTCTTAGGTTTGCGTTGCATAGGTCGTGAGTTCGAGGTTTTAGGAGGTCGTCATGCCATCGTTTTCAAGTGCTCTGGAGGAAACTCTGCATCGTGCCGTTGGGCACGCCAATGGGCATCATCATGAATATGCGACCCTTGAGCACCTGCTGCTGGCCCTGATCGACGATGTCGACGCCGCCGCAGTGATGACGGCCTGCAATGTCGATCTGCCCAAGCTGCGCACGGCACTGGACGCCTATATCGAGACCGATCTCAAGTCCCTGGTCGAACCGCAGTCGGAAGAAGCCAAGCCGACCGCCGGCTTCCAGCGCGTCATTCAGCGCGCCGTCATCCATGTCCAGTCTTCGGGCCGCGACGAAGTGACCGGCGCCAATGTCCTGGTCGCCATCTTCTCCGAACGCGAATCTCACGCTGCCTTCTTCCTGCAGGAGCAGGAGATGACGCGTTACGATGCGGTCAACTATATCGCCCACGGCATAGCCAAGAAGCCGGGTGCGTCCGAGCCGCGTGCCGTCCGCGGCGCCACCGAAGACAGCAACAGCACCTCGTCGGAAGAAAAGGCCAAGGCCGGCTCGACCGACGCCCTGACCGCCTATTGCGTTGACCTGAACGAAAAGTCGCGCCACGGTAAGGTCGACCCGCTGATCGGCCGTTCGGCCGAGGTCGAGCGTGCCATCCAGATCCTGTGCCGCCGTACCAAGAACAACCCGTTGCTGGTCGGTGATCCGGGCGTCGGCAAAACCGCGATTGCGGAAGGCCTGGCCAAGAAGATCGTCGACGGCGAAGTCCCCGAAGTCCTGGCCGGCGCCACCATCTACTCGCTCGACATGGGCACGCTGCTGGCCGGCACCCGCTACCGTGGCGACTTCGAAGAGAGAGTCAAGCAGGTCGTCAAGGAACTGGAAGCCCATCCGAACGCCGTCCTGTTTATCGACGAAATCCATACCGTTATCGGTGCCGGCGCCACATCCGGTGGCGCCATGGACGCGTCCAACCTGCTGAAGCCGGCCCTGGCTGCGGGTTCCCTGCGTTGCATGGGTTCGACGACCTACAAGGAATATCGTCAGCACTTCGAGAAGGACCGCGCCCTGGTCCGTCGCTTCCAGAAGATCGATGTCAATGAGCCGTCGCTCGACGACACCATCAAGATCCTGCGCGGCCTGAAGCCCTACTATGAGACCTTCCACCACCTGAAATACACCGACGCTGCCATCAAGACGGCCGTGGAACTGTCGGCGCGTTACATCACCGACCGCAAGCTGCCGGACAAGGCTATCGACGTCATTGACGAGGCCGGCGCCCTCCAGATGGTCCTGCCGGAGAACAAGCGCCGCAAGGTCATCGGGCCCAAGGAAATCGAATACGTAGTTTCCAAGATCGCCCGCATCCCGTCCAAGACGGTGTCGCGTGACGATACCCAGGCCCTGCGCGACATGAAGTCCGACCTGCAACGGGTCGTCTTCGGTCAGGACGAGGCTATCGAGCAGTTGTCGACGGCGATCAAGCTGGCGCGTGCCGGCCTGCGCGACCCGCAAAAGCCGATCGGCTGCTACCTGTTCTCCGGGCCGACTGGCGTCGGCAAGACCGAAGTCGCCAAGCAACTGGCCAACACCATGGGCGTCGACCTGCTGCGTTTCGACATGTCGGAATATATGGAGCGTCACACCGTGTCGCGCCTGATCGGCGCCCCTCCGGGGTATGTCGGTCACGACCAGGGCGGCCTGCTGACCGATGCCGTCGATCAGCAACCGCACGCCGTGGTCCTGCTCGACGAAATCGAGAAGGCGCACCAGGACATCTACAACATCCTGCTCCAGGTCATGGACCATGGCCAGTTGACGGATGCCGTGGGCAAGAAGGTCGACTTCCGCAACGTCGTCCTGATCATGACCACCAATGCCG
The DNA here is from genome assembly GCF_000495835.1 of Asticcacaulis sp. AC402. Classification (GTDB taxonomy): domain Bacteria; phylum Pseudomonadota; class Alphaproteobacteria; order Caulobacterales; family Caulobacteraceae; genus Asticcacaulis. The sequence continues at coordinate 2,060 of NZ_AWGC01000022.1, forward strand.
GCGCTTCCGACAACCAGAAGAACAGTATCGGCTTCGGCCGTGAAAAAGTCACCGGCGAGGACGAACAGGCCATCAAGCGTTTGTTCACGCCGGAATTCCGCAACCGCCTGGACGCCATCGTCACGTTCCGTCAGCTCAAGCCGGAAGTGATTTCGAAGGTCGTCGAGAAATTCATCCTGCAACTGGAAATGCAACTGGCTGATCGCCATATCTCGATCGAAATGACGCAGGATGCCGGTAAGTGGCTGGCCGAGAATGGCTACGACGAGCTGTATGGCGCGCGTCCTCTGGCCCGCGTCATCCAGGAAAACATCAAGAAGCCGCTGGCCGACGAGATCCTGTTCGGCAAGCTGGTCAAGGGTGGCCACATTCTGGTCAAGCTGGAAGACGGCAAGATCGCCTTCGACATCACTCCGTCGCAAAAAGGCGCCGACAAGTCCGGTGCCAAGGCTGAGGCAGTGGAGTAGGGAAACTCAAGTATTGATGTGCAAAACCCCCGGATTCCAGTCTGGGGGTTTTCCTTGCTTCTCCTCCCTATCGAAGATGGGGAGGTGGCGAGCAAGCGAGCCAGGCCGCAGGCCATTGGCGAAGCGCGTCGAGACGGAGGGGGCCTCTTTATTGCAATGTGTCACCATCATCGTTGGTAGGCCTTACCCTTCCTCACGCTCTGCCCGGGCGGCCGCCTTGGCGGCGCGCCGACCTTTCAGCGCGAGGAGGTCGATACCGAAAACGACGATCTGGACGACAGGATAGATCAGGCCACCGGCCGGCTCAAACGGTCCGCCATTCGCAGCGCCAAAGCCGCCGATAACAAAGCCGATGACCGCAGTAAGCCCGTTTGCGAGCGCCAGCCGGATAACGTCGTCGGGAAACCTCTTCATCAGCCACAAAAGGATACGGCTGACGATGCCGCAGGCCAACAGGGCGCCCAGTGCATAAGGTATAATATCCATCCCGGCCTCCCACAGCCGTTTGACGCCCTCAGTTTGTGCCATAGGCGGCTACGATTTCAAGCCCTTGCGGCGCCTCGCAAGAGGCATCCGGAGCCGGCTAAAGCCGACTTTAGCGGCGGGACGATATGAACCGGTTGCCGCGCCGCCGGTTATAGAAAAAGACATCGGCGGCGAGAACGATTCCCTGTCCTCCGAGGTAAATGACAATGAGGATCGGCTGAAAGCCGCCATCGCGGTCCAGAGATTTCAAACCCGCAAAGGCCAGGCAGACGAGCAGCGACAAACCGTTCGCGAGGAACAACCTCAGCAGCGTGTCGCGGAGTTTCAAGCGGTCCATGACGACCCATCGCGTGGCGGCGCACACGACAATGAGCACTACCAGAGATCCAAGAACCGTTCCTACTGCCGTCAGCATGTCGCCGCCCTCTGCTTCTTGATTGCCGAGTGTTACCGTGTAATGCTAACGGCAGTAAGGCCTAATCTTCTTTGCCCACCCCGTTTACGGGGAGGTTGGCGCGAAGCGCCGGGCGGGGCCTTTCTTAAGAGTGATGATCAACGGCCGTTCGTATAAACGCCGGAGCCGGCGGGCAGTCATGGCGCTTGGACAATCTCGCCATATTCACTCGCTAAATCCCCTCACCACGCGCATTGTGACTGCAGCGGGGGAGACGGCATGTCCGGTGCCAAGGCTGAGGCAGTAGAGTAAGAAAAGGCGAGGGGCCTGACGCCCCTGGCCTTAACCTTTCTCATGCTGCATTGCACAATATCGCCATATTCCCTTGCTAAACGGCCAAATCACGATCATTGTGAAGGGAATGAAGGAGACGTCATGTCTGATTTCAAGCGTCATGGCCTTGTTATGGTTGGGATTTTGGTGACGGTGGTCGCAGTCCGAATCCTGTTTCCGACCGCGTTCGACGGCGTTGGAAACGGCCTGGTGACCGGCTTGCACGACTTTAAGGCCTGGGTCCGAGGCGGCTAAACCCTACCCATCGTAACCGCTTCCCCTACATGAATAGCCCCTATGTAACGCCTCATGTTAAAAAGTGGTATCCACTTTTTAACATGAGGCTCGCGGAGTGCGCGTCATGATCTCCTTTTCCATCCTCGACCTGTCGCAGATCAGCGAGGGCGGGTCCGTCTCCGATGCCGTGGCCAATTCGGCGCGCATGGCCCAGGCGGCTGAAGCCGCCGGTTACCACCGCTCAAACTAAACCAGTCCGAAACTGGAGACGTTGAACACGTTTATGGAACAGCGGACATTGCCTTATACCAACCCACGATGACCTTGACTCATCGTGGGTTGGCAAGCGCGCCAGCGTAAGTTTCTGGGGCGCCCGAGCTTTTGCGAGGAGCCATGGGGGGCGCCTGGTCCGGCGCTTGAGTTGAAAAAAAACGAATACCAAGCGTCATTTTTTATGAGGCTTGGCATTAGACGGCGTGGCGACTGTGGGCGCGTTGGTTACCGTCAGTATGGTTTGGCTCGCAATATCGCCGGGTCTCACTTCGACGGTTATCGAATTTCCGCCCGGCGGGCATGCGACGGCTACGTTAGGGTAGGCCTCGCAACTCATTATGTTCGCACCGGTTGTCGTCTCGACAACTGTGTGCATACCTGAACTGACCTGCAAGGCGGGAGAACAGGCTTGCGCGGGGACCGTTACTTGAACGTCATCAATTTCAAATATAAAATCGCCGGAGACGTCGCCTTTTTTGCAGATTTCGATGAAACCTGTGCGCAACTCATTGACATAGGTGATTTCGTTCACGCCAGCGACGGTAACGATTGAAGCGGTCTTGCCGGGGAGATCGACCTGGTCCGAATCTTTCGGCATCGCAATGGAGATATCGGTAACGGCATAGCCGCCAGGGCTGGTTTCCTTTGCTGTGACCACGGTGCCTATGGGGAAACCTCCGACGATTGCACAATAGCCGCCCGGTCCGGGACCCGCGGGTACGGTTACGCTGCCGTCAATGCCGATGGACGTCGACGTCGCAAAGGTAAAGCCTGTTTTGGGCGTAACGCCGGGACCTGCGACCTTGCAAATCTTGAGAACCGAGGGTGCAATGTCCGTTGCCTCCGTCGCGCAATTCGATGTGCCATCGACGACGATCTCGCGGATCTCTATCTGGGTTCGGCTGGATAGAATCTCCATACGAATGCTCACTACACCGTTGTAGTTATGCGACCCTTCCTGAGTCAGATCGATTACGATGGGGGCGACATCGATGGCCATGATCGATTTGTCCAGGGTTTTCGTCGGGTCGGCAAGTATGGCGATATCGGTGGCGGGCGGCTGGGCACCACTCAGTCCCACGAAGATTGGTGTCCCGACCTTGTTCCCATTGGCATCTTAGAAATGCAGGACAAAGCTGCTGACACCCAATCCGCCATTCTTTACAATGTTGTTGTAAAAGGTGAATTCCGTCAGGTTGGATGGACAGTCAAATTTCAGGGTTAGGTTTCCCTCTCCGATCCCATTCGGAGCAAACCCGTTGGCAGCATCCTCTCCTGCCTGTTCGTCGTTAAGGTCACCGATATCAAGCGTAAAACCCGTAGGGCTGGTGGGATCGTAACTGTAGGGGGTCGCGGTCGTGCTGCCGTCACTGTAGGTGCTCAGATAGACGGGATTGTCGACTTTGTATTGCGATTGATCGGTGGGCAGGCCAAATGTTGCCGTATAGTTCAATCCCTGGGAAACATGGCCCGGGGATTGCGCGAAAACTGCCTGGGCGCACCCCAGCGCAAAAACGATAAAAAAGGCGGATACCAATCGTCCAAAAAACGTCATAACGTATCTCCCCAACGGCGCATTTTGCACGCCCGACGGCATGAAGCGCCCAAAGAACAGTGTTAACAATAGAAATCGTCAACCCTTGCTTGTCTCGCGGAAAATAAATTAACGGATGGTAGATTTATCACATGCCGGTGGGGCAGCAATCTTGACCGACAAACCTTTCCAATCGTAACCGTACTACCCACATAAGCCACGCCTTCCGGAGTGCGCGTGATGATCCCCTTTTCCATCCTCGACCTGTCGCAGATCAGCGAGGGCGGCTCCGTCTCCGATGCTCTGGCCAATTCCGCCCGCATGGCCCAGGCGGCGGAAGCCGCCGGCTACCACCGCTACTGGCTGGCCGAACATCACGGCATGCCGGCCATCGCCTCAGCGGCAACCGCGATTGTCATCGCCCATGTCGGTCAGGCGACGAAGACCATCCGTATCGGCTCCGGCGGCATCATGCTGCCCAACCATTCGCCGCTGGTCATCGCCGAACAGTTCGGCACGCTTGAAGCGCTATTCCCCGGCCGGGTCGATTTGGGGCTGGGGCGGGCGCCGGGCACGGACATGATGACGGCACGCGCCCTGCGCAGGAACATGGACTCCGGCGTCGACAGCTTCCCCAATGACGTGCTTGAACTCCAGGCCCTGATGGACACGCCGCAAGAGGGGCAGCGCATCCTGGCCGTACCGGGTATGAATGCAAAAGTGCCGATCTGGCTGCTAGGCTCGTCGCTGTACAGTGCGCAACTTGCAGCGCAACTCGGACTGCCCTATGCCTTCGCCTCGCACTTTGCGCCGGAACTGTTGTTCGAAGCCCTGCACATCTATCGCAGCCGCTTCCAGCCATCCGTACATTTGGGCAGGCCTCACACCATGGTTGGCGTCATGGGCGTGGCGGCCGACAGCGATGCCGAGGCAGAGTTCCTCTATACGTCGATGCAGCAGTCCTTCGCCAACCTGCGCCGTAATGTCCGCAAACCCTTCCCGAAGCCGTCCTATGACGCCATCGCCGACCTGAGCCCCGACGAGACGGCCATGATCGATCACATGCTGCGCTACGCCATGGTGGGTTCAACTGCGACGATCGAAAAACGTCTGGGCGCGTTTCTGGATCAGACCCAGGCCGATGAACTGATCATCTCCATGCCGATCCATGATATCGACGCGCGGCTGCACTCGCTGGGGCTGTTTGCCGACCTTCAACCGAAACTGCGCGCAGCGGCCTAACGACCGACCGTCGTTACCTTGCCATTGATATCGAGGTCGTTCCATTGCGGTTTTCTGGGTTTGACCTTGCCGGCTTTGAAAGCGGTAACGTCATCCGAATCGACAATGAAGGTGATCGGGGCGATTTTCCAGACGCCTGCCTCTTCATAGATCGTGCGCACGCGGTAGTTATCCAGGACCAGCAACTCGGCCTTGCCGTCATCGTTCAGATCGAGCAACAGGACGTCGCATAACTTGCTATCTTTGTAGCAGATCGCGTGGTCGTCATCCTCGCTGAAAGATTGATCCAGGAAGCTGGCCGGAAGGGTGGCTCCGGGCTGCACCATATTAAATCGCAAGACGTTAGGCTTGAAAGTCGCGACCGGTTCTGCCGGGGCGCTATGCTCCCAGCGGTCCTCGTCGTTCCAGGCCAGGGCTTCCTTGGCCTTGGCACGGATAGCGTCGGTCTTGCCGGACTTCGCCAGTCGTCCCAGGGCGTTGAGGCCATAACTCCCCGTCTCATAACGCAGGACCCGCCAGTCGAACTTGTCGAGCGCGACGGCGCCGCTTTCCAACCGAGAAGCCTGCGAGTCGGCACTGAGCCGCAGCGGATCGGCCAGCGGCGTCAGCACCGCCAGGAAGACCGCCACCTTGACGAAGGCGAGGGAGATGTTGATCGTCTCTAGGGTCGCTAACCAGCGGCCGCGCGGCAACACCGCCGCATAGCCATAACCCAAGCCGAAAAGCACGGCGATAAAGACGCCGACCGCCGCCAGAACCCGCTCCGGTGTCAGGCCATACTGATGGATGCGCAGATACAGGCTGTAGGCGGCCAGCACCGAAAACACCAACAGCAGGCCACAGGCCAACCGGGCAGACCATTTCAAGACAACGTGGACAGGGCGTTCTTCGTCACCCTGCTGATAGGCGGCATTGATCAGCAGCACCAGGGCGACGCAGGCGGCCAGCAGCGACGCCGTCGCCGCCTTGGTCGACCACAACGGCGCCAGGCCACTGAAACACAGGCTGACAGCGAAGATCAGCCCGATCAGGGTGATAACCGGCAACAGCCATGACAGCACGCCCAGAACCAGCGACCGGAAGGCATGCATCAGCTTGGTCTGGACGTCGCCCAGATGAACTGCGGCCGCAATGGCCAGGCCCGAGGCCGGCCAGGCGAAATATTCATTGCTGATCATCTCACGGAACCACTCGAAGCCGATAAAGCCCAGCAGCACGGCACCCAGCCACAATATCCCCCAGAACAGGGCGGTGAAGATAACCGCCAGGGCCAGTTGCACGCCACGCTTCCACGCTTCGTCAAAATACAGGGCGTAAGGCGCGATCGGCTTGCCGGCCTGGTCGCCGGAACTGACCAGTTCGTTGGCGATGAACAGGAACGGATAGATCAGGAAGGCCAGGCCGATGAGAACGGGGTTGTACTGATCCTTGTTACCGTGAACCAGGGCGTTCCACGCCACCAGCGCGATCAGGCCCAGGGCGATCGCGCTCCATAGACTTAAGCTGATCCGACGCATGGCCGCGGCGCTGGCCCAGATGACGAAAGCGCCCAACGCCAGGGTTGGCGTCAGAATCCGCATCCACAGGGCTATCTCCCCCTTGGCGTTCATGGCGTTGTTGAACAGGTAAGCCAGCCCCAGACCGAACACCACACCCACGGCAAGGCGCAGACTCAGCGCCTGCTGCGGTGACAATACTTCGTTCTTCATCGGCGTCCCCCTGCGTGTCGCGAGGGGTGTAGCATGAAATCCGCGGCGTTTAAACGTATCGCTTAACTGCGGTGAAATAGGTTTCGATACCGGGCGCCGGGCGGCCAATCAAATAGCCCTGGGCCTCGTCACAGTTCAAGCTTTCAAGGGCGTCGAGCTGAGCTTCGGTCTCGACCCCTTCCGCCGTGATATGAACACCCAGGGTCTGCGCCATGTCGATAATGGCGCGGACGATCGACAGGGCGTTGCGGTCATGCGGCAGGTCGCGGATAAAGGACTGGTCGATCTTGATCTTGTCGAACGGAAAGGCGCGCAGATAACTCAGTGAAGAATAACCTGTGCCGAAATCGTCCATGGCGATACGCACGCCCAGGCCGCGGATAGCGTTCAGAACCGTGATATTGTGCGTCTCATGGTTGAGAATTACCGTTTCGGTGATCTCCAGCTCCAGCTGCCGCGGTGGCAGACCCGACTCTTTCAGCGTGGATTTGACCAGTTGGGTGAGGCACTTGTGACGGAACTGGACGGGTGAGATGTTGACGGCTACCCGCCATGGGGATGGCCAGGCCGCAGCGCTGCGACAGGCCGTCCTTAACACCCACTCGCCGATTGGCCCGATCAGCCCGCTCTCCTCGGCTACGGGGATGAAATCGACCGGCGACACCAGGCCGCGCCTGGGGTGCCGCCAGCGCAGCAGAGCTTCGAAAGACACAATTTCGCTGGTCTTGAGGTTCAGCAGAGGCTGGAAGTGGAGTTCGAACTCGTCGCGCTCGAGCGCCTGCTTCAGGTCGTGCTCCAGTTCCATGCGATGCAGTAGTTTTTCGTCCATCTCGGCACTGTAGAAGCACCAGTTGTTTCGTCCCTCCGACTTGACCCGATACAGCGCCATATCGGCGCGCGACATCAGGTTATGCATGTCCTTTGCGTCGCCAGGTGACAGGGCGATCCCAATGCTCACTCCGATCTCGACCTGGGCATTGGTAAGGGAGAAGGGGACGCGCATCGCCTCGACGATACGGCCCGCCAGCCCCTGCGCGTCGGAAGGGCGCTCAATATCCTGGATGATGGCGAATTCGTCGCCGCCCATGCGCGCCACGACGTCGCCCTTGCGCACGCATTTGCGCAGTCGACGGGCAACCTCGATCAGGAGTTCGTCGCCGGCCAGGTGGCCGTAGGAGTCGTTGACGGCCTTAAAACGGTCGAGATCCAGACAGTGCAGGGCGGTCTGGCCATGACGCCGCCTGACGGCGCGTGCCATAGCCTTTTCCATGTCTTCGGTGAACAGGGTGCGGTTGGCCAGGCCGGTCAGCGGATCATAGTGGGCCAACTGCGCGATCTGAGCCTCTGCATGCTTTTGTTCGGTGAGGTCCATGCCCAGGGTCAGTATGCTGTCGGCCTCACCGTTGGGCTTGCGCAGCACCGTCTTCTTCAACTGAATAATGCGCTCCTGACCACGGCCGTCGATAATGCGCTCTTCCTCCAGCACAACCGGGCAGTCACTCTGCAGCGCCTGCCGGTCGTAGGCATCGTACAAGGCCGCGCGCTCCGGTGAGAACAGGTCGTGGCTTGTCTTGCCGACAGCAGATTGCGAGCTTACGCCCAGGAGGGCTTCGCCGGTCTGGTTGAGCAGCACAACGGTCTGGTCCTGGGCCTGTTTGACCAGGACCATGGCCGGAATGTTCTGGATGACCATGTTGAGAAAGCCCTGGTGACGCTGTGCTTCGGCGCCCAGGGCGATCAGGTCTTGTGTCATCTCGTGTTGGACGTGAAAGGCACGCTGCAGATCAGCACTGATCGCTCGCAAAACTGCCAGCGACGTCCCGACGCCGTAATAACGTTTGTTTTTTGTAACAATGAAGCCGCGCATCAGTTCGGACGGGCAGTCCTGCAGCATGGCGCCGGTGAAATCGTTCAACGGTGTATCGGCCTCGACCATCAGCGGTTCACGGTCCATAAGAGCGGAAATCGGCTTGCGGCCATACAGCGCCCTGCCGAACTCGGCGGCCATTTTCAGATTGAAGGTATGGCGTTCAACCAGGCCCAGGACCTGGCCGATGTCGTCGGCCACCGCCAGCACCATCAGGTCGGGCGTGTCACGGAAGCGCTCATAGACGCAAGACGCCTTCACGCCGGGCGATATGGGGGCAATCGGATCGGCTATGTCGGAAATCTGCAGGCTGTGCATGCTGTAGGACCTCACCATAGACGGACGCAACCTCACTCGAACACGCGGACTGTATTTCGATGCACACTATGGGAGAGAGGTAAAATGAGCCTTAACCTTCCGAAAAAAATTTTATTATTTTTCAATGCATTATTCTGAAATCAGTCCGAGTTCGGACGAATTCAGATCCGCCCCATGGTGCTTTGGGCATTGAAGATCTGGGCGATGGGGGCATTGTCGGGATCGAGCGCCACCATCCGCCACGCGTCGTTTTCGGACTCGAACCGGACGGGACAGGCATTGGGACTGGAGTACATCTCGTTAATGAATTTGCGCGTCACGGCGCGAAAGGGAATGCCGTGGAAAACATACAGACAGATGTCACCAGTTTCACGATGTTCATTCACGCAGGTAAACACGCGCTCAATGACTTCGCCCAGGGGTTCAGCATTGTGGGGATAGTGTTTGCCGTCCAGGTCGACAGCTGGATTCATGTGGTCGCGCATCTCGTCGCGATGCTGATGAACCTCGTCAATGGTCATACCTTCGAACAGGCCGAAGTTGCGCTCGATCAACCGGGCATCGATGACCGGTTCCAGTGCCAGCCGCCCGGCGACAATATGCGCCGTCTCCAGGGCACGTGACAAGGGGCTGGATATAACTTTTGTAATACCTTGCCCAGTAAGGATTTCCGCTGCTGTGCGTGCCTGGTTGCGGCCTTGCGCATTCAGCGGAATATCAGTCGAACCCTGCAATCGCAGCTGCAGGTTCCAGTCGGTCTGACCGTGGCGAAGAACGTAAAACGGTTGCACTTACAGCTTAGCCTTTATCTTGTCGGCAAGTTCGCGAAGGTCACCCAGGTCCGCCATCTGGCCGCCATGGGCCTGGATTGGGTTGCCGGTGAACGCCGGGATGATGTGGAAATGCAGGTGAAACACCGTCTGGCCGGCGGCTTCGCCGTTGAACTGGGCGATGCGGATGCCGTCGGGCAGAAGACCGTCGCGGACGGCTGTGGCAATGCGCCGGGTATGGTCGATCAGGTTGCGCAGGTCATCGGAGGCGATATCGAACAGGTTGCAGGCGGCGACCTTGGGGATGACCAGGGTGTGGCCGCGCGCCTGAGGGAAGGCGTCCATAAAGCTCAAGATCCGGTCATCCTCGTAGACCTTGACGGTTGGAATGTCGCCCCTGAGGATCTTGGCGAAGATGTTATCGGGCGCATATTTTGCATTGAGGGTCATCGTCGGAAATCCGATTGTTTTTCTCAGGATTTTTCGAACTTAGAGGACTATGAACCGCGCGCCAAGAGGGGTATGACCGCGCCATGAACAATGTTTTGCTTGTCATGGTGGGCGGCGCCCTGGGTTCTGTGGCCCGCTACGGTCTTGGCCAATATCTCTCGAACAGGGGACTGAACAGCGCCTGGCCTCTGGGGACCTTCGTTGCCAATGTGGTTGGCGGCCTGCTCATGGGGGTGCTTATGGCCCTGTTGATTGGTCCGCTGAAGGGTGACGGCGAACGCCTGCGTCTTTTGCTCGGCGTCGGCGTCCTGGGCGGCTTCACCACCTTCTCGTCCTTCTCGCTGGAGACGGTGCAGATGCTGGAACGCCGCGACTACCTTCAGGCCATGGCCTATGCCGGCCTGTCGGTGGTGCTGTCGGTCTTCGCTGTCTTCGTCGGCATGATGATTGTCCGCAAGGTAGCTGCATGAGTAATGAAGTCAAAACCCTGTACGTCGCCGAAGGCGAAGACGGCATCCGTGTCGACCGCTTCTTCAAGCGCCGCTGGCCGCACGTCAACCACGTGCAACTGAACAAGTTGCTGCGCTCGGGTCAGGTCCGCGTCGACGGTGGCCGGGTCAAGGCCGATACGCGCCTGGCCACCGGCCAGACGGTCCGCGTACCGCCCTTGCCGGCCGTGCCCGACCAGGACCAGCAGAAGCGCGAACGCGCTGAACTGTCGCCGCAGGAAATCCGCTATGCCCGCTCGCTGGTGTTGTACGAGGACGAGGACGTCATCGCCATCAACAAGCCGTCGGGTCTGGCCGTCCAGGGCGGGACGAAAACCAAGAACCACGTCGACCGTCTTCTTTCGGCCTGGGGCGAGGGGCTGGAGCGCCCGCGCCTGGTCCACCGCCTGGACCGCGATACATCTGGCGTCCTGTTGCTGGGCAAGAGCCCGTCGGCGGCGGCGCGCCTGGCCGGATCCTTCGCCAAGCGCCGCGCCAACAAGACCTATTGGGCCCTGGTCGTCGGCAACCCCAAGCCAGAGGAAGGCTATATCGACACGCCCCTGATCAAGAAGGGCTTCCACGATCGCGAGATCGTCCAGCCGGCCGATCCCAAGGAGCCGGGCGCCGAGCCGGCCGAGACCGAATACGTCACCATAGGCCGCGCCGGTCCCCGCGTAGCCTGGATGGGGCTGCGCCCGCACACCGGCCGGACACACCAACTGCGTGCCCACATGCAGGCCATCGGCCACAGTATCCTGGGCGATCCAAAATACGGCAATGACGAAAGCCGTAGCCTTTCGGAAGGCTTGGGATTGCAACTGCACCATCGTCGCATCGAGTTGCCGCACCCGACCCAGGGCACGCTGATCGTCGAAGCGCCACTCGACCCGGTGATCAAGGCCGGGTTTGACCGTTTCGGTTTCGAACAGCACGATGCTGAGCCCGACCCGTTTGTCAAAGTCAAAAAGAGGAAGAGATGACTCCAAAGCCTCTTGGCTTTGGCAAGGGCGACTGCCCGCCCGAGCCTTTGCGAGGAGCCCGCGCGGCACCTGAGCGCATAAAAATGGCTGTTTTTGATGTCGACGGCACTTTGGTCGACAGCCGGTCAAGCATCTTCCGCGCTGCCACCGAAGCCGCCGAGGCGACCGGCCTGACGCCGCCCAGTTATGACCAGGTTCGCGCCATTGTCGGCATCTCCTTGTTCGAAGCGATTGTGCACATGTTGCCGGATCACGACGAGGCGACCCATCGTGCCTACCTTGAGGCGTTCCAGGCCAGCTATGTTCGGATGCATGAGAATTCTCAATTTTGCGAAGCATTATATGCCGGCGCCGACGACCTCCTGCGGCGTCTCAAAAGTGATGGCTGGTTTCTTGGCATGGCGACCGGACAATCCCGTCGCGGCGTAAACCGCTGCCTTGACTCTTACGACTGGCATGACCTGTTCAACGTCACCTTCTGCGCCGATGACGGCCCGTCGAAACCTCACCCGCACATGCTCCAGGCCAATCTCAAGGCCCTTGGGCTTGATCCGCACCAGGCGGTGATGATCGGCGATACCGGCCATGACATGCGTATGGCGCGTGAGGCCAGGGTCCACTTTATCGGGGTCTCCTGGGGCTTCCACACGGTTGAAGAAATGGAGCAGGCAGACCATATTGTCCACGATTTCAATGAGCTAACGGCAGCCTTAGGCGCCTTCAGCAAAGTCGTATCCCATGGTTGACAAGCCGGCCAAGCGCGCAGACCAGTTGGGCCACCGCCCCAAACGCTTCTGGAAAGAGGTTACGGTCACGCAGGGTCTTGGTATTGCCCTGGACGGCCGCCCGGTGAAAACGCCGTCGGGCGCCCACCTGGTCCTGCCGGTTCACGCCCTGGCGCATCCCGTGGCGGCCGAATGGGCTGCTGTCGGCGAACATGTCGACTATGACGCCATGCCTTTAACACGGCTGGGCTTCGCCGCCATCGACCGCATGCCAGACATCCGGGACGAGATTGTCACCGAGGTTCTGCGCTATGCCGAAACCGACCTGATCTGCTACCCTTCCGAATATCCGGAATCTTTGATCGCGCGCGAAGCACAGGCCTGGGACCCGATACTTCTATGGGCCAGCGAGGAACTCGACCTGGTGTTTTATCAGAACCTGACCCTGACCCATCAGGCACAACCGGCGCAAACGACCGATCGACTGCGAGCGCTGGTCCTGGCCATGACGCCCCACGAACAGGCCGGACTGATGACGGCCATCCCGCTGCTGGGGTCGGTGGTTCTGGCCCTGGCGCTTTGGCGGGGGCGTCTCGGCGGCGAAGATGCTTTCGCGGCCGCGACGGTTGGAGAAACCTTTCAGGCCGGAATCTGGGGCCAGGACGCTGAGGCGGAGGAGCGCCGTAACGGCATGAAGGCCCGGGCCGTCAGCCTGGAGACCTGGTTTGGCGCACTGAGGAAGACGTAGGTCCACAGATTTCACAGATTACGACACTAAAAAATCTGTGAAATCTGTGGATCCTCTTTTGAGGGAAACGCTTCGCGGCGAAACTTCAGGAAAGCCTCTCCGCTGCCAGGGCCCGGCGTTTGCCCAACTGCCCGGTCAGCCACAGGAAGAACATGTGGTAGTCGCCCATGAGAGACCATAGCGGATATTTGAATGTCGCCGGCCTGTTATGTTCGACGAAGAAATGCCCGATCCAGGCAAACCCGTATCCAGCCACCAAGCCTGCCAGTATCCACACCGGATTGCCGGTCCATACCACAGCCACCAAAGCCGCAATCCCGCATGTCGAACCGATATAGTGCAGGGCGCGGGTCAGCGGTACGCTGTGTTCGCTCAGATAGAAATCGAAGAAGGCGGAATAGGCGGGGTGTCGGGGCATTCCCCATCCTGCCAGGTTACGGCGTTTTCTGAACAGCGAGCCTCGTCCCCCTGGGCTGTCCCGCGGCCGACCGTGCGGGACCTTCAAAGGGAGGTGGACGCTACAGCGCAATCCGATAAAGTGCTGCACACTTTATCGGATTGCGCTCTAAAGACAGGCTATTTCTGCGTCAGCAGGTTAGGATCGATGAACTGGCGCGGAATGCCTGGTCCCTGAAACCAGGCGCCCAGCCAGGACCCACCACCGCCATTGAAATACTCTACCCGAATGACGTGCTGCCCGGGCTGGAGTTCGACACTGCCGGTCGCCGTGATGACGCCGTGGTCGCCGTCATTGTCGACGACTGTCGCGCCGTTGATATACAGTTTGCTGCCGTCGTCCGACGCCAGGAAGAAGTCATAGGCGCCGGCCGTGTCGATGCGGATCTTGCCTTCGAAGACAACCGCGACGGCATCGGCGCGCGGCAGGTTCAGACCGTCGATGGTGAATTCGTAAGAGGTTCCTGAAGCGACGGGCTCGATACGCGAGAAGTCGGGCAGGCGGACCGGGGACTCTGGCAACAGATAGACCTTGTGTGTCAGGCCTTGTGGTTTGGCGGCGCCCAGCTCGAGGATGCGAAAATAGCCGGTGGCCGGAACGCTGGCGGGCTGACCGTCGACGAAGAGGGTGGCGCGTACGATGGTGCTCTTGCGGATCTCGACGGGGCCAGTGTAGAGCGGCGAATCCTGCGTCGGAACGGAGTTGTCGAGCGTGTAGCGCAGTTCTCCGACACTGTTGGGATTGCGCAACGTCATCTGCGCTGACCGGTTGATAAACAGGCCGCCCGAGGGCGTATTGCCGTCGTTTGTTGGCTCGATCACCGGCGAGGCATAGAAACTGCTGATGCGATAGGCCTGTCTGGGCATCAACTCGCCTTTAAGAACAGGCCGGACGGGACGGCCCAGCCAGGCATAGGGAATGTCGACGCCCAAAAGCCAGGCCGCCGTCGCCGGCGTGTCGAAGGTGTTGATCGGCAGGTCCAGTTCGAGGCCTGGCGTTACGTCGTGGCCAAAAGCGATCCATGGAATCTCCAGTTCGGCCAGGGTTTCACCGCCATGGCCCTTGCCGACGCCACCATGGTCAGAGGAGACGATGATAGCGGTGTCGTCAGCGATGCCGGCGTCGAAGACCGCCTGACGGATCAGGCCGATCAGCCGGTCGGCCTTGCTAACCGAGGCGTAGTAGTCAGGTGTGCCGTGACCGAATTCATGCCCGGCGTGATCGACATGATCGAGATGGACGAACAGGAACTGCGGACGTTTGGCCTTGATATAGTCGACGGCCAGGGCGGTGGTGGCGTCTTCGTTTGCAGCATTGACGTTGTAGTCGACAAAGCGGTGGTCGTAGAGGTTGCCAAAACCGCTCCAGTGATAGATCGCGCCGACCTCCCAGTCCGGGTGCTGGTCGGTAATCACCTGAAAGATAGAAGGAAAAAAGGCGCCGGAGCCGGTGACTGATGTCGGAAAGCCAAACTCGCCAACCCGCCAGTCGTTGCTGGTCACGCCATGCTGCTCTGGTCCGGCGCCGCCGATCATAGAGGCCCAGTTGGCACTGCTGGAAGTGGGCAATACGCCGCGGGCATGCAGGCTCCAGGTGCCGTTTTTCATCATGTCGTGCAGTACGGGCGTGTCCGCTTTCAGGATGCCGTCTGGGCTCAGACCGTCGATGCCGATGATGACGACATGGCTGGGTTTGGCGGAGTTTGCGGCATCAGCCAGGGCCGCGCCCGGCAGGCAGGTCAGAAGAGCGAACAGCAGCGAAAGTCTGCGGATCGGGTTTGTCATGGGGAGCTCCAAAGGGTGGGATCGGGGGGAGACCGAGATTATGTTTGTCGGCCAGGGGATGGCGGTGGGCTGTCGGTAACGAGGTGCTGAAGGACGCGCTTTTCGAGCACCAACATGGCGTCGACCTGGTTGGTACGCATGACCAAACCGGCGGCGAGCGGGGCGGCGGCGGCGCGAACGGCATCGGCCAGACGCAGAAACTCCGGCCTGCCCGGGCCGCCGATGCCGTGCAGGGCGCACAGTTGCCGCCAGTCTTGGACGAACGCTTCCATCAGTTGGTTGAAACGCGTCAGGCGGCCGCTGCCCTCAGCCTTGTCGCCGACCAGTACGAGCTCCGATCGCAAGTCCTCGACCAGGAACTGGACCTCGGCGGCCGGCATGACCGGCGATGGCCGATGGGTCTCGGTCAAAAGCCGCGGGCGGGACTCCGGCGCCCAGGCCAAGGTCCGCCACTCCTCACGCGGGGGCGGGGCGTCGCAGGCAAATCTCCAGAATGCTGCCGTTCCGGAGGTGTCGGCAACAAGATGGATACGCTCGACCTCCGAATTGTTCTCGACATGATGGCGGCGCCAGTTGTCGAAGATCCAGGCTTCACCGGCGGCCATATGAACCGACTGGCCGTCGCAGTGAAAGCGAACGGCCGGCTGCGTGGTGATCGGAATGTGGAGGCGGACACGGGTATGCCAGTGATAGTTGATGTCGGCGTGCTCGGGCACCCCGGCACCGGCGCCAAGACGCATCAGCCGAGATCGGCCCCACACAACGCCAAACCCGGCGAGAACCTGACGGACATAGGGCAAGGCATCCAGCCACGCCGTTGCCAGCATCTGACCATGAACGGCGTCCGTCTCCTGGCCATGCACACTGATGAGCCGTGCGGCGCTGTTGCCCGGCACCTGATCGGGATGCGGCACCCAGGCCTGAGGCGGCAGGGCGGCAACCTCGGCCTGGAGGCGCGGCACATCAAACAGGATAGGAAGTTGAAAGAAGGGCTTGGAGAGGCGCATGCGTCACGCTCTGTAGCGGGTGAGAGCGTCACCCAGGGCGTCGCGCAGGGGCGACATCCAGGGGGCGAAGTTTTGCCATTGTACCGTCCCCTGCGGATCGATGGGCCGGCGCACCTGCTCGGAGCTGGGCGTGCGGACGCTGCGTTGGGTCGCGTGATAGGCCAGGCAGCCGGCTTCGTAGGGAAGGCCGCAATGGGCCAGCAAACGCCGGACCTGGCCATCGAGATCCTGAACCAGGTCCTCGTACTGAATGTGCAGGACCCGGCCCGGCAGTACGCGATCCCAATGGCCCATCGCATCGAGATAGGTGCGGTAATGCCGGCCGATGTCCACCAGATCGTAGCTGAACATCTGGTTCGATCCACCGAACAACTGCTTGAAGTTGCTGAAGCCGCTGGCCATCGGCTCGCGCCGCACGTCGACGATGATGGCGTTGGGCATAAGGAGATGGATCAGGCCGATATGCCAGAAATTGTTCGGCATCTTATCGACAAACATGGCTCGGCCCTCCCGGCGATAGGTGTGGGTGTCATCGAGGTAACGCCGGGCCAGTCGCCGCGCGGCCTCGGGTGTAATCCGCAGTGCGGCGGCCAGGTCGACAGGCAGGTAGCAGGCGGGGTCACGGCCAAAGAGCTCAGCGGCGTAACGCTCAATCTCCGTGAGTTCCTGGGTGCCTTCGACGGAAGAGTGTGAGGCCAGAATCTGTTCAATAAGTGTTGATCCGGACCGCGGCAGGCCGACAACGAAGATGGGGACGGGCGAGGGGGCCGCCAAACCCCAGTCCCTGCGCTGGGCGAAGAATTCCGCTGTAAAGACCTGTTTCAGATGCGTTGCGCAGGCTTCAGCGCCCTCAGGGTTGTAGGTGCTGGTGCGTTTGCGCAGCGCGTTGCCCAGCGCGTAACTGCGCCACGACGGTTCGTACTCACCCCTGTCCTCAAGCGCCTTGCCCAGGGCAAAGCCGAGGTAGATCCGGTCCATATCCTGAAGGTCATGTTTTTGCAGGGCGGCGCGCATCCGCATGATGTCTGCGTCGCTGAAACGATAGGTTTTGAGGTTGGCCAGGCCAAACCAGGCCACGCCATAGTCCAGCTTCGCCGCCAGGGCGGCGTGATAGTCGGCAAGGGCCTCTTCATACCGGCCGGTAATCTTTAGCGCATGCGCCCGCCAGTAGCGCAGGTCGGCGATTTCGGCCGCCGGCAGTACCGGTCCGCCAGGGCTCAGCAACCGATCGTACACAGTGATCACCGGTTCATAATCGCCGAGCGCGACGCAGGCAGCGGCATATTGTTTGAGGTAGTCACGGTGGTCCGGGTCTTGGGCCAACAGGTGTTCCGCCTGTTGCCGTGCCGGCAGGGGCTTTTGGCTTTGCAACAGGACCAGGGCGTAGTCCAGACGCGCCGCGTGATAATCGGGGGCGCGGGCCAGCACCGCGTCGAGGAGGGCTTCGGCCTCATCCAGCCGGCCGCCATCGCTCAGGATTCGGGCCAGCAGCCGCGCCGCGCCGATATTGTCCGCGTCACAGTCCAGGTAGTCCCGGATGACGTTTTCAGCCTCTTTCAGGTCGCCGTCGGCGTGTAGACTGTTAGCAACCACCACCTGGGGCGGCAGGTTACGCAAATGGGCCAGGGTTTGAGCGGCCGCTGCCGCCTGGGCGGGGACGCCTGTCAGCCGGTAGAGCTGTTCCAGCATGTCCCAGCTTGCGGGTAGAGTCGGATTGAGACGCACCGCGTCCTGCAACGCAGCAATGGCCGAGGCAGCATCGCCTAGACCCACGTGACAGTGGCCCTGCTCCTGATAGAGGCGGCTGAACCGCGGATAAAGCGTCTGAAGGCGGGCGAGCCTTGCGAGGGCGTCGTCGATGCGGCCTTGCTGGCGCGCCATCTGGGCCGCCTTGAGCTGGGCATCGCGATCGGCCGTCATCTTACTGTGTCCCTTGCGGGCTTGGCCAACCAGGCAGGCTCAGCTTGCTCGGTGTCATAGTATTCGAAGATCAGATGGACCCGGTCCGTGTCCCCATCGTTGCGCACCCAATGCGGCCCCAGATTGTCGACCTCGACCGCCTCTCCGGGCGGAAAAAAGTGTGGCGCGCCGCCAAAGAAGGACACCACCTTGGGGTTGGTCAGGATTGGAACATGAATCTTGTGCGGCCATTTGGCGGCCAGGTTGGCGTCAACGTGTGGGTGAATGACGCCCCCCGGCGGCATGGCGGCCAACATGACCCTGGGGAAGGCGGCCTGTCGGTAGCCATAGCTCGCTACGGCCTGAGCCAGTACCGGTTCCACCAGGTCGCGCCACTGCGGCCAGGCGCTGCGATCGTGCGACCGGCGCCAGTCCAGGACGCTGTCGACAAAGCGGAAAACCATGTGGCGGGTTTCACCCAAGGCCTCGAACCGGTTCGGTTTGCAGGCATTCTCTTCGCGCCAGACTGTCTGTGGGATCGCCATGACAGCGTCGCGAAGAGGGGCGATATCGACCGGACCGAGATGGCGAACGCCCCTTGTCTTGCGCGGGTTGGCGGCGGGCAGAGGGTCAATCGTCATCTCGCGCCCTCGAATCCATAGCCGAACAGGTCGAGATCCTGAGCGTAGCGCGCGGCAACCCCCGCAATCAGGGCGTCATCATAATACTGACGATAATCGCCATGACGGCTGCCATTAACGTGGCCAAGTGGCTGCGATGGCAGGCCAAGACGGGCGCAGATGCGGTCATACGAGCCCTGCATGTCTTCGACTCGGCCGACCATATCCGTCAGCAGGGTATTCCCGTCGTCATCAACGAGCAGGGAGGCCTGGGGCTTGAACAGGATATGGTCCTGCGGTGGTGCGACAAACAGGAAGTGGTGCATGACCTCGCGGGGGGCACGCTGAAAGGCGTCGCTGTCGCGCAGCATGAAGGCGCAGTAGGAAACGAAACGCGCGAACGGATTGCGCACGAAGGCAAACTTGAAATAGGCGGCAAAGGCGTCGTCGCCGAGATAAGGTCGCACCTGCCGCAACGACAGATGGCCGTGCTGGATAGCGGCCAGATCTTGCCAAGGGAAGCGTTTGTTGACGAACAGCCCCACCTGTTCGACGTCGTCGTCCCCCAGATGTTCGCGCAGCGCCTGGCGCACGGAATGGGTGCCGGTCTTGGGAACCGCTGCGAAAATGAAACGATGATGATGGGAAATGATCACAGGGCTCAACACTTGTAAAGACAGCGCCCCACCTCCAGGGAGGTGGAGCGCGTCGTCATTACACAGTTTTACGTCAGAATTTGTAGGCCAGGCCGAACATGTAGGTCGTCCCGCTTTGGTTCTGATTGTAGAGATACTCGTTCTGACCCCAGAACTGCGTATCCTTCTGGTTGGTCAGGTTGATCGCATTCAGCGAAAGTTGCAGCTTGGGATTGATATTGTAGAAGGCCGCGGCGTCGATATAGGTCGATTCCTGGAAGCCACGCGTGCTGGCACTCATAACTTCACTGCTGCGGCCCGAGTACCACTTGCTGCGGTGGCTGAGCGAGGCGCGCGCGCCCCAGACCTCGGTCTCATAGTAGACCGTGGCGTTGTAGCTGGTTTTGGAGATGCCCGTGATCTCGATCGGGGCATCGACGGAGGTGTAGTTGGCGACCACGCCCAGGTTATCGAAGGGGGCGGGCAGGAAGGTCAACTGACCCTGTGCCACCAGTTCGAAGCCGGTGAGCGTCTTCGTGCCGGAAATATTGACTGGCATCGAGAACTCATCGACGATCGTGTTCTCATTGGCGCCCGGGATGGTGCCGGAAGGCACGCCCGTCTCGCTGAACGGGATGTTTTCGAGGGTCTGAGAACCGATGAAGTTGGTAATCTTTTTCTGGAACACGCCGGCCGAGACCAGACCTGTTTTACCAAAATAGTATTCTACCGACAGGTCGAGCGTATCGTCCTTGTAGGGCTTGAGGTCCGGGTTGCCGCGCGAGGCCGAGATTTCGCAGTTGTTTTCGGCGTCTGGCTTGCTGAAATCGCAGTCGTCGTTGGACTGGAAGGCGCTGCCCTTGGCGGCCATCGAGCCGAGACCCGGACGGTTCAGGTTCTGGGTGGCGGAAAAACGCACCAGCACGTCCGGAGTCATCTCCAGCACCGTGTTAAGGGCTGGAAGCACGCCGGAATAGCTGCCTTCGACGTCGGCTGTGCCGAGATAGGCGTAGCTGTCGCCCTGAATCCAGCCGACGCTGCGGGTGTCGGTCTGGTAACCGCGCAGACCAATATTGCCGCGGAAACGCTTGCCGAACAGTTCGCTGTCCCAGTCAGCCTGAACAAATTCCGAGATCGTTGATTCCGTGGTGTCGTAGACGTTCTCGATGTCCTGGAGTGCGCCGCCCGTTCCGTCTTTGTTGGGGCCGAAACGGTGGTATTCGTTATACTTGGCAAAGGCCTTGTCATAGTCGCCGATCAGCCAGGAGCCGAACTCGTTGGTATAGACCGAGGTGATGTCAGCGACTGACGTGCCGCGCGTCTTGGTGCGGGTTCCGTTGACGTTGTCGTCATAGAACTTGTCGATGCCGCCTTGCGAGAAGCGGTGATAGGCAACACCCGCCCGCAGGGTCCACACGTTCGACAGGGCATAGCTCGCGTTGAACTCAGCTTCGCGCAGTTCGGACTGGTTGTTGAAACCACGGTAGTAGAACGAGTCCATGACGTAGTTGTCGGCGTCGGTCGTGTCCCAGCCCGGATACTGGAAGGAGGCCGAGCGCCCGTCGCTACCATAGTCGGCGATCAGGTTGCCCCTGGCGCGCATGTACAGCTTGTCGTCATAGGGCGTCTCATAGGTCGACTTCTCATAGCCGATATGGCCTTCGAGGGTGAGGCGATCGGACAGGTTCCACTTGCCAGTCAAGGCAATCTGATCGAAGCGGTTCTCGTTCAGCGAGCGGCGATGTTCGCTGCCAAAAGTCGTACCTGTGACGTCGGTCATGGTTACGTAGTTGCTGCTGTCCCAGCGCAGGTTGTTGATGACCGAAGCGGTCTGGAAGGACGTCGGCCAAACAGTGCTGGCGGGCGTGTCGAAGGCAACCGAACCGGACGAGGCCAGCGGCCGTGTCGCGAGGTGAACTTCGCTGCGCTCTGTGGTGTATTCGCCATGCAGCACGTCCAGAGTGAGCAGCATGTTCTCGATCGGACGCCACTGCACGGCGGCAGTCAAGCCCAGGCGCTCCTGGTCTGAGTTCCAGGACGAGATGCGGTTGCCGTCGGCGAAATACAGGTCGCCGGACAGGAACTTAGCCTGCTGAGCCGTGGTCAGTTTGGAGATGTTCAGACCCTTGGCGACCAGTTCCGCCATCTTGCCGGCGCTGGGCTGCTCGTAGTTGTAGGTGTTGTGGCCCTGCTCGGTGGTCTCGCGCGTGCTGTAGGCAGCCGATACAGCAATGCCGAAGCGGTTGTCCCAGTTATAGCTGTACAGCGCGGCGATGCGCGGCTGGACATCCTGGGTGTATTCATTGGTGCCGATCTTGACCGACAGCGCACCCTTGCTGCCCGGCTTGTAGTCAAAGGGCTTGCCGGTATAGAGGCCCACCGTTCCACCCATGCCGCCCTCTTTTTGTGCGGCTTCAAAGGTCTTTTCGACCTCTACGCGTGAGAACAGTTCCGAAGCGAAGATGTTGAAGTCAAAGGCGCGGTCGCGCGAACGCTGGCCACGGCTGTCCTGGGCCGAGTCGACATTGCCGAGCACCTCCATGCCGTTGAGTTGAACGCGGGCGAAATCGGGCCCCAGGCCGCGCAAGGAGATGCGGCGGCCTTCACCGGCTTCACGGGTGATCTGCACGCCGGGCAGGCGTTGCAGCGACTCTGCCAGGTTGAGTTCAGGGAACTTCGCCATGTCTTCGGCGACGATGGCATCGATTTGAATATTCGAGCTGCGCTTCAGTCGGCGGGCATCGCTAAGCGATTTGCGAAAACCGGTGATGACGACTTCGA
This sequence comes from Asticcacaulis sp. AC402, assembly GCF_000495835.1. Taxonomy (GTDB): domain Bacteria; phylum Pseudomonadota; class Alphaproteobacteria; order Caulobacterales; family Caulobacteraceae; genus Asticcacaulis. The sequence continues at coordinate 24,267 of NZ_AWGC01000022.1, forward strand.
CCGGCGCGGTCTCTGTGGCCGACGACTCGGTTTGCGATGACGTCGTGGTGTCTGTTTGCGCGAAAGAAGGCGCAGCGATCAGGAGGAGGGCGCCGGCGGCTGCGCCCGTCATGAGCATGTTCTTCATCAGATCTCTCCGGGGATGATAAGGGGGCGGGACGATCGCGATGCACGGGACATGCTCCGCAGACGACCTCAGGCGGAGCGATAGCGCTGCTTTGTGACAATTGTGTTCTTTGTGGGCAAAAATGTGAGATTTTGTGAATTTCTGTTGCGAATGTGTTGCTGCGGAGATGCAATTCATCAGATCACGGCGTAATACCAGCCTCGTAAAGAATAACTCCGGGTATTCACTTTTTTTTCAGCTCAAGCGCCGGACTAGGCGCCCCCCATGGTTCCTCGCAAAAGCTCGGGCGCGCCGAAACGTACGCTGGCGCGCTTGCCAACCCGCGGTGTGCCAAGAATTTCGCGGGTCGGCATTACTCGTTCTGCGCGACCGTCCTGAGGCCACGCAGAGAGATGTGCGACGAAGCGGGCGGCCGCGTCGGAGACTATCTTTTCAACAGGAGGGGCGGCGTACGCGGTTTCAGCCGATCTGGACTTCGGCATCCCGCAAGGCTTCGAGCAGTTGCGCTGGCGGCGGGGTGTCGGTGATAAAAATGTCGATATCCTTGAAATCAAGCGCCTTGACGATGCCTTGCCGTTCAAACTTGGTCGAGTCCGCCAGGACAACGACTCGGGACGCCAAGGGGAACAATCTGGCCTTCAAAGTCGCCTCCGGATAATGAATATCCAGCAGACCACGCCGTGAATCGATGGCGCTGATGGAAAAAAACGCGATCGCCGGGGTAAACTGGCTCATGAAGGCTTCGGTGGCGGCGCCGAAGCAGGATTGGTAGTTGTCATCGATCTCGCCGCCGCCAAAAAACACCCTGCAGTCGTTCTTGCCGGACATTTCCCGCGCGACTTCCAGGGCGTTTGTAATGATGTTGAGGTGGCGCTGCTTCGACAAAGCCCGGCTGAGCCAATAGGAGGTGGAGCCGGAGTCGATCAGGATCGTCATGCCATCTTCCACAAGCTGTGCTGCCTTGAGCGCAATGGCTTGTTTCTTTTCTGCATTCTGGTTGCGGCGGGTCAGGTATGGCGCTTCAGCGGCGGTTTCCTTCAGCGTAACGCCCCCGCGCACGCGGTAGGCCTGACCTTCGGCCTCCAACTGGCGAATGTCGCGGCGGATGGTTTCGTCGCTGACGTCGAACCGTTGCGCCAGATCCGCAATGGTGCAGGTCCGATGCAACTGCAGCAGATAGTAGATTTCGGACTGACGGGTTTCCTGCAGCATGCGTCCCCTGGACAGTGTTCCTGGCTCGTCGAGATGTGGTGGCTTTACAACCGCTTGCCGGGTAATGCCACTTAAAAGTCGTGGCGACACTGCTTCAACGTGAAGCGCGACCGGTCGTTCCTCCATCATCTCACGCACGCCCATGCTCAGGGCCTGTCCGCGGCCGTGATCGTCGTCGCGCTGCTGCAAGACGTCGGACATATGGTGCACGACCTGGGCGAAACGCCAGCCAAGGCGGGGGGCGACGATTGCCACGAATAGGTTGGCGCACAGTGGAGAGGCGGCTTTCGCGACCGCGACGGTGGGAGAAACCTTTCAGGCCGGAATCTGGGGCCAGGACGCTGAGGCGGAGGAGCGCCGTAACGGCATGAAGGCCCGGGCCGTCAGCCTGGAAACCTGGTTTGGCGCACTGAGGAAGACGTAGGTCAACAGATTTCACAGATTACGACACTGAAAAATCTGTGAAATCTGTGGATCCTCTTTTGAGGGAAACGCTTCGCGGCGAAACTTCAGGAAAGCCTCTCCGCTGCCAGGGCACGGCGTTTGCCCAACTGACCGGTCAGCCACAGGAAGAACATGTGGTAGTCGCCCATGAAAGACCACAGCGGATACTTGAATGTCGCCGGCCTGTTATGTTCGACGAAGAAATGCCCGATCCAGGCAAACCCGTATCCGGCCACCAAGCCTGCCAGTATCCACACCGGATTGCCGGTCCATACTACAGCTACCAAAGCCGCAATCCCGCATGTCGAACCGATATAGTGCAGGGCGCGGGTCAGCGGTACGCTGTGTTCGCTCAGATAGAAATCGAAGAAGGCGGAATAGGTGGTGTGTCGGGTCATAAACCACCCTACCACATCACGGCGCCTTTTTGAACGGCGATGCTTCGTCGCCCAGAACAGCCATATGTTCCAGCACGGCCTGGCGTTCCTGGCTTAGATAGTCGGCCACCGGAGCCCGCAGACGGGCATCGCGAATATAGTGCGCTGAATAGACCGGGTGGGGCAGGTAGCCGCGCGACAGCTTATGCTCGCCCTGGGTGCCGGCTTCGACCCGCTTCAGGCCGCGTGCGATGGCGAAGTCGATCGCCTGGTAATAACAGACTTCGAAATGCAGGAAGGGCAGGTCGACATGGCAGCCCCATTGCCGGCCATACAGCACGTCGTCGCCGATGAAATTTACGGCCCCTGCCACTGGCGTGTCTTCGTCATAGGCAAAGACCAGCAACATCTTGTCGCGCAGCGTCTCCGCCGCCATGGGAAAGAAGTCCCGCGTCAGATAGGGCGTTCCTGTGCCCCATTTGCGTTCATAGGTGTCGGCGATAAAGGCATAGAGCTGATCGAGGTGGCCCTGGGTAATGTCGTTGCCGGTGATCTGGCGCACATCGACCGCCGCCTGGACATCGCGGCGTTCGCGCCGGATAACCTTGCGCCGGTTCGCGGACAGCGCCGCCAGAAAATCATCGAACGACCCGTAGCCGGGATTGTCGAACCAGAATTGCTGATCCTGTCGCTGGAGGAAGCGGTTTTCCCCCAGCATCTCCCATTCTTCGACCGTCGGGAAGGTAACATGCAGCGACGACAGCTCATTGCGATCGCACACTGATATCGCCGCCTCGGCAAGCGCCGCGCGCACAGCGGGATCGGGTGACAGAAGCCGCGGCCCTGTCACCGGCGTGAACGGGATCGCGGCCTGAAGCTTGGGGTAATAGGCGCCTCCGGCCCGCGCGTAGGCCTGCGCCCACGACTGGTCGAAGACATATTCGCCCATCGAATGCGACTTGACGTACAGCGGCATGACGCCGACGACGGCATCACCGTCCGACAGCGACAGGTGTGCCGGCTGCCAGCCCGTGCCGGCGCCGACACTGCCGCTGCGTTCCAGGGAATCGAGATAGGCGAACGCGGTAAACGGGTTGCCGTCCGGACGCAAAGCGTCCCAAGCGGTCTCGCCGATCTCGGAAATGGCTTCGTGCAAACGAAGCCTTAGCTCACTTGCCACCGGCATAGATTTTGATCAGCTTGTAGAACAGACGCCGGCCGTCGACGACCGACTGGACCTGGATGCGTTCGTTCAGGCCGTGGGCATTGCCGCCGTCCGGATCGACGAACATGCCGCGGAAGCCGTAGCTGGGGATGCCGGCGGCCGAGGTGTGGATACTGTCGGTGGCGCCCAGTGTCATGACCGGAATGACGGGTACGCCGGGATAGATATCGGCGCTGACTTTTTCGATCGGTCCCAGGATTTCCGGTGGCATTTTCGGCGTGGGCGTCGCCGGGCTGCGGTGGCCGTCGGTCTCGACCTTGACTGTCGGGTCATTGATCGCCGCGATCAGCCCCGCCTGGACGGTTTCGACGGGGACGCCGGGGAAGATGCGGCAATTGACATTGGCCGTGACCGATTGCGGCAGGGCGTTATGGGCGTGGCCGCCATCGATCAGGGTAGCGACACAGGTGGTGCGCAGGGTGGCGTTCAGGTTAGGTTCGTTGCTTAGCGTAGCTTCGGCGGCTGCATCTTCGGGATTGGCGACGATGGCGGACATGGCGGCACCGATCTCGCCGCCCTTGAGCTTGGCTGTGCGCGTGAAATAGGCGCGGTTGGCGTCATTCAGCATCACCGGAAACCGGTAGGCCTGCACCTTCTTCAAGGCATCGGCCATGGCATAGATGGCGTTGTCCGGCCGCGGCCGCGAGCTGTGGCCGCCGCTGTTGGTCGCCGTCAAAGTAAAGTCCTGATAGACCTTCTGCGCTGCCTCGATGTTCATCGCCACGCGTTTGCCGCTGGCATCCAGTTCGCCGCTGGCGCCCTCGTTAATGGCGAAGTCGGCGTCGATCCAGTCCTTGCGCTCGTTCGCCAGGTAGCGGGCGCCGTTGAACACGCCTTCAGTCTCTTCACCACAGGTCAGGGCGACCTTGATTGACTTTCTCGGCGTGTAGCCCTCCTGCTTGTAGCGGATCAGGGTGTCGACAAAGATGGCCGCCTGGGCCTTGTCATCGGTCGTGCCGCGTCCATAGAAATAGCCATCTTCCTCGATCAGGGTGTAGGGATCGCGGACCCAGTCCGAGCGCCTGGCCTCGACGACGTCGATATGGGCCAGCAACAGAATACCCTTGGCGGTCTTGTCCGTGCCGTGCAGCGTCGCCACCAGCAGCCCGTCCTTGGGCGCATCAGCAGGCGCATAAAGATGAAGGTCGGCGTCGCTGTAGCCGGCGGCCTTCAGGCGCGTTGCCATCCGTTCGGCCGCCAGAGTGCACGAGCCATCGGAATGCTGGGTATTGGTCTCGACCAGTTCTTCGTAAAGCGCTCGGAAGGCGGGCCAGCCGTCGCCGGATTTGTCGGCGGCAACAGCGGGGGCGGCCAGGGCCGCAGGCGTCAGACACAGGGCGGTGACAAGGGCGACAAGACTGGTTTTCATGGGAGGCTCCGGGTCGGCTCCTGCAACAGGGAAGCATCAACGCTAGCATCCTATTTGCGGGTGCACAATCGTCGCCGTGCGACCATCAGGCCTTGGATTGAAGGTCGCGTACCATGACGACGATCATCGATACGCCGATCCAGAACAGCAACAGGGCTCCGCTGACGATAAACAGGGACTTCAATCCGCCGTTCAATCCGAACCAGATCAACGCCATCATGCTGTACCACTTCAGACGGAAGCTCCATTCGCCCAGCATCGGGGCCATCGGCCGATGCAGCAGGGTCAGCGAGGCAATCAGGGCGACGGCCTGGGCGTGCCACAGCGGATTGGCCCACCCGTTGGCGGGGGAAAAGCCCGCCGTGATGCGGAAGAACAGCACCGCAGCCGCGACGGTCAGGCCAAGCACCATCAGACAGGATGCCAGCCGCCATCTGGGCTGCAGCGACAGCCATAGGTCGAACATCGGCCGGCTGCCGTACAGGCTGACGACCACGGCCGCCAGCACCGCCAGCGACATCTGGATCGTCGACATCAAGGGCATGGTAAAGGCTGCGATGACGGCAAATCCAACCAGATAGGTTTCGCCCAGCAGCGAGCGAATTTGCCACAGTTCGCCTGTGCTGGTGTCGGCGCGGCCCGTCGTGCGTACCCAGACGGCGACAAGCAGTGACAGGATACCGACAATGACGGCCAGGGCAGGGCTGGCCGGCAGGGCCGCGACCGCCAGTACGGCCAGTATGGCCAGGCCCCAGCCGTAACGCATCCAGGCCGGCGCACCGTAAACATGGGACATCTGCCAAAACCTGCGCGGCATCTCGAAGCCGTACAGATTAACCAGTGCCGCCGCCGCAAAGACGGGGGGCAGGCCGAGCAAAATGCTGAGCGCGCGCCATTCTTCGGGGAGAAACACCTGGCTCAGGAGCAGCCCAAGCAGGGACAACGGCGACAAAAGCGTCACCCACAGGCCCCAGCCACCGAGATGCGGTCGGTCGAGAAAGCCGTCCCATTGGGTCACGGCGTCGCTATTCATATCAACTATGGCCGTGGGATGGCTCCACCGCAGGGTGTCCAGAAATGCCTTGATATGACTGGGCTGGGTCGGCGAGAACAGCCGGCGGGTGAGCGTGATCGGCTTCGGCGGCGCGGTCAGGACGCGGTAGGCGCCACTATGCTCCGAGGGATGTCTGCGCGTCTCATCTAGGAAGGCGATATCGCGCTGACGTGCCAGAATCTGCTGGATGTCGCGATCATTCTGCTGACGCAGGCTGCGCCCGCCCCAGTGAAAACGATCGATGGCCGGCCGGATCAGCACGTCGGATTTCGGCGAACGGCTGGCGATCAGCCAGGCCAGCCAGTCCTCGGTCGCGGCGTGAATATCGACCATGGCCATCGCGGGCGAGGCGATGACGACATTGTAAGCAGCCAGAACAGAGTCCGGGTCAGGATTAGGCTTGCGCAGGACCGCTTCGAGTTGGCTTTGCAGGTCGGCATGGATTTGACGCGGATCGGGCTCGGCCGGTTGTGCCGGAGCAGCCGGTTCATCGACCGGCACGGTATCAACCGGATCGACCTCGTCTTTTCGCGAAGGTATGACCATGGCGAAGCTGGGCGTATCGTCGTCGACTCCGGCCAGGGCCTGTTCATAAGCCGCGCGCAGGACCTTGAACCCATCCGGGTCGTCTTCCGGATTGGTCTCCTTCAACTTGCGGGCATAGGCACGACGAATGTCTTTCTGATCGCGCGTCCGTTTGATGCCCAGGGTCTGCCAGATCGACCGACTCACAACCAGGTCTCGCCTTCCAGGGAGTCGAGATGGGCGCTCAGTTCGCCGCGGGCCCGTTCGACCAGGCGCGGGTCCTGGCTGTCGAGCACCGCTTCGAACTGGCTGATCAGGCGTGCGACGTGGTCGCGGACATCGCCGAGGTGGTTTTCATAGGCGCGGTTGGCGCGGGCCAGCAGGGCACGGCTGGCGTCGGTGTCGCGCGGATGAACCTTCAGCGCCTCCAGGCCCTTGCGCTGCTTTTCCAGGTCGGCGCCCGACGGGCCGTCCTCATCGACAATAACCAGTTGCCTCCGCTCTCCCGTCATCGGCACGTGAACATCGACCTCCAGCAGCCCGTTGATATCGTAGGTAAAGCGGACCTCGATAAAGACCTCTCCGGCCGGACGCCGCGGCACCGGTACGCGCAGCTTGCCCAGGGCGACATTGTCGCTGACATAGCGCGACTCGCCCTGATAGATTTCGATCTCGATCTCCGACTGGGCATCCTGCAGCGTCGACAGGATCTCGACCCGGCTGACCGGTACGGTCGTGTTGCGTTCGATGATCGGTGAAAACAGGCCCGACCGCACATTGCCTGATGCATCACGTTCGCCCGTTGCCACCCCCAAGCTGAACGGGCAGACATCGGTGACGGCCACCTCTTTCAAGGCGGCGTCGCGCGCCTTCAGACCGGCCTGGACGGCGGCGCCCAGGGCCACGGCTTCGTCCGGGTGAACGGTTTGGGACGGAAAGCGGCCGAACATGCGCGTTACCGCCTTGCGCACAACCGGCATGCGTGTCGCGCCGCCGACCAGGACGATTTCGCCCAGGGACGCCGCGTTGATCTGGCTGTCACGCAGGGAACGCAATACGGGTTCGCGCAGACGCTCGATCAAGGGGGCGGACAGGGCTTCGAAACTTTCCGTTGTGACGGTGTGGTTGTAGGCCTTGTCGCGCCAGATGAGGTCCATCGTGGCTTCGCCGGCATGGGTGAGGGCACGGCGGGCGCGTTCAGCGGCGGCGCGCAGCTTTTCGCGAAGGGCGTCCTCTTCGCCGGATTTCAGTTTCCAGTCGTCGCGAAAACGGTAACGCATGTCGTTGACCAGCAAATCGTTGAAGTCTTCGCCGCCCAGCCTGGCATCGCCGGTCGAGGCGCGAACCTCGATGACGCCTTCGAAGATTTCCAGGATCGAGACGTCAAAGGTGCCGCCGCCGAGGTCGAAGACCAGGAACTGCGATTCATTGTCGAGCAGATGAATGCCGTAGGCGAGCGCCGCCGCGGTCGGCTCATTCAAAAGGCGTTCGACCTTCAGTCCGGCCAGTTCCCCGGCCCGGCGCGTCGCCTTGCGCTGCTTGTCATTGAAATAGGCCGGCACAGTGATGACAGCTTCGGTCACCTTTTCGCCGAGCCAGGCCTCGGCGTCGCGCTTCAGCGACGCCAGGACCAGGGCCGACAGGGCCTCAGGTGAGAACGTCTTGTCGCCCAGCCGGGTTTCGCGTTTGGCGCCCATATAGCGCTTGAAGGCGGTCGCCGTGAGGTGCGGATGGGTCGATTGGCGTTCGCGCGCCTGCAGGCCGACCAGGACTTCGCCGCTGTCGTCGATCCCGACCGCCGATGGCGTCAGATTGTGGCCCAGGCTGTTGGGAATAAGCTCGGCCTTGCCATCGCGAAACACCGCAGCGGCAGAATTGGTCGTGCCCAGGTCGATACCGATTATCACTGTCGTTTCCCCCTCCGATATCCGCTGCTTAGCGGAGGTGAGAAAGTCAGGCAAGGATCATGCACGAAAGTTGTGGACTGGTATCGACAATGCTAGCATCGTCCTGATGGAGGGGACGATGCAGCCATGTCTGAGACTTATTGTTGCGGCTGTTCTGTTCTGCTGGCCGGTCGCGGCACTGGCGGACGGCGCGGTCTTCGCTGACGAGCGCCTGTGGATTATCCAAGACAAGCAGATATACAGTCTTGCCAAGGGAGAAGCTAGCGGCCGCACGGAAGCGCTAGGTGGTCCAGTGATCAGCCTGTGCCAAGCAACCGGGCGACTTACGGCCTTAACCGAGGCCCCTGGCCAAACCGGCACTTTAGTGGTGTACCAACGAGGTGAAGGACATTGGGGGAAGGCGGCCACCCTGGCAGGAGCTGGACCTGAACTGGTGGCGATGCTGTGCGTTGAGAACAGCGTCCTTGTGGTGACGAAACGAAAATTGATTACAGTAGAGAAAGGGGGGACGCGACAGATCGCGCTTCACGGAAAATTCTCCTACGGACAACAGACCCTTTTGGGCACCCGGAACGACATTTTTATCGGCTATGGCCGGGGTGAATGGGGCGGCGGGTTACAGGCCATTCGGCGTGAGGATGGCCGTATACGCTCCATCGGGAAAAACGAGTCCGGAGACCTGTGCGGCGGACCTCTGAACGCGGACTGCGATCCCGTTCTTGGTATAGCTGTCCCGCCGTGGAAGCCCGAGTGCGTGGCGGTAGCCGTGGGACTGCTACATTTGGGGATTCACGGCCGAATTGTGACCATCTGCGGTGATGCGATCCAGACACTTTATGCCAGGCAATTCGGCGAAAGGTTTGCCAACTTGGCCATTCCGGAATCCGAAGCTTATGATACCATTCCATTCTACGACGTCATCGGCGACGGCGACGACCTTTTGGCCCTTGGCATGGACGGGCTCTACCGAATTTCGCCAGATGGCAAGGCAACAATCCTTCCCATTCCCGAGTTCGAAAGCATCGATGGGTATCGGATCAGCTTCGAGATACCCGGCGTTGTCCTTATCGCCGGTGACCGGGAACGCGATGACGCCTATTTTTCCGACGAAATTCAGATGATCCCGCGTTAGCGCCGATCCATAACCTCGATCACCGCGTCGATCTCGACCGCGAAACCGAGCGGAATTTTATACATGCCCACGGCCGAACGGGCATGGCGGCCGGCATCGCCCAGCACCGCCACCATCAGGTCGGAACAGCCGTTGATGACCTGCGGGATATCGTAAAAGTCCGGGCCCGCCTGGACGAAACCGTTCAGCTTGATCACGCGCACGATATTGTCCAGATCGCCGGCGGCGGCCTTCATCTGGGCCAGCAGGTTGAGACCGCAGATTCGCGCCGCCTCGACGCCCTGGTCGATGCTCAGGTCCACGCCGACGGTGCCTTTAAGCCCGCCCTTGCCGTCGTTCGATACCTGGCCGGAGATATGAATCAGGTTTGCGGTGCGCACAAAAGGGACATAGTTGGCGACCGGCGCCGCGGCCACAGGCAGGACGAATCCAAGGGCGGCGAGGTTGATTTCGGCTTTCGACATGTGAGTCCCCCAATGAGTCTCTAAGGGTTGAACGGAGTCGTCCAACGACTCCATTGCAGTTGCAATTTGGCGCTCTATACCTTGTTTCTTAAGGGTTTTGAAAGGGTATTTTTACCTTCTGTTACCTTTCCCTTCACCTCGGCTTAAGACTAACCGTGTAGAACGGGAACAGTAAAAAGCCGGGCCGCCATGAAGCTGCCGTGTCGGCATGCGTGATGGTTTTTGGGGTTACACAGGTTTACCGCGGATGATCAACAAGAAGGTTCTCATCGTCGAGGACAACGAGCTGAATATGAAACTGTTTCATGACCTGCTGGATGCGCAGGGCTATGAAACGTTTCAGACCGGCGAAGGCCTGTCCGCCCTGACCCTGGCGCGTCAGCACCGTCCGGACCTGATTCTCATGGACATCCAGCTGCCTGAAATCTCGGGCCTGGAAGTCACCAAGTGGCTGAAGGAAGACGACGAGTTGTCGCACATCCCGGTCGTGGCGGTAACGGCCTTTGCCATGAAGGGGGACGAGGAGCGTATTCGCGATGGCGGCTGCGAGGCTTACATTTCCAAGCCGATCTCGGTCACCCATTTCCTTGAAACGGTGCGCAAGTACCTGGGATAGGCCATGACCGCGCGCGTCCTGATCGTTGACGACATTCCGGCCAATGTCCGCCTGCTGCAGGCGAAGCTCGAGGCCGAGTATTACGAAGTCCTGACCGCCCACGATGGCCGCTTGGCCATGGATATGGCGGTCGAGCACCAGCCCGACATAATTCTGCTCGATGTCATGATGCCGGAAATCGACGGCTATGAGGTCTGCCGCCGGCTGAAAGAAGCCACGGAAACCCGCCATATCCCGATCATTCTGATCACCGCCCTGGACGGCCGCGACGATCGCCTGTCCGGTCTGGAGGCCGGCGCCGACGATTTCCTGACCAAGCCGGTCGACGACATCATACTGATGGCAAGGCTGCACGCCCTGGTCCGGCTGAAACAGATGGCCGACGACCTGCGCGCGCGCGAGGCCTCGTCGCGTCGCGCCGGCCTGATCGACAACGATGTTTACCATCGTCAGATATCGGCCACCGGCAACGTCCTGGTTCTCGATGACAATGTCCGCCAGGCCGAGCGTCTGATGGTGCAACTGGGCGAAGACCATCGCTGCGCCTATGAAACCGATCCGGTTAAGGCGCTCAGGATCGCCGCCGGCCGCGTCGACCTGGTGGTGCTGAACCTGTTGGCCAAATCTTTCGATCCTCTGCGCTGGGTAGCGCAACTGCGCTCGCAGGAAGCTACGCGGCAACGGCCGGTCCTGGCCATTGTCAATTCCGAAGAGCGCAAACAGATGCTGAAGGGGCTGGAACTGGGGGTCAACGATGTCGTGCCGCGTCCGGTCGACATGCAGGAACTGCGTATCCGTGCCAAGACACAGATCCGGCGCAAGCGTTATGGCGACTTTTTGCGAAATATACTGGACCGCAGTCTGGAACTGGCCGTGACCGATCCGCTGACGGGCCTCAACAACCGTCGCTTTCTCGACCATCAGCTCAGTGTTCACATGTCGCGCCATATCAAGGGCGGACCGGTGGTCTCGGTGCTGCTGCTCGACATCGACTTTTTCAAGAGAATTAATGACGGCTACGGCCATGATGCCGGCGACGAAGTCCTGCGCGAATTCGCCCGCCGGGTCTCTCTGTCGGTGCGCGCCATTGACATGGCCTGCCGCTATGGCGGTGAGGAATTTGTCGTGCTGATGCCCGAAACGGAAGAGCGCGATGCGCTGAACATTGCCGAGCGGGTGCGCTCACAGATCGCTGACCAGCCCTTTACCCTGGCCGAGGGCAGCGAGATCAGGGTGACGGTATCGGTTGGGGTGTCGACGTCGCAGGGGGTGGGTGATTCGCCCGAAGGCCTGATCAAGCGCGCCGACGAAGGCGTTTACGAGGCCAAGCAGTCCGGCCGCAACAAGGTCGTGGTAAGGGCCGCGGCTTGAGGTCAAGGACGGGAATTCCTGACTTCTTATACCAAGCCTCATAAAGAATGACGCTTGGTATTCGTTTTTTTTCAGCTCAAGCGCCGCATGGCTCCTCGCAAAAGCTCGGGCGCGCAGTCGCGCTTGCCAACCCACGATGAGTCAAGATTTTCGCGGGTTGGTATTATACACCCCCGCGTGGCTTTGGAGTATGAGTTAAAAGCAATGTCCGAGACCGCCGCCTAACCGGCTGGTGTCGCCGGCTTGGTCTTGCCCAGGCCATCCACCAGGTATTTGACCAGGGCCAGCGATTTTGCGGTGTAGTCACCGCAAACAGACGCCCCTTGTTCTTCGGTCCTGGCGACACCCTCGTCGAGCAAGTCGTGCCAGCATATCGCCGTGTCCGCACATGCCGCCCTGGCCATGCCATCGGCGCTCGTCGTGAAAGCGTCCGCATTGGCCGTATCGGTCAGGGCCAGGGTCACGCCCTGAACCAGCTTGCGCGCTTCGGTGTAGGTGTCGGTGCCCTGGAAATGCTGGCAGGCATAGGTCACCATCATGACGTTGACCATCGCGTCGGGCAGTTTCGCCGCGTAATCCTGATAGGTCACGGGCGGGCCCGCCGTCTGAGCTGACGCCTGCGGCGCAAAGCCGAACGTGGCGGCCAGGGCGAAGGCCGATAAGCAAAGAGATTTCATGACAATGGTCCTCACCCTATTACTATCTGACCGCTGCGATGAAATCCAGTCGGCGCTATCCCAATACGAAAAAGCCGCGTCCGAGTGAAGACACTCAAGGACGCGGCTCCGTCAACCGGCAAAAGCGAGGGGGGGGGGGGGTGCTTTGCCGGCTTTCTCGCAAAATGCCAATATGCTACTTGATCTTGCCTTCCTTGAAATCGACATGCTTGCGCACGACCGGATCGTACTTCTTCAGGACCATCTTTTCGGTCTTGGTACGGGCATTCTTCTTGGTCACGTAGAAGAAGCCGGTGTCCGCCGTAGAGTTGAGGCGGATCTTGATGGAGGCGGGCTTCGCCATGGCTAAAGTCCTTGTTGCGGTCGCACGGAGGGTGCGCGTAAAATAAGAGGCCGGAACATACGCACGGAACGGGCAAAGTCAACCGCGAATCCGCGCCCCAGCGGATTTTTTGTCACTGACGGACATTGACAGCGCGATCTGATCGTCTGCACGACTACCCCAGCAGGAGAAACACCAATGGATACGCCGTCCCCCGCCCAGACCCCACCAAAACCTTTCGCCGTCATGGCCATGGAGGTCGCGCCGCGCGCCAAACCGTCCATCTATCCTGAACCCTATTTTTCGATGATGAAGAAGCGCGAGAAGCGCGTTCTTGGGGACCTGTTCGGCCTGACCAATTTCGGCGTCAACCTCGTGCGCCTCCTGCCCGGCGGTCAGTCGGCCCTGCGCCACTGGCATACCCGCCAGGACGAGTTCGTCTATGTCGTCTCCGGCCGGCCAGTCCTGGTCACCGACGCCGGCGAAACCCAGTTGGAAGCGGGCATGTGCGCCGGGTTCAAGGCCGGGGTGGCCGACGGTCATGTCCTGATCAATCGCACCGACGAGGAGGTCGTCTATCTCGAAGCCGGCGACCGCACACCGGGTGACGCCGCCGCCTATCCCGACGACGACATTCAGGCCAACCACGTCGACGGCCAGTGGGTCTTTACCCATAAGGACGGCACGGCGTTTTCATGATCTTCCGCGAACAGGCGCCTTCGCCGGAGTTTTCCGCTGTGATCGAGCGCTTCTGGTTCTTCGAACCGGAAGCCCACGATCCCGAAAGCTACGAGCACATCATCGTGCCTGAAGGCACGGCCGGCCTGTGCCTGATCGAGCCTATCCCGCAGATCGGCGCCTTCATCAGTCTTACTGGCCCGGCCGCGACGGCGGTGCGTGTGCCGATCCAGCGCGGCCTGCGCTATTTCGGCGTGCGCCTATGTACTGGCGCCGTGCGGGCTGTGCTCGGGCTGAAGGCGGAAACCCTGACCAACGGCATGTTCTATCTGCTCGACGCCGTGCCGGTCCTTGGGGCGGAGATGATGGCAGCCTGCTGTGGTGCGTCGTCCCTGGCCGACTTCGCCGGCCGTTTCGAAGCCGTGGGGCGCCGTCATGTTCAGCCTGACCAGCTGGACCCGGCCGTCTGCGAGGTGGTGCGGCGGATACATTCGGGTGACGGCTTTACGCCCCTGGCGGAGATCATGGCCGGGTTTGACGTCGGCGAGCGCCAGCTTCGCCGCCGCTTCCTGAAGGAAACGGGCCTGACGCCCAAGGTCTATGCGCGGCTGCGGCGGGTACGCCGGGCGTGTATCGATCTGGCCTACGGTCATTCAAAACAGGTTGCGGCCGTCTCCTACGACCACGGCTATGCCGACCAGCCGCATTTCACCCGCGAACTGAAGGCCGTTTTCGGCCTGTCGCCACATCAGTTGATGGACTATCTCCATCAGATCCGGTTGTTCAACGTCGAAGACGTCGAGCATGTCCGAAACCTTCAAGCCAGGCGTAACGCGGCAGAGTAACGTGCCGCCGTCATCAGGAGACAATTATGTTCAAAGCCATTATCTGCGCCGCCGCCTTTGCGGTCTTAAGTGTTTCTGCTGTACAGGCGCAGGAGTCTGCCAAACCGGCGACCAACGCTGCCGCCATCGCCAAGCTGAACGGCATGAAGGGGGTGTGGAAGGGCGAGGCGCAGGGCTTCAACCAGAGCGGCCCGTTCAAGTTGACCCAGACCGAGCGCGTCGGCACCATGCTGGGCGGCGATGTCCTGGTCATCGAAGGCCGGGGCTATGATCCGACCGGCACGCTGCAATTCAACGCCTTCGCCATCCTGTCGTGGAGCAATGAAAAGCAAAAATACGAGCTTCAGGCCTACAATGCCGGCCGTTCGGGGACGTTCAAGTTCGATCTGACTCCGACCGGAGCCGTATGGGAACTCCCGGCCGGACCGAATGCCCGCGTGGTCAACACCATCACGCTCAGCGGCGATACCTGGCAGGAAGTCCAGGAATATGTTGCTGAAGGCCAGCCGGCACGGAAGATCTTCGAAATGAACCTGAAGCGCGTGTCGGAGACCGAATGGCCGGCCGCTGGGGCGGTGATGCCGTAGAGGTTTGCATGACAATCACGAGAGCGGGATGAGTTTTGCTGGAATCAAAATCCCGCTCTAAGTTTTTGTTTTGTCGCGCAATTTATCCGAAAAGTGCGTCACACTTTATCGGATTGCGCTCTAGCGCACAGCGCTCGCCGTGCCTGCGCGCGCCTCTGAGGGGGCAGGCATATCCTGAAGTTCGTGGTGTTCGTGTGGTTCGTGGTCAAAATTCTTACCGTCGGATGTCAGACCAACGATGGTAAGGGATTCACCACGAACCACACGAACACCACGAACTTCAGGATGACCGGGAACGTTTCGGGTTGAAACGCGCGGAATGCGCCTGCGGCGCCATTGCAGGCCTACCTTTTCTTCTTCTTTTTCATGTTCTTGACGCCGGGCTTCGCACCCTTAGGTTCGTCGCGGAAGCCCGGCTTTTTCGTCGGCTTGCCGCGCACATTCGGTGATTTCGGCCGGTTGCGCAGGCCCAGGCGTGGTCGCGGAGCTCCGGGCTCGCCAACCTCAGGCTCGCTCAGCACCTTGAACACCAGCCCGCCGGTAATCGGCATCGCCTCCATCAGCTCGACGTCGATGGTCGCCCCCAGCCGCCAGCGATAGCCGTGCCGCTCGCCGATCAGGGCATGCTGGACGTCGTCATGGACATAGTAGTCGTCGCGCAGGGACGACACCGGAATGATCCCGTCCGCGCCGGTATCGGTCAGCTTCACGAACAGCCCGAACCGCGTCACGCCAACGATCCTGCCCTGGAAGGTCGCGCCGACCTTGTCGTGCAAATAGGATGCTATGTAGCGCTCGATCGCTTCGCGCTCGGCCTGCATCGACCGCCGCTCTGTGGCGGTGATGTGCTCCGCCGTATCCTGCAAGGTCTTGATCTCGTAGTCGGTCAGGCCATCATCGCCCAGCTTCAAGGCCCGGATCAGCGCCCGGTGCACCACAAGGTCGGCGTAGCGCCGGATAGGTGAGGTAAAGTGGGCATAATGGTCCAGGTTCAGCCCGAAGTGCCCAAAGTTCTCCGGGCTGTAATGGGCCTGCATCTGGGTGCGCAGCACCACCTCGTTGATGATCTCGGCGTGCGGTCCTTCCTTCTGCGATTCCAGCAACTGGTTGAATCGCGGCGTGCGCGGCGGCTCGCCCTTGGCCCACGGCAGCCCTAAGGTCGCCAGGAAGTCGGCCAGGTTGTTGATCTTCTCCAGGCTGGGCGCCTCGTGGACGCGGTAGATCAACGGCGTCTTGTGTTTTTCCAGGGTCTCGGCGGCCGAGACATTGGCCTGGATCATCATCTCTTCGATCAACTGCATGGCGTCGAGCGACACCCGCCGCTCGATCCGTTCGACATTGCCATCCTTGTCGAGATAGACGCGACGCTCCGGAGAGTTGATCTGAAGGGGCTGGCGGACCTGGCGGCCGCGCGTCAGGCAGGCGTGGGCAGCCCACAGTGGCTTCAGCAGGCTGTCCAGGATAGGGCCGGTCTTGTCGTCGGGCGTACCGTCAATCGCCGCCTGTGCCTGCTCATACGATAGTTTCGCCGCCGACCGCATCAGGCCGCGGACGAACTTATGGCTGATCTTGCGGCCTTCGCGGTCGAAGACCATGCGCACGGCCAGGGCGGCGCGGTTCTCGCTCTCCTGGAGCGAACACAGGCCGCTCGACAGCACGTGCGGCAGCATCGGCTCGACGCGGTCGGGGAAGTAGGTCGAATTGCCCTTGTCGCGGGCGTCGCGATCCAGGCTGGAGCCCGGCGTGACATAGTGGGCGACGTCAGCAATGGCGACCCATACTACCCAACCGTCGGGATTGGCGGCGTCATCGTCGGCATGGGCGTAGACGGCGTCGTCATGGTCCTTGGCGTCAACAGGATCAATGGTCACAAAAGGCAGGTCGCGCAGGTCGGTGCGCTTGCCGAGGTCCGGCGCCTGGGCCGACTTGGCCTCATCCTCGGTCGAGGTCTGGAACCCGATCGGCAGACCATGGCTGTGGATGGCCATGACCGAAGCGATCTTGGGCGAATCCTCCTTGCCGATGACCTCCAGGACGCGCGCCGGCTTGGGGCCGAAACGATGGGTGCCGCCGACCGGCGCGGCCAGCACGACATCGCCGTCTTCCAGCGTGTCGAGGTTTGAGCCAGTCAGGATGTAGCTGTCCTTTTCCTTGCGGTTGACTGATTCCAGACGGATTTCACGCTTGCCGATGCGGACGACGCCGACCAGTTTCGGCGCACCCTGGTCCAGCACCTTGATCAGGTGGGCAATCCAACCGTCGGCGGTCTTTTCGAAGCGAACATACAGGCGGTCGCCCAGCTTGGGCGGGGTTTGCTGGACAGATTTCTTGAGTGGCGCCAGACGGGCCAAAGGAACAGCCTCATTTTGCGTTGCGCTACCGCTTCGCTGCTTGAGCGCATCGGGCTTCCCCCACCTGGCCCACAGTTCACCGTCGATATCCTGTTCGACGACCTCGACGACGCCGGTGTCGGGAAGTTGCCCCATGGCGCCGAAGGTCTTGCGACCGCGCTTGTCGAGTTGGCCGCCGTCGGCCAGGGCCTTCAGCCGCTGACGCAGGGCACGGCGGTCTTCGCCTTTCAGGCCGAACTGTTTGGCCAGGTCACCGACATCGACTTCGCGCGAGGCCTGCAAGGCTTCCAGGAGGGTTTTATCGTCCGGCAGTCCGGACGGGGCGCGCGGGGCATCTGCCTTGACCGCGCGAAAAGGTTTCTTCTGTTTCATTCCCCGCAATGTAGGGATTCGCGGGCCGGGACGCTATAGCAATTCGACAGCGAGTGAACGCCCCCTCCGTCTCGATGCGTTTCGCCCCTAAAGAGGGCTCACTTGCTCGACACCTCCCCCGCAAGCGGTGGAGGATGGTTCTGCTTATCCTCCACCGCTTGCGGGGGAGGTGCTGAGCAAGCGAAAGCCGAAGGCTGTAGCGCGTCGAAGCGGAGGGGGCGCCGCTTACGCTGTGGCCTTCTTGGCGGGTGCCTTCTTGACAGCCGGCTTCTTCGTTGCCGGTTTCTTGGCCGCGGCTTTTTTCGCTGGCGCCTTCTTGCTCGTCACACCGCCCTTGGCCGCGATCAGGGCCAGGGCCTGCTCGATCGTCACCGTCTCGGGCGTCATCTCCTTGGGCAGGGTGGCATTGACCTTGCCGCACTTGACATAGGGCCCGTAACGCCCGGCCATCACCTGGATCTTGTCGCCGCTTTCGGGATGGTCGCCCAGTTCCTTCAGCGCCGCCGCTGCGCCGGCGCGGCCGGGGCGTCCGCCACCGGCGCGTTTCTCGGCGATAAGGGTCACCGCGCGATTCAGACCGACTTCGAATATTTCGTCAAAACCAGAAAGGTTGGCATAGGTGCCGCCCGATTCGACGAAGGGGCCAAAACGTCCCAGGCCTGCCGTGATCGGCTTGCTGTCTTCCGGGTTGATCCCGACCGTGCGCGGCAGGCTGAGTAGTTTCAGTGCCCGCTCCAGGTCGATACTGGCCGGCGGCCACGCCTTGGGCAGGCTGGAGCGTTTCGGCTTTTCGTCTTTGGATTCGGCTTCGCCCAGTTGCACATAGGGACCGAAACGGCCGATCTTCAGTGACACCATCTTGCCGGTTTCCGGATCGGGACCCAGATCGCGATCGCCGGAAGCCTCGGCATTGCCTTCGGCGTCGGGCGATCCGACCGGGCGGGTAAACTTGCACTCCGGATAGTTGGAGCAGCCGATAAAGGCGCCGAACCGCGAGGTCTTCAGGCTCAGCAAACCCGTCGAACAGGTCGGGCAGGCGCGCGGGTTTGTCCCGTCGCCCTTGTCCGGGAAGATATGCGGCCCGAGCGCCTCGTTCAGCGTATCCAGCACTTGAGTGACGCGCAGTTCCGTCATGCCGTCGGCGGCGGCGTGGAAATCTTTCCAGAAATCGCGAAGTAACTGCTTCCAGTTCAACTCGCCGGCCGAAACCAGATCAAGTTTCTCTTCGAGGTCGGCCGTGAAGTCATACTGGACGTATTTGTGGAAGAACTGATCGAGGAAGGCGGTAACCAGGCGACCCTTATCTTCCGGGATAAAGCGGTTCTTGTCCATGCGGACATAGGCGCGGTCGCGCAGTACGGTCAGGATCGAGGCATAGGTCGACGGCCGGCCGATGCCGAGTTCTTCCAGCTTCTTGACCAGGGTGGCTTCGGAATAGCGCGGGGGTGGTTCGGTGAAGTGCTGGGCCGGCTTGATCTCATGGACCTGCGTGGCGGTGCCGGCGCGGACGGCCGGCAGGCGACCGCCGTCTTCGTCCTCGCCATCCCCGCTTCCACGGTCATCCTTGCCTTCCTCGTAGACGGCGAGAAAGCCGTCGAAGGTGATCACCTGGCCGGTGGCGCGCAATCCCGTCTGCCTATCGCTGGACAGGATACTTATGACGGTGTTTTCGACGCGGGCGGCCTCCATCTGCGAGGCGACCGTGCGCTTCCAGATCAGTTCGTAAAGCCGCGCCTGATCTCCCTCCAGTCGCAGGGTATCCGGCCGGCGGAACATGGAGGTCGGGCGGATGGCTTCGTGGGCCTCCTGGGCGTTCTTGGCCTTGACCTTGTAGTGGCGCGGTTCGGCGGGCACATAGGCGGCACCGAAGCGCTCGCCAATCATGCGACGGTTCTCGGCAATGGCGTTGGGTTCGATATAGACGCCGTCGGTCCGCATATAGGTGATCAGACCGGTGGTTTCGCCGCCGAGGTCAACGCCTTCGTACAGTTTTTGCGCCGTCTGCATGGTGCGCGAGGCTGAGAAGCCGAGCTTGCGCGACGCCTCCTGCTGCAGGGTCGAGGTGGTGAAGGGCGGGGGCGGGGTCTTGCGGCCTGGCTTCTGCTCGACGTCGTCGATGGCGAAGGACGACCTTTGAATCGTGTCGCGGGCGGCGTGCGCCAAAACCTCGGTATTGAGGTCGAACTTGGTCAGTTTCTTGCCGGCCAGTTGCACCAGTCGGGCGGTAAATGGCGGCGACTCAGCCGAAACCTCGCTCTCTACGGTCCAGTATTCCTCAGTGCGGAACTTTTCGATTTCGATTTCGCGGTCGACGACGATCTTCAGCGCCACCGATTGCACGCGGCCAGCCGACCGGGCGCCCGGCAGCTTGCGCCACAGCACCGGCGACAGGGTGAAACCGACCAGGTAGTCCAGGGCGCGGCGGGCCAGATAGGCCTCGACCAGTTCCATGTCGAGGTCACGCGGCGCCGCCATGGCCGCCTGGACCGCCGACTGGGTGATGGCGTTGAAGGTAACGCGCTGGACGACCTTGTCCTTGAGCACGCGTTTCTTGTTCAGCACCTCCAAGACGTGCCAGGAGATGGCTTCACCCTCGCGATCGGGGTCGGTGGCCAGAATAACGCGGTCAGCAGACTTGATGGCGTCAGCGATGTCGCTCAGTCGCTTCGACGACTTGGGATCCATGTCCCAGGTCATGGCGAAGTCCTCGTCGGGCTTCACCGATCCGTCCTTGGAAGGCAGGTCGCGAATGTGGCCATAGGAGGCCAGCACCGTGTAGCCCTTGCCGAGATACTTGTTGATGGTTTTGGCCTTGGCCGGGCTTTCAACAATAACGACGGTCATGAAGTCTCTTTATACAGGCGGTTTCGCGCGGGAGGGGAGGAGGCGACGCGGCGCCCTGGCAGCCAAATCAGGCCACCACTGGCAGGCATACATGCTAATCGATTCCGCCTCTGTCAACGGTTATAGGCAGGGGGTGGAGTCCCCCAGTGCTGGGAAAAGGCGTGGTGATTAGGAATAATATTCTATAAAATCAGTTGCGTAGAGAGCGCGCCGGCAGTTGGGAAACAGCGACATTTCGTATCAGGTGCGGACATAGCCGGCATCGGTTTCCGCGATCACGCCGGCAATTTCCAGCTCCGACAAGGCCCCCAGCGCTATGTGCGGCGCGACTCCGGCCAGGCGCAGCAAGCTGTCCCGGCCAACCGGCGTCGGCCCAACCAGGTCGCGCAAGGTACGGATAGCGACGTAAATCTGGTCTTCGCTGTCGCCGGCGGGTTCAGCCCTGGCTTGCGGCGTCGTCGTCGAGAGCGCCATCGGCGTGGGTTGGGGCGCAAACAAGCCGAGCTGGCTTTCCAGCACGCGGATCACGTCCTCGGCCGTCTCACACAGGCTGGCGCCCTGGCGCAACAGGTCGTTGCCACCGCGCGCGCGCGGGTCGAGCGGTGAGCCCGGCACGGCGAAGACTTCGCGATTCTGTTCGGCCGCCAGCCGCGCCGTGATCAGGGAGCCTGAGCGCAGTTCCGCCTCGACCACCACCACACCCATGGCCAGGGCGGAGATAATGCGGTTGCGTCGCGGGAAGTCGCGCGCCTGGGCGCGGTAGCCCATGGGACTCTCCGACACGATCAGGCCGTGCTCCCGGATGCGGTCATAAAGAGCAGCATTGTCGGGCGGATAGACGTCTTCGACCCCGCCGCCCAGGACGGCGATGGTGCCGCGCGAGAGGGCAGCGTCGTGAGCCCGGGCGTCGATGCCGCGCGCCAGGCCAGAAACAATCTGGAAACCGGCCGCAGCCAGGTCGTGCGCCAGGCTCTGCGCCATCTTCTGACCGGCGGCCGAGGCGTTGCGCGCGCCGACGATGGCGATGGCGCGTGTGCGGGCCTTCAGCGGCCCCAGGGTCCACAGGACGGGCGGGGCGGCCTCGACCTGGCTCAGCAGGGCTGGATAGTCGTCGTCCCCCAGCAGCACCATCCGGGCGCCGGCGGCCTGCGCCCGGGCCAGTTCCTGATCGATCTGGCCTTGCGGGGCGGCGACAAAGGACCCGCCGCTGCGTTTAACGAGGTTTGGGAGTTCTTCCAAGGCGCGCTGGGCGGAGGCAAAACGGCTGAGCAGTTGAGCGAAAGCAACCGGCCCAACACGGTTTGTGCGCGCCAGCCGCAGCCGCGCGATACGTTCGGCGTCACTGTCGGCAGCGGCGATGCGTTCGAAAGGCAAGGGCGGAAACTCCGAGTCGTTCCACGCTAACAGGCGCCGGCATTTAGCTCAAGACGGAGGTGCGTCTTGCCAAACATCTCTGCTTTGTGATTCTCTGGCGAGGTGTGGCTTGATTTGTCACAAACTCGGTCTAAGAGAAGAGTATAAGTTTCAGTTGCGTACCCACGTCGCCTGAAAGCGTATGGCTCAGGCATGGACATTGGCTTTCAGGAGATTTTCGTATGGCTAATATTTTCGGCACCACGGGCACCAACGGCGTCAACGGCGTCGCCGGCACGAATGCCCCCAACGGCGGCGTCAATGGAACCAGCGGTACCGCTGGGACTTCGGCGACCTCGGGCCAATCCCTGACCTATCTTATGGACCAGGCCGGTTGGGATCCTACGCTTCAGTTGTTCGGTGGCGGCGGGGGCTACGGCTCGACCGGTGGCGGAGGCGGGTCGGGCAATTATACGACCGTTTACAGCTACAATGGTCCCGGTTACCTGGTTGCCACCAATGTCGCCGTGTCCGACGCCGGTCATGGCGGTGCCGCCGGCAAGGGTGGCAACGGCGGTCACGCGTCCCTGACAGCCTCCAACCTTATTGCCCTGGACTCTCAGCATCTTCAGTCAACAGGTGGTAACGGGACGGGGGGGTACACGGGCGGAACCGGCGGCGGCACCTATAACGGCTACTATAACAACAACCCTTACGCCAACGGCTACTATGTCGGCCCCACCCTCTACTATTATGGTTTTAACCACTACCAGGCGGGTGGTACGGGCGGCAATGGCGGCGCCGGTTCGGCCGGCGGCACCGGCGGCAACGGCACGACGACGGCCGATGCACTTACTTTTATGGGCTACTACACGACCGTGCGTTCCTATGGCGGCACGGGCAGCTACGGTGGCAATGGCGGCGGCGGGGGCAGTGGCGCCCATGGCGGTGACGGCGGTATTGGCGGGGCCGGCGGCAATGGCGGCAAGGCAACAGTCAATGTTACCAACAGCCTTGGCAACTTTTACGGCTACACCACTCTGCAAGCTGTTGGCGCGGCCGGTGGAGCGGGCGGTTACGGTGGCAATGCCAGCACCGGGACGACGGACAATTACAACTATACGGCGCCCGGTGTGTACACTTACAGCCAGACATTCGACCACGGTACTGGCGGTATCGGTGGCAAGGGTGGCAATGGTGGCGCAGCGGTGATCAACTATACCGGCAACACCCTGACCGGTGACCAAACGTCCGAAACCCTTTATTTTTACATTACAATAGCATCGGGGCTGCGCGGCGTTGGCGGTCTGGGCGGATATAATGGGGGCACGACAACGCGGGTCAGCAGCGGACTCGATGGCGTCACCGGTGCTACCGACCTGACCTTCTCGGGCAATACCTTCGATGGTGGTGCCGGTAATGACACCTTCTCCTTCACGATTATTCACACCTCTGCAGACCAATCCAGCTTCGGCAGCCTGGGCTCGATTGTCGTTAATTTGCTGAACGGTACCTTCGTGTTTGGCGGCAACAGCAGCGCTCTTCTAAGTGTCGAGAACGTAACAATCGATGTCCTGGAACGCTACTACAATGCCGCCAGTGTTCTGGTCGATGCTACCCCAGGGGTCTCGCTGACCGGCAGTCACTCCAACAACAACCTGACGACGGCAACCGGTAATGACAGCCTGTGGGGCTTGGCCGGCAATGATTCGCTGAATGGCGGAAACGGCGCTGACAGTATGAACGGCGGTGCCGGTGACGACACCTTCTCGGTCGACAATATTGGCGATGTGGCATCCGAAACGGCATCCGGTGTCGACACAGGTGGCTACGACCTGGTAAACTCGACGGTGACCTTTACCTTGGGTGATTTTATTGAAGCCCTGACCCTTGGCGGCAACGTCAATATGGACGGAACAGGTAATGCGCTCGACAACGTCATCAACGGCAACTCTTATATTAACGTCCTGAGCGGCCTGGGTGGGCGTGACCGCATCTTTGGTGGTTATGGTAACGATACGCTAAACGGCGGCGACGGCAATGACTACCTGGACGGTGGTAATGACCTTGACCAGATGGCTGGGGGGCTTGGAGACGATACCTACCTCGTCAACCAAGTCGGTGACATTGCGATCGAAGCGGCCGGCGAAGGCAAGGATACGGTGCTGTCCTCAATCAGCTATTCACTGGTCGGTCAGGTGATAGAAAACCTGACCCTGACTGGCTATACAGGTATTAACGGTACGGGCAACGGCGTTGGCAATGTCATTATTGGCAATGCCTATAACAATGTCCTGATTGGCGGCGCCGGCGCTGACACCATGATCGGCGGTAACGGAAACGATACCTATGGTGTTGATGTTGCCGGTGATGTGGTGAGTGAAGCGCCCGCCTATGGCACTGACACGGTCGAGGCGTCCATTACCTACACATTAAGTGCCAACCTGGAAAACCTGATCCTGACTGGTCTGGCCAATATCAACGGCACAGGCAATGCCGGCAACAATGTCATTACAGGCAATGCTGGTACCAACGCATTAGCGGGCGGTGCCGGTAACGACACCTACTACATCCAGAACACCACCGACACGATCAGCGAAGCCACCGGCAATGGCACTGACATCATCTATTCGTCGGTGACCTACACCGTTTTCGGCGCGGTCGAGACCCTGGCCCTGACCGGTGTCGACAATATCAACGCTACCGGCAATTCTCTGGTCAATATCCTGATCGGTAACGACGGCGACAACGTTCTGAACGGCAAGAGCGGGGCCGATACCATGACCGGCGGGTTGGGCTCCGATACCTTCCTGTTCCAGACCAGCAGCGGCGCCGACCGGATCACCGATTTCAACGCGGGCCAGAACGACTGGATCAATATCAACGCCTATTCCGGCGGCGTGGTCAATGGCGGGGGCGTGACCATCACCGACGCCGGCGGCGGTAACACCCTGATTACTATGGGTGCCAACAGCATCACGGTGCTCGGCGTCGCCTATAACGACGCTGGACTGCTGAGCCATATCATCTGGTAAGGACGGTCCAACGACGACCTGAAGAGCCCCGGCTATTCCCCAGCCGGGGTTTCTTTCTTTTTGCCGATCTTCGGTTCTTCGCCCTTGAGCAGGCGACCAATGTTGTCGCGATGGCGAATGTAGATCAGCACGGCCATGAACAACGCCATACCGAGGAAAGGGTAGGGCTGGTCGAGCAAAAAGGCCAGGGGCACGACCAGGGCCGCAGCGACAAGGGCGGACAGCGAGGATATACGGAATATCGCCGCAGTCAGCAGCCACAGGCCGCCGGCGATCAGGCCCATCGGCCAGGCGGCGCCGAACAGCGTGCCCATAAAGGTCGCCACGCCCTTGCCGCCCTTAAAGCGCAGCCACACCGGAAACAGGTGGCCCAGGAAGGCGGCCGCGCCGGCCAGCGCCATGGCCTGGCGGCGGGTTTCTATGTCGGCGGCGATCAGGAAGGTGAACAGCAGGGCCAGACCGACCGCGGCTGCGCCTTTTCCCGTATCGCCGAAAAAGGTGATCAGGGCCAGGTCCTTGCGGCCGGTGCGCAAAACATTGGTGGCGCCAATATTGCCCGAACCAACCGTTCGGATATCGATGCCAGCCAACCGCGTCGAGACATAGCCGAACGGGATCGAACCCAGCAGATAACCTCCGACCAGGGCAAGAACATAGATCAGAAGATCAGGAGGGGTTTGCAAAAGGAGACCTGCCTGGTTAACCGTGTTCGTAGACGAGACGTCCGTCCACAAAGGTTTTGAGCACCTTGCCCTGTAGTGTGCGATTCTCAAAGGGCGAGTTCTTCGATTTCGACAGGATGTCGCGTTCGCGCAACGCAAACGGCGCGTCAATGTCGACCAGAATCAGGTCGGCAGGCGCGCCCTGGGCCAGCCGCCCGGCCGCCAGACCCAGGATCTGGGCCGGGTTAATGGTCACGGCGCGGATCAGCTCCAGCAAAGGTACCTCAGCGTCGAGATGCAGGCCGATCAGGGCCGGCAGCAGGGTTTGCAGCCCAATAGCGCCCGGTGCGGCTTCGGAGAAGGGCAGGCGCTTGTCCTCGGCCGGCGCCGGGCAATGGTTGGACACGACGACATCGATCAAGCCGTTTTCCAGCGCCGCCACCAGGGCCTGGCGGTCGTTTTCCGAGCGCAGCGGCGGATCGAGCCGGTAAAAGGTGCGGTAGTCGCCGATGTCGATCTCGTTGAACATCAGGTGGTTGATACTGACCGAGGCATAGACCTCCAGCCCCTTGGCCTTGGCGCGTTCCAGCGAGGTCAGGCCTTCGCGCGTCGAGATCTGGTCGACCAGGAAGCGCGCGCCGGTGAGTTCGACCAGAGCCAGGTCGCGCTCCAGGGCAATGCGCTCGGACAGGGCGCTCACCGAGGCCAGGCCCATGCGCATGGCCATTTCGCCCGACGTGGCGACGGCGCCTTCGGACAGCCACGGCTCCTTGGGGCGGTGGGCGATCAGGGCATTGAACCCGTTGGCATAGGTCAGGACGCGGCTGAGGATCTTGCTGTTGACGACGGGGCGGTCGACATCGGTGAAATAGAGCGCGCCGGCCTGGACCATCAGGCCGATTTCGGCCAGGTGCTTGCCGTCGGAGCCCTTGGTGGCGGCGCCAGCGGGGTAGACGTGGACCAGCTCGATGTCGCGGGCCCGGCGCAGGATGAAGTCGACCATGGCCGGTCCGTCGATCACCGGATCGGTATCGGGCTGGACGACGAAGCTGGTCACGCCGCCGGCGGCGGCGGCCAGGCTGGCCGATTTGAGAGTTTCCCTGGGCTCCGAGCCGGGCTCGCCGGTCTTGACCCGCATGTCGATCAGACCGGGCATGACGGCATTGCCGACGCAGTCGATGACTCTCATGCCGACCTGTCCGGCGGGCGGCTGTTCACCGTGGATGACATCGGTGATGACGCCGTCGGCGATGATGACCGAGCCGGGGCCGTCATAATTGCTGGCCGGATCGACCAGGCGGGCATTGACGAAAGCAATCGCGGAGGAGGTTGTCATTGTCCAGTTCCCCACTTCACACTTTTGGCAAGGTTATCGAGAACGAAGTTGCAAACTCCCCCTCCCCACTGCGTGGAGAGGAGAAGGGGCGAGGTATCCTCGAACTTAGCCCCGTTGAGTCTCATCGATCGTTCTCCAGCCGGGCGGACAGCGAGGCCAGCACCGCCATGCGGGCGGCGACGCCCATCTCGACCTGGTCCTGGATCAGCGACACCGACAGGTCGTCGGCGACTTCGGAGTCGATCTCGATGCCGCGGTTCATCGGCCCAGGGTGCATGACGCGGACATTTTTCGCCGCCACGACCAGCTTTTCGCGATCGAGGCCGAAGAAGCGGTAATATTCCCGCGCTGATGGGATGAAGGCGCCATCCATGCGCTCCAGTTGCAGACGCAGCATCATCACCACGTTGGCGCCGGCAATGCCTTCGCGCATGTCGTGAAAAACCTCAACACCCCACTGGTCGGCATCGCCAGGGATCAGGGTCGGCGGCCCGACCAGTCGGACATTGGCGCCCATATTGCTGAGCAGGATGAGGTTGGAGCGGGCGACGCGGCTGTGGGCGACATCGCCACAGATGGCGATGGTCAGGCCGTCGACATGGCCAAACGCCCGGCGGATCGACAACATGTCGAGCAGGGCCTGGGTCGGGTGTTGATGCTGGCCGTCGCCGGCATTGATCACCGAACAGCCGACCTTCTGCGACAGCAACGCCGCCGCGCCCGAAGCTGAATGGCGCACAACCAGGAGGTCGGGCTTCATGGCGTTCAAGGTCACAGCCGTGTCGATCAGGGTCTCGCCC
Source organism: Asticcacaulis sp. AC402 (assembly GCF_000495835.1). Classification (GTDB taxonomy): domain Bacteria; phylum Pseudomonadota; class Alphaproteobacteria; order Caulobacterales; family Caulobacteraceae; genus Asticcacaulis. The sequence goes on from NZ_AWGC01000022.1 coordinate 51,952, forward strand.
TTGGCCACCGAAGAACTTTTCATGCTCATATTGATGGTGTCGGCGCCCAGGCGTTTGCCGGCGATCTCGAAGCTGGACTGGGTCCGCGTCGAGTTCTCGAAGAACATGTTGACCAGGGTGCGGCCCTTGAGCAGGTCCAGCTTCTTGGTGGTCTGACGGTTCAGGTCGACAAAGACGTCGGCCAGGTCCAGCAGGGCCATGATGTCGGGCGGATCCAGGTCCTGGGCGGCCAGAAAGTGGCGCTTGGGAAAGGCGGTCAGCCGCGCGCCGATCAGGTCGTTGACATTTGAGTCGCTGGGGGACATCTCGAATTCCACGTTTGCGGCCTTTTCGCCAATAATGACCCAAAGCACAAGCGGAAGGATGACAGTTTCATGAAAAGCCAGTCGGAAAAAGCAGCCGAGTTCACAGCTCTGCATGAAACGGGCTGTTTCGTGATTCCCAATCCCTGGGACCGTGGCTCGGCACGGATGCTGGCCGGGCTGGGCTTCAAAGCCCTGACGACGACCAGCGCGGGCTATGCCCGGTCGATCGGGGTGGTCGATTACAAGGCCGGCCGTGACCATGTCCTTGCCCATTGCCGTGACCTGGCCGAAGCGACCGACCTGCCGCTGGCGGCCGATCTGGAGGACGGCTTCGGTCCGACGCCGGAGGATTGCGCCGAGACGATTCGTCAGGGTGCGCAAGCCGGCCTGGTCGGCGGTTCGATCGAGGACTGGCGCGCCGACGGAACCTTCTACGATATCGAAGCTGCGGCTGACCGCATTCGTGCCGCGGCCGAAGCGGCACGGGCTCTGGACTTTCCGTTTCAACTGGTGGCGCGGTGCGAGAACTATCTGCGCGGCCGGCCCGATTTCGCCGACACCGTCCGCCGCCTGCAAGCCTATCAGGAGGCCGGGGCCGATGTCTTGTATGCGCCATGCTTAAGTACAGCCGAAGAGTTCGCTGCACTGCTGCGTGAGGTCGACCGTCCGGTCAACGCTTTGGGCGGGATGGGGAAGGTGCCGCTGACGGTGTCGGAACTGGCGGCCCTTGGCGTCCGGCGTATCAGCCTGGGCAGTCTGCTGCATTCTGCGGCCATGACGGCCTTCCTGAAAGCAGCGACAGACGAGAGCTTCGGCTTTGTCGCCGGGCTGACCTCGGGCGGCGAACTGGATCGGTTGCTGGAAAAAGGCTCCGCCGGCTGACCGGCGGAGCTCTGGCACCTACTTCAAAGAAGCGATATCGATCACGAAGCGGTAGCGAACATCGGACTTGATAACCCGCTCATAGGCGGTGTTGATATCCTTGATATCGATCAGTTCGATATCCGAGACGATGTTGTGCTCGCCGCAGAAATCCAGCATTTCCTGGGTTTCCTTGATCGAGCCGATGCACGACCCGGCCAGCGACCGCCGTCCCATGATCAGCGAGAAGGCATGGACGGGCACCGGATTTTCCGGCACGCCGACCAGCACCATGGTGCCGTCGATCGTCAGCAGATTGAGATAGGCGTTCCAGTCGATCTGGGCCGATACCGTATTGATGACCAGGTCGAACGAACCTGCCAGTTTGGTGAAGGTCTCCGGATCATTGGTGGCATAGTAGTGATCGGCACCCAGCCTCAGGGCGTCGTCCTTCTTGGACAGCGACTGGCTCAGCACCGTGACTTCGGCGCCCATGGCATGGGCCAGCTTGACGCCCATATGGCCGAGACCGCCCAACCCGACGATAGCCACCTTCTTGCCCGGCCCGGCATTCCAGTGGCGCAGCGGCGAGTAGAGGGTAATGCCGGCGCAGAGCAGGGGCGCCGCGCCGGCCAGGTCCAGGTTGCCTGGCACCGACAGGACGTAGCCTTCCTTGACCACGATATGGTCGGAATAGCCGCCATAGGTCGGCAGGCCGTCGCGGTCGAGGCTGTTATAGGTCTGGGCCAGCTGGTCCATCATATATTGTTCGCGGTCGACGTCGCGCTGCTGGCATTTCATGCAGGAATCGACGAAGCAGCCGACGCCGACCGTATCGCCTTCCTTGAAGCGCGACACCTTGGCGCCGACCTGTCGGACCTTGCCGACGATTTCATGGCCGGGCACCATCGGGTAGATGCCGGGGAACCACTCATCGCGGACCTGGTGGATGTCAGAGTGGCAGATGCCACTGTAGAGAATATCGATGACGACATCGTCTTCGTTGGGGGCGCGGCGTTCGAAGCTAAACGGTTCCAGCGGCGCTTTGGGGGAAAGCGCGGCATAGGCTTTGGCGGTTGTCATATGGGGAGATCCTTGTGTTCGGACTCCGCGCATATGGTGTGGCTGCGCCACTTTGTCAGGGTGGCGGTTGCAGTTTGCTGTGAATTTATTGCAGGTGAAACACCGTCAGCAGCAGCGGCAGGGTGAAGGCGCTTAGAGTTGTGGTCATGGCGACAATGCCGGCCATCAGCGGGGCGTCTCCGCCCATATGGCGCGCCTGAACATAGGCCGCCGCGGCACATGGCGCCGCGCCACACGCCAGAGCCACACCCTGCGCCAGGGCATCGCCGCCCAAGGCGTAACAGATGCCCCAGGCCAGGACCGGCATGACCAGGACCTTGAACAACGATACCGAGGTTACCAGGATGGGCTTACGGAATACATAGCCGAAGCTTAAGCCTGCCCCGGCAAGGATTAACCCGGTCGGAATGGCCGCCTGGCCCAGCATGGTCAGCGAACGTTCGGCAAACGGGAGCGATGGCACCTTCAGGACGTTGAAGCTCAAGCCGATCAGGCAGGAGGCAAAGATCGGGTTGGTCATCAGGGTCCTGGCCATCCACAACGGCGTCCGCGCCGGCGGATCGCCTTCGGGCTCACCCCACTGGGCCAGGACCAGGATGCTGATCATGTTCGATGCCGGGATCAGCGCGCTGATAGCGACGGCGGCGATGGCGGTGGCGCGGTCACCGAAGATGACAGCGGCCACCGGAATAAAGACGAACGAATTGAAGCGGATCAGCCCCTGGAAGACACTGGTGAAGGTCGGACCCGGCAGGTTGAGGATGGGTTTCAAACCGAAGCCCACGGCCGAGCCGATCAACAGCGCGCCGACGACGGCCAGGCTGACAGGACCGGCAGCAAATCCGCCCAGGTCGGCATGCCAGATGGCCGGGATCAGAAAGCCGGGATAGAGGACATAGACGGCGAACTTCTCGATCGGTCTCCATACATTCGATGGCAGGAAACCCGACTTTTTCAGGCCATAACCCAATACGATCAGCAGGAAGACCGGGACAATCCCGTTGAGGATCGTCATCAGCGTCATTGTTTGCCCTCACCGCAGTTCGCTTCGCTCACGCCTCCGCGGGGGCGGCGAACGATCGCCGGCGCCCAGGACGTTCTTTTGGTGGGCGCTGTTAACAGGTTCAGCATCTTCATGCTTCACCGCCTCTGATACGGTCCAGCGCGCCCTGCAATATATAGGCAGCGGCGTTGCGGTCGATGACTTCGGCGCGTTTGGCGCGCGACAGGTCGGCTTCTTCGATCAGAAAGCGGTTCATTGCTGCGGACGACCAGCGTTCGTCCCAGAAAGCGATGGGGATGTCACGAAGGCGCAAGAGGTTCCGCGCGAACGCCCGGCACGACTGGGCGCGCGGGCCTTCGCTGCCGTCCATATTGACCGGCAGGCCGATAACGAGGCCATCCACCTCACGCACCTGCATCAGGTGGAAGAGCCGCTCGGCCTCCAATGTGAACTTCGTCTTGCGAATCAACTCCAGGGGCGAGGCAAGGGTCAGCGAGATATCGGACACGGCGACGCCGATGGTCTTTTCACCCAGGTCCAGACCCAGCAGGGCGCGGCGCGGCGGGAGGGCGGCTCTTAGTTCGGTGATGTCGATAACGGCCATGGCGCCGGTTTGACGCCAAGCCCCAGCCGAGTCAACCAATGCGGCCGGCGGCAAGTGCAATTATTGCAGTAGCAATCTCTTTACTTGATGTTACGATAATTTAATTCATTACGGCAAGTTAATGTCTGTAATGATTGTAATATATGAAGTCGATTTAATAATAATCATCGTGCATTTGCTTGAACGCTTGTGTATTCAGACTTCAGTACCCACCATCAAGCAACTGAGGAATTTACACCATGTCCCACACCTTTACCGCGCTCGCTTTTGCCACTGTCGCCACCCTGACCGCGACGTCCGCCTTCGCCGGTGGCTTCCAGGTCACCATGGGCGACGATAGCCCCCGCCAGGAAGTGATCAGCGTCGATGGCGTCAATCTCGACAACCCGGCGCAGGCCAGGGCCTTCTACCGCAGCCTGCAATACGCCGCGGCCCGTGTCTGTGTCGGCGAAAGCCGCACCTGCGACAAGGATGCCGTCAGCGAGGCCGTCGGTCAGATCGGCAGCCAGGAACTGGCCCGCCTCGACGCAGTTAATGCCGAAGCAACCCAGGTGGCGGCTGTTCGCACCGTAACGTCGCAAAGATAAGCTGTCTGATCCGCCGATGAAGTGAAGAGCGCACCTTGCACGGTGCGCTCTTTTTTTATTAAATGTCGTTCATTAAATACTTTAAATATATGGAGAATATTTAAGAAAAATCATGTTTTATTCAATTTAATACTTGTGTATGAGTGAGGAAGTAGAGTTTTACACTTGCACAGGAGCCCAACATGAAAGCCTATTCGATCCTTGCCACTGTGGCTTTGGCCACCTTGACCTTCTCCGCAGTTTCGGCCAGCGCCGAGACACTGCGCATCAAAAACGGTCACGCGGTCAAAACCGTTTCTATCGATCACAACGACCTGCGCGACGAATATCGCGCCGCTCAGGTCTATGTCCGCCTGGAAAAAGTCGCCGCCGAGGTTTGCCAGGTTGATGGTGATGCACCGGCCTGGGTCCTGGCCCAGGACCGGGACTGCGTCCAGCGCGCCCTTGTCGGCGCCGTCGCTGACCTGAACAGCCCGGCCCTGAGTCAGGTCCACGCCAATGCCGGCGCGACGGCGCAAAGCTACGCCCGTAACGACAGATAAGGACTTTCGGGAGGTGATGTCCTCCGCACAGCGTCCCGCCGTCCTGTTCAGGCCGCGTCTCCTCCCCGGGACGCGGCCTGAAATCTGTTGGGCTTCCGCGACATACATCTTGCCAAGTTCCCGCCCAGTCGCTAACCGGTCTCGCCATAGATTTAAGGAGTGCGATGATGGCCATTGATGTGGCAACCGTCAAAAAAGTGGCGAGCCTGTCGCGCCTGCGTGAGCCGCAAGAGCGCCTCGAAGCCCTGGCCGGCGAATTGAACGGCATTCTGGGCTGGATCGAGCAACTCAACGAGGTCGATGTCGCCGGCGTCGAGCCCATGACCACCGCGGTCGAGCAACCGACGCCGCTGCGCGAAGACGTCGTCAACGACGGTGACAAGGTCGCCCAGGTTGTCGCCAACGCACCGAAATCGGCTGAGGGCTTTTTCATCGTGCCGAAGGTGGTGGAATAATGCGCAACCTGACGCAACTGAGCTTGAAGGACGCCCTCGACGGTCTGAAGACGAAGCAGTTCTCGTCTGGCGAACTGACCGAGGCCTTTATCGGCGCTATTCAGGCCGCCAATCCGACGCTGAACGCCTTTGTTGAAACCACCTTCGACAAGGCCCGTGCCCAGGCCGCGGCCTCCGACGCCAGACTGGCGAAAGGCGAGGGCGGCCGTCTCGAAGGCGCGCCGCTCGGCATCAAGGATCTGTATTGCACGAAGGACGTGCGCACCACCGCCTGTTCGGGCATCCTGAGCAACTTCATCCCGACCTACGAATCGACCGTCACCCAGAACCTGTGGGACGACGGGGCTGTCATGTTGGGCAAGCTCAACATGGACGAGTTCGCCATGGGCTCGTCGAACGAAACCTCGCACTGGGGTCCCGTGACCAATCCGTGGAAGTCGAACGGCTCAAACGCCGCCCTGACCCCTGGCGGATCGTCGGGCGGTTCGGCTTCAGCCGTTGCTGCCGACCTGTGCCTGGCCGCCACGGCGTCGGACACCGGCGGCTCTATCCGCCAACCGGCCGCCTTCACCGGCACGGTCGGCATCAAGCCGACCTATGGCCGCTGCTCGCGCTACGGCATGGTGGCCTTTGCCTCTTCGCTGGACCAGGCCGGCCCGATCACCAAGACGGTCGCGGACTCGGCCATCTTGCTGCAATCCATGTGCTCGTATGATGCCAAGGATTCGACCTCGCTGCAGGTAGCTGTGCCGGACTTTTCGTCATTTCTGGAAAAGTCGCTGAAAGGCCTTCGTATCGGCATTCCTGACGAATATCGTCTTGACGGCATTCCGGCCGAGATCGACGCATTGTGGGAGCAGGGAATCGCCTGGCTGAAGGACGCCGGCGCCGAAATCGTCCGCATCTCCCTGCCGCACACCAAGTACGCCCTGCCGTGCTATTACATCATCGCGCCGGCCGAGGCCTCCTCCAACCTGGCGCGCTATGACGGCATGCGTTACGGCCACCGCACTGACAAGGCGCAGTCCCTGACCGACGTCTATGAGCTGTCGCGCTCCGAAGGCTTCGGCAAGGAGGTCAAGCGCCGCATTATGATCGGCACCTATGTGCTGTCGGCCGGCTTCTACGATGCCTATTACGTAAAGGCCCTGAAGGTCCGCCGCCGGATCGCTGAGGACTTTACCAATGCGTGGAACAGTTGCGACGTCATCCTGACACCGGCGACGCCATCGGCAGCGTTCGAGCTGGGCGACAAGGCCAAGGCTGCCGATCCGGTCGCCATGTACCTGAACGACGTCTTCACGGTGACGACCAACCTGGCCGGACTGCCGGGCATGAGCGTGCCGGCCGGGCTCGACAGCCAGGGCCTGCCTCTGGGGCTTCAGGTTATCGGCAAGGCCCTGGACGAAGGCACGGTGTTCAGTGTTGGCGCCGCGCTGGAAAAGGCCGCCGCCTTCACGGCCAAGCCTTCGAAATGGTGGTAACCGGCGAATCCGTCTTGCACCCGGCGATTAAGGGGGTAGGGTGGGGGCATATCTCCACCCTCAAGCCGAAGGCATTTGTGGTCCCATGAAGAAATTTCTCGCTGCCGCCGTGCTTTTTGCCGCGTTCGCCGGCTCTGTCCACGCCCAGGACGCCGCGCCGCCGGCCGAGGACGGACTGACGACCGAAGACGTCCTGACCGTGTCGATCGGTTGCATCGCCACCTATGACACCCTCATCGCCCAGGGCAAGGCTGGCGCCAGGGCGGCCGAAATTCAGAAGGCCCGCGCTTTTGCGGTCAGCGTCTACAAGGAATTCAGTGGCGAGACCGACGAAGAAGTGGCCTCGGATATTGCCATGGCCGATCAGGCCTTCCCCGAGATGTTGAAAGACAGCACAATCACCGTCGAGTCGTTCCAGGAGACTTGCGACGCCATCTTCTTCGACGAACCCGAGGCCGCTGCACCGGCCGCCTGAGGGAAACACAGTTAATTTTCCGGTAATAAGGTATAGCACGCCGATTTTACACCCCGCAGACACGAATGGTTTGGGGTTCTCTGCCGTTTCTGGTTTAAACTTACGCCGTAGCACAACGCAAATTACGGACGGTGAGTAAAATGTTGTCGACCCCTGAGGACATGGTGGCGTGGGGACTTCTGGTTCTGCCGCTGATCGTGATCGCCTGGTCGGCGGTATGGTTTGCGTCGGTCGAGGCCGAGCGCAACCGTTATGAGCGCTACAAGCGCTTCCACGCCATCATGGAGCAATTGGCCCGTTCAGACGGTGCTACCGCCGACAAGATGGCCGCTGCCTATGAACTGCGCAACTACCGCGAATACAAGGACATCATCAGCAAGATCTTTATCGATGGCCGGGTGCGTAATGACTCCGGCGAGGCTCTGCAAAAGCAGTTAAAAGAGACCCTCGACCATATCGGGCATTGATTATTGCGCAATCCGATAAAGTGTGACGCACTTTTCGGATAAATTGCGGGACAAAACAAAAACTTAGAGCGGGGTTTTGATTTCATCAAAACGCATACCGCTCTAGCAGCGCAATCCGATAGAGTGGTGCACACTTTATCGGATTGTGGTCCAGGCGCCCCCCAATGGCGCCTCGCAAAAGCTCGGGCGCGCAGTCGCGCTTGCCAACCGACGATGAGTCAAGATTTTCGCGGGTTGGTATAATGGCCTTGCATCGATTAATGGCCGTTCTATAGTCCGGTCTCGTTACGAGCGATACAACCGGAGTTTCAGATGAGTTTTCCCGTCAAGCCCAAGGAAATCACTGTACGGGGCATTCTCCTCGGTATTCTTATCACCCTGGTGTTTACTGCAGCTCAGGTCTATCTGGGCCTGACCGTTGGTCTGACGTTTGCCACCTCGATTCCCGCAGCTGTCATTTCCATGGCGCTGTTGCAGGCCTTTCGGACGGCGACCATCCAGGAGAACAACATCGTCCAGACCATCGCCTCGGCGGCGGGAACCCTGGCCTCCGTGATCTTCGTTTTGCCTGGCCTCATCATGATCGGTTGGTGGAAGGAGGTTCCTTTCCTGACCACCTTCGCCGCCTGCGCTATTGGTGGCATTCTGGGCGTCATGTACACCGTCCCGCTGCGTCGCGCGCTGGTGACCAAATCCACCTTGCCCTATCCTGAAGGGGTCGCCGCAGCCGAAGTCCTGAAAGTCGGCACCTCCTCGCGCGAGGGCGGCGCCGAAGGCCAGGCCGGGTTGTGGGCCGTCATTTGGGGCTCAGTGATATCAGCGGTCTATGCCGCCCTTGGCGGCGCCCGGCTGATGGCCGGCGAGGTTGCCAAGTTCTTCAAGGTTGGCAGCGGTGCAACGGGCCTTGCCGGTGAAGCTTCGCTGGCTCTGATTGGCGCCGGCCATCTGATGGGGATTACTGTCGGCATGGCCATGCTGGCCGGGCTGTTTATCGCCTGGGGCGTGGCGGTTCCCATTCTGACCAATCTGGCGCCCGTGGCCGGCCTTTCGGCCGAGGCCCAGGCGGGCGCAACCTGGGGCACCCAGGTGCGGTTCCTTGGCGCCGGCGCTATCGGTGCCGCAGCCATCTGGACACTGGGCAAGCTGCTCGGTCCGGTGACGAGCGGACTCATGGCTGCGGTAGCTGCCAACCGTGCCCAAAAGCTCGAGGGCACGAAGGTCGAGCGTGTCGACATGGACCTTCCCGTGTGGATCATGGGTCTGACGGTGCTGATCTCGCTGGTTCCGGCGGGATGGTTGCTGGCCGGCTTCCTTTCGGGTGGTCCCCTGGCCTCTGTCGCGACACCGCTGGTGATCGTTGGTGTGGGCTATATCATTGTTGCCGGCCTGTTGGCGGCGGCGGTATGTGGCTACATGGCCGGTTTGATCGGCTCTTCCAATTCGCCGGTCTCGGGGCTGGCGATCCTCAGCGTTCTGGGCGCCGCCCTTGTCGTTGGCGCCATCGGCTACGGCGTCACCGGACCGGAAACCAGCACTGCCCTCGTGGCTTTTGCACTTTTGGTCACAACCGTCGTCCTCGCCGTCGCCGTCATCGGCAATGACAATCTCCAGGACCTGAAGACTGGCCAATTGGTTGGTGCGACGCCCTGGAAGCAGCAGGTGGCCCTGGTTATTGGTGTCCTGGCCGGTTCGATGGTCGTGCCGCCTGTTCTTGAACTTCTCAACAATTCCAACGGCTTCGCTGGTGATCCCAACTATCACGGCGTGACGAATGACCCTCTGCCGGCGCCTCAGGCAACGCTTATTTCGACCCTGGCCAAGGGTGTTATCGGCGGCGATCTCGACTGGGGGCTGCTCGGTGTCGGCGTGTTGATTGGCGCGGCCCTCGTTATACTTGACATGATCTTGCGCAAAGTCAGCAAGGGGAAACTCAGCTTGCCGCCCCTGGGTGTCGGCCTGGCCATCTATTTGCCCAGTTCGGTAACCGCGCCGGTGATTGTTGGCGCCATTGCCGGCTGGCTGTACAACCGCTTTGTCCACGGCAAGACGATCAATGGCAAGGACTGGGGTGAGACGGCAAAGCGTCTGGGTGTCCTCGTCGCTTCGGGCTTTATCGTCGGAGAGAGCCTGCTGAAGGTTGGTCTTGCCGGTATCATCGTGCTGACGGAAAATCCGGCGCCATTCGCCGGACCGTTTGCGGCCATTGCGCCGCATGAACCGGTTAACATGATCATTTCAGTCGTACTTGCCTTCCTCGGGATCCTCGGACTCTACCGGTGGGCGATAGGACGGGCGAAAAAGGTCGACACCGGCGCCTGATCCAACCGGATGAACAGTATGTCAAGGCCCCGCCGGATAACCGGCGGGGCACTTGTTTTTGACTTCCCTGTGAAAGCGAAACTGGCTAAAAGCGCCGGCAAAGGACACACCGATGAGCAATGTAGAAGACCGCCCCACGATCAATCCGATCCCTGCCGACGGCATTACCTATTTCCTGCATCCGCATCCGCGTTCGCCATTTTCCGAAGCGGTGCAGGTCGGCAATGTCCTTTACCTCTCGGCCATGATCGGCCTGGACGACAAGGGCAAACTGGCTGACGGCTTTGAAGCCGAGGTCCGCTTCATCATGAGCAATACGGCCGACATCCTGAAGCGCTACGGCCTGGGGCTCGAGCACCTCTTCAAGGCGACGGTCATGCTGACCGAAATCGACAAATGGGGCGAGTTCAACCGCCTTTACAAGACCTATTTCCACCCGGCGCAGTTGCCGGTACGCACGGCGTTCGGCGTCAGCAGCCTGGCCTATGGCGCCACGGTTGAGGTTGAGTTCTGGGCCCATGTTCCGAGTTCCCGGCCGTTGTCGGAATAATTTCCGCGCTTTCTGACCTGATTGCTGTCATGGTCCCTTCTTTTAGGAGTCGCACCATGGCCAAGGGTCAGAAAAAGAGCAACAAGGAAGTCCGCAAGCCCAAGAAGGAAGCGGTCAAGGTCGAGTCGATCGCAGCGACCGGCTTCACCAAGGGGCAGCAGGCGACCTTGAACAATATCAAGAAGGCTTGATTGTTCGCCCAAGAGAACTAGAGAAAAATAACGACGATCAATATCTTATCCTCCCCCGCAAGCGGTGGAGGATAAAAACTACTGAATTTACGCATTTTTTAAGAAAAACCGGCGCAGATCATTCCGCGCCGGTTCCGTTAGGCATATAGGGTCTTCAGTTCAGTTCGAACTTGCCCGCGGTAGAGCCTGAGAAGAACGACCAGTCGGTCGGCAACAAACCCTTGCTCCCCACCTTGGCGGCTTCGGTGACATCCGGCGCCGCCAATCCGTTCTTGAACCGAACGGTCAGCACCCCGGCGCCGCCGATAACGATGGTGTCTTTATCGCCGCCGGTGATATTGCCCTGCGCATCGGCCGACAGCGACTTGCCGCCCGCACCTGTAAAATTGCCGGCTGAGTAACCCGGTGTCAGCGACAGGGTGGTAATCCCGCCGGCTTTCAGATTGTCGGCGATCTGGCTGCCGAGGGTAAACGCTCCCGACTTGGTCGCCACGGCCGGGTACCACTTCTGGTTTTCGGTCGCGGTGCATTCCCAGGCGATGACGGCTGTGCCCGGTTCTCTCAGGAACTGCAGGATGTCGGCGCACAGGTTGGCCCGGTTGCGCAGCAGGCCTTCACCGGTAAAGGTCCAGTCTTCTTCGGGCGAGCGCTTGCACGCCGCCAGTTCCAGGGGCGAGCCCTGGGCGATCGACGTCAGACACTTATCACCCTGGACGATGGCCCCGCTGTTGCCGCCCTGGAAGCGGAAGTCCTGGCCGGCGGCGCGGCTGCACACCTCGATCGAGATGGCGCCGTTGCTGCCCCTGGCTTCCAGGCACAGGCCCTGGGCGTAGTAGCTGGCGATCGACGGGATGCCGCTGACGCTTTCCGAGCGGTCAGATTTCGCTTCGCCGGCGGGTTTGTCCGCCCTGGCGATGCGGATATTGGTCAGGAAGAATTTCTGGTTGTCGCTGGCCGCGCAATCCCAGGCAATGACCGAGGTGCCGGGATTCTTGCCGAAGTTGAGCAGGTCGGCGCACAGGCCGGCATCGCTTTTTAGCGTGCCGTCGCCTTCGAAGGTCCAGAACTGGTCCTTAGCTTCGGCGCAGGTGGTCAGTTCCAGCGGCTGGCCCTTGGCGGGCGCCGCTACGCACTTGCCGGCCGTCTTGATCTGGCCGGTGGTGTCGTCATAGTCCATGGCCTGGGGCGGCTGCGCATTGCATTTGTTGACGACCATGGCGCTGTCGGGCCGGGCTTCCAGGCAGAAGTCCTTGATGAACCTGGTGCCGATGGACAGCTGGGCCGGGCCGGTGGGTGGCGTTTGCGCCTGGACGGCGGCCGGCATCAGCCACACAAAGGCCAGGGCCAGCCCGGCATGGCGGATCAGCTTGGTCATGGTTGGGAACTCCCTGTTTCACATTTGTCTGATAATTATTTTGTCAGACATAATGGAGTTTGTAAACTCAGCTATTAAGGTCTTCCCCGCGCCTTTCCTTATCGCTATATCGCATTTCATGACCAATGATCTCGATATCCGCCCCGCCGAACCTGCCAAATTCATCCAGGGCCGCACTGGCCCGTGGGAACTCGTCATCGGCCTGGAAGTCCACGCCCAGGTGGCGTCCAACACCAAGCTGTTTTCCGGAGCGAAAGTCGGCTTCGGCGCGGGCCCCAATGAGCAGGTATCCCTGGTCGACGCCGCCATGCCGGGCATGCTGCCCGTGTTGAACCGCTATTGCGTCGAGCAGGCAGTGAAGACCGGGCTTGGTCTTAAGGCGCAGATCAACCGCCATTCGCGCTTTGACCGCAAGAACTACTTCTATCCCGACCTTCCGCAGGGCTATCAGATCTCGCAGCTCTTCCACCCCATCGTGGGCGAGGGCGAGGTCCTGGTCGAACGCGATGACGGCACCTCCATCACCGTGCGCATCGAACGCCTGCACCTGGAACAGGACGCCGGCAAGTCGATCCATGACATCGACCCGTGCGCGACCTATGTCGACCTGAACCGGGCCGGTACGGCGCTGATGGAGATCGTCTCCAAGCCAGATATCCGCTCGTCCGACGAGGCCGTGGCCTATTTCAAAAAATTGAGAACTATCCTGATCTATCTCGGCACCTGCGATGGCGACATGGAAAAGGGCAATATGCGCGCCGACTGCAATGTCTCGGTCCGCCGCCCGGGCGAGCCGCTCGGCACGCGCTGCGAGATCAAGAACGTCAACTCCTTCCGCTTCATGCAGCAGGGGATCGAGTTCGAAGCCCGCCGCCAGATCGAGATCCTGGAAGACGGCGGCAAGATCCTGCAGGAGACCCGTCTGTTCGACGCCGTCAAGGTCGAGACCCGCTCCATGCGCTCCAAGGAAGAAGCCCATGATTACCGCTACTTCCCCGATCCCGACCTGTTGCCGCTGGAGATCGAGGAAGCCTGGATCGAAGAGATCCGCCGGCATCTGGTCGAATTGCCCGACGACAAGAAGGCGCGTTTCGTCAGCCAGTACGGCCTGTCGTGCTATGACGCCGGCGTACTGATTTCGGACCAGGCCCGGGCGGAATATTATGAGCAGGCGGCAAAAGGTCGTGACGCCAAACTAGTTGCCAACTGGGTGACCAACGGCCTGCTGTCGCGCCTGGCCGAAACCGGTCAGGACATCGCCGACAGCCCGCTGCCGCCGGAGCACATTTCCAATTTGGTGGAATTGATCGAAACCAAGGTGATTTCGTCCAAGATCGCCAAGCAGGTCTTCGAGCACATGTGGGACGAGAAGGGCATTCTCACCCCGGCCGAGATTGTCGAGAAGCACGACCTGAAAACCGACAACGACACGGGCGCTCTGGAAAAGGCCATCGACGATCTGATCGCTGCCAATGCTGACAAGGCGGCCGAGGTCAAGACCAAGCCCCAGGCTCTGGGCTGGTTCGTCGGCCAGGTCATGCGCGCGACCCAGGGCAAGGCCAACCCGGCGACCGTGAATGAACTGCTGAAGGCTAAGCTGGGCGTGGAATAGACGCCACCGCTTTCGCAAAAAAAGAATAGCCGCCGTCACATCCTGACGGCGGCTATTCTTTTTCGCAGGGAGAGCGTGTTAATGTGTCGGCTGGATAGCGACGTAGGGCGTGCCGGCCAGTTGATGCGTTAATTCAACCTGTCTTCCCATGCCCGGCCAAGCCGTATAAGCTGAATGTCCATAGCAACAGGGGGCGCTTGATGTCGGGCGATCTGGCCTTAAGTCTCGATCACGTGTCGAAGGCTTACGGCGACTTTCAGGCGGTGCGCGATCTCAGTTTCGAGGTCAAAAAAGGTACGATCTGCGGTTTCCTGGGGCCCAACGGCGCCGGCAAGACCTCGACTGTGCGGATGATTCTGGGCCTGTCCCAGCCATCGGCCGGTAAGATTACCGTCTTGGGCGGCCGCGGCGATAAGGTGCTCGATCGCATCGGCTTCCTGCCCGAAGAACGTGGCCTGTACCGCAAGATGAAGGCCATCGACGTCATCGTCTTCCTGGCGGGGTTGAAGGGTGTCAAGGCGTCGCTCGCCCGCCGCCGCGCCAAGGAGATGCTGGAGGCGCAAGGCTTGGGTGATTTCATCAATTCGCCGATCCAGGCGCTCAGCAAGGGCATGTCGCAGAAGGTCCAGCTGGTCGCGTGTCTGGTCCATGAGCCCGAACTAGTGATCCTCGACGAGCCCTTCTCCGGCCTCGACCCGGTGAACCAGCAAGGTCTGGAGACCATCATTCGCGATATTTCCAGGCGCGGCGCCACCGTGCTGTTTTCCACCCATGTCATGCAGCATGCCGAGCGCCTGTGCCAGAATGTCGTGATGCTGACCAAGGGTCAAAAGGTGTTCGAAGGCACGTTGAAACAGGCCCGCGCCGCCGCGCCGCGCTTCCTCGAACTGGAGGGGCCGCTGACCCAGGCCGATATTCTCGGCTTGCCGGGGATCAAGTCGGCCACCGAAACCGGCCTCAGTGAGGAGGGGGTGCCGCTGTGGCATTGCGAACTGGAACCCGGGCGATCGGCCCACGAAGCGCTGAAGGCGGCCTTTCTGAAGGGGCTGGATATCCGCCGCTTCGAGGCACGCGAACCCAGCCTGCACGATGCCTTTATCGTCCTGACGGGAGGTCAGCATGCGTAAGACCCTGCTGATCGCGCGCCGCGAATACCTGGCCTTTGTCCGCACCGTTGGCTTCTGGCTATCGATCGTGACGGCGCCCTTGCTGTTCACCCTGATCATCGCCGTGCCGATGCTGATCCGGACCTCGGCGCCAGTTGAAGTCATGAACGTCGCTATTCTTGATCTCACCGGCGACAATGTCGAGCAGCCGGTCCGCGATATCATCGCGCGCGCCGCCACGCCGGCCAAAGGAGAGGAGAATTCGGCATTACGCGATGCCGCCAATGCCGTCTTCGACAAGGAACGCATTGCGCTGGTGCCGCTGCCACCGGGTCTCGACGCATCGATGACGCGCGCGGCGGCCGAAGCCAGGATTCCGGCCATTCTGGACAGTCCCGATGCCAAGGTAACGACCCTTGTTGTTATCGACGACGACGGCGAGACTCTGCATTTCCGCATCTGGTCGACGCCCGAGCAGCGCAACCAACTGCAGGACAAGCTCTATTGGGATCTGCAGGGCCTTCAGTATCGCAAGGTCGCGCTCAAGCACGGCATTACACCTGTGGTGGCCGACGAGATGCGCGCCGCCCGCGCTGAGGTTGTCAGCCTGACTCCCGGAGACGGTGTATCGGGCGAAGGGGGTGATTTCGTTGCCACCGGTCTGCGCGATCACGGACCGCGCATCGTCGGCATCGTGCTGGGTTTTGTCACCTGGTTTACCATCTTCTCGTCATCGATGATCCTGCTGGGTGGGGTGATCGAGGAAAAAGCCAGCAAGGTGCTGGAGGTACTGCTGGCTTCGGCCTCGACCGAAAGCCTGCTGATCGGCAAGGTTCTGGGCGTGGCGGCGGTGCTGTCGACGGTTGGCCTGATCTGGGGCGGGGCCAGCTTCTTCATGATCAGCCAGGGCGCCAGCTTCCTGCCGCCCGACCTGGCCCAGAGCATCCAGGCGGGGCTGGCCGGACTGTTTACGCCGGCCTATGTCGCGCTGATGCTGACCTATTTCATCGGTGGCTACCTGATGTTCGGCGTTACCTTCGCTGCTATCGGGGCATTCTGCGAAACCCAGAAGGATGCCCAGGCGATCATGGGGCCGTTGATGATCGTGCTGATGGTGCCGATGCTGACCATGCAGGCCGCTATTGGCGCGCCGAATGCGCCGATCATCCAGTGGCTGTCGTGGGTACCGATCTTTACGCCCTTCCTGATGCCGCTGCGTCTGAGCGAACCCCTGCCGCTATGGGAAATCGTCCTGACGCTTGGCGGTATGGCGGTGGCGGCGACAATCATGATCGCGGTCGGTCGGCGCGCCTTCAAGCAGGGCGCCCTGACGGGCGGAAAGCTGACCTGGGGCACGATCGCCCGGATCGCTACGCGAAAGTCTACCGAAGCCTGATAGTCAGGTAACGGGATCCACAGATTACACAGATTACACAGATTGAAGAAAACGCGCTTCGGGCCGAAGTCAATAGTGCAGCTTTTTCTTCTCTCTAACCTGTGAAATCTGTGAAATCTGTGGATCTCTTTCCAGGGGGTAACCCCATAGAGTGGACACGACTTTTCGGATAAATTTCGCGGCTCATGAAGCATCAATAGCAGTTTGGTGATCTTACCTAAAGCCATCTCGCTCCAGACTCATCCGCGTGCCGCACGGAAAAACCCCCGAAGCTGAGAGCTTCGGGGGCGGGAAGGTCGTCAAATACCAGACTAGTAGAGATTATAGACGGCGTCGATGATTTCGCCGTTATAGGTATCGACCAGGAGCGCATCCTGACCGACCCAGTACCAAGCGCAGCCGGCCGGCGGCCAGGGCAGAGCATAATAGGTCGGGTCGCTGATGCGGTAGCGCAGGAAGAAGTCCGGCAGATAATCGCCGACATAGAAGCGCTGGCCGTAATAGGACGACGGAACGCTGTAATAGCCGTAGGATGGCGCGAAGTAAAAGCCCCAGCGCACGCCGGAATATCCGTGCCAGCGGCTGTCGTTGCGCCAGTTGTGCCGGTGCTTCCAGTCGCCGCCCTGGCGCTTCCAGCTGTGGCGGTTGCCGCCGCGATGATCGCCGCCACGGTCACGGTCGCGGCCTTGCCAGCCGCCATTGTGGTTGTTGCCGCGATCGCGGTCACGACCCTGCCAGCCGTCTCGGTCACGATCGCGGCCGCCGCGGTTTCCACCAGCGTTGTCGCGATCCCGGTCACGGCCTTGCCAACCGCCACCGCGGTTGCCGCCGTCGTTGTCGCGATCGCGACCCTGCCAGCCACCGCCATTACCGCCATTATTGTCGGGTGTGTTCGGGCGGTTGATCGGCGTACCGTCACGGCCTGGACGGCCGCCACCGTTATTGTCGCGGTCGCGCCCTTGCCAGCCACCGCCGCCATTATTGTCGGGTGTGTGCGGGCGATTGATTGGCGTACCGTCACGGCCTGGACGGCCGCCACCGTTGTTGTCGCGGTCGCGCCCTTGCCAGCCACCGCCGCCATTGCCGCCGGGACGAACGCCGCCGTCATTGCCGCCATTATTGTCGGGTGTGTTCGGGCGATTGATCGGCGTACCGTCACGGCCTGGACGGCCGCCACCGTTAGTGTCGCGGTCGCGGCCACGCGGGCCATCACGCCCACCGTCACGCCCACCGTCACGATTTCCAATGCCACGGTTTTCCGCGCCCTCGGGACGGACATTGCCCAAAGACGGCCGTTGACCGGCGCCGGCGCCGCGCGGGCCGCTCCAGCCCGTCGGATTGCCGCCACCGCGGTTGCCGTCATCACGTCGTTGTTGCGGGGCGCTTCTTGGCGGCGCGTCGCTGCGTGGTGGCGGCGTGCTGCGGGCGGGATCGCTGTCGCTGCGCGGCGCGGGCGCCGTGCCACCGCCGCTGCTGCGATTACCGCCGCCGTCGCTGTTGCGATTGCCACCGCGATCACCACCACGATTTCCCGGGTTGAAGCGCGGATTCTCTTCCTTTTCACGGGCGAAGCTGTAGCTTGGCGCCGAGGTCAGACTGAGAATGAGCCCGAGCGCCAGCAGCGGAGCCGCCTTCTTGGCCATCTTGCTAATCATGTTTTCCTCAACAGTCCTGCCAGATCATCCCGCTGCCGGGTCTTTTTTGCGCGGATCTGGCACGCATGGCGATAAAAATATCGTCTTGGGAGGTTTATGACAAATCGTAGCTGAACTGAAGCTGAATGAAAGTGACAGCAATTTGCCGGCGGCGTGAACCGGCTTTGCGGTTAAGGCCGGGTTGACAGAGCCTTGGTTGCTGGGCGACGTGAAGACGTTGCCGCGCCAAAATCTGACAAGTTAACTCAGTATAGACTTGACGTATGAAGTAATAACCAAATTATTATAGACTTGTAAATGATGATTACGTACAATTTATCCCAAAATTAACGAACATGTGTGAAATTGTAAACGCAAGTATTAACGGTTAAATCAATATTTACATAAAATATTCAGCACACTTCGCGCTATTAACTTTAATTTCATGGCGCGGTGGTGAACTTCACCTGTCAACCAATTCAGGGGACGCGCAAAAAGCGCGATATCACAATGACTGCCACAACTGTAGAAACCAAGACCATCCTGTTGCCGACCCCGGACATGGGGGGCGATGAGCTGTTTCGTCTGGGCATGATGTACTCGACCGGCCAGGGCGGCGCGCCCGTCGACCTGATTTGTGCGCACATGATGTTCAACCTGGCCGCCATGCGCGGCTCGATCGAAGCGACCATCTATCGCCGTGAACTGTCGCGTGAGATGGATCGCGAAGACATTGCCGAGGCTCAGAAGGCCGCCCGTCAATGGATCGACCAGGGCCGCGTCGGCTACGCCGCCTGAGGACGCGGAAAACAACCTCTCCCTCTTGAACCTTTTGCGAAAGCGTGCATCCTGCTTCAATCACAGGTGCAAGATGCTTTTGGGTTTAAGGTCCGTTTTGAGCCGCGGGAACAGTTCTGGCAGGCTGAACAATGCCGGGACTGTATGGCTGCCGCAGACGGTGAGCACCTGCCGTACGGCCGTGACCCGCGACACCACGGTCGACCAGATCAAGATCATCACCGTCATCTTGAGCCTATTGTCAAGGCCGCCTTACGGTTGGCCCTAACTTCGGCATTGGCATGTGTCAAACCTGAAGTCAAAGACGAGCGTCTTGAATTCGATGGTTCGGAAATTTACTCCGACCCACT
>NZ_AWGC01000023.1 GCF_000495835.1 Asticcacaulis sp. AC402
CACGAGAGATGGGGAGGAGAAAAAAGAATATGTTCAATGGCTTCTTCTCCTCCCCATTTCAAATGGGGAGGTGCCGAGCAAGCGAGCCCAGAGGGCGAAGCGCGTCGAGGCGGAGGGGTCCCCTTACTGTCGATGTGTCAGCCTTATCGTGGGTTAGTATTTTAATGCGTGGTGGGTGAAGTTGCTGAGTTGCACGGCGCCGTTTCCCATGCAGCAGATGCCGATCTTCAGGCTCAGAAATCCGCCGAAGACATTATGGTGCATGCCCGAGACCTCCATCCGGGTCGGATGGCGGACCCAGGTCGCACCATTGTCCGCCGAGGTGTGCCAGGTAATGACGTTGTCCTGGTTGGTGACCCGCAGGCGGACCCGGCGGCCTGTCAGCTTTTGCCGGTTCCAGGCGTGGTCCTCGGCATATTGCCAGGTCCGTGTCTCTTCGCCGGTAAAACCGACCCCGACATAGGCTTTGGAATTATAGTAGAGCAGCAGGCCCGCCACGGCCTCGCCTTCCAGTTCCAGGGTAACCTCGACCTCGTACGACCGGTCGCCGACCGGGCAGGTCAGGGGCGAACTGTCGGCCGGCGACGTGCCGCGCGCGGCCAGGCGCAGGCGCTTGTCCTCGTACTTCACCCGGTCCATTTCGTCGGGCTTGGGGTCGTGGAAGCTCCACTGGACGCCGAAGCGGTTTGTGCTGAAATCGTCCGACAGTTTGAACCCGGCCGGTCCGGCCTTGCCACCTTTCGGCTTCTTGATCGGCTTCGACAGGTCACCGCCCAGGGCGCGGAACCAGCCGTCCTTGGTCCATTCGGCGGGCTCCAGCAGGGTCTGGCGCCCAAGCGTCCTAAAGCCGTTTTCATAACCGTGATAGACCAGCCACCAGTCAGCTTCTCCGTTTTTTGGGGAAGGCCCCTCCACCAGGGTGGCGTGGCCGCGCGACCACCACGGCTCATCGGTGCTCAGTGTACGGACCAAGGGGTTGCTTGGGCAATGTTCCCATGGGCCATGGATCGATTTCGACCGGGCTGCAATGACCATATGGCCGGTGACCGGACCGGCCGTGCCGCCGACGGCGGTGACCAGGTAAAAATACTCGCCCCGGCGCAGCAGCTTGGGGCCTTCCGGTGCGAAGTTTTCAACGATCCAGTCGTCGGGATAGATCCACGGCTGATAGGCCGGCTCCAGGACTCCGTCCGCCGCCAGGCCGTCGTCGGTCAGGCGGATCTTGCGGATGCCATTGACGAAGAGATAGCGCTTGCCGTCCTCGCCGACAATATGGCCGGGATCGATGCAGTCATGGATGTTGAGGTCGACCGGATCGCTCCACGGACCTTTGATATCGTCGGCCCAGATGACGTAGATCGACCACGGTTTGCCGTCGGGCGCCGCCGGAATGTAGATGAAATAGCGATCGTTGTGCTTGCACAGGTCGACCGCCCAGATGGTTCCCAAAGGCTTGAACAGGGACGGTCCGACCGGTGCCCAGTTGACCAGGTCGGTCGAGTGCCAGATGACCAGACCCGGATAGGAAAAGAACGACGAGAACGTCATGTAGTAGTCGTTCCCGTCCTTCAGTATGGTCGGGTCGGGATGGTCGCCGGCGATGATCGGGTTGAGATAGGTGCCGTCGCCGCGGTCGGCCTTGCGCTGGCCTTCCGGGCCCGTGCCCCATTTCGGTTTGGCCGGTTCGGCCAGGACGGGCACGGCTGCGGCCGCGGCCAGGACGGCTGGTGTCACGGCAGCGCTGGCGGCCAGGGTCGTGAACAGGTTGCGGCGGGTCGTCATGGCGGGGGCCTCAGTTCGGCGTAATGGTGACGATGACTCGGGCATAGCGCGTCAGGGCAGGCGTGCCTTTGTCGGTGACCTTGACGATGAAATGCGCGGTCTCGGGTTTTGAAACCTGAGGCGCCACCACCGGAACGGCGTAGATGTTCTCGGCGCTGGCGATGGCGATCGGCGTCTTGAGGCTTCCCGCTTCCGGATAGTGGAACCAGAGGAAGCTCAGATTATCGCCGTCGGGATCGCGGCTGCCAGCGGCGCTGAGTGTAAAACGCTCACCCGACTTGACGGTCAGGCGATCAGCATGCCCCAGGGCGACGACCGGCGGGTGGTTGGCCTCGGCATAGGCCCTGATCGTCCAGTCCATACGCGCGGCAAAGTCGTTCTGGAAGTCCTTGCGCCAGCGCCATACAGTTGTCTTGTAGCCGGTCGCGCTCTTGTCCGACGGGCGAACGGTACGGCCGAAGTCGCTGGGCACAAAGGGCGTATAGGTGTCGACGGCGTTGCTCCAGATCGGCCGCGGTTCCTGCTCGATCGCGATACCGCCGTTGAAGCCCTTCGGGTCGGTATCGGCCAGTTTGGGCACATACAGTTCATAGCGTCCGCCCCAACCGCCCCACTCCGGGTGTTCGGGAACATTCAGCCCGTTGGGGATCAACGCCAGAAAGGACGGCGTGTCGCCTTCCACGCCATAGGCGACGTCGGGATACATGGCGCCCATAGGGCCGTGGCCCTGCTGGATATTGGCGGCCAGCCAGGCATTGCTGATCTCGGTGTTATCGAAGCCCGGTTCGACATGCATGATACCGCTCCAGGTGGCGTTGCCATAACCGCCCGGGCTGACGATATAGAACAGGTCCGGGAAGGTTTTGCGCATCCAGATGCCGGAATCGTCCTGGTCGGAGATGGTATAGACGCGCAGCTTGGCGACCAGGCGTCTGACCTCGGCCGGTGAGCGGGTTTCGCGCAGTTTGTAGAGTGCCTGGGCCAGTGTGTTGGCGCCGCCCCACACTGACACCCACAGCGGCCGGTCGTCGGCCGTGTCCAGCAGGGCGATGATGCGGTCGGAGCCGGGTGAATCCTTGCCCTTGCCGACACCCGACATGCCGTAGGCCGGCAGGCCCTGTGTGACGCGGTCCTGCAGGGCCTGGGCCGTCGGGTAACCCGGTGCATGCAACAACAGATTAGCCTGCACCTGGCCATAGGCGGTGATGGTGGCGCGTAGTGACTCCGGCGCCACCCGCGTTTTCATATGCACCGACGTCGTCGCTACGATGGCTTCGATGTCGATCTCGTTGCTGTAGAGCAGGAGACGGACCATCGACTCGCTGTCGTCGGGTTCGTTCTCGATATCGGTCAGGACGACAACGCGCTGTTTGACCGGTTCGGCCGCAGCCGCACCGGCGAAACATAAAGTCGCCGCCGTCAGCATCGCTGCAAGGCGCTTCACGGCTGCAACCTTACCAACACCACATCGTTGCTGTTCATCGCCACCGTCACCTCAGCCGTACCGTCAGGGCCGACCTTGATCCGGCGTGAGGTTTCGGGCGCATCGGTGGTCAGGCTTTGCAGCTTGGCCAGTTGCTCCGGCGTCGCGTCCTTGGGCGAGCCCATGGCGATCCAGTGCGAATAGGCGTCATTGACCTTATAGCCGGTGCGCTGCACGGTGAGGGTGTAGCTGCCGGGCTTAAGGCCGGACAGTTTGACCTTAAGCGGCGCCGACGGCTTGTTGGGGACCAGCTTGCTGAAGAAGGTGCCGTTGCTGCTGCCGCCTTGGTCGGGGTGCTGATAGTCCCAGATAACGGCCGAGAGGGCATTGCCGTCCCACGATGCCCAGACCTGATTGTCCGTGGCCGGAACTTCGTTGCCCTTGAGCGCGTTGAGATACTTGTAGCCGAACCACGACGCCTTGCGGATGCCGTCGCGGGTCATCAGACCGAAGCCACCGTGGAAGGTCGCCGAGGGCGGGCCGGGCTCTTCGAACAGGTCGGAATAGACCCAGTAGCTCATGCCCTGGACGATACCCTGAGTAGCCTTCAGCTTGCTGAGAATATAGGGGGCGGCAATGTAGGAATCGTGGCTTAAGTCGCGCGGATTGTAGCTGGTACTCCATTCGGTGAAGAACAGCGGCAGGCCCGGCAGGTGCGAGGCCTCAATCTGCTCGCGCACCCGGCGGACATCGCCGATGACAGCGTCGGGGTTTTTCGACAACTGGAGGTCCATCTTGCCCTCCTCGTCGAGATAGCCGTAGTCGACGCCATAGGTATGGGTGGTGGCGAAATCGACGGGGGCGTTGGTGGCCTTGGCCCAGGCCAGCAGTTCCGGCACCCAGGCGGCGCCGGCCGTCGACGGGCCGCCGACCTTGAGCTGCGGATCGATCGCCTTGATGGTGCGCGCGGTCAGGCCGTAGAGGGCGAAATAGACCTCTTGGTCGGCATACTGAAAGAAGCCGTCCAGGTTGGGCTCGTTCCACACTTCGAAATACCAGGAACGGACCTCATCGATGCCGTACCGGGCGATCAAATGGCGGACGAAGCTGTCAATCAACTGCTTCCAAAGATCGAAGCGCGGATGCGAGGTATTGCCCTTCCAGTAGAAGATGGTCTGGTCCGAGGTTTTCAGCGCCGATGGCGTGAAACCGAGCTCGACGAACGGCTTGATGCCCATTTTCAGGAAGCTGTCGTAGAGATAGTCGATCTTCGTCCAGTCATAGACCAGCTTGTTGTCGACCATCTTCACGGTGCCCAACTCATCGTGGAAGATGTCGTGGAAGCGGATATAGCGGAAACCGAGTTCCTGGGCGGCGGTCTTGAGCTGCGCCAGGTTGGCGTCGCGGATGGTGACACCGGGATAGTCGGCCCCGACCGAGAGATCGAAGAAGCGGTCGACCGGCTGCGTCGCCTTGGTGGCATCGAGTTCGATACGCCGGGCTGTCTGGGCCATGGCCGGCGTAGCGGCGGCGAAAGCGGCCAGCGAGGCCAGGGTAGTGCGACGGGAAATTCGGTTTTTCATGTTCGGTGCTCTGGTATGATGGAAAGTTACTCGACCAGTTCCACGCCATCCGCTTCAAGATGGAGGGTACCGTTGTAGCTAGTCTTCGTCAGGACGCTGGTCTTCCTGCCGTCGATCGTGACGTCCTTCGCCCCGTAGGAGGCGTTCACGTAAAGTGTCCGGCCATCCACGACACGGGCGTAAACACCTTCCGGTGTCTTCGGCCCGGGAACGATACCCAATTGCGCGTACAGGCTGCGGTATAGCGGTTGCATCACAGAAGGCTGCGCGGGGGTGGAAACATAGATTGCCTGCCCTTTGCCGAACCGGTTGACCGTAGCTATCGGCGGCGCGCCATCGACATTGACGATGCGTCCCAACACCCGCGCCGTCGTGGGTTCCAAAACCTCATAAAAGTTGATGGTCGTGCTGAACGAACTCTCGCCGATCTTGCCGGTGAGCGGCGCATAGTGGCGATAGAACTCCCGGGTTCTGAGACCGAAGACGTCGCTGAGGCGGCCGGGTAGTGGAGTGTTGAACCACTGGTTGTTCTCGTTCACCTTGGCTGACATGGCAGTCATAATCACCGTGCCGCCGTTACTGACATAGCGTCGCACGACATCGGCGGCTGCCTGGTTCATCAGATACTCACCCGGCACGACCACCAGCTTGTAACGGCTCAGATCCTCATGGGCGATGTTGATGACCGCGACGTCGATATTGTCGTTGAACAAAGGCGCAAAGGCATTGTGCTTCTGGTCCATATAGGAGGTGGTCAGGTACTGTTTGACCGTGTTCGACCAGCTTTTGGGTTCCGATGCAACGCGCGCCTCGAAGGAATAAGCGATTGCCGCCTGGGGCTCGAGCTTGCGCGGGAAGCCCATCTTCTGCATCATCTTGAACTCGGCGGCGAACCTGCCCCATTCGTCCAGCTTCCAGGAAGGCGTGTCATCGTGATCGACCAGGCCGAACAGAGCCTGTTCCTCACCGCCAAGGTGGCTGTTGAAGGTCCAGGCCAGCATCCCCTGGGCGCCATTGATAAGGCCAAAATGGGCCCACATGCGCGAGCGGCCCTTGGTGCCGTAATAGCCGCCGCCGCCGGCCTGAAATTCGACGAACCAACTGGGGTTCGGCGATGCGCCGCGCATCATCATGGTCTCAAAGCCACCGCTGATGGCATCGCCGTTGTAATAGCCGTGCGAACCGTGGCTGACATAGTCCTTATAGCTGGACAGATAGTCGAAGCCGCGGCGCCCGCTCGAATCCCACAGGTTGGAAATGGCCGGCTTGTCCGGAGCATTCTTGCGCCGGGCATTTTCCAGCGTCATCAGCACTTTGATCGTGGCGTCGGACCAGTAGCGATGCAGGTCGAGATAGCGCTCAAAGGGCCCAGGACCGTCACCATAGGGAATTTCCACCTGATCCCACGAAGTCAGGGTGCGTGACCAGCGCTGAGTCGCCCACGCCGTGTTGAGGGCTTCCAACGTGCCGTATTTGTCCTTCAGCCAGGCGACAAAGCGCGCGCGGTCAGCTGGCGAATACGACATGAAACCGTTGCCGATTTCATTATTGTAGCCGATGGCAATGACCGCCGGATGCTTGCCATACCGCTGGGTCATGGCTTCGCCGAGATCGCCCACCAGTCGCAGATAGTCCGGGTCGGCGATGTTCTGCATGTAGCGTTCGGCCGGGTACAGACGATTTCCGTTCTGCGTGACCAGATCGGCTCCGGGATACTTTTGGTGCAGCCAAAGCGGTGCCGGCTGACCGGGAACATCGACGATGACCTTGATGCCGGCGGCCTGCATCTGGTCGATAACGGAGTCGAATTTTTCGAAGGTGAAGACGCCTTCCGCCGGCTGGAAGTAGTCCCACGACAGGTCCCCCATGCGCACCACAGTAAAGCCCGCCTTCTTCATCAAAGCGATGTCCTGGCGGATCTGTTGAGGCGACCGGTCCACGGGCTGATAGTTGGCCCCGACGAACAACCCGGCGGCAGGCGAAACGGCAGCCAGCTTCGTCTCCTCGGCCTGAACCGGGCCGTGTACACCCCCCGCAACCGCGGACAGCATGGCGGCGGCAAGGATAAGAACTTTCAGTTTCATGCTGCTTATCCCTGAAAGCTGATCTTGAACGCGCTGGCGTGACGGGTCGGCAGAGATGCCGGCAGGTCGATGACCAGGGCTGTATCCGTCTGGCGGAAGGTCAGGGCCTTTGAGACGCCCAGCATTTGCACGCGTTTGACACGACGCGTCTCCTGTCCGCCCGAGCGGCCAAGCGACGTCACTGCGACGTTCTGTTTCGGCTCGCCCAGCGTAATGGCGTAAAGGCTTTCGCCACGCGTGGTGAAACGGATGTCCTGCGCCGTGTAGACGGCGTTTTCCTGAAACGCGCCCGACGCCGCTTCGGTTGGTCCTTCGCCGTAGATCTTCCACGGCCGGGTTCCATGGATGGCTTCAGCATTGACCTTCATCCAGGGTGCCAGTTCGTCCAGCAGCTTCTGCGATTCCGGCGGCAGGCTGCCGTCCGGGTACTGCACGATATTCATAAGGAGGTTGCCGTTCTTGCTGACAATGTCAGCCAGCATTGTGATGACAGCTGCAGTAGTCTTGTACGCATGGGTGTCGCTGTAGAACCAGTCGCCGTTAGAGGTGCAGGTCTGCCACGGCAACGGATTGATGCCCTTCAGGACACCACGTTCGACGTCCTGAACGAAGGCTTCCTTGTGGAATTCGCCCGATCCCAGATCCTTGACGTTGTAGACGACGTCGACCTTGCCGCTGCGGGCAACACTGCTGTTGTAATAGTGGGCAACCAGCGACCGACCGACCACGCCGAACGGCAATCCGCCGTCCGAATACAGCAGGTCCGGCTGATAGGTGTCGACCAGGTCGCGGATACGATCGAACCAGTGTTGATGAAACGCCGGGTCCTTCGTGTACCAGGTTTCGCCATTGCCACGATAGGGCTCGTTGTGGGCCTGATGATACAGGTCGGCATAGTCCGGGTTGGCGCCATCATAGGCGACGCCGTTTTCCGGCCAGGTCTGGTTGTATAGGTGACTGGGATGCCACCAGTTGTGGCTGGCGCCCAGATGCTCGGAGACGCCGAAGCGCAGGCCGCGCTTGCGGGCCGCGGCCTGCCAGGTGCCGACGATATCGCGCCTGGGCCCCATGGCCACCGCATTCCAGCGATGGTGCTTGGAGTTCCAGAGATCGAAGTTGTCGTGGTGAACGCCCATACTGACAAAATACCTGGCACCGGCAGCGGCGTACTGATCCATAAGGCCTTCGGGATCGAATTTTTCCGCCTTCCACAGGGGAATAATGTCCTTGTAGCCGAATTTGGAGGGCTGGCCGTAGGTCTTGACGTGGTGTTCGTAATGCGGATGGCCGGGAACGTACATATAGCGCGCATACCAGTCGCCGAGACGCGGGACCGCCTGCGGCCCCCAGTGCGACCAGATGCCGAACTTGGCATCGCGGAACCAGGCCGGCGTTGTGTAGGTCTTCAGCGACTCGACGGTCGGCTCAAAGAGGCCGCAATTTATGGGCAGACGATATTCCGGCGCCGGCGTTTCAACGCAGGTAGATTCAGGCGCTTTCGTTTGCGCCGCGGCCGCGCTGGCATATCCGAGCGCCGCCAGTAACGGCGCCCCTAACAGGCTGCGCTTGCTTATCGAGACCATGTGTCTTCCTGTCGGGTTGTGTCTTGCGGACGGGAGTCAGCCATCGCTGCGCCGGCATCGAGTATGAAGGCAATTGCCCTTTCTTGCCACAGGTGAAACGGATTTTCAAAAGTATGTCGCTTGGCGGCCGCCATGACAGTCCAACGCGCCGCCGACTGTTGCGATATCCGCCGGAGCGCAATCCGATAAAGTAGGGCGTACAAAATTATGACGTTTGATCTCCATCCGCCGGCTACCTGGCGCGGACGACCCGGAACCCCACGCCTGCGCCGTAAACGGAAGCGAGACCAGTACGAGACCTTTAGCAGCGAACCGGCAGCAAAGCCTCAAGCCCTGACACGGCTGAGAAATCCGGTCACAGCCTTGCTGAGCGACTGGGACTGCGACTGGAGACTCGCCGATGCCGAACGCACGCTTTCCGCCGTCTTGCCGGTGGCGCCGGCAGAACTCAGGACGCCGGCCATGGTTTCGGCGATGGACTTGTTGCCGCTGGCCGTAGCGTAGATGTTCTGGGCGATTTCGCGCGTGACATCGGATTGCTGCGTGATCGCCGACGCGATGGCGACGCTGCTGTGGCTGACCTCCTCGATGGCGCCGAGAATCGCGTTGATCGCCATGACGGAGTCGCGTGTCTCGGCCTGCACGCTGTCGATTTGGCCCGAGATTTCGGCCAGGGCACGTGACACCTGACCGGACAGGCTTTTGACCTCGTTCGCGACCACGGCAAAGCCCTTGCCGGCATCGCCCGCACGCGCCGATTCGATGGTGGCATTGAGCGCCAGCAGGTTGATCTGGCTGGCGATATCGTTGATAACATTGACGACCTCCCCGATCCGCCCGGAACTGACAGACAGCCGCTCGATCACGGCCTTGGCGGTCTGCCCCTTGTCGGCCATGTCGCGCACCATGTGGCTGGAGCGTTCGGTATGGTCGCGGATTTCACGAATCGAAGCGGTCAGTTCTTCAGACGCGGCGGCGACCTGGGCCGAGGTCTGGGCGGCCTCCGTCGAAATACGTGAAACCGACTCCGATCGCGTTGCCGTATCCTGAGCGATCTCGGCGACGTTGGCGGACTGCTGCTTCAGCCCGTCGACCGCCGTGACAACTTCCTCCAGGACAGAATTGACGGAGGTTTCGAAAGCCTGGGCCAACTGTTCCATGGCGAGGCGGCGTTGCACCTGAGCCTCTTCGTCGGCCACACGCGCAGCTTCGAGACGGAACAGGTCCTGGCGGGCCAGCTCTTCATCCTTGACGCGGCTGGCGGCTTCCGCCGACAACATGGCCGAGCGCAAACGAAAGACCAGGACCCCGCAGCCGATGGCGCACACCAGGGCGATGACGAGACCCATCACCAACGCCCCCAGGACGCGGTTGAGCTGTTGATGATAGTTTTCGACGTGCAGGTCCACGCCCGTCATGCCGATGACGGCGCCGCTGTCGTTGCGTATGGGCGCATAGGCGCTCAGGACCGTTCCCCATTTATCGGAATAGGGCTTGTCCTCGACCTGGGCCTTTCCGGTCGCGAAGGCCTCGATGAGAATCGGCGAGGCATCGTCATAGACTTCCATGATGCCTGCCGGAGTCTGGCCCTCGGCCACCTGGGTATCGACGATAAAGTAGATCTTGCCGTCCGTGCTCTGGATCATGGCATAGACGTCGGAGATCTGAGGGTCGCCCTCGGTCATGGTCTTGAAGCGCGACAAAATCGTCGTGTAGGCCGGATCAGAGGTTTGGTCCGGCGAGGTCAGGGTCACGAAGCCGTCACCATTGACGGCCTTGGCCGCTGTCCCGGCCAGGCCCGCCAGGCTGCCCTGGATCTGGCTCTTCATGGCGCCGGCCGCGGTCACGTAGACGGCGAGCGATGCGGCAACGGCGACGCCCAAAATCAGCAGGGCGGTGAACAGGCCATCGCGAAAGGCGCGTGACGACACGGCTTTGGACATGCGGGTATCCTCGTGGGGAAGCGGGGCGATGCGCCGGATTCGAAGGAAAGGTCCGGCCAATATCGGTAAACAAGGTTAATGCCGGGTTCACGCGCACCAGGAAGACGGTCTTCGGGAATGTTACGGACAAATCAGGTCGATGTCATCCTTCCTCAGCCGACTGGGATACGTCACGCCACCACGCTTAGGTTGGGAAAAGCTTCGATGGAATCAAAACCCCGCTCTGGCCGGCTGCTGCGCCAGCTCTCTTGCAGAGCGCTACGCAGCCGGCTTCGCTACCAGCCGAGCTAAACCACTCAGTGGGCGTCCCAATCCTCAGTATCGTTTACCAGGAAGAAGAGCCGGCCAGGCTGTTGTAAATGGAGGACCCAGTCATGGTCTTAGCCGACGGCGTTAACTGGCACGAACTCCATTTCTGGCCCGCCAGCCTGGCCGGCCAAATTTTGCCTTGTGAAATCCGACCGCTCCTCCATAAGAGGTGGCGGCGTGACTCGCCTGGAACGACAGCCATTACGATTGGCAGGTCCGGTCTGGCGAGAGCAGCAGTTGGTCATATGGCGGTAAAGCCGAAACCATCGCCAGGGCCACGCTGGGCGGATGAGGAGAGCGGATGTCTCAGGAAAATTTCTTCGAAAGTCCAATCCTGAATTCGCCCTACGACTATCCCGGTCGCCACTGGGAACTTGACCCCGATGGTCAGCCGACCAACCGCATTGTCGATCTGCGCCGTCACTCCGACCTGATTACCCCGGTCCCCAAGCCCAAGAAGCGCCGCAGCCCGAAAGACCAGCTCGATCTCGGCCTCGGCCAGGAAGACGGCATTTCGTCGGATGTGCAGGAATACAATCCGACGCCGATCATCAATGAGATCCGGCAGTATGTTGATGCCTGGCGCCGGCTGCCCAACCCCGACCAATGGCAGGTCACACCCGAAACAGCGCGTCTCCTCACCCATTGGCGCACCTACAAATTCGAAGGCGTGCGGCCTTTCTTCTGTCAGGTCGAAGCGGTTGAAACGGCCATCTGGCTGGCTGAGGTCGCGCCCAAATCACCGCGCTAACGCAAGTTTCGTGCCCATCTCGAAGGCGCCAATGCCCAGGCCAACCCCCTGCTGCTGCGCACGGCCCTGAAACTGGCCACCGGCGCCGGCAAGACGACGGTGATGGCCATGCTGATCGCCTGGCAGACGGTCAATGCCGTACGCTATCCCAGCAAGGGTTTCTCGCGCGGCTTCCTGCTTGTGGCGCCGGGCATCACCATCCGCGATCGTTTGCGCGTCCTTCTGCCCAACGACCCCGACAGCTACTATCGCAACCGTCAGATCGTCCCGACCGACATGCTGGCCATGATCGATAGCGCGGTCATCATCATCACCAACTACCACGCTTTCAAATTGCGTGAGCGGATCGACATTGCCAAGGGGACGCGTCAGGCCGTCGAGGGCTGGCGTGGAGAAAAGCTCCAGACGCTGGAAACCGAAGGCCAGATGCTTCAGCGCGTCATGGGCTCGATGATGGGCATGAAAAACATCATCGTCCTCAACGATGAAGCCCACCACTGCTACCGAGAACGGGTCAAGGACGCCGTCGGCGAAACCGAAGACGATCTCAAGGGCGAGGAAAAGGACGAGGCCAAGGAGAACAACGAAGCCGCCCGGATGTGGATTTCGGGCCTCGAAGCCGTCCGTCGCAAGATCGGCCTGTCCATGGTCTATGACCTGTCGGCGACCCCGTTTTTCCTGAAGGGTTCAGGCTATATCGAAGGGACTCTGTTCCCCTGGACCATGTGCGACTTCTCACTGATGGACGCCATCGAATGCGGCATCGTCAAGCTGCCCCGCGTACCCGTGGCGGACAATGTGCCAGGTGGCGATACGCCCAAGTTCCGCAATCTGTGGGAAGAGATCAAGAAGAGCCCGAAAGGCCTGCCCAAGAAGGGCCGCTCGGCCGGCAAGGACCTCGATCCCCTGGCCTTGCCGCCGATCCTGCTGTCGGCGCTCGACGCCCTCTATGGTCATTACCGACAGACATTTGACCTGTGGCAGGCCGAAGGCATCGGCATTCCGCCCGTGTTCATCGTGGTGTGCAACAACACCTCGACCTCGGAGCTGATCTACAAATACGTCTCGGGTTTCGACCGCACAAACGACGACGGCACCGTGACCTTGGAAAACGGCCGCCTGCCGCTGTTCAACAACTACGACGACTATGGCAACCGCCTGGCCCGGCCCAACACCATCCTGATCGACAGCGCGCAACTGGAGTCCGGCGAAGCCCTGGACAAGGATTTCCGCGCCATGGCCGAGGCCGAGATCGAACAGTTCCGCAAGGAAAAGATCCAGCGCAGCGGCAACATCCTCGACGGCGAAAACATCACCGACCATGATCTGCTGCGTGAGGTGATGAACACGGTCGGCAAGAAAGGCCGTCTGGGCGAGCAGATCCGTTGCGTCGTCTCTGTGTCGATGCTGACCGAAGGCTGGGACGCCAACACCGTCACCCATATTCTGGGTGTGCGCGCCTTCGGTACGCAGCTCCTGTGCGAACAGGTGGTCGGCCGCGGCCTGCGCCGGCAATCCTACGACCTGAACGAAGAGGGCAAGTTCAACGTCGAATACGCCGACGTTCTGGGCATTCCCTTCGACTTCGCCGCCAAGCCGGTCATTTCACCGCCGGCCAAACCGCGCGAAACCATCCGCGTCCATGCCGTCAGGCCCGAACGCGATGCCCTGGAAATCGTCTTCCCCCGCGTCGAAGGCTACCGCGTCGAACTGCCGGAAGAACGCCTCGATGCCGAATTCACCGAAGACTCGGTGCTGGAACTGACACCTGACTGGGTCGGTCCGACGGTGACCAACAACCAGGGCATCATCGGCGCCGGCGTCACCCTGAACGTCGCCCACCTGGGCGAGATGCGGCCTTCGACCCTCGTCTATCACCTGACGCAACACCTGCTGATGCACAAATACCGCGATCCGGGCGAAGAGCCGAAAATGTACCTGTTCGGCCAGCTGAAGCGCATCGCCCGGCAGTGGCTGGACGGTGGCTATCTGCGCTGCACCGGGGGCACCTATCCGGCCCAGCTGATGTACAAGGAAATCGCCGATATGGCGGCGGAGCGCATCAAGAACGCCATCACGCAAACGCTTCATGGGCATATGCCGGTGAAGGCCATCCTGGACGCCTACAACCCAACGGGTTCAACGGCCTATGTCAACTTCACCTCGTCCAAGTCGCTGAAATGGCAGACCGACGCCCGCAAGAGCCACATCAACTGGGTCATCTGCGACTCCGACTGGGAGGCCGAATTCTGCCGCGTCGCCGAAGCGCACCCCAAGGTCAGGGCCTATGTCAAGAACCAGGGCCTGGGTCTGGAAGTTCCCTATCTGATGGGATCGGTCGCCCGCAAATACGTCCCTGACTTCATCGTCCAGATCGACGATGGTCACGCGGATCCGCTGAACCTGATCGTCGAAATCAAGGGCTTCCGCAAGGAAGACGCGAAGGAAAAGGCCAATACTATGAAGGCCTACTGGGTTCCGGGCGTCAACAATCTGGGCAAGTTCGGCCGCTGGGCCTTTGCCGAATTCACAGCGGTCTTCGAGATCGAGGCCCATTTCAACACCTTGGTCGACAACGCGCTTCGTGCGCAGCCTCAGAACGCGTAGGAGCAGATGGCAGCTTTCAAAACCAATCCGGTCAGCCTGAAAGAGCTGCTGCTCCATTGCGGAGCCGGCAAGATCCAGTTACCCGATTTCCAACGCAGTTGGGTATGGGACGAAGACCGCATCATCAGCCTGATTGCCTCCATCTCCCAAGCCTTCCCTGTGGGCGCCCTGATGGCCCTCGACATGAAGGCCGGTGCCGACGACCTCTTTGCGCGACGGCCCGTCCAGGGCGCGCCTGAGGCCGCTGCGGGGCAATCCCCGGCGCAACTGCTCCTGGATGGTCAGCAGCGTATGACCTCGCTGTATCAGACCTGCATGCGTCCGGAGGTGGTTGAAACCATCACCGCGCGGCAAAAGAAGGTAAAGCGCTGGTTTTACATCGATATTCGCAAGGCGATGGACTCTGATGTCGATCGCGAGGACGCCATCATCTCGGTCCCGGAAGATCGACGTATCAAGTCTGACTTCGATCGTCAGGTCGACCTCGACCTGACGACCCGGGAAGACGAATTCGACAATCTGATGTTCCCACTGAACCAGGTCCTCGACTACGACCGGTGGCAGACGGCCTACATTCAGCATTACATGGCAAAGCAGCGGCCGGAGATGTTGGACGTTTATTTCGCGTTCAAGAAAGATGTCCTCGACAACTTCACCGGCTACCATGTCCCGGTCATCGCCCTTGATAACAGTACCTCACACGCCGCAGTCTGCCTGGTGTTCGAAAAGGTCAACACCGGCGGCAAGCCACTCGATGCCTTCGAACTGGTGACCGCCATGTACGCGGCCAAGGGCTACCGTCTGCGTGATGACTGGCTGGGCATCAAGGGTAAGCTGGGCTTGCAACAAACCCTCCAGCTGTTTGGACGCGCCGCCGAGCAAACCTATGGCGTGCTGGAAAAGGTCGCCAGCACCGACGTCTTGCAGGCGATATCGCTTCTGCACACCGCTCAGATCCGCGCCGACCAGGTGGCGGCCGGCAAGACCGATGCCGACTGGTCCGCCGTTCGCGCCTCGCGCCAGTCCCTGCTGGACCTCCCCCTGGAGGCGTACAAAACATATCGCGACCCCATTGAACAGGGCTTCAAGAACGTCGCCAAGTTCCTGCGGCAACACCACATCCACCGGGTCATCGATCTGCCCTATCAAGGCCAGCTGGTGCCGTTCGCGGCCATCATGGCCAGGATCGGCGACAAATGGCAACACGACACTATCCGGGCGCAACTGGCGCGGTGGTACTGGTGCGGCATCTTTGGCGAACTTTATGGTTCTGCGATCGAGTCCCGTTTCGCCAAGGACATACTCGAGGTTCCGGTCTGGCTGGAGGGCGGCCCGGAGCCCTCGACCGTGCGTGACGGCGTCTTCCGTGCTGAGCGCCTGAGGTCGATGCGGACACGGCAGTCGGCCGCCTATAAGGGCATCCACGCCTTGTTGATGGCCCAAGGCGCGATCGACATCCGCTCCGGCCAGGCCTTCAGCCAAACCATCTTCTTTGACGAAAATGTCGACATTCACCACATCTTCCCATGGGACTGGTGCCTGAAACAGGGCATGGAGACCAAGGACTTCGACACGGTCGTCAACAAGACCCCTCTGGGCGCGCGCACCAATCGTATCCTGGGCGGGATTGCACCGTCTCGATATCTCGACAGGCTGGAAAAGGGCCATGGCGACGCCCCGCCGATCGAACGTGGTCGCCTCGATGCGTTTTTGAACAGTCACGGTATACATCCCGATCTGCTGCGGGCCGACGACTTTGACGCCTTTATGGCGGATCGCGAACAGCGACTTCTGACCCTGATCTCCCGCGCGACCGGCCACCCGATCGTCAGGCCTGGCGCCTTCCCGGAAGAAGGCGAAGATGTGGTGGACACCGAGGCAGATCTGGACATGGCCGTGGGGCAGGAGGGCGACTTGGAGGAAGCGTTTTGAAATCGGAAGTCGGAGTGGAATTTTGCCCGGCGCGGGACATCCAGCACCGTCTCGGCTATGCAGAATGGCGCGACGTCCAAAACGTCATCGCCAAGGTCAAAACAACGTGTGAAGTTGCCGGCCAAGTCGTTCATGACCATTTTGCCTACGTCGGGAAAATGGTCGAGCTGAGTGCAATTCGTCGCCGAGACATCAACGACATCATGCTGAAGAAATCCGTTTGACATAACAGCCGGTGATCCCAATCCCAAGTGAGCCAAAAACCATGACCGACACACCTGACGACGACGCAGACATCGACACCTTTGCCCCTGACCAAGCCCCGGTCATGCTGCGCGGCGAACCCGTCCTGCTGGCCGGCATGGTCGCGTCGGCATTTGGCGTGACCACCCGCGAAGTTGCCCAGGCGATCAAGCGCAATCCGGAAAAATTCCAGCAAAGTCATGCCTTTGAACTGACGCCGGGCGAGGTTGAGATTTTGAGATCACAGGGCGTGATCTCAAAAAGTGGCCGCGGCGGCAGCCGTGCCCTGCCGTGGGGCCTGACGCAGAAAGGCATCGCCCGGCTGGCGACTATCATCTCCTCGCCCCAGGCCCTGGCCGCGACCGACCTGATCATCGACATCTTCGTCGAAGTCCACCGTCAGGTCGCGCGAGGCAGCACCCAGGTCGCCATTACCCGCCCCAGCCGCCTGGCCGGCAACCCCGGCCAGGCCAACGCCATAGCCCGGCTCCAGCGCCGTTTCATGGACGCCATGGATCACCTGATGGACATGGTCATCGACCCCCAGACCCAGGCGACCATTCGCGATGAACTGGGCGCCGCCCGCCATGGCCTTCTGGACCATCTGAAGGCAACCTTGAGCGCCAAGGGGATCGAAAACGAAAAGGTCCAGGCGGAAACCCTTCTGCTCCTGGAACAGGTCCAGGACCTGCGCGAGCGCCGGGCCGCCGATCTGCGCCACCGCCACCTCGAGTCTGACCAACTCCATCTCGACAATATCGGCAAGCGCATCGACCTGCTGAAACAGATGATGGCCATGGCCCGCGACATGGAGCCCAACGCCATCGCCACCCTCTTCGATACCTTCCGCGACCCGACTCTCCTGGCGCCCGCCTCGGCGGCTGTGGCAATGCCGCGGCTGGGTCACACGACTAATGCGTCGACGAAAGACTGATCCATGGCTAAAAAACCCCTCGAAGTTGACAGCCTCAAGCACACGGACGCAACGCGGCGGAACATCCCGACGGCCGAGTTCGAAAGCCTGATGCGCGACGAAGACAAGACCCCGGTCCAGGTAGCCTATGAACGGCGCAACCGCGATCTCGACCCGCAACTGGTGTGGCGCGGCAAGGACGTGCAGGATCAGTCGGACCTGGTCGTCCAGGCGCCGCCGCTCTACATCCAGGAAAAGGTCCACCCCAAGGTCCTGATCGATGACCTGAAGCGCGAAACCGAAGTCCGCCGGGCCAAGGCCGCCCCGCCGTCGGGCACGATCGACATGTTCGGCGACTTCAATGGCCTGCCCGATATGGAGGCCAAGACCGAATTCTACCGCCACGACCAGCATTGGGCCAACCGCATGATCTCCGGCGACAGCCTGTCGGTCATGGCCTCCCTGGCCGAACGCGAAGGCCTGCGCGGCAAGGTCCAGTGCATCTATTTCGACCCGCCCTACGGCATCAAGTTCAATTCGAACTTCCAGTGGTCGACGACGTCACGCGACGTCAAGGATGGGGCGAAGGACCAGATTACCCGTGAGCCGGAACAGGTCCGCGCTTTCCGCGATACCTGGAAGGACGGCATCCATTCCTATTTAACCTATCTGCGCGATCGCCTGATTGTAGCGCATGACCTGCTGCATGAGTCGGGCTCGATTTTTGTCCAGATCGGGGATGAGAATGTCCACCGTGTTCGGGCACTTATGGATGAGGTATTTGGTGAAGACAATTTCCTTAGCCAGATTGCCTTTCAGAAGACTGGAGGATTTGCGCCATCGGGTGTTAGCAATGTGCTGGATTATGTAATCTGGTTCTCGAAGGATAGTAATAAAGCAAAAATTCGATCCACCTACAGTTTCATGCCGAGCCCTCCGAAGGATGATCCGTATTACGTTATACTGGATACAGACGATGGGAACGCCAGACGGGTTACGTCAGAGGAACGAGAGGCGCTTGATCCCCTGCAGCAACTAAGGACCTACCGCTTCGGCCCCCTCAAGTCTGATGGCGCTAGTGCATCACCTCAAGTATTTCATTTCCAGGGAAAAGATTATAACGCAGGAGCCAACAGCCACTGGAAAACTAATATTGAGGGAATGCGGCGTTTGGGTGTTGCTGGTCGCTTGCTAAAAACCAAGACGGGTATCCATCACAAACTTTACTGGGGAAATTTTGCTGCAAAGCGAATTGATAATGTTTGGGTTGATACTCAATCAGGCGGGTTTGGTGATCAAAAAATATACGTAGTCCAAACTACGCCGCGAGTTGTGCAACGATGTATGCTGATGACGACAGACCCCGGAGATTTGGTCCTTGATCCTACTTGCGGTTCGGGCACGACAGCTTACGTCGCCGAACAATGGGGGCGACGCTGGATCACCATTGACACTAGTCGTGTATCCTTGGCGTTGGCACGTTCGCGATTGATGGGCGCGCGCTACTCCTACTACCTGCTGGCCGACTCTCCTGAGGGCCTACAGAAGGAAGGCGAACTGACCCGGTCACTTCCAAAGTCATCCGCAACGCGCGGCGACATTCGCTTGGGCTTTGTCTATGAGCGCGTGCCCCATATTACGCTCAAATCGATCGCCAACAATACCGAAATCGATGTGATATATGACAGGGCTCAGGCGACGCTGGACCCGCTGCGCGCTGAGTTAAACACCACCTTGGGCAAGATCTGGGAAGAGTGGGAAATTCCGCGTGAGGCGGAGGCGGGCTGGCCGGCAGACGTCAAGACTCTGCATGCACAATGGTGGCAGGCACGGATCGAGCGCCAGCGTGAAATCGATGCTTCGATTGCGGCCAAGGCCGATAATGAATACCTCTTCGACAAGCCTTACCCGGACAAGAACAAGGTCCGAGTCGCTGGGCCGTTTACCGTCGAAAGCTTGTCGCCGCACCGCACCTTGGCGGTCGATTGGAACGACGAACTGATCGACCCTTCAGGGGTGTCGGAAAAGAGTGACGATTTCGACCACGTCCAGGACTTCGCCGGCATGATCCTGGAGAACCTGAAGGCCGCCGGCGTCCAGCAGGCCCACAAGGAAGACAAGATCAACTTCACCGCCCTGACGGGGTGGCCTGGCACCTATATTTGCGCTGAAGGCCGTTACGAAGAAGGCGAGACCCAAAGAAAGGCTGCCATCTTCATCGGCCCGGAGTTCGGCACCGTGTCGCGGCCCGACCTGGTCGCGGCTGCCCGCGAAGCCGGTGACGCCGGTTTCGATGTGCTGATCGCCTGTGCCTTCAACTACGATGCCCATTCCTCCGAGTTCGAGCGGCTGGGGCGTATTCCGGTGCTGAAGGCGCGGATGAACCCCGACCTGCATATGGCCAAGGATCTCAAATCGACCGGCGCCGGCAATCTGTTCGTTATCTTCGGCGAACCAGATATCCAGGTGCTCGATGCCGGCAACGGCCAGATCCAGGTCAAGGTTGCTGGGGTCGATGTCTTCAAGCCGCAGTCCGGCGAGGTCCTGTCCGAAGGCACCGACGGCATTGCATTGTGGATGCTGGACACCGACTATAACGAAGAAAGCTTCTTTGTCCGCCACGCCTATTTCCTGGGCGCCAATGATCCCTACAAGGCGTTGAAGACGTCGTTGAAGGCCGAGATCGATCCGGAAGCCTGGGAGACGCTGTACAGCGATACCTCGCGTCCCTTCGCTCGCCCAGCCTCGCGCCGTATCGCCGTCAAGGTCATCAATCACCTGGGCGACGAAGTTATGAAGGTGTTCGCCGTCTAACGGAGGTCGGCATGATCAAGACCGAGATCATGTACGAGGGCAAGGTCGTCGTGACCTTGGAAAGCGACGATCCGAACGCCGGCCCGGCGATGCAGGCATCCGTGACGCAAAGCCTGGACTGGCGAAAGAACCCCGGGCCTGCGCCGGAGCCGGCGCGGGACGTCGCGCGGTTTGATATTGTCTTCACACCGCCCGAAGTCGGGTGCATCGACGCCATCATCACTTTCGACGATCAGTCTGTCACCTTGCCGCAAAGCCAGGTCAACGATCCGTTCGAGGACATCAAGGCCTGGCTGGAGCGCGTTGCGACCGGAGAATTTACCTACGAGGTACGCTTTCCGGAGGGTTGGGTGCGGCGGTTCGCGGTCGACCCTGATCCTGATCCGGACGTGGTCCTGTTCACGATCTGGGAACGGTGGTGCACGGACGAAACGAAATTGGACTGCCACCTGCGTTTGCCGCGCAAGACGCTGGTTGCGACCTTCTACAAGGCGCTTCTGGACATATGGGAAAAGCCAGACCCCGACACCTTCTGGTGGGAATGGGACTACATGGCCCAAAGTGACGAGGCAGACGATAACGACGGCTATTATGGCATCTTTTACTACCATGTCCGAACACCCATCATCGACTCTTATCTGGCAAGCGGGACAGCAACGGAATAGTTTGCTTTGCGCGAAAAAATAACCCTATAGTTGAGTGCAAAATGCGACGAAAATGGGAGGCGGCGGGATGTCAAAGTATTTAACCGGGGCGGATCTGTCGGCGGAGATCGATAAGCTTCTGGCGGAGCCGGGAGGCTCACATGCTGTCGCGTTTTGGGGGCGGGGTTCTGAGGATCGTTTGCCTGACAAAGGACAAGGTGATTTTCGTCTGATATGCAATCTCATGTCAGGCGGCACAAATCCGTACGTCATCGAGAAAATGAAGCTTAGCAACGTCAAACATCTCTCCACGTTGCATGCTAAAGTTTATGCGGGCGCAAAGAGTGTGGTCGTAG
The DNA here is from genome assembly GCF_000495835.1 of Asticcacaulis sp. AC402. Taxonomy (GTDB): domain Bacteria; phylum Pseudomonadota; class Alphaproteobacteria; order Caulobacterales; family Caulobacteraceae; genus Asticcacaulis. The sequence continues at coordinate 20,968 of NZ_AWGC01000023.1, forward strand.
CCTCAGCCAATGCATCGATAAACGGACTGGGTCTTGAAGGCTTGGAACAGGCCAAATGGCTTGAAGCAGGTATCCAGATCGAAAAAAGCGAAGAGCAGTCTAAATGGTTTGAGAAACAATGGAATAAAGCGGAATATGTCGACAAATTCGCAATTGAAGAAGCGATACGCATTTGGGAACGCCGCACGCCGCCACCGATAAATTCTTTTGCTGACTTTGATCCTAATAAAGAACGGCTTCCACTACTTTATTGGGGTGACAATTCTGATTGGGATATAAGCAAAGCATCTGTGGAGGAGCAACTGGGTCCTCTTACACCCGAAATTGAAGCCTTGGTGGATGATAGTTTGTGGGTCCAGACCGAGGAAGATGCTGAGAAGCTTCCGCCGGGGACTTGGCTACTGGTTTGGCAGCAGGGTAGTGGGAAAGTTGCATTAAAAAGCGTGCCTCCAGAGTGGTTTTGCACAGGAAGAATTCTAAAGAATTCATTTGTATTCACAGGAGAGGATTTACCGGAAGACTCCGTGTTGCGTTCAGAGCGGCACGACCTCAGCCCGTTCCCATTGGATGAGATGTTCCTCCGTTCGTTCTACTCAACGATTAACAGCGAAAAATTCATAGAACTTCGTATCAGTGACGATGCTGGGCCCTGGTTTACCGATCGACGAATAGATCTCACAAGGGAATTTTGGAAATCCTGCAAAAGCGAATATTTGCGCCTCGTCAATGGTAACTGAGGCACGTTGGCATTATGGAATTTCGCATTGCCGACACCTTTACCGACAGCCTGGCCCGGCTGACCTCACAGGAACAAAAGGCCGTCAAAACCACGGCCTTTGATTTGCAGATGAACCCGGCGGCGCCCGGCCTGTCGTTTCACCGTATCGAACGTAGCAAAGACGAAAACTTCTGGTCGGTGCGCGTCAATGGCGACATCCGTCTGATCGTCCACAAGACGGCGTCCAGTTTCCTGCTCGCCTATGTCGACCACCATGACGACGCCTATCGTTGGGCGGAAAAGCGGCGCATGGACCGCCACCCGATGACGGGCGCCATGCAGTTGGTCCAGATCCGCGAGCGCATCGAGGATGCCGACATCTACGCCCATGCGGTGGCGACATCGATGCCACCCAAGCCCAGTCTGTTCGACAATCTGCGCAAGTTCGAAGTCATGGCCTTGGGCGTACCCGAGGACTGGGTCGAGGATGTCCGCAAGGCCACCGAAGACAGCCTGTTCGATTTGCTGAGCCACCTGCCCCAGGAGGCGCAGGAGGCCCTGTTGAAACTGGCCGTCGGTGAGCCGGCCGAGGCGCCCAAACCCGCGCCGGCGCCCGCTGCCGCTCCCGCTACCGAAGACGGCTTTGCCCACCCCGACGCCCAACGCCGCTTTCACCTGGTCGCCAGCAGCGAAGACCTGCAGCGCGCGCTCGATTTTCCGTGGGAAAAATGGGCCATCTTCCTGCACCCGGACCAGGAAGCCCTGGTGTCGAGAGATTTTTCCGGCCCGGTTCGTGTTTCCGGTTCGGCCGGCACCGGCAAGACCATTGTCGCCCTGCATCGCGCCGTCCACCTGGCCCGCAGTCATCCGGGCAAGCGCGTCCTGCTGACCACCTTCTCGAAGGGCCTGGCACATGCCCTCAATGCCCGGCTGAAGCTCTTGGTCGGCAGCGACAGCGAACTTACATCGCGCATCGAGGTCAAGGCCTTTGCTGCCGTCGGTTATGATCTGTATGCCGCAAACTTCGGCCAGCCCAACCTGGCCTCATCGGCACAGGTGCGGACCTGGTTGACCAAGGCGGCCGGCGAGGTCGAGGGCCACAAGTTCTCGCCCACCTTTCTGGTCAACGAATGGTCCGACGTCGTCGACGCCTGGCAACTGGGCGATTGGGAGGCCTATCGCGACGTCACCCGGCTGGGTCGCAAGACGCGGATCGGCGGCCGGCAACGCGAAATCCTGTGGGCGATCTTTGAAAAGGTCCGGGCGTCCCTGGACGACCGCAAGCTGGTCACCTGGTCCGACGTCTTTGGGCGCCTTACCGGCCACTTCAACGGCACCGCCAAAAAGCCCTATGACTTCGCCGTCGTCGACGAAGCCCAGGACCTGGGCGTCGCCGAGGCGCGTTTCCTTGCCCAGGCCGTGGGTGTCGCCGACAACGCCCTGTTTCTGGCGGGCGACATGGGACAGCGGATCTTCCAGCAACCGTTTTCGTGGAAGGCTTTGGGCCTGGATGTCCGCGGCCGGTCGTTTACGCTGCGCATCAACTACCGTACCTCGCAGCAGATCCGCGAGATGGCCGACCGGCTGTTGCCGAACGCAGTCACCGATGTCGACGGCAATCGCGAAGGCCGCAAGGGTACCGTGTCGCTGTTCGAAGGCCCGGCCCCCGAGGTTCGCGCCTTCGACACCGAAGTCGCCGAAACGCAGGACGTCGCCACCTGGGTTTCGCAGCGCCTGGCACAGGGTATTGCTGCCCATGAGATCGTCGTCTTTGTCCGCTCCGACGCCGAAATGGTCCGGGCGCGCAAGGTGGCCAGGGCGGCGGGACTGGATGCAACGGAGCTGGACGATCGTTCGGCCGTTGAGCCAGGGCGGCTCAATCTCAGCACCATGCATTTCGCCAAGGGGCTGGAGTTCCGCGCCGTCGCGGTCATGGCCTGCGACGACGAGGTCATCCCCAACCAGACGCGCATCGAGGCGGTGAGCGATCAGGCCGATCTGGAAGAGGTCTACACCACCGAACGTCACCTGTTGTACGTCGCCTGCACCCGGGCCCGCGACCACCTGCTGGTGTGCGGCGTCGAACCTGCTTCGGAGTTTCTGGGCGACCTTTAGAGACCCGCGTTATTGTTTTCCGTTAACTCAATGACTGGTTGAACGCGAAATTCTCCGCTAAGACAACGGACAAGCGCGCATTTTGATGACGTTCGACCGGTAGCCCTTTGCTGCCAGGACTGACGTGAGACAGGGGTTGGATGACTGTGGATAAGCCTATTTTGGATGCCATTTTCTGGTTCTTGGGCATCTTTTTCAAGCAAGAGTTCGTCGCGCCTCTCATTCTGCTTCCCGGGTTATTCATTTGGGCTGGCTATTTTTGGTTCCGTGCCAGCCAGCGGTTGAAACCTTTCCATGCGGCCGTTGCGACGCGCCTTAAGACGCTTGAGGCGGCGCTGGGTGACGACCTAGACCCTTCCGCCGCCAGGCAAGCTTTCGCCGAGTCGTTTGGCGAGGTAACGGGAGCCATGAACGACCGTGCACCAGGGGCTGAACCGCTGGTGCGGGCCTGGCAGGAGTTTCACAAGACGATCGTCGACGAGTCGGAGACGCCCATTCGCAATACCGCGCGTCCGAGTGCCTTCTTCGTCAGGATTATTCCGCAGCCCAGAGACTTGATCTTCTGGTCCAATACCTTCGTCGGCATTGGCCTGATCCTAACCTTTATCGGCATCGTCGTGGCCTTGCACACAGCGTCCGAAGGTATGGAGGCCGGCAGCACAGCGCAGCAGTCCCAAGTGGCACTCCAGGGCCTGTTGAGCGTCGCCGCTGCCAAGTTCTTCAGCTCCATTGCCGGGCTTGGCGCCTCATTGATGCTGCGGTTCGTTGAAAACAAAATGACCCGGCGCCTGAACACTGAGGTCAATCGCCTCTGCGACCTTCTGGAAAAGGGCCTGATGTATGTCCCTGCTCAGTTGCTGGCCGTTCAGCAGCTCAATGAGCTCAAGCGCCAGTCGACACAGTTGGAGAAGTTCAACACAGACCTGGCCCTGTCGATCGGCGAACAGGTCGGCCAACAGTTCCAGGCGGTGATGACCCCGATGCAGGCCTCTCTGAGCGCGCTGCATAGCTCTATGGACTCAATGAGCGACAGCCTTTCCAAATCGCTTGGCGAGGGCGTTGGCAAGGCCATCGAGGGCGCCGCCAGCGGTCAATTGGGTGAATTGGCCAAGACGCTCGCAAACCTTGGCGAGCAGTTGGCGGGGCTGTCTGAGCACGTTCAGGACTCCGGCGAGGACGCCGCCAAGCAGATCAGGGCAGCTGGCGCCGACTTCGCCCAGGCCGCCCAGGACATTCGCGAAGCCTTTTCCGGCCTGACCGGCCAGGTCGGCGAAATTGGCGCGGCCATTACCCAAGACGCCGAGGCCGCGCGCAAACAGCAGGCCGATCTGCTGCAACTGACCATGGCCGGGTTCGAAGCGGCCAATCAGCAGACCCAGGCCGCCATGGCCGGTGCCGTCCAATCCCTTCAGGATGCCGGCACCAAGGTCGCCGGCGATCTTCAGGCCCAGATGGGCGATGCCATGACCTCGGCGGCAAAGGAAGCCCAAGCGTTGGTCCGTGCGGCGATCGAAGACTCCAGCAAATCCTTCGCCGACGCCGGTAAATCGATTTCGGAGGCCGTCGAGACCGCTGCGCTCAGGATTGCTGCTCTGGCCACCGCGATCGAAAAGAGCGAACGCCATGCCTCCAGCACGGCCGAGGCCTTTATGAACACCGCTGACGGGGCGCGATCGGCAGCTTCCTCGATGGCCGACGCGGCGGGTGGATTTGCGACCGCGGCAACGCCGGTGGCTAATGCGGCCAAGGCACTGCAAGAGGCCGCCACGCGGATTGCAGCAAAGCTCGATGAGAGCGAAAAATCGGCGCTCGAGGCCTTGAAGGCTATGCAAGGCTTGGCCGATGGCATCGCTGACACCCAGTCGTCAGCGACAGAAGCCTGGACCAGCTATCGCTCCCACTTTGACGGCGTCGACAAATCCTTGGAGGGCGTCCTGGGGCAAATGACCCAGACCTTGTCCAACTCGATGAAAACCTTTGAGACCTTCTCACAGAACTTCGATGCCGAGATGGGCAAAGCCGTCAGTCGTCTGGGCGGGGTGCTGGAACCCCTCAAGGAAAATTCCGAAGCCATCTCCGAACTGGCTGATGAGCTCAAGAAACAATCCAGGGCGGAGTCTGGTCGATGATTGCCTCCGACGACGAGCATTTCACCGAGCATGTCGAAGAAGAGAATTACTTCGTGTCCATGACGGATATGATGGTGGGGCTGGTATTCATCTTCATTATTCTGATGATGTATTACGCTTTGCAGTTCCGCAAGGAGGCCGACCGCAGGACCGAAGCGAAGGACGAGCGCACGCAGATCCTGACCCGACTAAAGGACGAGATTGAAAAAAGCGATCCTAAACTGCAGGTTATCATCTTGCCGGAAAGTGGTATTTTGCGATTGCCGGCGAGTTCTTTGTTCGACAGCGGCGAGGACGCTCTTACACCCTCTGGCAGGACGACAGCCGAGTATTTGGCCGAGGCGCTGTACAAGGTCATACCCTGCTATACCAATCAGGTACAAAGATCGCCCGACTGCAGTCCCGGCAGCGAAAAGATAAAAATCGAAGCTTTGTTTATCGAGGGCCATACCGATACCACCCCTTTCGCCGGTCGGCCGGGCATCAGCAACAATCTCGAACTGTCGGTCAAGCGCGCTTCCAATACATATGCCCGCCTGACATCGGTTGAGCCGGAGCTCGAAAATCTGAAATCAGGCACGTCAAGCCATGCAGTACCGGGCACCTCAGGCCAGACCGTACTCAGCATAAGTGGTTACGGTGACAAGCGTCCCGCCTATCGGGAGACCGATGCCGCCTCCAAAGCCATGAACCGTCGTATTGATCTGAGAATACTGATGGCCGCCCCGCTCAGCGATATGCCCGCGCCGCCCAGCGACGAGGTCGTCAAGGCCCTAAAAGAACAGGGTTTACGCCAATGAGCCTCAGGGATGCGGTCACCTCGCCGAAAGAATTCAGCGGGCCTATCCGCGTCAGAGATGTCGAGCCCATCCAGATGCGCAAAGCCATCAAAGCCTTGCCAGACTTCGGTTCAGGGACACCCAAGGGCCTGGACGTGGCTGAACTTCAGGCGCGTTTTGTTGACCGGGTATCCAACAATACACTGGCCAGCGTCAGCCCGGCCGAGATGCGCCAATGTCCCTACGGTTTTTTCGATGAACCTCGGCCGTTTATCGATGATCCCACGGTCACAGCGGCTTTGTTATCGGAGCTGGCTACGCGGGCGCAAAAGTCAGCCACACGCATTCTGATCTATCAATATTTGGAGCACTACAACCCATCAAAGCCGGGCTGTGTCGCTGTTGCCAACTGGCTGGACCAGCAGGTGATGCAATGGAACTGGGCCTGGCGGGACCGGTCAGAGACCTATGCCCTGTTCAACGCCGAAGAGGCGCCCGCCAAGCTCGCCATCCATATTTTGGCCAGCCAAGCGCCTGTTCGCGAAGTCTTTGAGGACCTGGGCCTGAGCGACACCATTCTAACCGGCAGCCTCGGTGAGGCCGCTTTTGCCGCGGCATGCATCATCGTGTCGGCCAGTCGCTCAGCGAAGGCGCAAGGGCAACAGCGCCGGTTGATGGAGTGGGCGCGGCGCGGCGATCGCTTTGGCTATGAAAAGGCATTCCCCGCCTATGTTTCGGCCCTTCTGATGCCCTGGCAATCATCGGAACCAGATGCAGCGCACAAGGCAGCCCTCCTGGCCGAACTTGAGTCCTTTGCCGGTGATCCGCGCGTAAAGCCGGCAAGGTGGGCCAGGGTAAAGAGCCAGGCTGCGCAGGCCTATGACGTGCTGATGCGCTGGCTGACCCGGGCCTCGGTCTATCAGTTTTTCGACATTATTGACCAGGTTCTCTCAGCCGATGAGATGCGTATGTGGGCCTACCGGCGCCCATTCTGGACATCTTACCTTGAGCCCGGTTACATCAGTGAGGCGTGGGTGGCCTTTGGCGCCAACGGTGCGTCTCAGGCCAGGCATGTTGCAAGGACAACGGGAGGCGACGCGGCCTTGGGTTTTGCAACCCTTACTGGCAAATCACAAAGCCACGCAGCGCTCATTATGAAAATAGGCGACCTGACCGTTGCGGAATGGAGCCACAACGGAAAATACAATATCTGGCCATCCGCCAGCCAAAACGCGCCCCGGCTCTACAAGACCCGTTACGACGCCTACGAGCTTTCGGGTGCACCTTTCGATGGTTCGCACTATGGGTCCGACAGCTTCTCCTGGCAAAGAAAAATAGCGCGAAAAATCGAAGTTGAAACCGGCTTTTCGACGCAGAAAACGTCCTGGATGCCGAGGCGATTTGGCCGATAATGTTCACCACCCAGCGCACCCGTGCCATCGCTTTTAGCTTCGATCAAGACGGCCTCGACGTCCTGATCTCGGCGCAGGTCAAGACCTTGCTCGGCACCAAGCCGTTGCCGTTTGAACAATGGTCCGCGACATCGTCAAATGTCGCAACAGCCCTTACAAAAATACTGGCAGACATTGAAGATGGTCGGATAGCCTCCGACGGCAGGCCACGTGCCATCGTGTCGGACACGCAACTCAGGCTGCATCCGGAACTCGTGGCCGATTTGGACAGCCCTTCGGCCTCGGCGCTGGGGCTGCCGGCCACGACAACACTTGCGCTCGATCTCCAAAGCCAGAACCTGTTTCATGAGACGTCTTTCGTTCTCAAAGCCCGGTGGCTGAGGGGCGGTGGCGGACCGGCACGCGCAACAGTTACCGGCGCCATCATCAGCTACGACGGCCAGAAACGTCGCCTGCCGGAGCCTCTGTATAGCCTGTGGCGCACCGCTGAGGCGCTGGCATCTCCCCAACCCGAGGCCGAGCGGTTTGGCTTGGTGGCACGGTTACAGACCCTTCTTCCCGAAGCCGCCGCCCACAGCCTGATGACCAATGGCTACCTCGATGAGACGCGTGTGGTCTATGCCTCGGCCTTTTCCCTCAAGCTGGGTAGGCAGGATCCCTTTGACTTCGATCCTGTCCTGTTTGGTCCCGGCGTGCGTGCTTTTGCCGACGAAGGACGGGTACCGGACGAAGAGGTCGACAATGTCCTTACTCCGCAACAGCAACGAGTTTTTGCCGATGAGCGTTTTCGTCATTATCGCGATGTTCGTCCGGCCTACCCTCTGAGAGGGGGGCAATACGTTTTCATCGACCCGGCGCTGCGTCCCGTCCTCCAGGAAGTCAGGGCGCTGCAATCGGGTACGGTCGAGCAAAGACGCGAGTTTGTCACGCATCCGCAGAGGGTGCTGCGTCAGCGACTTGGCGACGAAGTGGCCGAGGCGTCGGATCTGGAGTCCCTGTTTATCGAGACCGAGCAGTTTTCGGCGCGCGTCGCCGGCGTCGCTGTTTGGACGAAAACCGTCCTGCCGTGGATTAAGCCGGTCGCCGATGCGTGGATGCCGGAAAAGTTCGGCATTCGCATCGGCGATGATACACCTTTAGGGATTGCGCCTGCCGACGTCGTGCCTCTGTCAAATGCAGTTGAGCAGGCCATCGCCGCATCCCAGCTTACACTGGAATTCGAGGGCCAAACCATCCCGGCCACCGAACAGACGCGTCAGGCCCTGGCCGAGCTCAGGTCATTCGTCGAAGCAGAGATTTCTCAGCGAGGCCAACCCTATACGTCCGCTCTTCCAAAATCGCTACTTGAGAAGCGATTCCTGACGGTTCGAGAAAACTTCGACGATCTCGAATATGTGACGCTGGACCATTCGCCCCAAGCGGTGGTCGACGAAGCGTTCGTCCTTCCGGAAATCATTAGATCCAAACCCAAGCCCCACCAGGTCGAAGGTATGACCTGGCTGCAACGTCTTTATCTCTCGGGAAAGAGCGGCGGGCTCCTCGCGGACGATATGGGACTGGGCAAGACGTACCAGGCCATTGGCTTCATGGCATGGCTCCAGACGCATCTGCTTGCCCAGAGCGCCCCAAAACGCCCTTTCCTTATTGTCGCTCCGACAGGCTTGCTGGCCAACTGGCGAAAGGAGATCGATCTCCACCTGCAGCCGCCGTGGCTTGGGGACATTGTGCTGGCTTTCGGTTCCAACCTGAAGGCCTTGCGCGACGAGGACAGCTTCGATCAAAAAGACATCGTCGCTGGCCGCGCATCATTGGAGGCCGCGGCCTGGGCAAAGGCAGGCGTGGTTCTGACGACCTACGAGACACTCCGCGATTATCACTTCAGCTTCGCCAAAAGCCCGTTCGAGCTGGTTGTCTTCGACGAGATACAAAAACTCAAAAACCCGACGTCGCAACTGACCAAGGCGGCAAAGACCCTCAATGCCCGTTTCACCTTGGGCATGACCGGGACGCCGGTCGAAAATCGCCTCCAGGATATCTGGTCGATTACCGACGTTCTGCGCCCTGGCTTTCTTGGACTGAGCCGCGATTTCGAGAAGACCTACGTGCCGTCCGACAAGGCGGCCCTTCGGTCCCTTCGCGGCAAGCTCTGTGACGCCACGGTCGTGAGCGCACCCTACATGCTGCGGCGAATGAAGGTCGACCACCTGCCAGAAATGCCGGAAAAGACCGAGCAGGCCAAGGCCATAACCATGCCACCGGCACAGGCGCTCGCCTATGAAGACCTTGTTCGCCGGGCCATGGCTGGGCGAGGCACCATGGGCAAGAATGATGGTATGCTGCAAACCTTGCACGCCATGCGCTCGGTTTCCCTTCACCCGTACCGACCAGATGAGTCGGACAGTGATGACACCTACGTTGCCCAATCGGCCCGACTGCTTTGGACCATGGACATCCTGGAGGCGGTAAAGGCCAAGAAGGAAAAGGCCCTGATTTTCGTCGAGAGCCTGGACATGCAGGCGTGCCTGGCACGGATGATCCAGACGCGCTTCGGACTGCAGGCACCGCCCAGCCGTATCCACGGTGGCGTCCCCGGCGCGAAAAGGCATGATCTCGTCGAGGCCTTTCAGGCGCGAGTCGGCAGCTTTGATGTCATGATCCTGTCCCCAAAGGCTGGAGGGGTAGGTTTGACCCTGACGGCGGCCAATCACGTCATTCACCTGTCGCGGTGGTGGAACCCGGCGGTTGAAGACCAGAGCACGGACCGCGTCTACCGGATCGGCCAAACCCGGCCCGTCCAGGTTTACCTTCCGATGGCCGTGCACCCGGACCCACTGATTGGGCCCAGCAGCTTTGATATCAAACTAAACGACCTGTTGAGCCGCAAACGCGCCTTGTCGCGTGACATGTTGGTGGCGCCCGAGGGCGACCAAGCCGATATCACCGAACTGTTCGACAGCGTCTCGACCTTCGCTCGTGAGCCCCAGACGCCAAGCGATGAGCAGCCTGGTTTGCCGCCTGAGTCGCCGCCCGAGTCGCAGGCTGAGACGATACCTGAGCCTGTGCCTGCAACGCCGCCTGAGGTGGTGGTGGCGCAAGAGATTGTACCTGACGCCGAGCCTGAGACTGCCGCCCTGCCGGCACCCGAAGCGGTTCCGCTGGCGGTCGTGGCCAGCAAAGAGGAGGTGGCGGCTGCAGTCTCGCCACCGGTTTCGCCAGCAGTTGGTATTCAGACCCGCAAGATCTTGACGCTTCCGGGCATTAAGCCAAATCGACCGTCGATCATGTTGTGGGACTTCCCTACGGGACGCGCGCGCGATCTGACGGAAATCCTCGACCTGTTTACCGGGGTCAAGGTGTCAAGACTAAAGATCTCGGATCCTTATGCCATTGCCAATAGCGAAGCGCGTGAGGCCCAGATGGCCTTCATTCGGGACGTGCGCAAAGTGGTCACCAGGCTTCATGAGGTTGCCATTGAATATGACCCCCGGCATTCCGAGCCGCGCGAAGCTGAGGAGCAGTCAAGGCGCTACATGCATGAACTTTGGCTGTTGCACTTCAACCCGGGGGAGTCTCCATTAAGACTTGAAAGGCGGCAGAAGAGCTACCTGCGTGACTTCCATGACCGCATCATCTTTTTGGACCTTCCCCGCGCCGCAGGAGCTGTCGCCACGCACGAGTTGCGCTTGTCCCGAGGCTTAATCGGCTTGATGACGGAACGCATGCAGTGTTCCGTCACCTATGTGGCACCGCGCGCCTGAACCGATCAAAAAGAACCAGGGATTGCAACGATCGAGCTTTGTCGCGGAAGTAAAGAGTGAAGGACGCATGAGTTCACCGAACTTTCGCGGGTAGTGCGAAAAAGACTTATGGTGACTTCGCAGTTTCCGCCTTCGCGGAATGTTACGAGTAGCGTTTTGATAAGTTTAAAAAAAATCGATCTAGGGGTAAGGAAATGGATTTAGGTAAAGGCCTAAAGTCACTGTCGGAAGTACAGCTTCGCGATCTGTTCCAGCAATCGAAATCTGATCTTCCAACCCTGATGGCGATCAACGCTGAACTCAAAACCAGGCGGTCCGAAGGTGCCATCGACCTGCAATTCGAGGTCGCGCAGCAGATTGTTCATTTGCGCAAATCGAGTGATGAGCCTGTGGCACAGTCATTGAAACCGGTTGGTAACTGGCTAAACGCGTTTCTGTTGACGCGCGGCCTTAAGCGACCTGATGGCCGTCCCCTGTCGCGCTATCGCATGACAGACGAAGAGTATTCCGACGCAAAAAAGATCCTTCGGCTGTTGGCTCGGCAAGGTCGGCTGGCCGTACCCGACGAACGCGCAGGTCGCCTTTTTGTTGCCTACTGTGCTGAATGGTTCCGTCGTGAAGCGGCCTCGATGTTTAAGGAATGGAACGAACTAGCGCCGGACGTTTTTCCTTCAGTACCCTACCAGAGCAAACTCAAACTCACCGAGTTTGGATTAAACTATTGGCGCCGAGATTTGATCCGGATGGCGAACCAGCGAGAGTTTCTGCTGACCCTGGCATTGGAAGGCGGTATTCCCGTCCATGTCATCACGGACCAGGACCGCGGGTGGCTCAACGCCTATTTGAGAACCGTGATGCGCGCCAGCGTTTCCGATCCGTCGGAGGATGCCATCCGCCTGATCTCCTTCGAAGAGGCGTATTTGCTGCGGCAGAGCTACCGGCATGACCTTTTCATTGATGCCTGTGCGGAACTTGTCCATCGCGTCCTGTATTGGCGCCGCACGGCCGACACGGAGGCGCCGCAGGTCGACGCGGTGGTCTACCTCGATGCCTGTCATCCGCATTGGCGCGCCGACCTTCCGGTGTATGTGCCGAAGACCGAAAGTCATGAAGCACGTATCTTGCTCAACGGCCTGATGAATGAGCCACTGACGGGGCTTGCAGTGTCAGGCATCCAGGCCAACCGCTACCTGTTCCTTGAAAAAGGCGAATGGATCCCGGCATTGCAAATCGTGGCAGATGGCCATCTGAGGCGTGATAAGCTTCCAGGGCTAGCTGCGGACAGCCGTTACCGTGCGGTTCCCTCCGGAGAGCTGAGCAACTTTATCGCCGACGAATTCGCCTTGTTTGAACCGCCGGTCGATGATCAACGCACTTGGCGCGTCAAACCTCGACTGGATTTGTCACGCTTGCTCAAGGGATTTGCCTTCAAGGCGCCGGTAACAACAACCCTGACGTCGGGTAGCACCTTGTATCCAATGGTCTGGCCGCATGGTGAGGCGATCAGGTCTGACATTCTCGTTTTCGAAGCCGAGGAGGAGAAGCATGGCCTCCGGCTTCGACTGGTTGCTCAGGGGTCGACCAGCCGAGCCGCAAAAGTACTTTATGCCCTCATGCCGGCGGACTGGGAGGTCCAGGCTGATACGCCAGAGGCCATCCTGGAGATTGAACATGTCCCCAATCTCAAATGTAGGTTGGTCAAGACAGATGGGACGCTTTACCTCCGTTCGCCCGATGATCCAGCGGACCTGCGTTATCGCGTCGAAGCCGGTAAAGACGAGAGGCAGGCGGAGCTAAGATATCTCAACCCGCAGTGGGCTGGCATCGAGAGTACCGACGCCAACCTGGACATCCTCGAAGGTGCCCTGGATATGCGTATTGGGGAGGACGACAAGCTGCGCATGCCGGCTGCCGGTGAGCTGTTTTGGCGCCGACCCGGGCAGGCATGGCAGGCCGTTCGAGACGGGTCCTTGAAGGAACTGGGCCTGGTGGAAGTGTCATGGCGGGACCCGAAGGCCGGCATTCAACTGGAAAGGCGCTGTCTTGGTTTGTTGCCGGGTGGCGCGTCGATCCGGGCCAATATGGTCGAGGCCAAGCGTGGCGATGTAGCCTTGGTCAATCTTCCAGGTTGGAAGTTGAGCCCCAGGCGTCCTGATCTGGACATTGTCGATCAACACAGCGAGGGTTTCAGCGTCACCTTCCCTGGCCGGCCCGATTATCGCCTTGTCGGCGACCTGCTTCCGCCCATCGGAAGGCCGCTGCCTGTTAGAATTACTTTTCGAGGTCGCGACGCCGTTATCATAAAGAAGGATGGAGCGGTTGTCGCGCCGGGGGAAACGCTGGATCTGGCCAGCCTGCGCGGTACCTCTGCACTGGTACCCTATAGAACCAGCCTCCAAATATCCCGTATCGGCGCCAGGACTGGCTCAAGTTGCGTTACCTTTGAAGGTGAATTCGCATTATCCGCGCGTCGCAGTGTGATTGAGAGCATGCTGGCGGAGGCGGGACATCAGGACGCTCAAATTGAGTTAGCCTTTTTGGGAGACAGTCGTCCTTCCGTACGGCTGGGTCGATATCGGTTTGACAGGCCGATGCAGTCTGCAGGACTCGTCGATCTACCCGCAACAAGGGGAACAGTGGTCGCCCGAATGGTCTGCCAACCCGAAGAGGAGCATGAACTGACCTTCGACTCTGAGGGGCCAGGCTACCGAGCGCCTGCGGCAGCTTACGGCCCAACGCTCATCTACATGCGTGATGGACCAGACGTTGTTTCTCGTCCAGTGGTGGTAGACAACAAAGACCGCAGTTTCGTACGCCGAGAGGGTCTGATCACGGCAGTCACGGAAATCGACTTTAAGAAGCGGCAAGGCGACATCACCAATGTGTTGTCAGAGATGGGGAGCCCGGCGGCAAGACCGGAGGACATCTCATATCTCGTTAAACATGTTGTGACCCTGAATGGCGTTCCGGCGTCGGCCTTCGACGCCCTGGCACGGCTTGCTGAAGTGCCTGTGGCTCTGGTTCGGGTGTTGCTAAACACGACCGACGAGGCCTCGCGTCAGGCTGTCTTTGCCCTGCAAAACGAGTTGCCCTTTCTTTGGCTGGCCTTGCCCATTTCGGCCTGGCGTGCAGCGTTCGGCGCCGAATGGGCCGGCCTGGAAGCCGCATTTGCGCATGTTGAAACCGCCGAGCGTTCTAACCTGATCATGAGCTGTTTAGCAGGCAAGGCTGCAGATTTATCAACGCTAGACGGCTCGCTGGCGGCCGTTTTCGCCCGGGTCGGCTTTAACGGGCCGGCCTTGTCGACTGAGCCGTCGTTACAGGACATCGCGCAGGCCTATGTCCGCGGCCAGAGCGAAGGCGAGAGCGCCGAAACCCACCTGATGGCCTTGCCAGACCTGTCCGGCAAGCTGGCCGCAAAGGGGTTTGGTCTGCCCTCCGATATCAGCCAGCTAAGCTTCAAGGACTGGGGCGGGCTGTTGGCGCCCGCCTTTCTGGCCCTCAGCGCACTTGAAAAGCTGCCGCTCGACACAGAAGCGAAGAGTCTGGTGCGTCGGGTGATGCGTGAAGATCAGAACGCGAAGTCACCCTATGTCTCACCAGCCTTCCCCCATTTTCTCAGATTTTACGGAGCCTAGGCGATGAAACCGTTTGCAATCCTCTCGGAAATTCGCGCGCGCGCCGTCGAAGCCGTGCTGTCACAGTCGGGCCTGGCCCATGAAGGGCTGAAGACGCATCTGCGCTCCGTCATGTCGGGGCCGCCGGGTTCAGCCGGCGTGTTGCTGCAAGAACCGATCATCGAAGGCGCGCACCCGTTTGTCACGGCGCCCTTCGCCCTTGGTAACATGCCAAAGCCCGTCCTTGATCCAAGGTTCGTCAAGGTTCTGGACGGGCTGGCGCCGACGGACGATTACCGCTTTCCTGCCACCCGTCGGCCCTTTCGGCATCAATACGCAGCCTGGGAGCAACTCAGCGCCAAGGGGGACCCACAGTCCGTTCTTGTGACATCGGGCACCGGCTCAGGGAAGACGGAGTGCTTTCTTTTTCCAATTCTCAGTGATCTCGTCACCCAGGCGGAACAGACGACACAACGTCTGGAAGGTGTGCAGGCGATCATGTTGTATCCGTTGAACGCCCTTATCGAAAGCCAGAAGGAGCGCTTGTCGGCGTGGACGGCGCCTTATGCAGGCAAGATACGCTACTGCTTGTATAATGGCGATTTGCCGAAATCCGCGCCGACATCGGATCATCGCCGAACGCCTGAACAGGTTGTCGATCGCAATCAGCTGAGGGCAAGTCCGCCGCCCGTTCTGGTCACCAATGTGACCATGCTCGAATATATGTTATCCCGCGCTGACGACCAGCCAATTATAGAAAAGTCGAAAGGGAAGTTGAAGTGGATCGTTCTGGACGAAGCGCACTCTCTCGTCGGGGCGGCTGCCGCTGAGATTGCTCTGCTTCTTCGACGCGTCTTACTCGCCTTTGAAACTGAGCCCGAGCAGGTGCATTTCGTTGCGACGTCCGCCACGATCGGCAGTGGCCCTGATATCCTGCAGACCTTGCAGCGGTTCCTGGCAGAGGTCGCCGGTATTGCTGACGCCAAGGTCCATGTCATCGAAGGCGACCGGCAGATGCCCGGCAAGCCGGACAGGGCGCCGTCGAAAGCGGAAGACCTCGAGACGGCTGACCCGGGCTATCTATACGACCATCTCGGGTCAGATCCGGATGTTTGGGGCTTTATAGAAAGGCTACACAAGGGTACGCAATCGCTGGAGCAGGCAGGGCGCATTGGCAAGCGTTTTGGGCTTAATGGTGAAGCGTTCGTCAATCTCCTGACTCGTGCCGAGCGGCTAGCCCCTGACACAGGTGAGCCAGAACGTCTGGCGCCGGTTCGTATCCACGCCTTTGAGCGCGCCGTGCCGGGTGTCTGGAGTTGTCTGAACCCGAAGTGCCGCGGCCGGCCAGAAAAGTGGCCATTTGGACGTTTATTCACCGAAAAAGCAAATACTTGTCCGGACTGTCAGGCGCCTGTGCTTGAGGCAATTAACTGCACGGAATGTGGTGAGGCGTTCCTAGATGCCGAGGAGGATCTGGAGACGGGCAGGCTGGTTTCGCCAGTACGCATTGCTGTGCGTGATGAATTTGACCTGGATGCCGACACCGAGGCCCCGCCGGAGGAGGCGGACGACGGCGAAAAGGATAACCGCGAAATCTTCGCGCCGGCAGCCAATCCGCATATCCTCCTTGCGGCCAATCCTATGGCCCGCGCCCGCTCGCTAAACCTGAACAAGCAGACATGGAATGTCGAAGACAAGGCTGGCGATGGCTGTAGCACATTCCTCTACGACGAATTTCCGATTGATGAACGATGCCCCTGTTGCCAGGTCAAGGCCAAGACCGGCATCTATCACCTTATGCGACCCATGCGTTTTGGCGCGCCCTTCCTTATTGGAAACGCTGCGCCGCTCTTGCTTGAGGGCGTAGATCCCGCCACGACCCTATCGGGGCAATTGCCGTCAGATGGCCGACGGCTTCTTTCCTTCACCGACAGCCGACAGGGTACAGCGCGTCTGTCCGCCAAGATCCAGGCCGAGGCGGAGCGAAATTTTGTGCGTTCGTTTGTGTATCATTCTGTTCAGGCGTCCATGATGGCAAGCCAGGACGATAGCGTTATTGGGGAACTTCAGGCGGATATTGCCAAGTGGGAGGCGGCTTACCAGGCAAGTCCCATGCCCATTATCGAGGGCGAAATCCAAAAGCGTAAGGAGGCATTATCGAAGTTGACCTCCGGATCGACGGACGGTGTCGCCTGGGACGACATGGTCGATCGACTCGCTGCCAGACCGGAAATTGAGAACTGGATCAAGGACGTCTGGGAACCGCGCGATCCTGAATTGTTCAATGAACCACGTAAACTAGCCAGGTTCATGTTGTTGCGCGAGTTTGCTCGGCGACCAAGAAAAGCCAATTCGCTGGAAACGCTCGGTTTGGCGCGGCTACGCATTCCGTCAATAGACGCAATTACATCAGCACCAGCGGTTTTCGCACGTCAGGGCAAGTCCGTCGACGATTGGAAGGACTTCCTGTACGCGATGGTTACGCATTTTGTGCGTGCTAACAGTGCTATTGGCGTATCTCGTTCGGAACAACACTGGTTGATGCCCAAGGTGTGCCTTCATTCGTTGTTGCCGCCCGACCAAACGGCGAATGGCGACAAGAGGCGGCAGATCTGGCCAAGCATCCGACGTGTAAGAGGTCAGATGCCTGGGCCATTGATGTGGCTGCTGCGAGGGTTGGTCCTTCGGCAAGATGAGGCTGCCGACAAGGACGACCTGGACGAATGCATGCGCATGGCCTGGCACAGCTTGCAACCCGTTTTTGGCAACGATCCAGAACACCGGGCGTTTGACTTTACCAAGACCTGGATTGCTCCGGTTCAGCAGGCCTATGTATGCCAGATTACGCGCCGGCTTCTGGATCGCACGCCCTTTGGCATCACGCCCTATGGCCGCTTCGAACGTGTCGAAGAAAAACTGACGGTGTTGCCAGTCACAATGCCTAACCATCCGGCCCCTCAGCTGGGGCAGGTCGATGTCCAACCCGGTGCGCAAAAGATTAAAACCTGGCTGCAATCCGAGCCCGAAATCGTGCAGCTGCGCTTAGGCGGGCAATGGACCGCAATTACAGATCGTATTGCGGAGTTCGCCCAGTATGCCCGCTCAGCTGAACATTCGGCGCAGCAGGATAGTCAGCGTCTCCGCCGATATGAAAAGGCCTTCAAGGAAGGCAAAATCAATATTCTGAATTGCTCCACCACCATGGAAATGGGTGTCGATATTGGCTCCGTTTCGATCGTGATGATGACCAATGTGCCGCCGTCGATCGCCAGCTACCGTCAGCGAGTGGGCCGTGCCGGCCGCCGCGGGCAGTCCAGTTCTCTGGCCTTCACCTTCTGCAAGGATAATCCGCTCGATCGCGAAGCCTTTCGCAAGCCTGCGGATTACCTCAAGCGCACAGTGGCGGCCCCCAAGGTGGCCTTGAGTAGCCGTCCGATCGTTCAGCGGCACGTAAACGCCTATCTCCTGCGTGCCTTCATTCTGGAGCAATCAGGAAATGCAATCCAGATGATGATTGGAACATTCCTCGGATGTCCTGCGGACCCCGCTGGTGTTCGTCCAATTTTGGCTGAACGTCCTGTAGCCCTGTTCAAGAGCTGGTTGGACCTGCCTAGCGTAAAAGCCGCCCATCGTGCTGCGCTCGCAAACTTGGTCCGGCGCTCAGTGCTCGAAGGCGAAACCAATCTCGTGGACGAAACTCGCAGCGCGATTGATGCACTTGAAGTCGCTTTCGTAGCTGAATGGGAGGGAATTCGGGCTCTGGCCCGTGACGAAGGTGTCAAGGACGCTGGCAAAAGCCGCATGCATATCGAGTTGAAGCGGCTATGCGAGGATTTCCTGTTGGGCGCGTTGGCCGGCCAAGGCTTCTTGCCGGGCCATGGTTTCCCAACCGACGTCGTAACGTTCCTGCCGGCCAAGGCGCCGAAGAAGGACGATCAAGATCTAGATGGGCGATCACGTTTCCGCAGCCAGGGGCCGCAACGTTCACTTGACCTCGCAATCCGCGATTATGCGCCCGGGTCTGAAATTGTACTGGATGGTCTGGTTCATAGATCCGAAGGTGTGACGCTGAATTGGAAGCGCCCTGCCACGGAAGAGGGGTTGGTCGAGATCCAAAGCCTCAAATACCACTGGTCATGCAGGGCATGCGGTACCAGTGACACCAGCAGAGGCGTGCCCAATGCCTGCACCGCATGTGGCTCGAGCGATCTGGAGCCAGTGGAATATCTTCGTCCGAGCGGTTTTACCGTAGATGTTCGCCAGAAGGCCCATGCCGATACGGACGTCGTCAGTTATGTGCCGCCAGAAGATCCAAAGGCCTCGACGCGTGACGCACCTTGGACGGCACTACCTATTCCCGACGCTGGCCGGTTTAGGAGCAGTCGCGAAGGTCTGGTATTCTATGCTAACAAAGGGCCCCATCGCTGCGGATTTTCCGTCTGCCTTTATTGCGGTCGAGCTGAAGCCGACGAGCAAATTTGGACCGCAAATGATCCCAAAAGCAGGCCTTTTTACAGGCATAAACCCCTGCGGCACCGCAAAGGTGAAGTTGTCGATGTCTGTCCAGGCACAGAACAGTCCTGGAAGATACGTTCCAACTTGACCTTAGGCCACGAAATTACCACCGACGTTTTCGAACTTCAGCCGGTTGCGGGACTGAACCGTGCAAGCTCGACGGCATTGGTAATCGCCTTGAGGGAAGGTCTGGCCCGCGAACTCGGCGTTGAGGCCGATGAAATGGGTTTCTCGGTCAAGCAGACAACCGGACGGTTCGGCAAACAAGCCGTCTCCATGCTCCTTTTCGACAAGGCTGCCGGTGGGGCAGGCTTTTCCGTTTCGTTGGAAAGCAAGTTGGCAAACGTTCTGCTCGAGGCCTCGAAGGTTTTGGACTGCAAGACGCCAGGATGCACAACCGGTTGCGCGGCCTGCGTAATGACGTCCGACGCACCGGTTGAGGAGAATGGCCTTGATCGATTAGGGGCTTTGAACTTTCTACGAGAGCATCTGTCATTTCCCGCCACCCTGGCGAAAGAAGACAAATTCTCGGCCGATGCTGTTCTGTCGCATTCCGTAGTCGATGAAATTGGTGAAGCTCTTCGAGACGGCGTAGCTGCGAGGTTGAGCATATTCGCCACACCCACATTCGACGCGGCTGGCTTGACAGCCTGGAGTGCCGCGACCGATTTTTCCAACTGGAGGCACCTTGGTTACGAGATAGACCTTGTTCTTCCGTCTACAGTGGTTCCTGGTTTGGATGCGGCCGCTAGGTTGGCTTTGCACGCGTTTGTCCTGACGCATGGAATCCAGTTGCGGTCCGGAGACGCCCCGGGTTCTCATCCTACCATGCGAGTATTGGCAGCGGTTAAGGGCCAGGTGAGGACTTTGGCCTGGGCGTCCCGTGACGACGCGGCGGGCTTGCCCGGAGCGAGCTGGGCGCAACCTTCGCTACACCTTATAGCGCGAGGCAGCCTGACCGGGCTACCCGACTACCCCGCGATCGATCCGTCGAGTTTGTTGCCTTTGCCAACAACTAAGTTTGCGTCGATAGAATCAGAGCTGGATATCTCCATCGGCCTGTTTGGTAACAGGATGGCCACTCAGATACGCTCGCTTCTCGACGCATGTGGCCTGAACACGACGGTTCCCATCACGGGCATGACCTACAAAGACCCCTATGTGTCATCGCCGCTTGTGGCACGCCTGTTAATCGACACCCTGGCGGCACTTGCGGGTGAAAAAGGCCGTGGAGCAGAGATCAAGATATTCACACAACATCTCAAATCGTCATCTGACTATGGACCACCCACACAGGCTTCGCACAACTGGCGAGAGGAAAGTGCGGCGAAGGGTGTGATCGAAGCCTACGGGCGCTTGAAGCGGCTGAATGTAGTTCTAGATCACAAGGAGACCGTTCCGCACGGGCGTTACCTGAATATCACATATGGCGATGGCAGCAAGGCTCAGGTGGTTTTCGATCAAGGCTTCGGCGCGTGGTCTCCAGCAGTTGGACAACCTATGTCGCATGGCTTCAGGCTCGATATTCCGAGACAGGTCGATCAAATTTCCCGGCAGTCTGCGCCTGTTCGTAAGTCGCGATTTGGACCGACTTATCTGGTTGCCGTAAAGCTTTAGATGCCGCTTTCGAAAGCCCAAACCATGCATTGTCTACCATATCCACGAGAGACACTTCAGCGATTGACCGATCCCGAACCGCCCGCCAGGCAACGGGACCAGGATAGTAACTTCGTGAAAACTGGCGACCCCTGCAGGACTCGAACCTGCGACCTCTGCTTTAGGAAAGCCTTGCTCTATCCGGCTGAGCTAAGGGGCCTCAACGGCGTACTTACACAGTCTGACGCGGCAAGAGAAGCAAGCTCGCGATATTTTTTGGGGATTGTGGAAGGAAGGAAGAAAAGAAAGATACCCCTCCGGCGGCTGCGCCGCCACCTCCCCATAAAATGGGGCGGAGAAGGAAGTAAGTGCTCTCTCTCCATTCAGGGGAGGATTCGTGCGCTTGGCTCCCCCTCCGCCTCGACGCGCTTCGCCTGAAGGCTCGCTTGCTCGGCACCTCCCCCGTAAACGGTGGAGGATAAAGTGGTACTTGCCATATCTGCGCGACTCAGGTGACTGTCCGCACGTGGCCTATGGTTAATCCATTTTGCGGCCACCACATCTTGTAGAGAAGAAAAACAGAACGAATCACTTTCGCTGATTCGTGCACGGTTTGTTTTCGTCCCGTTCAGCGGGTTGGTCATCTCTCGTTTACCAGGGCCCCCTCCCCGCACTTTGGCTTTGCAATTCGCCGTGCCCTCGCCTATTGACTCGGGCGTGTCAGACCTGTCCCCCACCCGCCCCCTGATCAACGCCGTCAGCGACGCCAGGCTCGCTGCCGTCCTTGGCCCCACCAACACCGGCAAGACCCACTACGCCATCGAGCGCATGTGCGGCTATGCAACCGGCATGATCGGCTTGCCGCTGCGCCTGCTGGCGCGCGAGATCTACGACCGCGTCGTCGCCCTGAAGGGCGTCAATGCCGTTGCCCTGGTTACCGGCGAAGAAAAGATCATTCCGCGCCTGCCGTCCTATTTCGTCTGCACGGTCGAGGCCATGCCGCTGGAGCGCCAGGTCGATTTCATGGCCGTCGACGAGATCCAGCTCTGCGGCGATGCCGAACGCGGCCACGTCTTCACCGACCGTCTGCTGCACGCCCGCGGCCGCTTCGAGACCCTGTTCCTCGGCGCCAACACCTTCGCGCCGCTGTTCCACCGTCTGTTTCCGGCCGCCGAGATCATCCGGCGCGAACGGCTGTCGTCGCTCAGCTATTCCGGCTCCAAGAAGCTGACCCGCCTGCCCAAACGCACGGCCATCGTCGCCTTTTCGACCGAAAAGGTCTACGCCATCGCCGAACTGATCCGCCGCCAGCGCGGCGGCGCCGCCGTCGTCATGGGCAGCCTGTCGCCCAAGACGCGCAACGCCCAGGTCGAGCTGTTCCAAAAAGGCGAGGTCGATTTCCTGGTCGCCACCGACGCCATCGGCATGGGGCTGAACATGGATATCGCCCATGTCGCCTTTTCCGGCTTCAGCAAATTCGACGGCAAAAATGTCCGTCACCTGACCGCCCAGGAAATCGGCCAGATTGCCGGTCGCGCCGGCCGTCACATGAACGACGGTACCTTCGGCGTGACCGGTGAGTGCCATGAACTTGATGACGACCTGGTCGAACAGGTCCAGAGCCACGCCTTCGCGCCGCTTGAAGCTGCCCAATGGCGCAACCACAAGCTCGATTTTTCGACCCTGGACACCCTGCTCAAGTCGCTGACCCTGCCGTCGCACACCATCGGCCTGCACCTCGCCAAGGAGGCGCTCGACGAACGCACCCTGCGGATGCTGGCCGCCGACGAAGAGGTCGCGCTTAAGGTCCGCAACCCCGTAACCCTCCGCACCCTGTGGGACGTCTGTCAGTTGCCGGACTTCCGCAAAACCGGTCTCGATGAGCACCTCAAGCTGGTATCGCACCTGTTCTGGTCGCGGCTGTCGCCCGAAGGCGTGGTCGCCGAGGACTGGTTCGAGACGCAAATCCGCGATCTCGACCATATGGACGGCGATATCGACACCCTGTCGTCGCGCCTGTCGGGCGTGCGCACGCTGAGCTACATTTCCAACCGCGGCAATTGGCTCAAGCGCAACGACCACTGGCGCGATACCACCCGCGACCTGGAAGAGCGCCTGTCCGACAGGCTGCACGAAGCGCTGATGCAGCGCTTTATCGACGCCCGCACCGCGGCCCTGCTCAAGGCGCTGGACGCCGATGAGGTGGCGCGGCCCGAGGTCACCCCCGAAGGCCAGGTCATCATCGAAGGCCACGCCGTAGGTGAGCTAAAAGGCCTGACCTTTAAGCTCAGCAATGCCGACAGCGTCATCGCCGACAAGACCCTGCGCCAGGCGGCCAACCGCGCCGTCCTGCCGGTGCTCCACGACCGGTTGCGCGCCCTGGCCCAGACGGCGTCGAAGAGCCTGCATCTGCGTGGCCATACGATTGACTGGAACAAGGAGCCGGTCGCCCGCATCGAACCGTCCGACTGGTTCGCGCCCAAGGTCAAGCTTTTGTGCGACATCGACAATCCGGCTCTGGCCGAACGCGCCCTGAAGCGCGTCAGCGATTTCGTCCGCATCTTCAACCAGCACCAGCTCAAGGGGCTGTACAGGGTCAAACAGGCGGCCGACGCCGAAGGCACCTTGCCCCAGGTTCGCGCCATAGCGTTCCAACTGTATGAAAATGGCGGCCTGGTTCGTCGCGACGAAGCCATAAAGCTGACACCCGAAGACAAGGCGGCCCTGAAGGCGCTGGGTGTCGCCGGCCACCGCTACGCCTGGTTCCTGCCCGAGGCGCTGAACCCCAAGATGCGCCAGCATATGCGGGCTTTCGGCGTCGGCGAAGGCCCGCGCGCCCAGACCTTACGCGGCCTGTTGGAGATCCCCGACCATGGCCCGGTCAGCCTCAAGGCGCTGTCGCAGGTCGACAAGATCGTCAACAGCGCCATCTTCCAGAAAGGCGCGCTCTACATGCGCGAGGCCGATTTCGCGCCTTTGGGGCTGAATGAAGACCAGCGCGACAAGCTGATGCTGGCCCTGGGCTTCGTCAAGGTGCCGCCCCAGACCTTCCCAGTCGTGGTGCATAAGCCGAAGCCGGAACCGGTGGTGGCAGAGGTGGCTGTTGCCGAAACGCCGGTTGAAGATGCCCCGGCACAAGAGGTCGCGGTCGAAGACGCGCCGGCAGAGGCGATCGTCACCGAAGACATCCCCGCCGATATCATCGCCGAGCCGATCGAAACCGCAGCCGAACATTTGGCCGAGGTGATCGAAGCGGCGCCGGCTGTCGAAGACGCTCCCTCCGACGAAGTTGTGGCGACTGAACCGGCCCAGCCTGAGATGGAAGAACGCCTGGGCTGGCGGCAAAAGTCGCTGGAACCGCGCCCGCCGCGTCCCCGGCGCGACAAGCCCCAGGGCAACAAGGAAAAGTTCGACCGCGAGCGCTTCCGGCCACCCGCCGCCGAGGGCGCCGAGGGCCAGCCGGTACGCGACCGCAACCGCCCGCCCAAGTTCGACAAGACCCGGGATCAAAAACGGGGCGGCGAAAAGGGTAAGGGCGGCAACGACAAGGGCGGCAACGACAGGGGTGACAAGCCGCGCGGCCCCAAGCCTGAGCCGCAGCCTTACATCAACCCCTACTCACCGTTCGCGATCCTGCGTGAAAAGCTGGGCCAAAACTAGGCTTTTGACAAAGTTTGCCAAATGGCCTATCCTGAGCTTCAGGAGACAAACCATGGCGACGATGAACATTTCCCTGCCCGACCAGTTGAAGGATTGGGTCGAAAGTCGAAGCGAAGACGGTCGCTATGCCAACAGCAGCGACTATGTCCGCGATCTGATTCGCCGCGACAAGGAACGCGCCGAAAAGATCGCCGCCATGCAGGCCAAAATTACCGAAGGTCTCAACAGCGGTATCAGTCCGCACAGCTTTGAAGAGATCATGGCGATCGCCCGCCGCCAGGCGGATGAGTTGGGCCTGACGAAGCCATGAGCTACCGCTTTACGGAGGAAGCCGAAAGCGATCTCATCGGTATATACCTGACAGGCTCGGAACTGTTCGGACGGCGACAGGCCGAAGTCTATCTCGATGGTCTGCGCACGACTGTCGGCTTTCTGGCACAAAACCCTCGTGTCGCCCGGCAACGCGTGGAGTTGCGGCCTCCCGTGCATGTGCATCCCTACAGGTCGCATCTGATTTTCTTTCAGATCGAAGAGGACGGCATCGTGGTTGTACGCGTCCGACATGGTCACGAGAACTGGCAAGGCGAATACACAAACTGACCGAGTTCAGCGTAACCGCCCGCTTGAACGCCGGCGTGTTAATGATATTACAATTGAGCGACTGATTGCCGGCTAGAGCGCAATCCGATAAAGTGTGACGCACTTTTCGGATAAATTGCGCGACAAAACAAAAACTTAGAGCGAGTTGGTGATTCTGCCTAAAGCCATCTCGCTCTAAGGCACGTTCAAAGCCTGCCGGGGTTGCGGCGTCAACGACAAAAAAGCAGGGCTTCCATGGGTCTCAATCGCTGTTTCCGCGCTCTGGTCGCCGCCTACCTGCTGGCTTTCCTGCCGGCTGCCGTCCTGGCTGCGCCGCAGACCGAGCGGGTCTATCTGTCCGGCAAAGGCCCAAAAGACGCGGTGGCCTGGGAGTTTTCGGTCACTGGTGGACGCCGGGCCGGCGAACAGACGACGATACCCGTACCGTCGATGTGGGAACAGCACGGCTTTGGCACCTACAACTACGGCAACGAAGGCGAAGCCCGCGAGCATGGTCATTACAAGCGCCGCTTCAGCGCCCCGGCAGATTGGAAAGGCAAGCGCGTCCGCCTGGTCTTCACCTTCCCGGCGAAGTAGTCGTCACAACCCCATAAAGGCCAGCATCAGGAAGGCGCAGAACAGCACCAGGTGCGTCGTACCCTCGATGGCATTGGTCTGGCCGTCATTGAGATTGATGGCGGCGACCAGCAATGTCAGGGTGGTCATGATGCTCTGGACCGGCGTCAGGGCCATGACGATCTTCTCGCCCTGCAGCAGGGCCAGGAACTCGATCACCGGCACGGTCAGGACGACGGTCGACAAGGATGCCCCAAGCGCGATGTTGATCACCGGCTGCATGCGATTGGCCAGGGCCGCGCGCAAGGCGGTCAGAATTTCCGGGCTGGCCGAAATGGTCGCCACCACCAAAGCCGAGAAGATCGGTGGCACGTTGGTGCCATCCAGCCCGACCTCCAACGTTTTCGACATAACCTCGGCCAATAGCCCGATCAGCGCCAGACCCGCAACCAGGATGGCGACCGAATGCCAGGCCCGGCCGGCCTTCTCTGCTCCGTGTTCGGCTTGTGCCCCCTTGGCCTCGTAGCTGTAGCTGAAGAAGTAGCTGTGCCGGGTCGTCTGCAGCCGCAGGAACATGCCATACAGAAAGATCATAATGGCGATGGAGAAGACCGAATAGGCCTGCCAGTAGCGGGTAGGGATGAACTCCGGCACCAGCATGGACACGCCCATCCCGGTCATGATCATGACGGTATAGGTCTTGCCCGAGGCGTCGTTATAGGGCTGCTCGCCGTGCTTCAGCCCACCCAGGATTGCGGCAACGCCAATGATGCCATTGATATCCAGCATGACCGCAGAATAGATCGTGTCGCGCGCCAGGGTCGGAGACGGCGAGCCATTGAGCATAATCGCAAGGATCACCACCTCGACCAGCACCGCCGAAAGGGTCAGGATCATGGTGCCGTAGGGCTCTCCGACCTTTTCGGCCAGGATCTCGGCATGGTGAGCGACGCGCAGCGACGCCAGGATGATCACACCGATCAGCGCCACGCCGGCAATCTGCGACACCAGCTGGCCCGACTGGACGATGGCGTGTTCGAACAGTATGGCCATCACCGCCGTCACGGCAGCGATGACCAGGAACGATTCTTTGCGGAGGAGGTTGAGCATAGCCCCTCCTCCGCCTTCGCTCATAGAGATTCAATTACTTCTTGGCATCGGCCTTCTGTGCCGCCGCCAGGGCCAGGAACATGTAGTTGGTCTCACCGCCACCCATGACGTATTCGCCCTGCTGCCAGAAATAGGGCCAGATCTTCAGCTCGGGCAGGTCCGGCCGGATTAGCGCCGTGCCCGAAATCACGCCGCCCGGGATATAGCTCCAGTCGGCGCGGTTGGTGCCATAGGCCGTGGTCGCCGAATTGGCGCCGACACCCGAAGCGAACGACCAGGTGTTGCTGCCCGGATGGACGCCCAGGACGAAGTTCAGCGCCTCGTGCTGCAGCTTGACCGTCGTGTGCTGCGGCCACGCCTTGCGGAAGAAATACTGGTTGACGCCGAATTCCTGGATCTGCCAGCCGGCGCCCCAGATATTGGGCTTGTACGGCACACCATACGGAGTTTCGGTCGCCTGTTGGGCCAGCTTCTCCTGGTGCGCCTTAACGGCGACCGCGACATCTTTGTGGAATTTTTTGTCCTTGATCAGCGGCATCGCCGAGGCCAGGACCGGACCGGCCTGATCGATATGGGTGACGATCTCAGGTTTCAACGCCACCAGTCTCTTGACAAGGGCGGGATCACCCGTCGTCTGGGCCAGTTCGGACAGGACGAAGACCTTGGCCTTCAGGCTGGTCGCGCGGTCATAGGCCTTGCTGTACAGGTCCTGGGCGGCTTTCAGCGAGTCCGCCGACAATTGCGGGTTATAGGTCTTCATCACCCGCGAGGCCGCGGCCAGTTGCGCCGCCGTCTCGAGCTCGCGGTTGGGGTTGTCCTCGGTGAAGACCCAGCGGTCGTCGGTCAGGGACGAATGGGTGCCGGTTTTTTCACCCGGCTTCAGGCTGGCGTCGTGGTGTAGGTTGTCGGTCTGGGTCGTGACGTCGCCCAGCAGGGTATATTGCTCGAGATACGGTTCGATAATGCCGCGATAGGTCCGGCCCATGGCATTGTAGCCGCCGACCACCGACAAAAGCCCGTGCTCGATCTGCTGCAAGGCGTCGTTCTTGCCATCGGGCTTGTGGATCTCGGTAACGCGCGTGGCCTGGTCGACCGTCGTGGCGTCGTAGTCGAGCCCGAACTCTTCGACCATCTTCGCCAATAGCCAAATCGTGCCCATCTGGCTTTCCACTCTCAGGTCATAATCGCCGGCGTCGTGCCAGCCGCCGCGATCCATGCCGGGGACATGATCGCCGGGGTGGTACTTGGTCAGGGTCGAGCCGCCTTGCAGATAGCCGTCGAAATGGTTGAGATTGACCGGCGCCATGCGGACATCGTCGAGGTGATCGATGCCGTGCCAGGTGCGGTATTTTTCCTTGACCAGCATGTGGCACATCTGGGCCGGCAGGAAATATTCCAGAGTCGGCTGCCAGACATGGCGGTCATAGACGTCTTCGCCAATCTTGAAGGCGTGGCTGACCTCGCCGCGATACTCGACCTGGTACATACCGGGATCACGCATATCGCTCAGGTCGGCTTTCAGATAGTGATAGCGCAGGAACTTCCCCCAGCCCCGCGGCGTCACGCGGCGAACCTCCTGGCGGCCGTTCTCCCCCATCTTGTAGACAATCAGCGGGTCGGCCTGGGTGTCGCGCGGATCCTGCTCGATAACGATCTCCTTGATCTGACCCGGGCGGTAGCCGACCTGGGACACCTGGACCACCGGCTTGTAGCGCCAGTCAGGATCGGTATGGGGCGTGATGATCCAGGTGACGGCGTCTTTGGTAGCGCCCGGCCTGGTCAGTTCACGGACAATGTACCAGCCGTTGTTGAAATTGCCACGCCCGTCCAGCAGCTCCAGCTGGCCGGTGCGGCTTTCGATCTTCATGCGCTGGAGCGGGCTGTCGGGGGCCACGATCAGGGTCTTGCCGCGCGCCATGTCGGCCGTGACCAGCGTACCGCCATCCTCTTCCATTGGCCCGTTGGCCTGGCGCGGGAAGATGCCGCCCTGGCCGTCCATCAGCCAGGATTTGCCGAACAACTCGCCGGGGAAGAGTTCGAAATTAAAGCCGACCTTGCCTTCCCATTCTTTTGGCAGCGGCTGATCGAGATCGACCGAGACCTGGAAGGCATTGCCGTCTAACGGCGTGACGCGAACACCGTAGCTGAACTTCAGGTCGGGATAGTCGATCGGGTTGAAACCCTTGCGATCCTTCGACTCGTCGGGATAGCGCAGGCGCTGGGTAACGGTGTTTGTCGCGGTATCGATTGCCAGTGCGCCTTCGCCGGTTGGCATGGGCGACCACTGGCCGGGCGACGGCTCCAGGCGCAGATCACCGTTGGCGGCGATGCGCGTACCGTGCTGGATGACGGTAACACCCGTCTGGTGCCCGTCAGGATAGATGTCGGCAAAGACGGTGACGTTCAGTCCCGGCGCTTCGAAATAGCCCTTGTCGTTGAGTTTGAGGTTGGGCTGCGCGAACGCCGCTCCGGCCAGCACCCAGCCAGCCGCCGCCATCATCAGAATGCGTTTCATGGTTTCTTCTCCCAAATCGGGCCCGTTATCAGGCCTCGTTGTAATCCATTACAACTTAACTTAGCCGCCGCTGCTGCCGGGCACAAGCCGCCATTTTGCGTCAGGATGGGGGCGTGTTACCTTCGCGTCAGGGAGATTCGCCATGACGCACTTCATTCGCTTTGACCGTTCGGATCTGCCGCCGCCGGAACAGGGCGCGCCGAACCCGGAAAAGGTGATTGCCGGCGATCCGCGCTTTACGGTGTGGACGCTGGATGCCTCGATGGACGATACGCGCTTTGCTGGCTACTGGGCTTCGACGCCGGGCGCCTGGCGGGTGACTTATGACGAGTGGGAATACTGTACCCTGGTCGAAGGCTATGCCATCGTTACCGAAGACCGTAGTGAACCGGTGCACCTGCGGCCGGGCGATCACTTCATCTTCCGCCCTGGCTACACGGGCAAATGGGAGGTGGTCGAGCCGGTCCTGAAGACCTTCGTCGTCATCATGCCGGCAACATAACTGTTCATTTACGATATCTATTTGATAATCCGCCGGGCGCTGTTAAGGCTGAGATTCAAGACTATCCAAAAACATCTGTAGTGTTGGGCGACAAAAAGCGAAGATGGTTACGCACGCCAAAAAACGCGCAGCGACAGGACGAGAACTTTCCGGAACAAATCTGTCACGCGCAGGTGACTACAATCAGCGCGTCGTCCTTCAGGCGATACGCGCTGCCGGTACGGCGACACGCGGCGAAGTCGCCGCCGTTACTGGCCTCACCCAGCAATCGATCATCAACATTACGCGTCGCCTCATCGCCGAAGGCCTGGTCGTCGAGGCCGGCCGCACAGCCAGTTTACGGGGACAACCAGCGACCCGGCTCACCATCAACGCCGATGGCGCCTATGCGATTGGGCTGAACATCGACCGCGACCACATGACCTTCCTGGTCATGGACCTGGGCGGCCGTGTTCGCGAACGCGTCTATCTCGACCGGCACTTCGCCCTGCCATCAGACGTGCTTGATTTCCTTAAGAGCAATCTCGACCTGATCTTTGCCGATCGCCGCTTTGCGCGCCGCCGCCTCCTGGGCGTCGGTCTCGCCATTCCCGACCGGCTGGGCGAGGTTGAGGTCACCGGACGGCCCGCCGCCTATGACCAATGGTCGACTGTGGATATTGCCCGCGTGGTGGCGGCGCACCTTGAGATGCCAGTCTTTGCCGAAAACGACGCCACCTCCGCCGCCATCGGCGAATCGCAGTTTGGCCATGGGCACAGCCACAAGACCTTTGTCTACACCCTGATCAGCGCCGGTCTTGGCTGCGGCCTGATCATCAATGGCCAGCCCTATGCCGGCAGCCTGACCCATGCCGGTGAAATCGGCAATATCCCCATAGCCTCGCCGGACGGAGGCAAAAGTACGCTGTGGGACGCCGTATCGCTCTACGCCCTGTACCGGGAACTGGCGGCCCACGGCTTTGCCGTGTCGCACCCGGACGAGTTGAAAGCTGACGATGTCGCCATGACCCCGGCCATCGACGCCTGGGTCGAAAAGGCCGCCCGATACATGGCCGAGCCCTTTCTCGCCATCACCTACCTGCTTAGCCCCGACATGCATTTCATCGGCGGGCAATTACCCGTCTTCATCGCCGAAAAACTGTGCGCCCGGCTGAACACCATGTTCCAGACCGATCGCAACCGTTTTGCCATGGCCTGGTTCCGCACCGCCTCGACCTCGGTCGACGCGGCTGCCATGGGGGCCGCCTCCCTCGTCTTCCAGAATCGGCTCCTGCCAACACCCGACGCTCTGAAGAACCAGATCAGCCTCGGCTAAAGCGCAATCCGGCAAAGTGTGAGGCACCGCAAGGGCGCTCCCGTTTCCGGAAAAATTGCGCGACGAAAAAATCCTTGGAGCGTAAATTTAATTCCATCAAAACACACCCCGCTCGAGGCACTCGTTCGTCGCCCTTACCAAGCACCATAGGAAAATCGAAAGTCTGACGCCGCGAAGCGGTTTCATCTACGTGACATCGGAACCACGAATAGACTCGGATTTGCGGCTTTTCCGAATGTTGTTTCGCCGTTCAAAACCGGATATGTGCCGCTGAGCAGACGCTTCAGGCCGGCCCGAAAATCCGTGTATTTATCCGTGTCCAACCTTGGTTCAAAACCTTACTTCGAACCTCTCGACGGCGAGAAATACATCATATCGCCTTCACTGCGGCCCCTGAGACTTTGTGCCCGATTTCGGCAAAATCATTCCGATATAGTATCGTAGCGCAGATGTTATACCAACCCGCGAAAATCTTGACTCATCGTGGGTTGGCAAGCGCGACTGCGCGCCCCGAAGGTCGGCTGGATCGAATATGGCGGCCTGGCCACGGCTTTGGCGATCGTTGCCGCCGGTGGGCTTTTCATGTGGCAGGGGGCGAACGACCCGTCCGGAACCGTGGATGGATCGCCGCCCCAGGCCTTCGCGCTGTTCATCGTCGCCGGTCTGTTCGCAGCGTCGGGTGAGATCCACGTCATAATCCGGCGCAGCATAGCCGGGGTATCGCGGATCTCGCGTCATCTGTGGCGGATGTGCATGTCGCTGTTCATCGCCTCAGGCTCGTTTTTCCTGGGTCAGCAGCAAACTCTGCCGCCAGCCATGGTCGGCACCTTCTGACAGTACGCGCCCGTGGTGTTGCCGCTTTTGGCAATCCTGATCTGGCTGGTGGTTGAACATCTGGCGAAAAAACCTGTTCCTGCGCCGTAAAGACACTCCGGCGGTGTCGCCAGGTGTCTTTACGGGCTCACGGGACGGCCAGGATCCGGTATTGTACCAATGGTGCTTGGATTTGACTCTTCCAGGCTGGCGCACGCAAAAAGACCCCACCGTCTGCTTCGCTATGCGCGCCTCGATCTCCCCCGCGTGGAGATGGCGTATAAGATATTGAGAGTGATGCCTTTCAACGAAAAGATTGACACATTGACAGTAGGTAGACCCCTCCGCCTCGACGCGCTTCGCCCTTTGGGCTCGCTTGCTCGGCACCTCCCCATTTGAAATGGGGAGGAGAAGAAACCATTGAACATTTTTTTCTCCTCCCCATCGCTTCGATGGGGAGCGGGGTGGCCCGTGCCATGGCGAGCAAGCGGAGATCGAAGATCGTAGCGCTGCCTGCCGGCGAGGCTCGAGACGGAGGGGGCCCCTTGCGGAAAGAATGTCAAAGTCAAAGTGGGTTGGTATCAACCCGATTTTCGCTGCCGACAAAGACCTTGCCGATCAGGAGACGCTGACAGGCTTGCGCTGCAGCATGGCCAACGGATTGAACCCGGTGATCAGGGCTGTACCGACCAGGACAACGGCTCCGCC
This sequence comes from Asticcacaulis sp. AC402, assembly GCF_000495835.1. Classification (GTDB taxonomy): domain Bacteria; phylum Pseudomonadota; class Alphaproteobacteria; order Caulobacterales; family Caulobacteraceae; genus Asticcacaulis. Next base: position 53,385 of record NZ_AWGC01000023.1, read on the forward strand.
CAGTACAGTCTGCAGGCCGATCGGCTCATGCAGGATCAGGGCGCCCCACAGCACGCCGAAGACCGGGATCAGGAAGCCGACGCTCAGCGTGGGAGCGGCGCCGATATGATCGATCAGGTTAAAGTAGAGCAGATAGGCGATACCGCTGCACAGGATACCGACGGCGACAATCGACCACAGGACCGGCCCCGACAGGGCAATGGCCGGGACAAAGAAGGGCGCAGCCGGGAACATGAACAGACAGGCCGCCCACAGGCTGCCGTGGGCGTTGGAAAAGCCGTCGACGCTCCTGGCCTGCTTGGCATAGACCGAGGCCAGGCCGTAAAGAAAGCCGGCAGCCAGGCCGGCCGCCACGGCCAGCAGGGTGGCCGGAGTCAATGAAGCTACGTCCAGCCCGACCAAGATGGCGACACCGGCGATCCCCAGCACCAGGCCCAGGCCCGATTTCCACGTCATGGCGGTACGCAGCCACACCACCGAAATGACCGCGCCGAAGATCGGCGCCGTGGCATTCAGGATCGACATCAGCGACGCCGGCAAGGTCTGGGCGGCAAAGGCGAACAGGGTAAACGGTACAGCGGTATTGAGCGCCCCCAGGATCAGGAAATGCTTCCAGTGACTGCGGATATCGAGCCCCTTCCTCTGCCACAGCGCAACCGCCAGCAGGAACAGCGCGCCCAAGCCCACCCGCATGGCGATCAGAAAGGGCGGCGCAACATCATGAGCGGCGACGCGCATGAACAGGAAAGACGATCCCCAGATGGCGGCCAGGATGATCAGCTTGCTTAGGTTCACGAGCGACATGACGGTTTCCGATGTGACGGGTTGCGGGCTTGCTTTGACGTCTTTTTAAGACGCCGTCACTCCGTTTCTTGTCATCTTGGCGCTTTTGGCGCCGCGCTTACGGACGCTGGCGGGATCGTTGCGCCACCGCAGGCATGGATCATGGCGGACACGTTGCGCAGTTCATCTTCGGATTTCGCCCGGACATCGACGGCCGCGGCCGCATCGTCCAGCCGGACAAAGCCATGATAATGATAGTTGTGATGGTAGCTCTCCTCGTCACCGACCAGGGCCGACTGCCCGGTGAATTTGGTGACGATCCAGACCACGACGTCGCCGTCATTCTGCTCGGCGATGTGATAACCGGGGCGGCTGGTGATGCAGACTCCGTCGTGGGCAAAGCTGTAGGCACCCGTGAAGACAAAATACCCGCGTCCCGCCAGCACGGCGGCCAGAACGCCCACCCCCAGGGCCAGGTTCAGCATCAGCTTGCGGCGGCGTGCCGTCATGGCTCCCCCGGAACCGTCCTGGCGCGCAGGACGTTGTCGGGCTTGAGATAGCGCTTGGCCAGGACATGGATGTCGCCCTGGGTGATGTCCATGTATTGGCGGTACTCGCCGACCCGGTAGTCCCACAGTACCGGATTGCCAAACAGTCCCGCCAGGGTGCGTTGCCAGTCCTCGTTGTTCTTGAATTTATCGCTGAGGTACTGGACCATCGGATTGCGCGCGCGCTCCAGTTCGTCGGAAGCTACGCCTTTCGCAACGATATCGGCGGCGATCCTCAGCACGGTGTCATGGAAGACCTGATCCTTGTCAGGCGGTATCGTCCCCTGGGCAGACATATATCCGAAACCCTTCATGGTCTCCGACGCCGTCAGACCGACATAGCCGTCATAGGCCATACCCTGGCGCTGGCGCAATTCCTCGTCCAGACGGGCATTGAAGACCTCCGCCAGGATCATCAGTCCGCGGGTGTCGTCGGTATTGGTCAGAGCGTCCGTCGCCGGGAAGACCACAAGCGAGATCGACTGATCGGCGCGGCCTTCGTGGTAATAGACCTGCTGCGTGCGGTCGGCCGGCAGTTTGACCTGCTCGGCGCCCGGCGCCACGGTCACCGTGTCCGGCACCTGGGGCAGGTTGCCGAAGGTCTTGCGCACCTGGTCCACTGCCGCGTCCTCGCGGATGTCGCCAGTAATGGTGATCTCAACCGGCACGCCGGTCAGGGTGCGGCGATAGATGGCGGCGATGTCGTCGGGTTTGCGCTGGGCCATCACCGGCTGGGCGGGCAGGACGTAGCGCGGGTCGTTGCCCGCCAGCCAGGCTGACGTGGCAAAGCCCATGGTCATGTCGGGCGAGCCGCGTACCTGCTGGTACATGTAGTCGAGCGCCAGGCGGACGTTTTCGAACATTTCCGGCCGGTAGCCGGGATCGACCGTAAAGGCCATCAGCAACTGCATCTGGGCGGCGAAGCTGTCACGTGTGGTGTAGCCGGTCATAACGGCAGCGCTTTCCTCCAGATCGTAGGCGAAACTGACCGTCTTGGTCGACATCGCCTTGTCGGCCTGGACCCGCGACAGCTTGCCCAGGCCGCCGTCGCCCAGGTCATAAAGCTCAAGCTGAGCGAGGGAGATGTTTTCCGCCGGCGAGAACAGGCGGTAGCCACCACCGAACCGCACCTTGACGATGATCTGGTTCTTGACCAGGGGGCTCGGCCGGATATTAACTCTGACGCCGTTCGACAGGGTGTAGTGGGTGTAGCCCAGGGTCTTGACCCTGGTCTTGTCAATGACGCGCGCACCCGGGCCGAAGTCGGTATAGGGCCAGGCAATGCTGCCGCCCTGGACGGTCGGACCGGTATCAATCGTCGCCCCGGCTTCGGCAAAGGCGGCCGTCAGCGCCGCCTCGTCCATCACGGCGGGATCTTCGCCCTGGCGGCTCAACAGCACGGCATCACTGTTGAAAATGATCTGGATCTTGTCGTTCACGGCCGCGATCGTGAGGGCAGGCTTGACCCTTGCCCAGTCGCTGCGCAACTGAGGTGCGGTTTCAAAGACATTGTCATAGACCAGACCCGACAGGATCTCCTCGGCGATGTCGTTGCTGAACCTTGTCTGGTAGGTGCGGACGAAGTTCTCCATCTGGGCGTCCGAGGTGGCGATGTAGTCGGTCAGCTCCGCCGCCGTGATGCCCTCGGCCTTCAGCCGGTTGACCATGCGCAGCGCCTGGAGGTAGGCCTCCTTGTGACGTCCCGGCTTGGGCACCACCCACAGGCTGGTGACGTTGCCGCCCAGACGGCTGTTATCGTAGCCGACATTGGCGCTGAGAAAGGGCGCCGCCGGATCTTCGGCGGCGCGGCTGAAGCGCTCGTTGATCACGGTCACGCCGACATTCTTCAGGTAGCCGGTCGTCCGCGAGGTGATCGAATCCGGATTATCGATATAGGGCCGGAACCAGGCGGCGCCGAGACCGTCATACAGGTTCTTTTCGCTGTAGACGACGGCACGCACACCTTCGACCGGCGTCGGCGTATAGCTGAACAGCCTGATGGGCCCGGGCCGCGCCGGTTTCCAGTCGCCGAACACGGCGCGGACCCGTTTTTCCATCCCGGCGACGTCGAAATCACCGACAACGACCAGCACAGCCAGTTCCGGCCGGTACCAGTCCTGGTAATAGTCGACCAGGGCCTGGCGCGGGGCGGTGCGGATGCTGTCCAGCGTGCCGATGGGATTGCGCTGGGGGTACAGGGCGTCGGGGTAGGCAGCTTCCAGCATGACCTGCTGGCCGCGCGACGCCGGTGAGGCGCGCATCCGCTCCTCACCCAAGATGACACCGCGTTCATGCTCGATGGCGTCGGCGTCAAACGTCAGGTTGCCGGCGATCTCGCGCAGGATGAACAGGGCGCTTTCGATCGGCTGCAGTTCGTTGCTGGGCAAGTCGAGGACGTATTTGGTGGTTTCGTAATCCGTAAAGGCATTGACATCCGAACCGAAGCCGAAACCCTCCTTCTTGAGGATCCGTGCCAGCTCACCGTCGGTCAGTTTGGCCGAGCCGCGGAAGGCCATATGCTCGACGAAATGGGCCATGCCGCGCTGGTCGTCGCGTTCCTGCAGCGACCCGGCGGCGATCTGGAAACGCATCGAGGCGCTGCGTCCCTTGGCCGTATTGCGGTAAATGACATAGCGCATGCCATTGGCCAGTCGGCCAAAGCGCGCGTCTTCGTCCGGCTTGAAATCGGCACGGCTGTGCGGCCAGTCGGGACCGGCCATGGCTTTCGCCAGCGAATCCGCGGCCTGGGCAGGCGCCGCAGCCATCGCCACGCAGAGACCGAGGGCGGCGAGCCCTCTCAAGACGCGCCCGAACATATTACGCACGCTGAATTCGTTCCTTATTCGTCAGACTACCGGGGGTCATCCCGATTCGAAGACCGCGGCTTTACCTCTTCGGCAACGCAGTCCTGCCCCTCGAAGCCCGAACTGACCACCTTTTGGTCCGGACTAATCACGAAGCGAGTCTCACAGTGGGTCTGCCAGGATTCAGGCGGCACCCAGACGGGCTCATAAGTCGTCACGGTCCGGGTCTTCTTCTTGCCCTTCTTGTCCGTGTACTCTTCCTGGTAGGAGCCGGTCGCCATCTGGGAATAGGAGTTGCCGGAATGGTGGGTCTGAATCCTGGTGTACACCCACATCTCGCTGCCGTCGCTCAGCGGCGACACCCGCTCGGGCGGCCCCCATTCGACCTGAATCTGGTCGCTGTGCGTGCCGACCATCAGGTCAAGACGCTGACGATAACCTTCGGCCGTGGCGCACCCGGTCACGACGGTAACAACCGCAAGGGCGGTGACAATACTTAAGCGGCGCATTCTGGTTCCCCCATCTCTTGCCGCGGCCAGCCTAACAGAGTTCTGAGCGAAGGTACACGCCCCTCTTTTTGTCTCCACGAGACACTCATCCGCCCCCCGAACCTTGCCGCAGGTGCGATAAAGAAACGTTCGCAATGGCCGCCAAATCGGTTATACCGGCGTGATGTCCGAGCCTGATCCTGCCCGTTCGCCGCTGGAAGGCACCATCGCGCCTGAGGCTGCCCCCGTCCGGAAAGACCAGGACATAAGCTGGGAGACCGCGGACGCAGACGAAGATCCCCGCGACACGCGCACCTTCTTCCGCGGCCGTTTGCTGTTGTCCGTGCGCCAGTACATCCGTGACAATGGCCCCCTGGCCGCCATGCTGGCCGTGGTCTTCGTCAACCTGATCGGTTTCGGCATCATCGTGCCGCTGATCCCCTTCTTCGCCTCCAGCCTCAACGCCGAGCCGTGGCAGGTCACCTTGATGTTCAGCACCTACAGCCTGGGGCAGTTTTTCGCCGAACCCTATTTCGGCCGCCTGTCCGACCGCATCGGACGAAAGCCGATCCTGATCATCACTACGGCGATGAGCGTGCTTTTCTACGTGGCGCTGGCCTTTGCCCCCAATATCTGGGTGGCCATAGCCATTCGCTTCTTCAGCGGGCTCAGTTCGGGCAATATTTCGACCATTCAGTCCTATGTCTCCGACATCTCAAAGCCCGAGCAGCGCGCTTCACGCATGAGCCTGATCGGCGCTGCCTTTTCGCTGGGCTTCATTATCGGGCCCGTGGTCGGCAGCCTTGCGGGCCATGCCCCCACGCCGGGAAGCGAGTTCCGCCTTCCGCTGCTGACCGCCGCCATTCTGTCGGCGATCGCCTGCGTCGGTGTCTTGCTGTACGTCCGCGAAAGCCGCCAGCGCACCCAAACCGCGCCGCCCCCGCCGATCCTGCTCGCCCTGCGCGATGCCCTGCGCAACCCGGTCACTGTGCGCGTCATCCTGGCGACCTTGTGCTATATGGCGGCCTTTGCCAGCCTGGAATCGACCTTTGGTCTATGGGCCAAGGCCCGTTTCGACTGGGGTCCGCCCCAGATCGCGGCGATCTTCCCGGTGATCGGGATCACCGCCGGCATCATGCAGATCCTGCTGATGCGGCCGCTTGTACGTCGCTGGGGTGAAAGCAAGGTCCTGGCGGCGGGCCTGTTCCTGTTCGGGCTCAGCTTCGCGCTGCAGGGCCTGCATTCGGTCGAATGGCTGATCACCCCGATCGTTGTTCTGGGTACGATCGGACAGTCGGTTATCTTCTCGACTATCTGCGCCATCATTTCCATTACCACGCCCGCCGACCGCACCGGCGGCATGCTGGGGCTGAACATGTCGACCGGCGCCATCGCACGGATAACCGGCCCGATGATCGCCGGGGCGCTGTTCAGCGCCTTCGGACCCAATGCGCCACTGTGGATGGGCGCCGCACTGACCATCCCGGCTGCCGTGCTGGCGCTGCAGATCGGTCGGCTCAGAAAGGGAGGTTAGCATGGACGCGTTTCAGCAAGACTGGATCAAATTCCATTCCGGCTCATGGCCGATCGGCCACATTTTGCGCGACACTCCGGGCTGGAACCTGACGCGGTTCCACCTGCTGCCGGGCAAGCGCGCCGTCGCCAGTGACCACAGCGAGTTGCGCGGACTGATCGAGCGCTACAACACGATGGCCACGGCTGTGCTGGGCGACGGCCAGCCGTGCTGGCTGGTTCTGTTGGCTTCACCCAATGAGAACGCCGCGCACCGCAAGCGCCGCATGCGCGTTGAGCGGCAGTGGAAGCTTTCGCCTGGCTGGTCGTTCTACAGCGGTACCGACACACTCACCTATACGGTTATGTCAGGCGAGGTGATCTGGCAGCACAACCGCTTCAATCGCCTCTTCCTGCATGTTTATCAGCGCCGCCTGTGGGATGTGTTGTTTATGAACCAGGCTACGGGGGCCGTGTTCACGCCCTATGAGGCCGGCTGCGAGGTCTCGCAGCCGACGCCGCAGCAACTGATGGATGTGATTTCGGGCTATTACGGCTGGCTGCCCAAGAACGGCGACGGCTTTTTGAGCTTCAATCCGGCTCAGATGCAGGGTACGACCTTCAAGGTCAGCAAGCCGTGCAGTGAGGCGATTTCCAGCGCCGTCAAAAAGCCCGCGGTGTAGGCGGCTGAGGGGCTCCCCCTACCGTCGTATGTCGGCGTCGTGCTTGGTCAGCGTTACAGCTTCAGCTTCACGCCCAACCTGCTCAGCCCGCCGGCAACCCAGACGCAAATCAGCGCAAACACCAGCGATTTGACAAGGCCCACGCCACCCGTCACCAGCAAGTCGGGCAGGGTCAAACCGATGGTCACCATACCGGCATAGAGCAGGTAGGGCATCAGATAACACAGCAGGGTATCGGTCCCAGCCGGTTTGACGAACGCGAACCACTTGGCCTGCTTGGCGACATCGCCAATCCAGTAGAGCACCACAAAAGCGATCAGGGTCAGGGCACTGCACAGAAACAGCCAGGCCGGCGTCGCCGATAGTTTGGAAATGCCCCAGAACTGCCGGGTATAAAAGCCGAGCGCGATCAGCACCACGGCGATCGCCGCAAAAGCCAGAGTCATGCGCAGATTGTCACCTTTGGGCTGCCACAGTTGGAAGATGCGCCCAATGACCGCCCCGCCCAGTACCAGAGCGGTCAGGGTGCCGCCAATGATGGCCTCGGGGACAACATGCAAAGCTCCCGGCACCTTGCCCGCCGCCCAGGCGATGCTCAAACCCGCAAACGCTGCCCAGGCGACGGCCAGGACGATAACCTGGCCGCGCGCCAGAACGGCGATAATGCCGGCGGCCAGATAGGCCCAGCCGATCAGACCGAGTATGCCCCACCACTGCGGCGCCATGCGTTCGAGGCCGGCCTCACCGCCTCGGTATGTCCACGCCAGGCCCAGCAGCACCACCGCGCCGACCAGCTTCAAACCGCGCTGAAGCCAGACATTCATGGTCTTGGGATAGCTGTTCCAGATAAGGATGAAGGCGACACAGCACAGGACGTTCCAGGCGCTGCGCGACACGCCGGTGGCATCACCGTTGATGGTTTCGCTATTGACCAGAAAGACGCCCATGACCAGCAGGGCGACCGAGCGGCTGACCACATGCGACATCATGGTCCACGTGCTGTCACCGCGGGCGCGTCGGCTTTCGACGGCGAACGGCAGGGACAGGCCGACAATGAACAGGAAGGCCGGAAAGACGATATCGGACAGCCCCATGCCGTCGACTCCGCCTTCGACATGCTCCAGCCACACCGGCACGCCCTTCAGCGACCACAGGTCATTGACGAAGATCATCAGCACCATGGTCAAAGCACGCACCAGGTCAATGGCGCCAACGCGGGGAAATTGGTTCTCATTTGGCATTGTTTTGGACCTACCCTTTTTCCAAGGCATAACGCAAAAATTTCGTTTCGTCGAATCCAGACTTTTTAAGCGGACCTTGCCAGCCGCAACCCGGATAAAACCGCGTGTTTTGCTGCATAGACCGGAAAACGTTACGTCGAGAAAACGTCGCGTCGCCTTTGCAAGGCCAGCCGCCTCCAGACCGATCCGGCGGCGACGAACGTCCTGCGCAGATGGACTCCTTAAGACTCCGCTTGCACGGGCCGGGCTTTTCCTGTATCTGCCCGCGTTCTTCGACCCGCCGGGCCCATGACATGCCTGGGCGGGTTCAAACCCTCACAGAGGACGGTCTTTAAAAAAGGCCGCATGGAAATGTCAAAACTGAAGACCAAGTCGGGCGCCAAGAAGCGCTTCCGCTTTACTGCCTCTGGCAAGGCCAAGGCCGGCGTCGCCGGCAAGCGCCACCGTTTGATCTCGCACAACGGCAAGTACATCCGTCAAAACCGCGGTACGCAGGTGATGTCGCCGGCCGATACGATCAAGATCAAATCCTACATGCCTTACGCCTAAGAGGGAGCACCACACATGGCCCGCGTTAAAAGAGGCGTAACTTCGCACGCCAGACACAAAAAGGTCCTGAAGCTCGCCAAGGGTTTCTATGGCCGCCGCAAGAACACCATCCGCACCGCCAAGGCGGCCGTCGACAAGGCCGGCCAGTACGCCTACCGCGACCGCCGCACCAAGAAGCGCAACTTCCGCAGCCTGTGGATCCAGCGCATCAATGCTGCCGCCCGGATCGAAGGTTTCACCTATTCCCAGTTCATCCACGGCCTGACGGTCGCGGGCATTGACATGGACCGCAAAATTCTGTCCGACGTCGCCATGCACGACGAGGCCGGCTTCAAGGCGATTGTCGCTCAGGTCCGCACGGCGCTCGCCGCCTAAGCGACCTTTCGCGAAAACATTCAACCCCGTCAGGTCTCCCTGGCGGGGTTTTTGTTGTTTGTTTTCCCTCTCCCCGTAAAGAACGCGGAGAGGGGATTTTACAGCGCTCCTCCCCTGCCAGCCGATCTTCCCTTGCCATCGCGCCTCCCCATGTTAATCTACGCTTAAGTTTTAGAGGGGCGGCTATGACAAGCGAAGTCTTGTTGATGAATCTTGAAGCGGTGGTCATGGGCGCGGACAGCGCCGTAACCATCATCGATCCGGGCGGCAGCTTAAGCGTTTCCCAGGGCGGCATAGAAAAGATCCATATCCTGAACGAGGCCGGACCCGTCGCGGTCATGGTCTATGGCGGCGGCGATTTTGCCGGCCTGCCGTGGAGTTCGGTCATCAGCCAGTTCCGCGAGGCGCATCCCGGCCGCCGCGGCCCGGTCAAGGACCAGGCGCAGAACCTGATCCGGTTCCTGGCCGGCAACCAACTCAACGGTGACGACAAGGCCGAGCAGATCAGTTTCGCCCGCTATATGATTGGTTTCGTCCTCGATTTCGGCGACCGATTGAAGACCTTCGGTTGGGAGGAAGGCAAGCCCGTCAGCCCTGAGGCCGCCGCCCAGGCCTTGACCCTGCTGACCCAGGACGTCATGTTTGCCGGCCGCGATGCCAAGGGCCAGCCTGTGCCACGGGCGCTACTGCCTGAGTCGCCGCGTCTTGCCCCCTTCCTGCAGGCGCATCTGGGGCCGTTTCTCGAACATTTCCTCAGCCAGATGTTAAACGGCGCCGCCTTCCCGGAAAAGCTGGTCGCGCCCCTGCGCGACCTCGCCGCCGCCTCGGTCGTCGTCGAATGGCTGCCGGGACGCGCCAGCATGTTCCTGACCGGCCTGGTCATTTCCGGTTTCGACGGCGCCGGCTCTCTGCCGGCGATGGTTCATTTCGAATTTCTGGGATCATTCGGCGGCGTCCTGAAATCCGGCCCGGTCGGCGCCATTTCGCCCAAGCCGCGCACCAATCCCATCATTGCCGCCACCTTCGCCCAGGACGACATGACCCGGGCCTTCATGTACGGCGCTACCCCCGCCTATGAGTATATCGCGCAGATGGTCAGCGCCAGCTACATCTACCGCGAACTGTCGGCGGCGCTGAACGAAACGGCGCGCGCCAATGCCGCTGTGGCCAAGAGCCTGGCCGGTCGTCTCGACAGCCTGGCCTTCGCCGCGCCGCAGATCGGCAGCAATGTGGCGCGTCAGCAGCGCTACGATCAGTCGACGCAAAAGCTGTGGCCGTTGCTGGAAGCCGCCAATGCCGGCATATTGGCCGGTTACGCGGCCAAGTTCATGGAACTGCCGGTCATCGAACACGAACTGATGCGCGACGACGGTGTGTCGCGCCCTATCCGCATCCTGGCCATGGAACCCGGCCGGTTTTTCTGGAAGGACTGACTCATGGACAAGCCTGTAAATCCCGAACAGATCGCCGCGGACATCCTGGCCTGGCGCGAGCGCAGCGATCGTATGATCGCAACTGCCGCGCATACCGACGTCTCCCTTGGCACCACGCACCAGACCGTGCGCCTGACCCCGGACAAGCGCAGGCTGAGCGATATGTTCCGCAAGAAGACACCGGCCTTCGAAGTCTCCGCGGCAACGATCAACCAGGCGCTGGACAGCGTCCGCAAAGGCCGCAGCGTGCGCAGTCACATTTCCGATCTGCCGGAAAATTACGCTGGCGGCGGCCGCATGGACGTCCTGCGCCCGCGCAAGGATCGTTACCAGGATTAACTGTCACAGCCCCTTCGTGAACAGGCAGTAGACCGGTGTATCGTTTCCGGAAAGGCCTGCCATGATCGATCGTCGTCACCTCCTCAGCACCGCCCTGGCGGGCGCGCTGGGAACACTGCCTCCCTCGATTGCGCGCGCGCTCGATATTCCGGCCAGGGTACGGACCGGCACGCTTCAAGATGTCGAACACGTCGTCATCCTGATGCAGGAAAACCGTTCGTTCGACCACTATTTTGGCACGCTCAACGGCGTCCAGGGCTTTGGCGACCGCTTCGCGATTCCGGTCGCCGATATCGGGGCGCGCAAACGCGGCACCGTTTTTGCGCAACCGCGCGATGGCGATCCTTATAAACTGATTGCGCCCTTCCCGCTCGACACGGCGAAGGACTTCCGCCTGATGCGCGTCGAAGGCACCCCGCACAGTTTCAAGGACGCCCAGGACGCCTGGGATCACGGCCGGATGGGGCGCTGGCCCGACGCTAAGCACAACCACGCCATGGGCTATTTCACCCGCGCCGACCTGCCGTTCCAGTATGCCCTGGCCGAGGCCTTCACCCTCTGCGACGCCTACTTCTGCGCCATGCACGCCGGCACCAACCCCAACCGGCTGTTTCACTGGACCGGCAAGAATACCGGCCCCGGCGGCCCGGCGATCGACAACGGCTATGACTCGCTGAGTGCCGATCCCGCTGGCCACGGCGGCTATGACTGGACGACCTATCCCGAACGACTGAGCGCTGCCGGCATCGAGTGGCAGGTCTACCAGGACATGGACGACAACTTCACCGACAATCCTTTGGCCGGATTTAAAACTTACCGCGCCGCCCATAGGGCGTCGTCGCAACGCTTGATGGACCTGGCACGGCGGTCAATCCGTACTCGCGACCTGGATGGCTTGAAGGCCGATGTCGTGGCGAACAAGCTGCCGCAGGTATCGTGGATCGTCGCCACCGCGGAAGGGTCGGAGCACCCCGGACCGTCCAGCCCGGCCCAGGGCGCCGACTACACCGCCCGCGTGCTCGATGCTCTGACGGCCAATCCCGAGGTCTGGGCCAAGACCGTCCTGCTGATTAACTTCGATGAGAATGATGGCTATTTCGACCATGTCCCGCCGCCGGCGCCACCTTCGCTGGATGCAGACGGCAAGCCGCTGGGCCACAGCGCCATCGACACGTCCGGCGAGTATCATGCCGGCAAGGGTGCGTACAACAACCGTCCCTACGGCCTGGGACCGCGGGTGCCGATGTATGTCGTTTCGCCGTGGTCGAAGGGCGGTTATGTCGCGTCGGAAGTGTTCGATCACACCTCGGTCATCCGCTTTCTCGAGGCGCGGTTTGGCATCACTGAGCCTAATATCTCAGCCTGGCGTCGGACCGTGTGCGGTGATCTGACCTCGTGTTTCGACTTTGCGACGCCGAACGATCAGGTTTTCTTTCAGCATTTTCCGGCAACGAAGGCCCTGGCCGACAAGGCGCGCGCGCTTGGCGGCCGGACCACGCCGAAGACACCGACAGCCCTGGCAGCGCCAGTCCAGGCACAAGGGCAAAGACCGCGACGGGCGACGCCTTATGACCTCACGGCGGATCTGAGTTGGGCACCGATCGAGGTTTTCGCGTACCTGCACCTGCGCAACCACAGCCGCGATCGTGCGGCCGTTTTCCATCTGTATGACCGCCTAAGTCTTGGTCAGCCGCCTTTGCGATTCACCGTGGCGCCCGGCGGAAACTACATTTACGCCCGCCCCGACGACATGCGGCTAAAATCCTTCGGCGAAAGCAACGACGGTGCCTATGACTGGTGGCTGCTCGGACCGAACGGCTTTTTCCGCCGCTTCTCCGGAACGGTCTACGGGGTTGACGCCTCGGTGGACGGCGCCGTTTTGACACTGCAGAATCCATCGTTCAAACATACGGCAAAAGTGACGGTTCAGGATGCTCACGGCAGCGAACGGGTCGTCGAATTGGCGCCCCAGCCACCCCATCACGACGACCACGCGACCGTATCGGAAAAAGTCGCAGTGGTCCTGTCTTCGGGTTGGTATGACGTGACGGTGCGCGGCGAGGGTTTCTTGCGCCGTTTCGCCGGTCATGTTGAGAACGGGCAAGCGTCGCTGTCGGATCCCCTGGCCTTTGGCGCAGCGCCCATAATAGTTGAATAGAGGCCCTCCCGGAACGCCAGAAAGCCCCTCACCCGATCGCGTTCACTTCGTTCCGCTCTCGTCCTCTCCCCTCGCGAGGGGAGAGGGAAAGAAAGACAAAAACTGCTTCACAGGCTGGGCGGCAGGCACTAAAGACGCAGGACCTTTTCAAGAAGCCTGTGTCATGACCGTCTACGCCGACCTGCAAACCGAAATCGAAGCCGAGATCGCTTCCGCCGCTGACCTTAACGCCCTGGACGCCGTGCGCGTCTCGGCGCTGGGCAAGACCGGCCGTATCTCCGGCCTGCTCAAGACCCTGGGTAGCCTGCCGCCGGAAGAACGCAAAACCACCGGTGCTGCCATCAATACCGTGCGCGACCAGATCCAGGCCGTGCTCGATTCCCGGAAGTCGGAACTGGAAGCGGCGCACCTGGCCGCTCGCCTGCAGAGCGAACGCATTGACCTCAGCCTGCCGTCGGCACCGCGCGCCAGGGGCGGGGTTCACCCGACCCTGCAGGTCATGGATGAGATGATTGCCATCTTCGCCGACCTGGGCTTCGAGGTCGCCGAAGGCCCGGATATCGAAGACGATTTCCATAATTTCACCGCGCTGAACTTTCCGGAAAAGCACCCGGCGCGGGAGATGCACGACACCTTCTTCTTCCATCCGGACGAGAACGGCGTGCGCAAACTGCTGCGCACCCATACCTCGCCGGTGCAGATCCGCACCATGGTGTCGGGCAAGCCGCCGTTCCGCCTGATCGCGCCGGGGCGCGTCTTCCGCTGCGACAGCGACCAGACCCATACGCCGATGTTCCACCAGATCGAGGGCCTGGTCATCGACCGCAATGCCCATATGGGCCATCTGAAGTGGGTGTTGGAGACCTTTATCTCCCGGTTCTTCGAGACCGATGACGTGGTCACCCAGTTCCGCCCGCACCATTTTCCGTTCACCGAACCGTCGGCGGAGATGGATGTGCGCTGTTCATGGGAAAAGGGCGAACTCAAGGTCGGCCAGGGCGATTCCTGGCTGGAAATCCTGGGCTGCGGCATGGTTCATCCCAATGTTTTGAAGGCCTGCGGCGTCGATCCTGATGAGTATCAGGGCTTTGCCTGGGGCATGGGCGTCGACCGCCTGGCCATGCTGAAATACGGTGTGCCGGATTTGCGCGACATGTTCGCCGCCGATTCCCGCTGGCTGAACCACTACAGCTTCAGCGCCTTTGCCGCCCCCAACAGTGCCTCCGGCCTGAGTTAAACCCTTCCCTCTCCTCCCCATTTTATGGGGAGGGGGACCGCGAAGCGGTGGAGGGGTCCCTTCCCGCTTTTACGAACCATTCCGAACCCAAAGTTCACACCATGAAATTCTCGCTCTCCTGGCTTAAAGACCATCTCGACACCACGGCCGATATCGACGCCGTTGCCGCCGCCATGACCATGGCCGGGCTGGAGGTCGAGGACATCCACGATCCGTCCAAAGCGCTGAAAGTGTTCAGCGTCGCCAGGGTCGTCGAAGCCGCCCGCCACCCCAATGCCGACAAGCTTCAGGTGCTGCAGGTCGATACCATCGACGGCCGCAAGGAGATCGTCTGCGGCGCCCCCAATGCCCGCGCCGGCATGACCACCATCTATGCCCCGATCGGCGCTTACGTACCGGGCCTGGGGGTCACCCTGGTCGAAAAGCCGGTCCGCGGCGTCACCTCCAACGGCATGATGTGCTCGGCCGCCGAGCTGGAGCTGGGCGACGACCACGACGGTATTCTCGACCTTTCCGGAGATCTGGACGTCGGGACGCCGGCCGCCGTGGTTTTCGGCGCTGAGCCGGTGATCGACTTCGAAGTGACGCCCAACCGTCCCGACTGGCTGGGGGTGCACGGCATCGCCCGCGACCTGGCGGCCACCGGTCTTGGCACGTTCAAGGACACAGCGATCACCGCCGTGCCGGGCCAGTTCGCCTGCCCGGTGGCGATCAAGGTCGATGGCGAGGCCTGTCAGGTGTTCGCCGGCCGGGTCATCCGCGGCGTCAAGAACGGCCCGTCGCCGGCGTGGCTGCAGGCCAAGCTGAAGTCGATCGGGTTGAAGCCGATCTCGGCCCTGGTCGACATCACCAACTACCTGTCGTTCGACCGCGCGCGGCCGCTGCACGTCTATGACCTGAGCAAGCTGAGCGGTTCGGTCATCGTCGCCGGTCTGGCGCCGGATGGGGAGCACCTGGAGGCGCTGGACGGCAAGACCTACGCGCTGAACGGCGAGATGTGCGCCATCATGGATTCGTCCGGCGTGATCGGCCTGGCTGGGGTCATGGGCGGCGAGTCGACCAAGGTCGATGAGACCACCACGGATGTCTTCGTCGAAAGCGCCTGGTTTGACCCGATCCGCACGGCGCAGACCGGCCGGACCTTGAGCCTGTTCTCGGATGCGCAGTACCGTTTCGCGCGTGGTGTCGATCCGGAGTCGGCGGTGCCAGGCCTGGAACTGGCGACAAAGCTGATCCTGGACCTGTGCGGCGGTGAGCCGTCCGAGCTCGTGGTGGCGGGTGAAGCGCCGGCGCGCCGGCCCGACGTGGCTTTCGATCCAGCCTATGTCAAAAGGCTGACCGGCCTTGATGTCCCGGCCGACGAGATTACGAAGATTCTGACGGCCCTGGGCTTTGGTGTGGCCGCCGATGGCACGGTGTCGGTGCCGTCATGGCGCCGCGATGTGGACGGCAAGGCCGACCTGGTCGAGGAAATCGCCCGCATCTACGGCTTCGACAAGCTGCCAGCGACGCCGCTGCCGACGATCGCGCCGCGTCCCGGTGGCGTTCTGACGGCGCAGCAGGCCAAGGCCCGCGCCGCCCGTCGCGCTCTGGCCGCTTTGGGCTACAGCGAGGCGGTGACCTGGTCGTTCATGCGCCAGGACTGGGCCGCCCTGTTTGGCGGTGGCGCCGATGCGCTGGTGCTGGCCAATCCGATCGCCTCGGAGCTGAACTGCATGCGTCCGGCGGTGTTACCGAACCTGCTGGAAGCCGCCGGCCGTAACGCCGCGCGCGGCCAGTATGGCGTGCAACTGTTCGAGATCGGGCCGGTCTATTTCGGCCTGGAGCCCGGCGACCAGAAGCCGGTCATTGCCGCACTGCGCGCGCCGGACAAGGCGCGGCACTGGACCAATGCCCGCGAGGACAATCTGTTCGCGCTGAAGGGTGACCTGCTGTCGCTGCTGGAAACGGTGGGTGTGCCGGTGGCGTCGCTATCCCTGGTCCAGGGCAGTAATGCCGCCCACTGGCATCCGGGCCGTTCGGCGCGGCTGCAACTGGGCCCCAAGCAGGTGATAGCCGAGTTCGGTGAACTGCATCCGGCCGTGTTGAAGGCGATGGATCTGGACGGGGCCTATGTCGGGTTCGAGATCCGCGTCGACAACCTGCCGGTCGGCAAGGCCAAGTCCGGCAAGTCGCGCGGGGCTCTGACGCTATCGTCGCTGATGCCGCTGACGCGCGACTTCGCCTTCCTGTTGGCCGATACGGCGGCCGCCGGCGATCTGGTCCGCGCCATCAAGGGCGCCGACAAGGCGCTGATTGGCGATGCCCGGGTGTTCGACGTTTATACCGGCCAGGGCGTGCCCGATGGTCACAAGTCTCTGGCCGTCGAGGTGGTGCTGACCCCGACCGACAAGACGCTAACCGAGCCGGAAATCGATGCCCTGTCGCAGAAAGTCATCGCCGCGGCCCAAAAGGCCGGGGCGGTTCTTCGGAGTTAAGGGGCGGATTTAAGCTTCAGGAAAAGGGTCGCTTCGGCGGCCCTTTTTTGTGGCATACAGGGAGGAAATGCGGCGCGAGCGCCGGGCGTAGCCCGAAGCGGAACCGCCATTCTACAAGGTGTCACCGTAAATTGTCGGCAGGACCGCAGTTGATGCCCCTTAGTAGGAGTTGCCGGCAAACCCGGTCCACGACGAATTCACTTTCTCTGTGGCTTATGACGTAGCCACCGCGCTCCAGGTGTTCGAGACCGCTGGGGAGCGCGTAGATGTCGCCGCGATTCCGAGCTGTACCCTCAATGTAATACGCGAGAAGGCTCACCACTTTCGGCGACTGATCGTAAATCTTTTCCTTGCCTTTCAGCCATTTGGCAAACGCGCGAACGATTCTTTGAAGGCGCTTACCTTCGGGCAATGACAGGGTGGGCAGAAAATGAACTTCACCTACCGTCCAAAGTATTTCGCGACACAGCGTCGGCAAGACAATGGTCACGACCGGCGACCGCGAAACGTCAATGGCGGCCTTTTCATTATAAACGAGAGGACCGAAGCTGCGAAAATACAGCACAAATCCGTATTCCGTCGATGTCTCTTCCGGCGGTTCGGGCAAGTTCCGAAACCACTCGATCACGGCGCTGGAGGGACCAGGCGCCTCTACAAAATACGAAGTTGAGCCTGTCAGCCGCGTCATGACGACGAGCTTAGCAGGTGAACACCGTACCCGAAAGGTCTACCCTTTAACTCCGCCAGGGCAGACCACGAGCGAGGTCTAACGCAACAAGATTTGCTCAACCAGAGTGCGCGGGCGGAGATGGGCGGCGGCCTTTGCCACGCCCAAGGTAATTGCCTTTCGGCGGGCGTCGATGTACGAAATATTCGTATAGGTGAGGTTGGTTATGGCTACGTCCGTTTATCTGGGTGCGCATTTTGAGAACTTCGCGGCGCAAATGGTGCAAAGCGGACGCTACAACAACACGAGCGAATTGGTGCGTGAAGGTCTGCGCATCATCGAAGAGCGGGAGCGCCGTCTGGCGTCGCTGGACACCCGGTTGGAACGCAGCCGCGCCGACGTCAAGGCCGGTCGAGTCAAACCGGCAGAACAGGTGTTCGATCGCCTGGAAGCCGAGTATTCGCGGATGGCCGAAGAGCGCGGGGACCTGTGAGGGTCTTCTTCTCGTAGGACGCCGAGGCCGGGCTGGAAGAGATCGGCGACTATATCGCCAAGGACAATCCCCGAAGAGCGATCAGCTTCACACGCGAACTGCGTGACGCAGCACTTGCGCTGGCCGAATATCCGAAAGCTTTCCCGCTCATCCCGCGCTACGAGGCCTACGGCCATCGCCGAAAACCCTACCGGGCCTATCTCATCATCTACACGGTCGAGGACGATCGTGTGGTTATTGATGCGATCCTGCATGGTTCGCAGGACTATGAGGCGATACTGTTTGGAGATCGCTGAGCCGGCAGGAGCATTCGGCATCGGTAGAGATTTATGGACGGGTGACAAGCGAATGCGATCCAAGTGCAAGGCTGTTGACCTCGTCAACAATTGCGCGCACGGTACTCTCCTAGGGTAGGGTCATGACTTCCGAACTTGAGGTAAAGCGAAACCGCGCAACGGTCTGGTTGATCGTTAAAGGCGTTGTCTTGATTGTGACGGGATTTCTGTCGTCCATCGGGATGACTTTTGTATGCGTTATCAGAAACGCCCTTGAACCGTCGGACCGCGATTTCACATTTATGCACGAGCAGCCTGCGGCCGTTTACGCGGCCTTCTTCGCCGTGATGGTTATCTGGATATTCTTTGCCATCAGGTTCGCCTGGCGCAATCGAAACTGGCTGGGACTAAGCCTGTCGGCGGCCGCATTCATTGTATTCGCGCTCAAGGCCGATGACATCCTGAAATTCGCCTATCCCGTCTGCAACGCGTTCTGAGCTTCTCGCCCCCCTGGAAGTGAGTCTGCAGTTTTCCACTTTTGGCGTTAACTGGTAAAATCGACCAAATTTTCTTCGAATACAGATGAGAACGGCGAGGCGCGAAGGGCATAGCTGCTTTACAAAAACGCGCTCGCTGCAAGTCTGCGATCTTAAACAAGCGCGCGAATGGCATCGCTGAATAGGGGCCGGTCGCGGCTGTCCTCGCTTAGGCAGGTGGTCGTAAGGTCGTGGTAGGCGCGCGGCAGTGGGTCGTCGCAGATGGTCGCCAGTTCTTCCAGCAGACAGCCGAAGGCGCGGATGTCCAGGCTTTGCACGGCCCGGGCCTGGGGCGCGGCGGTGTCATAGAGGGAGGCTGCGCCCAGGTCGCTGAGCCAAGTATGGTGGCCGTCATACAGAATGTTGTGGGCGTAGAGGTCGCCGTTCAGGATGCCGCGGGCGTGCAGGTGGGCGGCGGCCTCGGCTACGCCCAGGGCAATCGACATGACGGAGGTAGCATCGAGCGCGGCATCGGCGGCATAGACGTCGCGCGTGCAGCTGTCGAAGCTGGGTGGGGCGGCCAGGGGGCGAAAGCGCGACTCCAGAAGTGGCATGACGGTGCCGTCGCGGCCGTCCGGGTGACCGGTCAAGCGGCCGACGACCGGCAGCAGGTTGGGATGGTGTCCCGCTGCGAGGCCGGCGGCCATTTCGCTCCGCGGCAGGCCGTCGCTGGTCATGGCGTTTTTGAAAAGTTTGACCGCGACGTCGTGGCCGGCGTGGCGCGCCTGATGAATATGGCCTGAGGCGCCCTCGCCCAGCCTTGCGCCCAATTCGATGTCGCTCCAGGCCAGGGATGGCGAGCGGGAGAGGCTGTCCGCTTCGGCTGTGGCTGTGAAGGGATTGCCGGCGCAGGCCAGCCACGACAGGCGCGGCAGGTCGAGCAGGTGTGTTGGCAGGGTGGTGAAGTCGTTGGCGGCGATGCGCAGCAGTTCGAGCCGGCGGCATTGCGTCAGGGTTTGTGGCAAGGTGGTGAGGCGGTTGCCCGTCAGCATCAGCTTTTGCAGGCGATCGCGGGTGCCGATGTGGTGTGGGATGGTCCTGAGGTGGTTGTCGGTCAGGATCAGGCAGCGGAGGTTTGGGGCCAAGGCGGCGGCGGGAACTTCGGTCAGGGTTGAGCCGCGGAAGCCGATCATCTCCAGTTCGGGCAGGTTGCCAAGGGGTTCGGGGAGGACGGTGAAGCGGTTGCCGGAGCCGAACAGGACGCGCAGGCGGCGCAGGCGTGGGAGGTCGTGGGGCAGAGAGGTGAGATTGTTGCCGCCCAGGTCGAGGATTTCCAGCGTGTCGGCCAGGTCGAAGATTTCGTCCGGGAAGGTCGTTAGGTCTTCGCATAGTTTCAGACGGGTGGCGCCTTGAAGGGCTCCGGAGCGAAGTTGTTGCAGGGTTTGCAGAGTCATGTGGCGTGTCATAGCGAGAAGGAATGCGTGCGGCCATACCGACGGGCGTTGACGGCTAAGAGGACCCCTCCGTCTCGACTTGCTTCGGCCCATAAGGGGCCTCCGCTCGCTCGCCACCTCCCCATCAAAGATAGGGAGGAGAAGGAAGTGAGGTCATGTCGCAACGGTTTTTCAATGGCGTTTGCGAAAGAAAGTCGCCCCACCACCATTTCGCAGCGCTTCACTGCGTTACGCTTGCTCATGGTCCCCCTCCCCGCGTGAAGAACGCGGGGAGGTATAAGAAGGAGCCCCGCAGGCTCGCCGCTCCTCACGAGGGGAGAGGTAATAGAGAGATGACGTGCATCCTCGCAATCTCAACTTGAGCGCCGACCTAACCGCTTCATAACTAATAGATTTCCGCTGCGGCACCAATTTCCTGTCCCCCCCTTCCCTTACGATTTCTTTGTGTTACTTTAAACCAAAATAAGAATTTAGGGGTGTTGCGAATGCGAGAAGAGGTATCGGGATCCATGGACGAGGTGCGTCCGCAGGTCCAGACAGAGTCAGCAAGTCACGCCAACAGCCTCCCTTCTGCCGCGGGTCTTGGTCTGGTGGGCGCTCTGTCGCTTGCCCTGGCCGCCTGCGGCGGCGGCGGCGGCGGAAGCACCTCGCCACCCCCCCCCGCCCCCGCCTGTCCTGAACTATACCGAAACCGAAGCCGCCCGCTTCCTGCTTCAGGCCCAGTTCTCGCTGACCCCCGATGATATCACGGCTGTGCGTCAACAAACCTACAGCGGCTGGCTCGACTCGCAGTTCGCCGCCGCACCCAGTCAGACCGGCACAGCGTGGCTGGACAGCCAGACCCACGGGACACCCAAGTCCGACGGTAACTACTTCAATCCGGTCATGGGCGACTGGATGGCCTGGCGGATGATGATGACCGGCTCAGACCAGGTGCGCAAACGCCTGGCCCTGGCCCTGTCGGAAATGATGGTGACCTCGCTGTCGCCGATCGACGGTTTCTGGCCACCCTATGTCATCGCCGGCTACTGGGACATGCTGACAGCCAATGTGTTCGGCAATTTCCGCACCCTGATCGAGGAAGTCACGCTGAACCCGTCCATGGGCTTCTTCCTCAATACCAAGGGCAACCAGAAGGAAGATACAGCGACGGGCCGCGTCCCGGACGAAAACTATGCCCGCGAAATCATGCAGCTGTTCACCATCGGCCTGTATGAGCTCAATCTCGACGGCACGGTGAAAACCAATAGCGCCGGCCAGCCCCTCGAAACCTATGTCCAGTCAGACATCACCAATCTGGCAAGGGTCTTCACCGGCTATGACTGGAACTACAGCCGCGTCACCTGGCAGAATACGGCCTTCCTGCCCTACGCGATTCCGACCACCGAGTTTACCCGCGACCGCATGAGTGTGGATATCAACAAGCATTCGACGCTGGCGGCGACCTTCCTCGGGGTGACCGTTCCTGCCAATGCTGCGCCCGACGCCGCGCTGAAGACGGCGCTCGACACCCTGTTCAATCACCCCAATGTCGGGCCTTTCTTTGCCCGCCAGATGATTCAGCGCCTGGTCACCTCCAACCCGTCGCCGGCCTACATCCAGCGTGTCGCCACAGCGTTTAACAATAATGGCACGGGCGTCCGCGGCGATCTGAAGGCCGTTTGGAAAGCCATTCTCACCGATACCGAAGCGCGCACCCTGCCAACCTCACCGCGCGCCGGCAAGCTGCGCGAGCCGATCATTCGGTGGTCGCAATGGGCACGTACCTTCAACGTCAGCTCGGCGACCGGCAAGTGGGAGATTTACGACACTTCCAACGCCGATACCGGCCTGGGCCAAAGCGCCTTGCGGGCACCGTCGGTGTTCAACTTCTTCCGGCCCGGCTATGTGCCGCCCCAGACGCAGTTCGCCACGGATGGCGACGTGGCGCCGGAATTCCAGATCCACAATGAAACCTCCACGGCCGGCTATATCAACTTTCTGGCGTGGTCGATTGCCAACGGCTACAACGACGTCAAGCCGAACTACAGCGCCCTCCTGGCTATCGTCGCGGACTCCAAAGCCCTGCTCGACTGGTTGAACCTGCGCTTTACCGCCAACCAGATTTCACCGGCGACCATCACCCTGATGCAGACCGCCCTTGACGCCAACCCCGTGACCGCGGCCTCGACCGATGTCCAGAAGATGGACCGCATCCATGGCGCCCTTCTCATGGTCATGGCCTGTCCCGAATACATCGTTCAGAAGTAAGGCGTCCCATGTACAAGAACAACATCCCGGATCTGAACCGCCGCGCCTTCCTGCAACGCTCCCTGGCCCTCTCGGCCATGGGCGTTGCCGCCCCCATGGCGCTGAACCTGGCCGCAGCCGGTGAAGCGGCCGCTTTCGACGCTACCGATTACAAGGCCATCGTCTGCCTCTTCATGTTCGGCGGCAACGACTACGCCAATACGGTCGTGCCCTACGACCTGCCCAACTACGACCGCTATGCGAGCTTGCGCGGCGGCAGTCCCGGGCGCCTGCGCGGCAATATCGCTTACGGTCATGCCGAACTGACCCCGACGGCCTTGACGCCGGTCGTGGCCCAGACCCTGACCGACAACATGCAGTTCGCGCTCAACCCGAACCTGCCGGGTCTGGCCTCGCTGTTCCACGCCGGCAAGGCAGCGATTCAGCTCAATATCGGTCCGCTGGTCGTACCGACGACCAAGGCCCAGTTCCTGAGCAACGGCGTGCCGCTGCCACCCAAACTGTTCTCGCACAACGACCAGCAGTCGGTGTGGCAGGCCCTGGGTTCGGAAGGCGCCACGCGTGGCTGGGGCGGCCGCATCGGCGACCTGGCCCTCTCGTCCAATACCAACAGCCTGCTCACCTGTATCTCCGCTGCCGGCAATGCCGTCTTCGTCTCGGGCCAGGACACGCTGCAGTACCAGATCAGCCCCGACGGCGCGATTCCGATCTGGCCGGCCAAGGGCTGGGCCTTCGGGTCCGGCCAGGTATCGTCGACCCTGAGGAACCTGATTACCCGCCCCAGCAGCCATGTGCTGGAAAACGAATTTGCCCGCGTCACTGCTCGGTCGATGGCGATGGAAGAGATTGTCAACAACGCCCTGGCGCCAGTCACTCTGGCAACCTCTTTCGACACGGACGGACGGCCCAACTACCTGGCCAATCAGCTGAGGGTCGTGGCGCGACTGATTGGCGCCCGCAATACGCTGGGGTCCAAACGCCAGGTCTTCTTTGTCTCGATCGGCGGGTTCGACAACCACGACGGCCTGATGGAAAACCATCCCGGCCTGATGAGCGCGGTCAACGAAGCGGTCAGCGCCTTCTATGCCGCGACCGTCGAACTGGGCGTGGCTGACAAGGTGACGCTGTTCACGGCGTCGGACTTTGGCCGCACCCTGTCGTCGAACGGCAACGGCTCGGACCATGGCTGGGGCTCGCACCATTTCGTCGTTGGCGGGGCGGTGCGCGGTGGCCGGTTCTACGGCACGGCGCCGCAGATCTCGGTCGACACGGACGACCAGGTCGGTCAGGGCCGGCTGCTACCGACAGCATCGGTGGACCAGATGGGAGCGACCCTGGCGCGATGGTTCGGCGTGTCGGAGTCGGAACTGCCGGTCATCCTGCCGCGGATTGGCAACTTCGCGACGTCGAATTTGGGCTTTATGACTTGATTGAACCTCGCCGGGCTTTTGTCGTGAGGCGGTGGGACGACCGCCTGCCACTAAGGGCTGTGCGGGCCACCGGTGTTCAGGCCAGGTGATCCGGTGTGACGCCGGCCTCGTCCCAGTATCGGGTCAGGCCGATTGCTTCCATCAGGTGCGCGAACCGGGGGTCTTTGTGCATCGGCGCCGCAACGGGGACAAACAGCATGTTGGTCTTGCGGTGGTGCTCATCGTTGACTGAAGGCTGGCCTTGTCGCCAGTTCAGACTGGCCTTCAGTGCCCCGCGATCCAGCAGATAAGCATCGGTGACGTCAAAGGCGCGGTCGATCTCACCTAGCCCGCACAGAAGCATCACGGCGAAGACTGACTGGCTTGGCCCACGCGTCAGGGTGGCTGTAATGGCGTCACGGGCGGCGACGATATCGCCGGGCCGGCGCGACACCAACGCGGTGACGCATACCTTCAGCACGCCCAACAGCCACGGCGGCAGGTTCGGCAGCGGCTCGGCGTCCGGTTCGAGATAAGCAACGGCTCGGTCGGCCCGACCGGTAAAGGCGCGAACCCACAAACGCACCAGCCACAGGCCAGGGTGTTTGGGCCACAACTGCAGGGCACGGTCGCACACCCGGTCGGCCTCGCCTACCTGACCCAGGATCCAGTGCGCGAAGACGAGCCCCATCTGCTGATGCGCATCCAGCGGCGCACCCGGACCGTAACTTAGCCGACTGCGCGCGCCTGCCATTGAACGGCCGACGGCGACAAGAAGAAAATCGCGCGCATCCAGTGTCGGCAGGTGTTGGGGGTGGACCGCCAGCACGGCATTCATACGCTGTTCTGCTGCCCGCCAGTCGCCATAGTAAGGCGCCAGGAGCGCCAGAGCCGCCATGGCATCGGCTTGACGCGGATCCACCGCCAGAGCGCGCCGCGCCGCGTCCTGCGCCCCGGCGGTCGCAGCCTGCGCCTGGGCGGGCGGGGCATATTGCGAAACCACGGTGCGCGCCAGGGCCAGTCGCCCCCAGGCCAGGGCATTATTTGGTTGCAGGGCCACAGCCTGTTCGAGAAAGCCCACGCCCTGGAGATCGCTGTCGGGCATGTTCATCCGCCGAGCGACATCACCCTGGCCCAGCAGTTCGGCAACCTGAGCGGCTTTTGGGTCCGGTCGCAAGCCCCAGGCCACACCCAGCCCGGCCACCATCGCTACGCCGGGCAGCCCCAGGATGAGCCAGCGTCGGTTGACCTCCATCACGCCCGATTGGGAGACCGCTTGCTGTTCGGGGTTGAAGGAAAGGGTGACAACCGGCGAAGGCGCGGAGGTTTCCGCCGACACAGCGGTTGGTGGCTCACCTTGCGCCAGGATGCGGTAGCCGACCTTGGCAATGGTCTCAAGCCGGAAAGACGCACCCTGATCAAGCTGCGACAGCTTGCGGATACGCGAGATCACCCGGTTAAGCGCGCTTTCGCTGACGATGCGGCCCTCCCAGCACCGCGCGATCAGTTCGTCGCGCGAAACCATGCGGCCCTCCGCCCGGACCAGAACAACCAGCACTTGGGCGACCCTGGGCTCAAGGGTGCGAAAGTCACCGTCCAGCCCGAATTCGCGCGAGGAGGGTCGAACCTGAAAACGCCCGAGCTGAAAGTCCGTCTCAACGGCCAGACGCACAGGCAAGGCCGAACTGGTATCCGCGTCTTGCATGACGGCACCCCTGCCTCAAAGCCCGGCGCGCCCGGCCGGGTTGAGAGCGGCAACGTAAGTGGTCCATCTCACGACGTCAAGGCGGGGCAGCCCCCGCCGTCCCGCCGGCTATATACCAATCCTCATAAAGAATGATGCTTGGTATTCGCACCTTTTCAGCTCAATCGCCGGACTAGGCGCCCCCCATGGCTCCTCGCAAAAGCTCGGGCGCCCCAGAAACGTACGCTGGCGCGCTTGCCAACCCACGATGAGTCAAGGTCATCGAGGGTTGGTAATATACCTAAAGCCATGACGCTGGTTAAAAGTCAGGCGTTCATCACAGATTCATAAGGTCGGCGTCCTGTTATCAGTCGGCCTGACAGCCTAGGCTTGCCGCCTCTCCCTCCGGAAAGGTACAACCGATGCGACGTCTTCCTCTTGTGGCCGCTTCTATGGTCTGTCTTCCAGCCCTCCTCGCCCTGTCCCTGCTGGGCCAGGCCCCGGCTCACGGGCAACAGCTTTATGACGGCGTCCAGCCTCAGATGGTTCCGCAGTTTTCCACGACCGGTTCGGCCGAGCCGTCGGCGCTCGTGTCCGAAAAAGAGCAAAAGCGCCTGGGCCTGGTGACCATCATCACCGAGAACACCAAGGGCACGGGCGGATGCAGCGGTACCCTGCTCAACCGGTATTGGGTGCTGACAGCGCACCACTGCATTGGCAGGAAGACGGCGACCGGCCAACTGCAGCTGCCGCCAGTCCTGCCGGTCAAGGTCACGGTCAGCGCCACCTGGACGGGCGCGCAGGTTCACCCCACGCGCATTGTCCACTATAGCAGTCCGGCCCGCATCGCCGATTTCACCGACGCGTCGGGCTACGATATCGCTTTGCTATATCTGGGCGACGGCGATTTGGGAGCGGTGGAAACTGAGTGGTACCAACGCCTGTGGGACGGCAGCCTCGGACAGCGCATTCCAGGCTCAAGCAATGTCGATCTTTACGGTCGCGGCATTTCGCGTTGGGCCTTTACCGACAGCGCCGGCAAGCCACAGCCTTCCTTAAGCGACGGCCAGTTCCGCGTCCAGGCTTCGCTGACCGCGGCCGGTCCGTCGCATCAGTGGTTCATGACATCGGCGACCATTGCCGGCGGCGACAGCGGCGGGCCTTCGTTTGTCCGCATCGACATGTCGAACGGCCCCCAGTACTATCTTGCCGGCGTCCATGCCTTCTGTGCCGAATCCCGCAAGCTTTCCGATCCGGCAACGAAAGACTGGGCGGCCTGGGACCGTACTACCTTTGCCCGGTGCGGTGATCAGTCGATTCTGCCGCTGGTCGAGACGATCCGCGACACCATTGCGGAATCACCCGACACGTCATCGCAGGCCCTCGCACCCTTCCGCCCGTCCGACGGCCAACAGCCCTTTACGGTCTATTACCTCACGGGCCGGCCGGTCGTCCGTTCCGGCGTCATGTCGCAAAGTGCCGTAACCCTGCAACAGGAAGCTTTCACCTGGGACCGATCGGCGCGGCTCTCGCCGGGCCTGCCGACTTCCGGCCCAGCGACGGTTGCCAGCGACTGGGACGACGTCCTCGACGTGGCCAGTATCGGGGAAAACGCATTTCTTACGCGCTCTCTGGATGGCGACCTGAACTGGTGGAGTGTCGAAGAGCATGGCGTCAAAGCCGGCCCGGTACGCGTCGGCCGCAATTTCAAGGGGCTCAAGGCTATAATCGGCGCCGAGGCCGGCAGGTTCTATAGCCTGGAACAAAACGGCGATCTCTACTGGTACGCCTATGCCGATTTTCTCACTGGCGGTGGACGAGGCGAAGCATGTCCGGCGCTACCGGCGGCCGACTGCCTGCAACTGAGACCCGGCAATCTGGACATGACCGCCAGCGCCTGGCGTGGGCCAAAGAAGGTCGGTAATGGCTGGGGCAACTTCAAGCAGGTCATTTATGCCGGCTCAGGGGTATTGTATGCGGTCAGGCCCAATGGTGAGCTCTTGTGGTACCGTCACCACGGCGTGGAGAACGGTGCAGCCCAGTGGCGCGCCGGTTCGGGCCGCATCGTCGGCGAGGGGTGGGCCCAGTTCAGCCAGATTGTGTCCGTCGGCAACGGCGTCATCCTGGCCCTCAAGCCGAACGGCGAGCTTATGTGGTACCGGCACACATCGTGGAATGCCGACCTGCCGGGTGAGCGCACCTATCGTGAGTGGGAAGGCCCGATCCTGGTCCGCTCCGGTCTTGGCAACATCACCGGCCTGTTCGCCCGGACAGAGGCGACAATCTACAACGGGCCAAACTGATGCCGAGACTGGGAACGCGGGGGCCGGTCGCGTTAGAGCGGAATGCGTTTTGATGCCATGAAAACTCATCACGTTCCAACCCCGTTAACCTTTTCCGTCGAAGCGGCCTTAAGGCTTTGCGCGTAATCTGTCCTCAAGAGCGGTATGTGTTTTTGATGGAATCAAAATCCCGCTCTAAGTTTTTGTTTTGTCGCGCAATTTTTCCGAAAAGTGGCATCCACTTTATCGGATTGCGCTCAAGTACCCCAGGACGGATCGCGTACCATGTCCCTGCTTGCCACGTCCCTATCCGGTGTCACCGCCGCGTCCGCCCGTTTCGACAAGGCGGCGACCAGCATGGTCAATAACGCCGCGCGTGGCAACGACATCCTCAGTGACCTCGTCGAGCAGATCGACTCGCGCAATGCCTTCCACGCCAGCATCAATGTCGTCCGGGCGAAGGATGACATGCTGGGCCGGGTCCTCGATATTAAAGCGTAGCCTGTCTGTTTCCTTCCCCCCTGAACTGAAAAAGCCCGCCGGTTAAGTCCGGCGGGCTTTCTTTCATCTTTCCGCTCAAGCGACGCAGCGGCAGCGGCGGGCTCGAACGGGTTCCCCTTATTCGGGCTGTGCAGGCGATCAGTAGTCTTCGTCTTCTTCCGGTTCCGAACGCTTGCCGCCACCGGCGCCGAAGACGTCCTCGACCGACAGTTCGACCTTCTTGGCGTAGGGCGAGTCATCTTCTTCCTCGAAGGCCGGCTGGACCGTCTCGGCGGGCTTAAGGCTCGGATCATCCAGCGGGATGCCCAGCTTCTCGGCTTGCTTGCGCTTGACTTCGGCGGCCTTCTTGACCAGGGCGTCCAGTTCGATTTGCGACACCAGGCCGAGCGTCACCGGATCGACCGGCTTGATTTGCAAGGTATTCCAGTGACCGCGCGAGCGCACCTGCTCGATGGTTGACTTGGTTGTGCCCAGCAGCTTCGAGATTTGGGCGTCGGTGACTTCCGGATGGTGCTTGACGAACCAGGCAATGGCGTCGGGGCGGTCCTGACGGCGCGACACCGGCGTATAACGCGGCGCCTTCTTGGCCGGCTTCAGCAGTTCGGCATGGCGCGACACCTGGGCCTTCATACGGTAGGTATCCTTGGCCTCGGCGCGGTCCAGCTCTTCGCGGGTCAACTGGCCGTTCGCGATCGGATCGGCGCCGCGGATATCGCGCGCCACCTCGCCATCGGCAATACCCTTCACTTCTAGCGGATGCAGGCCGCAGAAGTCGGCGATCTGGGCGAAAGAGAGCGAGGTATTGTCGACCAGCCACACGGCAGTCGCCTTGGGCATCAGGATATCGGCCATGGTCGTTTTTCCTTTTTTTGGTGGGCCAGAAATAGCTACGCCCGGCTTTTGCAGCCGGGCGTGAGGATTGGTTGATGATATAGAGCGATTTTCCACGGAAGGGAAGAGCGGAATAGAGTGGCAGTTTGCAGGGAAATGGGTAGGCCATAGCGAGATGGCTTTTGGTAGAATCGCCATCTCGCTCTAAGTTTTTGTCTTGTCGCGCAATTTGTCCGAAAAGTGCGTCACACTTTATCGGATTGCGCTCTAAGATTCACGAGGGGACACCATGTTGGACTGGCTGAAAAACCTGTGGCGACCGAAGGCGGCTGATCCGTACGCGGAGCTTCAGCCATTGCTGGTCAAACTGGTCGAAAGCCATGGTCTCGAGGCCGGCAGTTACGAGCATTGGGTTCTCCCCAACAACGCTTTTCCGGCGCTAAGAGCTTTCGCCTATGAAGCCCTTGAAAAGCCCGGCTTCGTCAGCCGTCAGGTCGATATCGAGCTTAAGCTGGAGGACCAGCGCTGCCTGATTGACTCCTACGCCGGCTATGGGGAGAACCTGCAAGCGGCAAATGCCCATGCGGTCTATACATTCTGCATCGGGGCCTTCCATGTCTATCTGTCGGCCTTCTGGAACTGTCATGAACCCGATCAGGTGGATATCGCGACCTGGACCGCCAATGGCGCCGATTGGCAGGTTTATTGCGGCAATGTCATCACCAAGGCCAGCGAAGGCCATTCTTCCCATGTTGCGGAAGGTTATTACGACGCGGTGAAAGCCTATATGACCAGCCTGCGCCTCGACAGTGATCTGCACTGGGTGTCCGTGTTTGTGAGTCGCCTCAAAGACGAACTGACCGTCCAGACCCAGGTCGACAATGTCGACTGTCCCGATCTGGACGCCCGTATGGCAGCCCTGGACTGGCCCGCCAGCGACGGCTTTTACAGCGCGCGAAATTTCTTCCTGCTTAAAAAAGCCTGATCAAGCCTGACACAGACCCAATCTGGCCGCCGCGCCGTCTTTGTCCTTATGCATCGTCACCTGCAACGGCACATAGTCACCCGTCGCCGAACTGGACATCAACATGGTAAAGACCTCATCGTTCATGCGGAAACAGTAGGTCTCCTGAACAAACGACCAGTTGCGGCGGTTCACGGCCGGGCCGTAGTCGGCAAAGGGTTCGGCCTTCAGACCGGCTTCGGCCAGGGTGTTCAAGACCTGGTCGCGCAGTTGCGCCCCCTTGCCTCTGGGGCTGCGAACATAGCAGCCGCCACGATCATTCTCCTCGACCGTCACCCCACCCCGGCCGGTGATCTTTTGCGCTGGCTTGCCGTTGCGTTTGACCGTGCGGGCATGGCGTTTGACATAATCCGCCACCTGGCCGCCGCCTCGCAGCCAGGTCAGGCAGCCCTGGTCAACGGCATAGGCTACCGCGTCACGGCTGGGCGAAAACCGATGGGTCGCCAGTGCATAACCCGCTGTCAACGTGCCGGCGAAGGTGATGGCGACGAACAGCGCAATACGAAACCGATACGACATGTGAAAGCCCCTTCGCATGATCACAAGCCAAACCTACCACAACCGTGAACAACGTTCAAGGAAAATTGAACGAAGTTCAAGCCTGCATAACGACCTTGCCGCAATGGCTTTCCTCCATCCAGGTATGCGCCTTGCCCGCATCCTCGAACGCGAACACCTCAGCCAGGACCGGCTTGATCGCACCGGCCTCGATCAGCGGCCACATCTTTTCATGCACCTTGGCAGTCAGGCGCGCCTTTTCGTCGGCCGAGCGTGGCCGCAGCATCGAGCCGGTGATGACGGCCTGTTTCTGCATCACCCGGCGCAGGTCCAGCTCTACCACCGGCGACCGGCCCATCCCGACCTGGACCATCCGCCCCTTCATGTTCAGGCACAACAGGTTCCTGGGCACGTAGTCACCGGCAACAATATCAAGCACGACATCGGCGCCCCCTGCCGTCTTGACCGCAGCCACAAAGTCCTCATCCGCCGCCGTATCGATGACCAGATCGGCGCCCAGTGAGCTCGCAAAGGCACACTTGTCCGCCCCGCGCGCTGTCGCGATAACCTGAGCGCCCCAGGCCTTGCCCAGTTGGATGGTCATGGCGCCAATGCCGGAATTGCCGCCATGGACGAGGACGGTTTCGCCGGCCTGCAATCCCCCGTGTTCGATCAGGTTAGCGTAGACGGTGAGCGCCGCCTCCGGCAGGGACGCGGCTTGCGCCATGGACCAGCCGGCCGGGATGGGAAGCAGGTGGCGCAGATCGACGGAGACATATTCGGCATAGCCACCGCCATTGACCAGGGCGCAGACGGCATCGCCCACCCGCCAGCCTAGACCATCCGAAAGTTTTAGTCGCCCTACCCCTTCGCTGCTTGAGGGCGGCGGCAGAGCAGGATTAATGGCCTCGATCCAGCCCGAAACCTCCAGCCCCAGGCCGGGGGCGGCGCCCGTCGGCGGCGGATAGAGGCCCCGCCGCTGCAGGATGTCGGGCCGGTTCACCCCGGCATGACTGATCCGTATCAGGACAGATCCCGGTCCCGTTTCGGGGCGGGGCGCCTCATCAACAAAGAGATCGGACGGGTTGGCGCCGTCTCCGCGCACGGAAATGACTCTCATGACGTGATCCTCAAAGTGCCTTGGGGTGATTCTTTTTTCTTGATGTCTTCGCCCAAGAGGCGTTTCATCCTGACGTGAGCATTGGCCGGAAACGGCGCCTTGTCCAGATGTTTGGCCGGGAGGTTGCGATGATTGAAGATGAACTGCCACTGTCGCTGCGGCCTGCCCCGGCTGGGAACGCGGCCTTGCAGAGTTTGGTGCGCGAAGATCTGACCCCCTACAGCGTCGACGACCTGGCCGCCCGCATCGTCGCGCTGGAAGGTGAGGTCAAACGCGTGCGCGATACGCTGGAAAGTAAAAAAAACCGGTTGTCAGAGGCCCAGGCTTTATTCTCCTTTAAGGGTAGTTAACGTCTAATAACCTTAAAGGGTCCTACTGCGATGGCACAGGCGTTGCAGACCGACCTTTCGAAGGTTTTGCAATGGCACGCACCGGAAAACGGTTCCCGCGGGTCAGAACGGACCCAAAAAGTTTAGCATAAGGCTTGTAGATGTCCGAGAGCACCGCCCCAACCCTGAACCTGCGCCTGCACGTCGTGCGGGATTTCGCGTCCTCGGATCTGTTCGATCGCACGTTCAAGGAAGGCATGGCCCTGGTCGAAGAGACCGCTTCCTATCTCGACGGTGACGGCCGCCGCGACTCGCGCCTGCTGTCGCGTGAAGACGCCCTGGTCTATGCCGGTGAAAGCATGCGGCTGACCACACGCCTGATGCAGATCGCCTCGTGGCTGCTGGTCCAGCGTGCCGTCCGCGAAGGCGACATGGACGCCTCCGACGCTTGCGACGACAAGTACCGCATCGCCCCCCTGGCCGCCGACGCCTTCGCCTCGCCGCAGGTCCTGCCGTCGGGCCTGCTGCACCTGCTCGACCGCTCGAACCGGCTGTACGACCGGATCTCGCACATGGACAAGCGCATGTTCGTCGATGCCGAGGCCGAAGAAGTCGCCGTTAATGCCGTGATCAGCCAGTTCCAGCGCCTGCAGTCCGCGTTCGGCGCCGAAGCTTAAGTTTTTTCAAACCTGTGTTGAAAGTGCCCGCGGAGAGACTTCGCGGGCACTTTTGTTTTCTGGCACCACTTCCGGCGCCATATCTTGGCAGACCGACTGACCACAACAGGTCTCGCCCCTTCGCGATGCGCCAGTGAACTTCGGCCTGGCTCGCCGGTTCGTCATGGAACGAACCCCCGCTACCTCTGGGTCAGGCCCATGCGCGAAGAAGCATAAAGGAGGTCGTTTCAGCCTATTCCCCATTCGAAGGTAGACGACGAGCCCCTAATCCCCTCTGGCATAAGGTTTGAACCCTGTAACGCGAGCCGTCCCGCTTTGGGACGCCCACAACACGAACCGTTCAGGGGTTTTCATCCATGGCCACCGATATCGATTTACACCTTGGCAAGCGTCTGCGCCGCCGCCGCCGTCTGCTTGGTCTTACACAGCAACAACTGGCTCTGGCCGTCGGCATCCGCTTCCAGCAGATCCAGAAGTATGAATGCGGCGCCAACCGGATTTCGGCCGCCCGTCTGTTCCAGTTGGCCAAGGCCCTGGAAACACCGATCAACTATTTCTACGATGGTTTGAGCGACGAGAAGACCGAAGTCGCCGCGGTCAACAACGAGGGCATCGAAGTGTTCTCGCGCAAGGAGACCCTGGACCTGATCCAGGCCTATTACCGCCTGTCCGAGCGTCCGCGCCGTCGTCTCCTCGACCTGGCCAAGTCGCTGAATGGCGAAAACGAACAGGCTGCATAAGTTCTAGTTTGCGCTCAGGCGCCGCGCGGGCTTTGCGCCCAAAGTAACGCTCTTGGCGCGCTTGCCTCCGGCTTCGCCGTCGGAGGTTTGTTCTGAAAATCCTCGTGTTCGTGACTGGACCCGCCTGCTGAACCACAGTAAGCGGGTCCCCATGTCTGACACACCTGATTTTGCCCGTCTCGAAGCCTTCGCGCTCGAACTCGCCGCCGCTGCCGGTGCCGTTGCCTTGCCGCTGTTTCGCACCCGACTCGACACTGACAACAAGCTGGCTCATCTGTCTCGTTTCGATCCGGTGACCGAGGCCGACAAGGGTGCTGAGCGCGCCATTCGCGCCCTGATCAACCGCCATTTCCCCGATCACGGCATTATCGGCGAGGAATATGGCGAGGAAAAACCCGACGCCGAGTATGTCTGGGTATTGGACCCGGTCGACGGCACCCGTGCCTTTATCTCAGGTTTGCCTCTGTGGACGACCCTGATCGGCATGCGTCATCGCGGCGAGCCAGTTCTTGGTGTGATTGCGCAACCGTATGTGCAGGAAGTGTTCCTGGGCTCCCCCCTGGGCTCGCGCCTGATCACGCCACGCGGGGAAGCAGCGTTGATGGTGCGAAGCTGTGTCGGTTTGCACGATGCCGTCATTGCGACGACCGATCCGAACCTGTTCCCGGGTATCGAGGGTGAGGCCTATAACAGTT
The DNA here is from genome assembly GCF_000495835.1 of Asticcacaulis sp. AC402. GTDB lineage: Bacteria > Pseudomonadota > Alphaproteobacteria > Caulobacterales > Caulobacteraceae > Asticcacaulis. Next base: position 87,417 of record NZ_AWGC01000023.1, read on the forward strand.
TGCTGAAGGCCGTGAAGCTTGCCCGCTATGGCTGCGATGCCTATGCCTTCGCCATGGTTGCCCTGGGGATGCTGGACATCGCCCTGGAGACCGGTCTGAAGCCCTGGGATATCGAAGCCATCATTCCGGTCATCGAAAACGCCGGCGGCGTGGTCACTGACTGGCGCGGAGAGGCTGTGCCGGATACGGCGGGTCAGGTGATTGCCGGATGTTCGCGCGAACTGGTAGCGGCCGCGCTGGAGCACCTGAAGGGCGCTGCGAACGCTTAAACGAAGAGGGTTTGGGGGCAACGAACATGTCCTTGGGCCCACGCCCCAATTGTATCAGGCGCTTTTCTGGTCCTCTTGCGAACCCCCGGCGGCATCCTCGGGCAAAATGTCCTCGTCCAGAACCGGCGTCTCGCGCCGCACTTCACCGGCAATGCCGCGCGGGGCCACGAAGTCCAGCAACTCATCGAGGTGCCGCATCGCCTCGTTGCGATACTCATCCGACTCGATCAGCACCTCGTGCTCTGCGCCCGAAATCTCGACATAGTTGGCCTTGCCCAGCTTCTTGGCAAACTGCTTTGAGGGCTGCTTGTTGATCAGGTGATCGTCACCCGAGCACAGCAGCGTAATCGGTGTCTTGACCTTCTTGGCCACCTTGCCCTTATCCTTCAGCAAGGCCTCCCCGATTTTCAGGGCGAACGACAGCCAGCCCCAGGTCGGTGACCCGACCGCCAGGTGCGGGCAGGCAAACAACTGCTCGTGCCAGATCTCGTAGCGTGTCCTGTCGTGCGTCAAAGCATCATTGTCGAACGTATGCTCGAACGGGTCGTCAAAAATTTCCGGCACATAGTCGGTACCGCGGCCATGGTTTACCTGCCAGTTGGTCCGGAAATTGACCGACCAGAGGGAATGCTTGCCCGTCTTCATCCGCAGCATCGGATTGGTGAAAAACGCGCCCGCTATCCTTGATTCACCCTTGATCAGCGTCATCAGGTTCAGGGCCGCGCCCATCGAATGGCCGATCATGATCCACGGCTTTGGCGCCCTGTCCTCGAACCCATCGAGCAGACGCTGGAAATCGTCCATGAACTCATCCGCCGCCCGGGCGTGGCACTTCAGCCGGTCGGGCAGCAACCGCGCCGACAAGCCCTGGCCTCTCCAGTCATGGGCCACGACACACAGGTCACGCGCCAGAAGATCGCGGATAAGCTCGTAATACTTCTCGACCGGCTCCGACCGGCCCGGCGAAATAAAGACCGTACCGCGCGCCGGCCGCTTCGGTTCCCAATAGCCCAGGCGCAGACGCAAGCCGCCGGCACCACGATACCATTCACCCGATCCGCCTTCAGGCACGCGCGATTCCGGAATCGACATCAACGGAGCATTGGCAGACAGAGCAGCAATTCGGCTCATTACGGCTTCCTGAATTTCAAAGTCATGCGGTCGCTCTCCCCTATGGACTCGTACAAGGCACCGTCAAACTCGGGGTTGGGCGGTTGGCCGCGTTCCGCCGTCTGACGATACGGCGGTAATGTCCATACCCCGAAAGGATGATCCTTGTCATCCTTCGGATTGGCGTTGATCTCGCTGGCCTGGACGAACTGGAATCCCGCCTCGGCCGCCAGCTGGCGAACGAACGGTTCCTGGACATAGCCCTTGGCGCCAGCCGGATCCTGGGCGGCGCCGATATCGGCCCGATGCTGCTCGACCCCCAGGACACCGCCTGGTTTCAGCACAGCAAAGGCGTCCTCGAACGCCTTTTCCACCGAACCCCGCATCATCCAGTCCTGGATGACCAGCAGCATGAGCACGCAATCGACCGAGGCCACCGGCGCCAGAGGCCCGCTTTCCGGCCCGAATTCGGTGAAACCCAGGCCGCCGTAAAGCTTCTTGTTGCCGGTAAAGTGGTCCCGGTATTTCCCGTTCAGCGCTGCCATGGCCTGGTCGGCCGGCGATGTCGATTCGAACAATGCGGCAACGTACTGGCCCTTGCCACGGCTGAGATAGGGCGCCAGGATCTCGGTCATATAGCCGTAGCCCGGCCACATATCGATCACTGTGTGCTTGGGGCGGATCTCGAAAAAGGTCAGCAGACCGATCGGATGGCGGTACTTGTCACGGCTTTTGTCGGCGCCACTGCGCCAATTGCCGCTCACTGCCCATTCCAGGGTGCCTTCCTGCTTGGCCAGCTTGGGGTCGATGACCTCCTCGCCCTCGGTACCGTCAGGGATGGTTTCGGACTCCGGCGGCTTGGTGCCACAGGCGCTCAAGGCCCCAAGCAGCGCTGCTCCGCCCAGGCCAAGCCCGGCGTTCATAACGAGTCTGCGATTGACAACAGCCAACAGGGTAATCCGGGTCCTTTTTCGTTGCCGAGCAAACTAGGTGCTTCGCCGCAAAAGGTCAAAGCGGATTAACATTTTTTCCAGGAGGCGTTTAGAGACCGATTTGAAAAGGGCTTTTGCAGATCGGACTCAAACAGTTCACTCGCCTTCGATTTCCTTCATGCCGCTCTGGATGTAGTTTGGCTCGCCCATCATCTTGATCAGATTCAACTGGGTTTCCAGAAAGTCAATGTGATGCTCTGTGTCTTCCAGAATGCGCTTGAGCAATTCACGGGTGACGTAGTCGCGGTTTTCTTCGCAATATTTCACGCCGTCGACCAGAACGCCGTGACCACGAACCTCGACACCGAGATCGGCCTCCAGGCATTCGGTGATGGTCTCACCGATCTTCAGCTTGTGCAGGTCCTGCAGATTGGGCAGTCCGTCGAGGAACAGCACGCGCTTGATCAGCAAATCGGCGTGCTTCATCTCTTCGATCGATTCCTTGTAGACGATACGGCCGAGATGATAGAGGCCCCAGTTTTCGATAATCCGCGCATGCAGGAAGTACTGGTTGATCGCCGTCAGCTCATTGGTGAGCACCTTGTTGAGCAGCTTGATGATTTCGGGCTGGCCTTTCATGGCGCATCTCCATTTCAAAGAAAGACACGTCACGTTTATCCAAAACGTGCGCCTGTGTCAGTCAGGCACTTTTTGGCGTTAGGCATGTCAGATGCAGCGCAACATAGCCACCTGACCTCGCGGTGGGAAGAGATTATTACCAATCAATCCATAAACTTAGTGAGAATGACAATGAGATTGACTATCAGCGCGAGAATGCGAATTATTCCGCGGCGAGGCTGAGCGAAACCTGGGCATCGTCAATCATTTCGCGCATATCGCAGACGCAACGGGCGCATTGTGGCCGACAGCCGGCATGATCGAAAACCTGCTTGGGCGTACACGCACCAGAGGCAATAGCGGCGCTGACGTCGCGCTCACGAATACCGTTGCAGTTACAAACGTACACGCAAAAAACCCAGGCAGATGACAATGCGAATGCGTCTCAAATAACATACGTCCGATTCAATTGCAAGTCATTCGCATGAAAAAGCCTCCCGGCGCGAACCGGGAGACTTTTACATCACAGGCGGGTTGGCTCATACCAAGCGTCATAAAGAATGACTCTCGGTATTCGCATTTTTTCAGCTCAAACGCCGGACTTGGCGCCCCCCATGGCTCCTCGCAAAAGCTCGGGCGCGCAGTTGCGCTTGCCAACCCGCGGTGTGTCAAGAAATTCGCGGGTTGGTATCAGTTGCCGTTGTAATTGTAGCCGTAGTTCGGTGCGGCCTCTTCGCGCCACACGCCGTTCGAATCGCGCGAGCCGTAGGTCTGCACCTGGCCTTCGTGCCAGCGGCCGCGGGAGTCCTTCCAGCCCAGGGCGACCGGACGACCGGTCCGCCACACGCCCTTGTCGTCGCGCCAGCCGGCAGTGCCGGTATTGTAAGCCCTGTCGTAGGTATTGTTATAGTAGGGCTGGCCCTGCGTCTGATAGCCGCTATTGGTGTTGTATGCATAGCCTGGCGTCGTGCGGCGGTTCGTGTCGAAATAGACGACACTGTAGGCGCTGGTCCTGGGTCGGGTCTTGAAATAGACGACGTCATAGCCGTCCGGGGCCGCCAGCGGCTCATAGGCGTTGCTTTGATAGGAATAGTATTCGCCGTTCAGGCACTTGGTGCTGTCACTGGCGATCTTGCGACCGAGTGCGCCGCCGGCCACGGCGCCGATGAGGGCGCCCAGGCCGCGTTCGTTCTTCGACACCTGGCTGCCCGCGACACCGCCGGCGACAGCGCCTATAATGGTGCCGGTCGTCTTGTTGTTCTTGGCATAGCAGTAGCCGTCGTAGCTTTCCTGCGCCATCGCGGCGGCCGGTGCGGTGACCATCAGGACGGCCATTGCGCCAGCCATCAGGTTTTGGGTCTTCGTGATCATCGTGTTCTCCTTTAGTCTGGGGCCCCATGCCAAAGCGTGCAACCACGCCGGCTTAATGTGAGGCGCAGCAAACGGTGCCCGCCAGATGACGCACATTTTAAACGCCGCGATCGTCGCGGCAATTCAGCCGGAGCGTCGAAAGCAGGGCCTGATGATAAACTCGCTGTAAGCCCTTTTCCTTATGCTGCCTTGCTTTCGGGCTCCGTCTTGCTTAAGGCAGGCAACATGGATTGTCGCCTTTACCTGATCACCCCGCCGCGCATCGATGATGCGCAAGCTTTTGCCCGCGACCTCGAATCTGCCCTGTCGGCAGGTGATGTTGCGGCGTTGCAGATCCGCCTGAAGGATGTGTCGCTTGACCACCTTCGCTCTGTGACTCGCGCCATTGTCCCTGTGGCGCACGCTCACGATGTGGCTGTATTGATGAACGACCATGCCGAACTGGCAAAGGAACTGAACCTCGACGGCGTCCACGTCGGCCAATCGGACATGTCGCCTAAGGACGCCCGTCGTATCCTGGGGCCGAAGGCGATGATCGGCGTCACCTGTCATAACTCCCGCCACCTGGCCATGGATGCCGCCGAGGCCGGCGCCGACTACGTCGCGTTCGGCGCCTTCTATCCAACCACGACCAAGACGGTCGAACACATGGCCGAACTGGAGACCCTGACCATCTGGCAGGAAAGCATGGAGGCGCCATGCGTTGCCATCGGCGGTATCACAGCTGAGAATGCCCGCGAAGTCGCCGAAGCCGGCGCCGACTTTATCGCGGTGTCGGGCGCGGTGTGGAATCATCCCGACGGCCCGGCCGCCGGGGTTCGGGCGTTGCTGGCGGCTCTATCCGCCTGATGGCCTGACGCCTGTCGGCAATGGCCAGCCCACCGAGATTTCCGTCACCACCGGCGCATAGGCCTTGACCCGTGGATCGTCGGACGTGACCTGAACCTCGCCCATGATGCCGTCAGCGACGACACCCTTGCCGCTGACATTGTCGAAACGCAGCGAGATATGGCAACCGGCCACCTCGCGGCTCAGCTTGCCGCCGCTAAAGTCGCCATAGCCGCCGTAATCCCAACCGAAGCCCGAAATCAGGAAAGGCTTGCCGTTGGCAGCTTCGACGTCAGCCAGGGCCGTGCCGACGTGGACGCCCAAGGGGCCGGTAACCCGGCTGTCTTCACCGCGCGCCCGAACGGTCGAGACGACGGTCCTGGCGTCGTCCCACCAGACGATGTCGATGCGGCGTTTCGGATCGTCGGGGTACAAGATAGCGCCCATCAACTGCGTGCCCTCCGGCCCGCCGACATCGCCAAACACCAGGTCCTTGCCATACTGCGCCTTCAGTTCGTCCGCCGTCGTCTTTGGCCCGGCGGGCGCAGCGCAGTCGACGCGGTCGCCGGTGACAGCCGAAAGGGCCGATGCGCTTTCGGTCTGAGGTGAGGGCTTGGGGGAGCAGGCAGACAAAGCCACCAAGGCCAAAGCGACCGAAGAAACTCGTAAAGTCATGACGTATCCCTGCTCTGCTTTTTTGGTTGGCCGACATTGCCGTGTCTGTCGCCACCCTACCCTAACACGGGCTGGCGTCAAAGCGCCTTGCCTTTCCGTGGCCGAAAGGTTAGTACCCGCCGCTACTTACCCTTTCCTTGACAAGTCTTATCCATGAAAATCAACGCCAACACCATCAAGCCGGGCATGATCCTGGAATACCAGAACGGCCTGTGGACCGTGGTCAAGACCGAGCATGTCAAGCCTGGCAAGGGCGGCGCCTTCGCCCAGGTGGAGATGAAGAACCTGGTCACCGGCACCAAGCTGAACGAGCGTTTCCGCTCCGAAAACACGGTCGAGCGGGCGATCTTGGAACAGCGGGACCACTCGTACCTGTACGAAGACGGCAATATGCTGGTGTTCATGGACCAAACCAACTACGAACAGATCAGCCTCAGCAAGGAATGGGTCGGCGAAGACCAAATCCAGTACCTGCATGACGGCATGGTCGTGGTCATCGAATTCCACGACGAAAAGGCCATCGGCATGACCCTGCCAGATACCGTAGTGCTGGAAGTCGTCGAGACTGAGCCGACCATCAAGGGTCAAACGGCGTCGTCTTCCTACAAGCCGGCGATCGCCTCCAACGGCATGCGCATTATGATCCCGCCCTTCATGGGCACGGGTGAACGCATCGTCGTCTCGACCGAGAGCGGCGAATATATGAAGCGCGCGGACTAATCACACTTTTGACATTGCCATTACGGCCCAGGCAGGCCTGTGCTAAGACAACCGCGTTTCGGAGCCGGATGTCCGGTCTCCAACCAAGGAGCTGGCGATGAAAAAAGTTCTTCTGGCGTGCGGCATTCTGGTTCTGGGTATCGGCGGTCAACTGGCTCAGGCTGGTGACAAGCCCAAAACATCGGTGGAAAACGGCGTTTCCCTGACGATTCAGGGCCAGGCCAGGTCGGAAACGACAGCGACCATGGTGTCCGAAACCAGCGTTTCGAACGATAACCCGCAAGCCAGGGCCAGTGGCGTTGCACTGACCGTCAACGGCAATGCCAGATTGAGCGAAAGCTCTTCGGCCCGCGAAGGCGTTCCCAAGACGAAGAGCAATATCAAGAACGACTGAGCGGCGTAACCGCTCAACCCACATTGTAAATCCTCTCTCCCCAAGGTCGACCATGGTCACGGTACTGCAATCTTCTCTTATCCAGGTCATGGTCAGCGCCGTGCGCAAGGGCTGCAAGGGGGTCGCCCGCGATTTCGGCGAGGTGTCGGAACTCCAGGTCTCCAAGAAGGGGCCTGGCGACTTCGTCACCGCGGCCGACAAGCGCGTCGAAGCCGCCCTGCTGGAAGAGTTGACGCGCGTGCGCCCGGGCTATGGCTTCCTGGGTGAAGAGACCGGCGAAACCATCGGTACCGACAAGACCCACCGCTGGATCGTCGACCCGATCGACGGCACCACCAACTTCGTCCACGGCATTCCGCACTTTGCCTGCACCGTGGCGCTGGAGCGCGATGGCGAGATCGTCGCAGGTGTGACCTTCAATCCGGTGACCAACGATCTTTACTGGGCCGAAAAAGGCAAGGGCGCCTATCACAATGATCGTCGTTTGCGGGTGTCGGGGCGCAAGAACCTGGACGAGTCGCTCATCGGCACCGGCATGCCGTTCATCGGCAAGGCCGGCCACGCCCAGGCGCTGAAGGACCTGCACCAGATCATGCAGCGCACGGTCGGCATCCGCCGCAATGGCGCCTGTTCGCTGGACCTGTGTTATGTCGCCGCCGGTCAGTTTGACGGCTTCTGGGAACGCGGCATCAAGCCGTGGGATATGGCGGCAGGCCTTTTAATGGTCACCGAAGCCGGCGGCCGCTTCAGCTCGATCGACAGCGAGGCCTCGCCGCTGATCACGGGTGAGCTGGTCTGTTCCAATACGGACCTGCATCCGCAGTTGATCGAAAAGCTGAAACTGGCGAAGTAAAAGCGCGGCATACCGCGTTGTTATTGGTCCTCCCCGCTTTGCTTGCCGGCGAGCCCGGGAAGGGGACCGTGAGCGAAGCAAAACGAAGTGACGCGAAGCGAATGGTGGTGGGGTTTCTTGCTGTAGAAACCCAACGCTTCGGAAGCGTGTGAAAGGAAGAAACCCCACCACCGCACGTCGTTCACTCCGGTCATCGGCCTTTCGCCTCAGACCTCCACTAACTCGAGCGGTCCCCCTCCCCGACAGGCGGGGAGGAGAAAAAAAGACAGCCATTGTTATCTTCTGGTGAGTATTTATCTTACAAATCAGATATTTATAAGATAAATGAGGAGCTTGACAGGCGGGCGGTTTTGCGCGCCTCCTTGGTAGGTACCAAGCTCAAGGCCATACCGTGCAACCGGAACACTATCTCGTTGTGGACTTTGAAGCCACCTGCTGCGACCAAGGGGCGGTGCCGCGCGATCATATGGAGATTATAGAGATCGGCGCGGTGATGGTGGAAGCGACCGGACTTCAGGTCGTCAGCGAGTACCAGAGCTTTATTCGCCCTGTCAGGCACCCGCATTTAACAACCTTCTGCACCTATCTCACCTCGATACAACAGGCCGACGTCGATGCCGCGCCCTACTTTGCCGACGCCATTAAGGCCTTCAAGGCTTGGCTGTATCAGTTCAGCGACTTCGTCTTTTGTTCGTGGGGCGATTACGATCTCAAACAGCTTCGACAGGACTGCGCCTTTCACAATGCGTCCTACCCGATCAGCGCGCCGCATCTGAATCTCAAGGCTCTGATCGTCGAAAAACAAGGTTTGTCCAAGAAACCCGGACTAGGTGATGCCGTCGACATGGCCGGCCTGGCCTTTTCCGGTACCCACCACCGCGGCATCGATGATGCCCGCAATATCGCCCGGATTTTGCCGTATATTTTCGGCAATGCCCGGCTGAAGTCAAAATTCCCTATCAAGGGGGAAAACAGAAAACGTTGAGGAGATACCCCATGATCAGCCGCCGCACCGCGCTTGCTTCAGGCCTGAGCCTGGCAGCTCTCCCTTCCCTGGCCCGCGCCGATGAAACGCCTAAGGCCATAAGTCCGCCCGGCTCGATCCTGGGCGAAGGGCCGTTGTGGTCGGAGCGTGATAACACACTCTACTGGGTCGATATCCGCGGCAAGAAGCTGCACGCCTATGGTCTTGACGATGGCGCACTGAAACACTGGGACATGCCGGATCTGATCAACTGGGTGGTGCTGCGCAAGTCGGGCGGCTTTTTGGTCGCCATCCTGCGCACCGTCCATGCCCTGACCCTGGAGCCATTCAGCCTGACGCCGCTGTTCGACATCGAGCCGGAAAACAGCGACAACCGGCTAAACGACGCCAAGGTCGATCCACACGGCCGGCTTTGGACCGGCACTATGCACATGCCGTTCAATCAGAAGACGGCGGCGCTGTACCGCATCGATCCGGACCTTAGCGTCCACAAGGTCGACAGCCCCTATTTGTGCACCAATGGCCCGGGCTTCAGCGCCGACGGATCGCGCATGTACCACAACGAATCCTCCGAAGGCATTGTCTATGCCTTCGACGTGGCGGCGGACGGATCGCTGGCGAACAAGCGGGTATTCGTCAAATTTCCGGCTGGCGTGGGTGCGCCCGATGGCATTACGGTCGATGCCCAGGACAGCATCTGGATCGCTCACTATAACGGCGGCCGGGTGACGCGCTTCAAGACGGACGGGACGATCGATTTCGCTATCCCGGTGCCGGCGAAACAGTCGACCAGCATGACCTTCGCCGGAGAAAACCTGGACCGGATGTTCGTGACGACCGCCGCCCAGCCGCCGGTCGATGCCGACGATCCGCAAGCGGGGACCTTGTTCGAAATCCCGAAGGCCAGCCTGCGCGGTCATACCGGCCTGCCGACGGCGATGTTCGCGGGTTAGGTTTCAATCCCTTCGCGTGGGACTTCTTGCTTGTTTTCGGCGATGGTTCCGGCCTGACCCCGGATGACAAAAAAGTATTCCACGCGAAGATGCGAAGGTGGGGCCCAACCGCCCTTATCCTCCACCGCTTGCGGGGGAGGTGTCGAGCAAGCAAGCTTGAAAAGCGAAGCGCGTCGAGACGGAGGGGGAGCCTGTGCACTGTCGCCCCCTCCGCTTCGACGCGCTTCGCCCCATAGGGGGCTCACTTGCTCAGCACCTCCCCCGCAAGCGGTGGAGGATAAGAAGGTCAGCGTTCCATCCGTGGTGTCACAGCTCGTTTCCCGCCGCCGCCGCAACATCGCGCGCCGAATGCCCCTGCCCGTCCCGTTCGTTCGGGTTTGCGCCCGCCGCCAGCAACAGGCGAATAATCTCCGCCTGTTCACGTTTGGCTGCCGGCGTGCCGCTGCCGCCGCGGCCGGTCGTGCGCAAGGCCAGGTGCAGGGGCGAGGCGCCATTGCCGTTTTTCAGATTGGGATCGGCGCCCCCGACCAGGAGGACCTCGACAGCGGCAGAGCCACGCGTTCGGACCGCGCGATGCAGCGGCGCCACACCGGACATGTCCAGAGCATTGGCATCGGCACCGGCCCTGAGCAGAACGGCGATCGTCTCGGCCTGGGCGCCGGGCAGGACCCGGTTGGTGTCGGCGGCGTAGTGTAAAGGCTGAGCGCCACGGCGATTGCTCGCGACGACATCCGCGCCACGGCTCAGCAGGTCTTCGGCCATGCGGCGGCGAAATCCGGCTGCCGCCATATGCAGCAGGGTGTCACCACCATAGAGATAGTGGGCAATGTCGGTAATGACTGCGTCCTGGCTCCCACCCTGAGGCTGAATCACAGATGCGGTCCGTACCAGATGGGGGCCGTTTTCCAGCAGACGAACAAGGCTGTCGCGGTCATCAGCCACAATGGCGCGAACCGCCGAGGTAAAATCCGGACCGTCGATCATGGGCGCCTCCGCGTCTACCCGCCGAACTGCAAGGCCGCCAGCCGCGCATATAGCCCGTCGCGCGCCACAAGTTCCTCATGCGTGCCGCTGTCGACCACTCTCCCGTGGTCCATGACCACAATCCGGTCGGCCTTCAACACTGTCGCCAGGCGGTGGGCGATGACCAGCGTCGTCCTCTCGGCCATGGCCTCGTTCAGCGCCGCCTGGACCAGGCGCTCGTTCTCGGCGTCCAGCGAAGACGTTGCCTCGTCCAGCAAAAGGACCGGCGCATCGCGCACCAGGGCACGGGCAATGCTCAGCCGTTGTTTCTGGCCGCCCGACAGCGAGCGGGCGCGTTCGCCCAGGGGGTGGTCGAAACCTTCTGGCAGGGCCTCGATAAAGTCCAGGGCCTGGGCCTTGGTCGCGGCGGCACGAATTTCGTCATCCGTAGCGCCTTCGCGGCCAAAGCGGATATTGTCCGCCGGCGAGCCTGAGAACAACGCCGTATCCTGAGCGACCAGGGCCATGCGTTCGCGCACCGCCTTTGGGTCAGCGCGGCGGATATCAATGCCATCCAGGGCGATCGTTCCCGTCTCGAACTCGTAATAGCGCAGCAGCAGCTTGAACACGGTCGACTTACCCGCCCCCGAAGGCCCAACCAGGGCCACGGTCTCGCCCGGCTTGATATGCAGGCTGAAACCGTCCAGCACCGGGGTATCCGGCCGCGACGGATAGGCGAAATCGACGCTGTCGAACGCGATCTCGCCGCGCGCCGGCAGCGGCAGGGCGACGGCGTCCTTCGGCGCCTGAATATTGGGCTCCGAGCGCAGCAGTTCATCGATGCGCAGCATGGCGCCGGCGGCCTTTTGGACATCGGCCCAGGTCTCATTCAGGTTGGCCACCGAGCCGGCAGTAAAGATCGCCAGCATCACGAACTGGATCAGCACACCGTTCGACATCTTGCCGTTCAATACGTCCTGCGCTCCCAGCCACAGCACGACCGAAGTACCGCCGAAAACCAGCGAAATGACCATGGCGGTCATGGTGGCGCGCGTCACGATGCGCGACACCGACTTGGTGTAGGCAGCCTCAACGCCATCATTGAAGCGGTTCTGGGTAAAGCGTTCGCGCACAAAGGCCTGCACGGTTTCGAGCGCATCCAGCGATTCGCCGGCAAAGCCGACGGCGCGGGCGAACATGTCCTGGGTTTCGCGTGTCACCTTGCCGACCTGGCGGCCAAAGGTGATCAGCGGCACCAGGATAAACGGAAACATGGCCAGGACCATCAGGGTCAGTTTCGGCGACACCACCATCATCAGGGCCAGGCCGATGACGAAACTCAGCAGATTACGCAGGGCAATCGAGATCGACGCCGCCACCAGGGTTTCGATGATCTGGATATCGGCGGTCAGGCGCGAAATCACTTCGCCGGTGCGCATCTTGAGGAAGAAGCCCGGATCGAGCTTAAGGATATGGCCGAAGACGTCCTCACGCAGGTCCGCAACGATGCGCTCGCCCATGCGGGTGATGAAAAAGTAGCGAAGCGCCGTCGCCAGGGCCATAACCAGCGCGACGCCGCCCAGGACAAGGAACCAGCGGTTCAGTTCTTCGACATTGCCTGAGCCGAAGCCTTTGTCGATCAGTTCGCGCGCCACAAAGGTCATCACCGGCAGGGTTGCCGAGGAGAGGGCCAGGAAGAGCAGCATGAACAGGCCATTGACCCGCTGTCGCCACAGATAGGGCCCCAGACGCATCAGCGGCCGAAGATCACGCGTCTTGGGCCGCCGCGCAGCGGTGGCGCGCATGTCGCCGATAAGCTCGGCGCCGGCGCCGGGACGGTCGGTGTTTTCGATCTGGGGGGAGGAGTCAGCCATGGGCCGGGTGTAGCGAGTATTGGCTTGCGCTGCAACGCGTCATCATGTATGTCGCGCGACCATGCAATTATTCGGCGTCCGCGCTTATGCTGGCTGGACGTGAAGGAACCCGACGATGAAAAAAGAAGGCCACCCCGACTATCATTGGATCACGGTCACCATGACCGATGGCTCCACATACCGGACGCGCTCGACCTACGGCAAGGCTGAAGCTGTGCTGAACCTCGACATCGACCCGCGCACCCATCCGGCCTGGACCGGTGGTACCGGCACCCTGCTCGACCGCGGTGGCCGCGTCTCGCGTTTCAACAACAAGTTCGGCGGCTTCCTCAAGAAGTAGTCGGCCAGCTGGCACCAAGTTTGAAGATCCGGTTCGGGCCTGCCTGGACCGGATTTTTGTTGCTTGCCTATCCGTCGTGCTATGAGGCGACATGCGTAAACTGCACACCCCCTATGACGGCTCATCGAAGCTGTTCACCATCGGTCTGAAGCCGCTAGAGGCTGGCGACTGGATCGATGTCGATCATCACCTGCGCGATCATCTCGACGAAAAGGACCGGGTGCTGGCGCGGCATTCGCATGACGCGTTCGCTATGGAGGTGGGCACCGAGGACGCCCAGGCCGAGGTGCTGGAGATGCTCATTCCGCACCTGCTGGAGCGTTATCCCGACCAGTACCAACTGGACGGCAACGGCATCGCTATGCCGCAGGCTTTCCGGAGGGTCAGGCTGGACGATTTCGTGCCGCCGTTGCTGACCGCGTCGCAACTGGTTCAGGACGATCTGGTCATCATGCGCAAGGGCGAGGACGGTTGGCGGCTGGCGGCGGCGTGTCTGTGTTTTCCGTCGTCGTGGCGGCTGCGCGACAAGTTCGGCAAGCCGATGCATCAGGTTCACGGTCCGGTGCCGGGCTTCGGCGAAGGCTCGCGTAATAACGAGCTGATCAACCGCATGTTCGACAATCTTCAGGTGCCTGTGGTGCGGTGGAACTGGTCGCTGTACGGCGATGACGTGCTGTATCACCCGGAACCGGGCAATCAGGTCAAGCGCTTCGGTGACGGCGACATTGCCGACCGGGTGTTTTTCCGGCTGGAACGCCAGACCCTCCGCAAGCTGCCACGGTCGGGCGATATTGTATTTGCAATCCGCATCATGATCGATCCGATGGAGGCGATGGAATCGCACCTGGAAGGCCCGCAACTGGCCCGGACTTTGATCGATCAGTTGGAAGCGTTGACGCCGGAGCAGCTCGACTACAAGGGGTATACAGCGGAACGGCATAGACTGATTGATCGATTGGAACGGATTGCGGCGCCGGTGGTTTAGAGTTACCTCTCCCCGCTCGCGGGGAGAGGACGAGAGCGGAACGAAGTGAACGCGATCGGGTGAGGGGCGGCGAGCCTGAGGGGCTTTTCGAAGCCGGAGCACTCCTGATACCAAGCCTCATAAAGAATGACGCTTGGTATTCGCATTTTTTCAGCTCAAGCGCCGCATGGCTCCTCGCAAAAGCTCGGGCGCGCAGTCGCGCTTGCCAACCCACGATGAGTGAAGGTCATCGAGGGTTGGTATAAGACGCCCCGCCCCTCACCCTAACCTCTCCCCGCGGGCGGGGAGAGGGGATTCTTTCAGGGCGACCAGCCTTTCGGCGCCATCTCGAACCCTTCAAACATAAAGCCGGGCGCCACAGTACAGCCGCACAAGCTCCAGTCGCCCGCCGACTCCGCCCCCTGCCAGGCGCCGGCTGGCACCACAACCTGAGGTTCATCCGGGCCGAGCACATGCAAAACCGTCGCACCCCGGTCATGCACGGCCAGTCGCAAGGGCGCCCCGCCATACCAGTGCCAGACCTCGACGGCATCGACCCGGTGCCAGTGCGAAACCTCGCCGGCCTTGAGCAGATAATAGATGGCCGTTGACGCGCTTCGGCCATTGATTCGGCGTGGATCGCGGAAGGTCTCGCGGTAGTGCCCGCCTTCCGGATGCGGCTTCAGGTCAAGTTTCGCAATGATGTCGTCGGCTGTCGTCATATCCGAATCCTGCACCGTATTTACGTGAAGGCCAAGTCGTGATTAACTATAGTCCACCACGAGGGGACTATCATGCGCACCATCATCACGACTCTGACCCTACTTGCGTTCCTGCCCACAGCGGCCACCGCAGCCACGTTTTCTATCGATGAACTGGCGCCCGGCGAAGGCCACGAAGGCGATTGCTACACCTGGATGGCGCGCGAAGGCAGTGCCGTCGACGAAAGCCGCGCCATTTTCGAAGACGTCGGCGGGCGCGCCTATATCAAGATCGACGGTGAAGTGTTCAGCCTGCACGCATCGGGCGGCGACCGCGGCGAAGAGCGCTCGACCGCCAAATTCGAAAACAAGATGGCGGCCCTGACCGTAGTCGAGGACGTCACCATCGAGCAAGCCAGCGGCGCCGACAACTGGGGCGCCTATCTGGTCAAGGGCAAGCTGAAGGTCACCTTCCAGGACAGGACCCAGACGGTTCGGGTCAAGGGCAAGAGCGTCTGCGAGGCGCCGGAACGCAGCTCAGTACCGTCCGACCGCAAACGGCCGGAAGGGTCTAAGCCGCCAGCTGCTCCTTCACCTTCTCAGCCAGGGTCTTGATGTCCAGCGGCTTGGGCAGGAAGCTGACGTTCTTTTCCTCTTCCAGCAGGTCCGAGAATTCCGACTCGGCATAGCCTGAGATGAACATCACCGGCACATTTCCGATCATCGGCCGGGCACGTTTCAGCATCGACGGCCCGTCCAGGCCCGGCATGATGACGTCGGAAATCAGCAGGTCGAACTTGCCATTTTCCGCCTCAATGATCTCAAGGGCCTCTTCGCCGTCACAGGCCTCGATCACGTCGTAGCCGCGTTGACGCAGCAGGTGGGCAGCTATGCCGCGCACAATCTGCTCGTCCTCGACGAACAGGATGCGGCCGACTCCCGAAAGGTCCTTCGGCACAGGCTTGGCCGCCGCTTCCGGCTTGGGCGCGGCAGGGGTCTTTTCCTCCTCGACCCACACCGGCAGGAAGATGCGGAAGGTCGCACCCTGACCCAGCTGGGAATCGATCTGGATGTGGCCGCCGGCCTGAGCGATAATGCCGTGCACGGTCGACAGGCCCAGGCCCGTCCCCTCGCCCAGCGGCTTGGTGGTGAAGAAGGGTTCGAACACCTGCGACATGATGTCCGGCGGGATACCCGGACCGGTGTCGGACACCTCGATCATGGCCGCGCCCTGGGCCGGGGCAGTATCCCAGCCACGCCACCTGGCCTCGGCCTGGGTCAGGGCCTTGGCGGCGATCATCACCTTGCCACCGCCCTGAGCCTTCATGGCGTCGCGGGCGTTGACGACCAGGTTCATCATGACCATTTCCATCTGGCCCTTGTCGACATGGACATTGGGCAGGTTGCGGCCATAATCGGTTTCCAGCTTGACGTCTTCGCGCACCAGACGGCGCAGCAGGACCTCAGCCTCGCTGACCATCTCGCCGACATTCATGGTGACGCGCTTGACGGTCTGCTTGCGGGCGAAGGCCAGCAGATTGCGCACCAGGTCCTCTGCACGGACGATGATCTGCTTGATGCCGTTCAGATCCTCATAGGACGGGTCGCCCAGCGGATGGTTGAGCAGGAGCTGGTCGTTACGGAACTTGAACCCGGTCAGCAGGTTGTTGAAGTCGTGGGCCATGCCGCCGGCGACCTGGCCGATGGCCTGCATCTTCTGCGACTGGACAAGGGTCTGTTCCAGCTTCTTCTGTTCCGAGACGTCGAACAGATACAGGCAGAAGCCCCCGGCCACAGGAGAAACATAGATCTGCACCGAGCGCGAGGCCTTGGCGGTCAGCTGGATGTCAAACGGCCCGGCCTTGCCGGTGCGGGTCTTCTCGATCAGGTCAGCGCGCGAGTTTTCTGTGACCAGGGCACCGAAATCGAGACCCTTGAGATCATCCGGCGTTTTTTCGACGAGGGCGGCGAAGACCGTGTTGTAGTCCTTGATGCGCGACGCGAACAGATCGCCATTGCCGGCATTGTCGATGACCAGGGCCGCGCCGAATGGCGCGGAACCGGCAAAGGCATCCATTTCGGCCGGCGGCATCTCGGCCTTGGCTTCGGTGTCACCGCCATCGGGCAGGAATCCGGACTGCTTGATCGGATTGACGTCTTCGTGGTGCAGCATCAGGCCGTTGCCGAGCACGCCCTGCGAGGCGGCGCGAACGAGGACAAGGTCTTCGCCCAGGCGCGACGCGACCATTTCGTAGTCAAAGCCGCCAAGACGGACAAGGGCGCGGCCATGGCCCTGGGCCTTGGCTTCGCGCAGCGCCACGAACAGAGCCGGCGCTTCATCGCCCTGGGGCAGGCGGCGCTGGCCGCCGCCGGCGTCGCGCCAGGCGGCATTGACCGCCATGATATGGCCATCGAAGGCGGCCACGGCAGCCGGTTCTTCCATCGCGCCGACGATGTCGGCGCCGGTAAAGCCCTCGGCGCTGAGAATTTCCTCTTCGGTGTTAAAGGCGAACATGCCCAGAAATATGACACCGGCAAAGGCAATCAGGATGATGGCGAGGACAACGCCGATCGGCAGCTTGCCCGCCACCAGCCAGACGCCGAGGCAGGCAAAGGCGACAATGCCGGCGACGATCACCAGGCTCATCGGACTGGCGATCTTCTCCAGCCGGCCCAGCTTACCTTTGGCGGTCGGTTTGGAAGCGGCAGTCGGCGCGGCGGCTTCCGCAGCGGGTTTGATCTTGGCACCTTGACGATCGGGCAAAGCGATATCCTCACACAACGCGTGGCTGGACGGGCGGCAATCGCCCGACCAGCGAATCACAAGGCGAGTGTATCCCATTTGACGAAAGTGCGCTCTGATTCAAAATTTATAAGAATCCGGGAGTTACCCGATCAGAACCCCCGGCGCCTCCTGGCGAGGATGAAGCTGATGACCTTGGCCACGGCGGCGAAATGCTCTTCGGGGATGGTCTCGTCGATATCGATGGCGGCATAGAGCGCCCGCGCCAGGGGCACATCCTCGACGATCGGGACATCGTGCTTTGCGGCCTCTTCCCGGATTTTCAAAGCCAGGGTATCGACGCCCTTGGCGACGCACAACGGCGCCTGCATCTTGCCCATCTCGAACTTCAGCGCCACGGCATAGTGGGTCGGGTTGGTGATGACCACGGTGGCGTCCTTGACATTGGACATCATCCGCCGGCGCGACTTTTCCATCCGGATCTGGCGAAGCTTGGCCTTGACGTACGGATCGCCTTCCATCTGCTTGTATTCTTCTTTTTGCTCCTGCTTGGACATTTTCATGCGCTGCATAAAGCGGAAGCGTTGCCACATGTAGTCGCCGGCGCCCTCGATAAACAGGAAAATACACACCGCCATGGCCAGGGCAATGAACACTTCCAGGGTATAGGGCAAGATCAGTAGCGGCGACGCCTTGGTCAGAGCCAGAACCTCCCATAGCCGGTCTTTCAGCACCATCCACACGATGGCTCCGGTGATGATCAGCTTTACCACGGTCTTGACGAACTCAATCAAGGCGTCGAAGCCGAACAGGCGCTTGAACCCGGTCATGGGGTTCAGTTTGGTCAGGCTTGGCTTCATCTTTTCGGTTGTGAACATCAGACCGGTCTGCATGACGTGACCGCCGACGCCGAACAGCAGGGTCACGCCCATGACGATGATCAGGATCGGCAGCATGCCGAAGACGATGTCTTTCAGGATGGTGAGGCCGCCATCGCCTTCCAGCGAACCGAGAAGCTGTTGCGGGTGAGCCAGAAAGGGCAAAAGGTCTTCGACCAGGCCGCGCGCCAGAGATGGACCGGCAATCGCGATGACGGCGCATGCCCCAATGAGGGACAGCGCCTGGGGTAAGTCACCGGATTTCGCAACATCACCCTTTTCACGGGCCTGCTGGAGTTTTCGGGCGGAGGCCTCTTCTGTCTTGTCCTCGCTGTCGGGTTCTTCAGCCATGGACGGTCTCCCCCCCTCCCCGCCAGGCGGGGAGGGGGACCGCACGGGCAAAGACCGTCAGGTCGAGCGAGATGGGGTAGTGGGGCGACTTTCTTTGGCAAGCGCTGTCGCCCGCTACGCCGACGCAAAGTCGCCCCACCACCATTTCGCAAAGCTTCACTTCGCTTCGCTGCGTTTTCGCTTGCTCATGGTCCCCCTCCCCGCACGCGGGGAGGTATAAGAGAGTCTGCATCACCTTACTCCCTTGATGAAGTAGGCGAGCAGCTCTTCGTAATGCTCGATGAATACCATACCCGTAGCGCCCAGCCCCAGGGCCAGGATGCTTAACCCGGCCAGCACATTGACCGGCGTGGCCGCAAAGAAGATCGGAAAGTTTGGCATCATCCGCCCGATAAAGCCGGTGGCGATGTTGAACACCAGCGCAAAGGCGATCAGGGGCGCCGACATCTGCAGCGCCAGGACAAAGGTCTTGCTGACCGTCTCCAGCATCAGGGTCGTAGCATCGCCGACCATCACGTCGCGGGTCGGTGCGAAAACCTGATAGGAATCGACCATGGCGCGGATGAAGAGATGGTGCAGGTTGGTGGCATAGATCAGCACCATGCCCAACATGGCCAGAAACGTACCCAGCGAGGTCGACGGCTGGGCCTGGGTCGGATTGGCGGTCTGGGCAAACGACAGGGTGGTCTGCAGCGACATGATTTCGCCGGCGATGATCAGGGCGAAAATCAGCACCCGCATCAGGGTTCCCAGCATCAGGCCGATAATGACCTCATGCAGGACGATGCCCAGCATATCGCCCAGCGAGTTGGGCAGGGCCGGCAGGGTATTGCTGACAATCGGCGTGATAACCAGGGCCAGCATCAGGGCGAAACCGACACGCACGCGTGCCGGCACGGCCTGGTCGCCGAAACCGGGCATCAGCATGATCATGCTGGCCAGGCGCAGGAAGATCAGGCCGACGGCCCACAGCTGGGTCGAAGTCCCGAAAAAGGAATTGACCTCGCCTTCCCCGCCAGGCAGTCCGCGCAAGGCGAGTTCCTGGAGCAGCATGGCTACATCGCTGCGATCTTGTTGATGATCTCATGCATAAAGCTGGACAGCAGTGCGCCCATCAATGGCAGCAGCAGCAGCAGGGCCAGGAAGATGCAGATGATCTTGGGGGCATAGATCAGTGTGGCTTCCTGTATTTGGGTCAGGGCCTGGAACAGGCCAATGGCGACACCAACAACCAGGCCGACCAGCAGGATCGGCGTGCACAGCTGAATGGTCAGCCAGATGGCATCACGGCCCACGCCCAGAACTTCGGCACCACTCATCGTCACCCTCAAGTCTGCACACCGGCAATTCCTGCCGACGTTTACCCGGCTAATTTTGCCGGGTGCGTGGTTAAGATGAGATTAAGGAAGTGCGAATTTCGCGCTCCCGTCAGATCGGCATGCGCATGATTTCCTGATACGCACTGATCACCTGGTCCCGGATCGCAATCACGCTCTGCAATTGCAATTCTGCGCTCGATACCGCCGTCACCGCGTCGATCAGCTCGGCCTGGCCGGCCTGTTGCTGGATCATCATATGCTCGGCCTGCCCGGTGCTTTTCAGGGTCTGCTCCATGGCGCCTTGCAACATCTTGCCGAAGTCGGGCGCCGATACAGCCTCCCCCCCGCCGCCACCGCCCAGGGTGTCGGCCTGCTTGATGGCGGCGCCATAGGCACGGGCGGCTGCGAGCGGAGTCATCATGGCCTAGTCCCTTACTTCTGCAGAATGTTGAGGATTTTCTGGTTCATGTCGCGCGCCGTCTCGATGACATTGAGGTTGGCCTCATAGGCCCGCTGGGCCTCGCGCATGTCCATGGTTTCCATCAGCGTGTCGACGTTGGGGCGCTTGACATAGCCCTGGGCATCGGCCGCCGGGTGCGATGGGTCGTATACGGTGGCGAAGTCCTTCATGTCCGGCACCACCCGAGCGAGACGCACGCCCGTGGCGCCGTCGATCTTGGCCGACTGGAACACCGGTACCTGGCGGCGATAGGGATCGGCGCCCGGCGTCGTGCCCAGCGAATTCGCGTTGGCGATGTTTTCAGCCGTGATACGCATGCGGGCCTGCTGGGCCTTCATGGCCGAGGCGGCCACCGCCATCGCTGAGTCCGGACGAATTTCCTTCACCATAATCTTTTCCTCTGCGCTATCGCTTCGCTGCTTGAGCGCGTTTTCTCTGCGCTATCGCTTCGCTGCTTGAGCGCGTTTTCTCTGCGCTATCGCTTCGCTGCTTGAGCGCGTTTCCTTTGCGCTATCGCTTCGCTGCTTGAGCGCGGGTTAGAGCCAGGAGCGCTTCTCGCGGCCGGCCTAAAAAAACTCAACGTCCCGGCACCTTGATGGCCATACGCATCATGGCCATTGATTTTTCGTAAAATCCGACCGCCGCCTGGAACTGCATCCGGCTTTCAGCCATCCGCAGCATCTGCTCTTCCAATACGACGCCGTTGCCGTCCATAGTCGTCTCGGAATCCGGCGACAGAACCACCTTGACGCCCGGCCGAAACGAAGTCTGTGGCGCCATATGCTGGGTATTGGTCAGGGTCAGGCCCATATTGCCTTGCGGCGCTTCACCCCGGACCAGGGCGCTGAAGTTTTGCGGCGACAGATCGTGCGGCTTGAAGCCCGGCGTCGAGGCATTGGCGACGTTCTCGGCCACCACCTTTTGCCGGTCGCTGAGCCACCCCATACGGGACTTGAGCGCGCCCATCAGCGGTATGTCGTTCAAACTCATGACGCACCTCTCCAAACCCTACGGCAAAATATTCCCACCTTTTGGTTAATGAAGGCTTTAAGTAAATCGCGCGTTAACCATTCCCGGGACACAACAGCTTCGTGTACCAAAGGTAGCCGGATGGACCTGCTCAATATCTTGAAAGCCCTCTTTGCCCTGTCGATCGTGCTAGGCATGATCCTGGGCTTGGCCTATGTCCTGCGCCGCTATGCGCCGCAGTTGATGGCACGGTTGCAGGCCCAGCGCGGCGAACGCCGGCTGAAGGTCATCGAGACCCTGGTGCTGGACCCGGCACGCCGCCTGGTCCTCGTCCGGCTCGATGACGAGGAACGCCTGATTCTGCTGGGCGAAGGCCGCGAGCTGATCGAGCCACGCCACAAGCCGGCCCCGAAACCAACGTCGAAACCTGTCCCTAAACCTGCGCCGGATCCGGTGGCAAAGTCCGCGGTCAAACCCGCCTCCCCTCCGGTGAGCCAAGATGACGACCTGTTCTGAGTTCCCTGTTGTGAAGCGACATAAAAAGGCGAAGACTCACAAGGAAATGTCCGCGACCAAGATGAATCTCATCATCCTGGCGACGTTTGTGCTGGGCTTTGCGATGATGATCTTTCCGTTCCACGCCATTGCCCAGTCGGTCAATCTCGACCTGGGCACTGGCGGTGGGCTGTCGTCGCGGGTGGTGCAACTCGTCGGGCTAATGACGGTGCTGTCTCTGGCGCCGTCGATCGTCATCATGACCACGTCGTTTATCCGCATCGTGGTGGTGCTGTCGCTTCTGCGCACGGCGCTCGGCCTGCAACAGAGCCCGCCCAATGCCGTGATCATTTCGCTGTCGCTGTTCCTGTCAGCCATCGTCATGGCCCCGACCTACGAGGCCGCCTATGCCCAGGGAATCCGGCCGCTGATGGACCAGGAGATGGAGCTGCCCCAGGCTTTCGACGCGGCCGCCCAGCCGGTCAAGGCCTTTATGCTGGCCCAGGTCGGCAATGACGATCTTGGGCTGTTCGTTCGCTTGTCGAAGATAGAGATGCCACAGGACAAGATGGACCTGCCGGTGCGGGTGGTGACGCCAGCCTTCATGATCTCGGAGTTGAAAAAGGCGTTCGAAATCGGCTTCCTGCTGTTCGTGCCGTTCCTGGTTATCGACCTTGTCGTGGCCTCGGTGCTGATGAGCATGGGGATGATGATGCTGCCGCCCGTGGTGGTATCGCTACCGTTCAAGCTGATCTTCTTCGTGCTCGTCGACGGCTGGCGGCTCGTGGCCGGATCGCTGGTCGAAAGCTTCCGGCCAGCGATTGGGAGTGGATAGCGTCGCTCTTGCCAAGCCCCAAGAAAGGGCGCAGACTCTACTTCATCCCGGGCAAAGTGACCGCATGATCGACAAGATGTTTTTCGGCACGTCATCCAGCGGCGGCACGGTTTTCTACCGTTTCGGCCGGCGCGGGACGCCCTATCCGGTCACGCGTGAGCAGGAAAACAATCTGCGCATGGCCACGCTGATGGCAACGGCGCTGGTCACAGTCATGGCGATCGGCGGGCTGATCTATCTCCTCGGTGTCACGTTTATCATCAGCCAGATCCCCGACGGGGCGCCCTTCCCGTTCAATCCGGTATTGCTGTATCTCGGCGACGTGTTGCAGACGGCGCTGATCGGTCTGGTGATCCTGATCTACGACCTCAATGTGAAGGCTATTCTCAAGCTCTAGAGCGCAATCCGACAAAGTGTGACGCCCTTTTCGGATTGCGCTTTAATCAATTAGCGGGTCCACAGATTTCACAGATTAGAGGGATTAAGAACAATCTGTGTAATCTGTGTAATCTGTGGATCTCCTTGCGAAAAAGCGGCTGCGCGGTGGGTTCAGGGCGATTAAGACTTCGTGTCGTTCCGCCTGTTCCGCGGCATAATACCTATCACCGAAAAGATTGACACATCGACAGTAGGTAGACCCCTCCGCCTCGAGCCTCGCCGGCAGGCAGCGCTGCGCCCTTTGGGCTCGCTTGCTCGGCACCTCCCCATTTGAAATGGGGAGGAGAAGAAACCATAGAACATATTCTTTTTTCTCCTCCCCATCCCTTTGTATGGACCGGGGACATGCCTGACAGGTGTTCGGAGACATACCTGACACATTAAGCTGACGATACAGGAGGTATCGCCATGCCGTGGAAGCAGGTT
>NZ_AWGC01000024.1 GCF_000495835.1 Asticcacaulis sp. AC402
GTGGACCAGGAAGGCGCCAAGGTGGTACTTGCGCATATAACGCCTCTCATCAACTACGCCTTGCCCGCGTTGGGGATCGGTGTCGGCCTGACCGTGCTGGCGCAGTTGGCGCTACGCTACGGAAGCGCTTCCGGCCAGGACAGACGGCTTAACCTGGCCATGGCCGTCTTCGTGGCCGTGGTCATGATCGATCTGTATTTGGGGGCCGCCGACATCAATGCCCCGACGACCGAGGTCGCCTGGCGCCTCGGTCTCGGCCTGGCGCTCATGCCGGCCCTGCCGCTAAGTCTTTGGGTTTATGTCCACAGCCTCACCGAGATGACCCTTGCGCCAGATGGCAAGAGCCCGGACCTTAGGCTGGGCCGCCACATGGTGGCACCGCTGATCGCAATCGTCTGCGTTCTGCCCCTGTTTACCCTCTCAGCCGGGACCAAGGCCGCTCTGGTCGCCGGCGTCTTCGTCGCGGACGAACTGGCCCTCGAAATCGTTGCACTCGTCGGCACCCTGATCAGTTGGGGGATATGGATCGTCATGCTCGTCGTCTACGGGATCGCCATTGTCCGACGCCTGAACGCCCATGGCCGCCGCATCCGCGATCTGTACTCCAATCTCGAGACCGTCGACCTGCGCTGGCTTAACGTCATGATCGCCATCATCTGCGCCATTATCCTGGTGACGCTGGCCGACCAGATCTCCTCCCTGGTCTTGCAGCGCTCTCTGGCCACGCCGGCGACCGGGGTTCTGTTCGGGACCGCTATTCTTCTGGTCTTCGGTATTTTCGGCCTGCATCAGGACGCTTCGATGCCGCATTGGCGCGGCCCGAAGAGAGATGCGTCCGACACGGATGAGCCACCCGGAACAGATGGTGTGCAGGCTCTTGCCACCGCTCCATCCTATTCGCGCTCCGGCCTGGCTCAAGATGACTGTCAACGCATTGTGTCGCGACTCGACGCCCGCATGAAGCAGGACCAGTTGTGGCGCGACCCGTTCCTTAGCCTGTCGGTCCTGGCACACAAGGCCGGCGTCAAGCCCAATGCCGTTAGCCAGGCGCTTAACACCCATCTCGGTCGCAACTTTTTCGACTATGTCAACGGCTGGCGCATTGCCGAAGCCTGTGAACGCCTGCGCAACAGCGACGACAGTGTGATTGGGGTCAGCGAAGGCGTTGGGTTCAATTCAAAATCGACTTTCAACGCAGCCTTTCGACGCGTCACGGGTCAGACGCCGACGCAGTATCGTTTAGCGTCCCCGCCTGCGACACGCGGTGCCATCGATCAGACGCATGGCACCATGAAAAATCCTTAACATTCAAATCCCGCGCAAAGTCTGAATCCATTGCCTGAACGCAGTTTCAGCTGCGCAAGCCAATGTCACACCTCAGGTTTGGGCTGTTTTGAGGACAGCTTACTCACCATCAATACAGCCGTCAGTTCGTAGACCTGTTGCACAAAGCGCGAACAAACCGGCCTTATTGCTACGACCGCTCGGCTGAATTATCTACAGGTCTGCCGGAGTAAGCTCATGACCAAACGAAAATCAGCACTCGACCATCTCGATCCCTCGCGTTCGCCGCATATCGTACATGTCATCCCGCCCGGTGCTCCGGGGTACCGCGAGGCAAAGGGCGGATCGATGGTCATCTCAACCCCAGCCGAGGTTGACGCGCTCATACGACGGGTAGATTCTGGCCAGGTCGTAACCCTGGATGACATCCGTCAGGCACTTGCCCGTCGCCATTCAACAGCGGTTGCGTGCCCGGTCTCGACGGCCATCTTTATCAACATGGCAGCCCGTGCCGCTGAGGCGCGGCGCGCGCGGGGAGAAGACCCGGAGACGCTGACACCATGGTGGCGGGTGCTGAAGACGGGCGGGCTTCTCAACCCCAAGCTGCCTGGTGGAATCGAACGCCAGCAAGTGCTTTTGGCCGCCGAAGGCGTGCGTGCGTCTCCGCTTAGACGACACCTGGCTGTCTACGACTACGAAGCGCGCCGTCCTGCCGAGCCGCTTGAAAATCTGCCATGAAACAGGCTGCTGTCAAGATGAGGTGGGCGGTGACTCAGCTTGATTGGTTTCGCGCTGGAGCCCAAAATAGAACTGGCTCCCTTGCACAAACACTTGACGATCCAGCCTACCGCGCGAATATCGCGTCAATCGCATCCTGCGCCGCCGTCGTGACCTCTTCCGGCGCATCCTTGGCGCGGATCACGCTCGCTACACCCAACAGCATGTCGCGCATGGTGTAGGGCTTGGGCAACAAGGCGTCGGCGCCGGCGGCCTTGGCTGCGGCCAGAACATGGACAGCCGTGATCTTGTCATCCACACCTTCGGAGGCCGCAACCACCCGGACGTGATCCCAGTCGCGCTTGATCTGGGACGTGCCCTCGATGCCGCCGATGCCGGGGATCAGGACCGCCGTCAGCACGACATCGATCAGGCCAAGATTGTGATCGAAGAAGGCGTCTTCCATATTGGCTGCCCACGACACCTTGTAGCCGACCTGTTTCAGCACCCGGCAGACATCGCTGCGCAGTTCCGGATCATCCTCGATGACCAGGACGTGGTGGTCCTTCATCCGCTTGCGGTGATAGGCATTGGTGTCGGCCAGAAGGGTTTTCAGCTTGTCGTGGTTGAACGGCTTGGGCAGCACGAAATCGGCCCCGGCCATGCGCGCCGCGTCCGACGCCGACCGCATCAGCTGCCCCTTTTGGACATGATCGGACATCAGGGCCAGGGGCGCATCATACGCCTGCGAACGCAAGGTTTCCAGGGTGCCGGCATTGGTAATGCCGTCGGTATAGGCGTCGAAGAGCAGCAGATGGAAACGATTGGCCTTGAGCTGGCGCATGGCCATGCGCTGGTCGAAGCTGAGGACAGATGTCCACTTCTGCGTTCCCAGCATGGTTGAAACACGCTGCGCTTGCTCCCGGTTCTGGTCCAGGATGAGCACGCTGCCTAGATTCATACGCGTCTCCCTCGGCTGTCACGGGAACTCCGCTCACGGCCAGACCTGTCAACAACCCTTTTCGGGTTTTTGTCTCCAAACAAGTGTCGAATAAAACCCTTAAGAACCTGAAAACAACTGTAAATTACTGTTTTTACTGATGTTTATGAACAGCATGCGCTTCGTAAAGACGTGTAACCGTTTTCAGGCGGCAAGGCTGCGTTCGGTCAGGACAGCCTCGACAAGGAAGCACAGGTCGGATGCCGTAAACGGCTTGGGCAGGAGAGCATGTGCCCCCATATGCCGTGCGGCCGACAGGACCTGGGCATTGCCGACCTTTTGGTCGACCCCGGCTGACATGGCGATGATCGCCACTTCGGGCCAGGTTGCCTTGATAATGGAAATACCTTCGATACCGCCCATGCCAGGCATGAAGATATCGGTGATGACCACATCGATGTGAGCGATATCGATGCGCTCGAACGCCTCTTCCATTGAGCGTGCCTCGCTGATGCGGTAGCCCTTTTCAGCCAGGGCCGAGGTGGTCAGCTTGCGCACGACGCGGCAATCGTCGACAACGAGGATATGTTTTGGCGGCGTTGGCGACCGGCGCATTTGATAGGCTTCGTCCAGGATGACGCGAAGATCCACCGGCGTAAACGGCTTGGGCAGGACGAAGTCGGCCTGAGCGCGGCGGGCGGCATTGAGCGTGGCGTTCAGAGCCTGCCCCCCGGCTCCGCCGGCAGTCATGATGGCGACCGGAATATCGTGCGCCATTTCGCGGATTTCGGGCAGGTGAAGCAGCGTATTGCCGCCTTCGACATAGACGTCGAGCAGAAGCAGATCGACATTGGTGGTACGCAGGAGTTGATAAACCGTCTTGTGGTCGAAAGCCATCATGGCCGACCAGCCCTGGGCAGTCAGCATCTTGGAGATCAGTTGGGCCTGCACGCGGCTGTCTTCGAGCACTAGAACCGTACCTAATGACATGCGTCATCCTCCGGTGGCTTCGTTCGCAAAGCATAACCCTAGCACCCCCGGGTTAGGCCAAGGTAAACGTCGACAGCGAAAATGGCCGCAGTTCTGTCGAAAAACTCAGACCAATTAAAGGCTTAAGTCTCCGCAAAGGGCACGATTGCTTTGCCGGACAAGGCTTCCTATCATGAAAGCGACCGAATCCTGCCCGTACAAGGCCCGACATGCTGATCCTGATATCCCCCGCGAAATCGCTCGACACCACACCGCACGATCGGGCACCCGTGGCGACCCTGCCGCGGTTTCCGGAACAAACGAAAAAGCTTCTGAAAAGCCTGAAGCGCTTGAAGCCCAAGGCCATCGGCGAGCTGATGGACATATCCAAAGCGTTGAGCGAATTGAATTATCAGCGCTTTCAAGGGTTTGAAGACCAGGATGCGATGAGCGCCGTGTTCATGTTCGATGGCGATGTCTATGTCGGCCTGGAAGCGCGTACCCTGGATGCCGCCGCTGTCGCGTGGGCGCAGGATCACCTGCGTATTCTGTCGGGGCTGTATGGCGTGCTAAAACCGCTGGACCTGATCCAGCCTTACCGGCTGGAAATGGGATCACAGCTCAAAACCGGCCGTGCGAATTCGTTGTACGCCTTCTGGGACGATACGATTGCCAAGTCCCTGACTGTGGAATTGAAAGCTCAGGGGGCCGATACCGTGGTCAACCTGGCCAGCACGGAATATTCCCGGGCGGCCCTGACCAAGGCGTTGAAAGCCAGGCTGATCAGTCCGCGCTTCCTGGAGATAAAGGGTAATGAGGCCAGGATCGTCTCCGTCTTCGCCAAGAAGGCGCGCGGCCTGATGGCGCGCTACATGATCGACCAGCGTATCGACCGGATGGATGGACTCAAGGATTTCAAGGTGGCGGGCTATGAATACCGCAGCGATTTGTCCAGGGATGGCGACTGGGTATTCACCCGCCCGCAACCGGATCTGGTCAGTGCGCCCCGCAAGATGGAAGTCGCCTGAACCGGCCTTGCCTGTCCGTTTGGGAAATATGCGGAGACCACGGGAAACGCGGGTGGCCATCTCGCTCTATAGCGAGATGGCTTTTGGTAGAATCGCCATCTCGCTCTAAGTTTTTGTTTTGTCGCGCAATTTGTCCGAAAAGTGCGTCACACTTTATCGGATTGCGCTCTAGCCAATAAACCCGGCGGCGCGGCGGATGCGGTCGTTGATCGCTTCGCCGATGCCGTTTTCAGGGATTGGGGCAATGGCGATGCAGGGCGGTTTCAGCCGGTCCGCCTCACGCAGCGCCCGGAACAGGTTCGCCGCAGCCTCCGCCGGGTCGCGCGTCGCGCTCAGTTGGATAACCGGGCCGGCATAGGCCGTCGGTCCGAATGCCAGGTAGGCAGCCCCCTCAGTCGGCACCTCGACATCGATCCGCACCGGCGCATCCGGGGCGTAGTGCAGGCTGAGCCGCCCGGGCGAACGGTGACCTTCAGCCTCGTCCGCCGCCAAATGACCAATGACAGCCTCAATCTGAGCCCGCGTGACGGCGCCGGCGCGCAGGTAACGCGCCGCGCCCAGCAGGCTGACCACAGTCGATTCCACCCCTACCGGACAGGCGCCACCGTCCAGCGAGACTGTTACCGCGGTACCGGTCTCCTCAAAAGCGTCGGCCTGGGTGGTCGGGCTGGGCCGGCCGGAGCGATTGGCCGACGGCGCCACAACCCCGCCACCGAAGCCGCGCAGGACCTCCAGCGCCAGAGTATGAGCCGGTAACCGAAGGGCGACACTGTCAAGCCCTGCCCGCGCCAGGTCGCAGGCGGCGGCCGTGTCGCGCACCGGCACCACCAGAGTCAGTGGCCCCGGCCAGAATGCCCGGGCCAGGGCGCGGGCGCGATCGTCCATGACACCGATGATGTCGGCGGCCTCAACTGAACCGATATGGACGATCAGCGGATTGAACCGCGGCCGGCCCTTGGCTTCGAAGACCTTGACCACGGCCGCCGGGTCGTCGGCACGCGCCGCCAATCCATAGACAGTTTCGGTCGGCAGATGGATCAGGTCTCCGTTACGCAGTGCCGCCACGGCCGCCTTTACGCTCACGCGGCCCGGGCCTTGAGCCTGATGGTCACCGGCACCTTGGCCGGTACCAGGTCGGTCGACGCATATTCACCGGCGCCGACACCATAGGCGGTGCGGTCGATATCGACCGTGGCATTCATTTCGGCGACACCGTTCTTGACCGTCAGGACAAAGGGCAGGTTCAGCGGTTTGGAGACGCCCCGCAGTTTCAGCGTGCCGTGAGCGATAAAGTGGGTCGCGTCCGTGCGGGTAAATGATTTCGCGTCGAAATCGGCCTTGGGCGAGACCGATACGTTGAAGAAGTCCGCGCCCTTGATGGTGCTGTCGTAATCACTGTTGCCCGAGGACACCGAAGCGAGGTCGATGGACACCTTGACTCTTGATCTGGCCAACTGCTCCGGATCGAAGTCGATACGGGCGGTGTAGGCACTAAAGCTCCCGGTGATGGCATCGCCCTGGAGGCTGGTCGCAAACTGGATCCGGCTGGCGGCCTTGTCGACGGTCCAGGACGTGACCTTTTCCGCAGAAACGCTGGAGGCGGCGGCCGATGTCTCCGCCGAAGCGGCAACGATTTCGGCCGCAGGCGCCTCGGCCGGCGTCGTGACAGGGGGATTGCCGGTCGCCAACGGCTGGCCGCGCAAGACGGTATAGCCCAACACCACGGCCGCCAGGATCACACCCAAAGGCACGATCCAGCGCCAGTTCAGGATTGGCCGTGGCGTCAGGCCGGGCACCATGTGCTGAAACACTTCGTCCTTGTCGACGAACTGGTGCTTCAGCGCTGCCAGCACATGCAGCGGCACCATACCGTAGATGATCAGCTTGGCCATCAGATGGTGGACCTCTTCCAGGACATCGTGCAGGGCTTCGGTCTGCGGTACCGGCAGGTGCGGCAAGTCGAACAGGCCGAAGAAGGGAATCGGCCGGACATTGGTCGAGACCAGCAGCCAGCCGGACAGCGGCATGGCGATCATCACAACATAGAAGCCGATATGCAGCGACCTGGCGGCCAGGGCCTGCCATTTCGGCATTGGCGGTTCCGGCGGTGCCTTGTAGGCCAGGCGCAAGCCGAGGCGAACAAAACTGAGCAGCAGAATCAGGATGCCGACTGACTTGTGCAGGTCGTACCTCGCCCGGCGCAGCGTGTCGTCACCGTCCAGGTTCCAGCCAAGGAAGATCACGAACAGGATCAGGAAAGCCAAGATCCAATGCAGCCAGCGGCTGTAGACATTGTAGGAAGCGGTGGTCAGCGGGGAGTCAGGCAAGGACATGGGTCCAGATCTCCGGCATTTCAGGGAAGCGCGCTGTATAGCACAGGTGCCAGGCCCGTCACTCGGAAACATCGGCATATTCATCCAAATTAAGGTTTGCTAAGTTGACGTTCGCGTAAATATTTCTTGCCAGACATCAAACAGAAGGTTAGGAATTCTTCGTCTCCCCAGCCTCGCCGGCAAACAAGTGGGGAGACGGGAGCCGACGGGCCGGATGAGGGGTCGTTTCCGCGCGCTCCAACTGTGTTGGATATAGCCCTCACCCCAAACCTCTCACCTTCACAAGGGAGAGGGAGTTAGAGGAACGCACATGACCTATCGCCCCAGCGTCAAGGATATCACCTTCTGCCTGGACCATATCGTAGACCAGTCGCGTCTCTACGGCACGGCCGCTTTTCCAGACTTCGACGGCGATCTGCGCGATGCTGTGCTGGAGGCCGCCGCGCAACTGGCCGGTGAGGTTCTTGCCCCCCTGAACCGGATCGGCGACCTGCACGGCACCAAATTGAACGATGGCCGCGTCACAGTGGCGCCAGGCTTTCTCGACGCCATCAAGGCCTACGCCGAGGGCGGCTGGTACGGTGTTGCCGCCGATCCGGCCTACGGCGGCCAGGGCATGCCCAAGACGCTGGAACAGGCCTGTTTCGACATGTTCCATGGCGCCAACATGGCCTTTACCCTGTTGCCGACCCTTAGCCAGGGTGGAATCGAAGCCATCCACGCCCACGGCAGCCAGGCTCAGAAGGACCTGTACCTGCCACGTTTCACGTCCGGCCAATGGGTCGGGACGATGAACCTGACCGAGCCCCAGGCGGGATCGGACCTGGCGGCGCTGACCACCAAGGCTGAACCCAATGGCGACGGCACCTATGCCATCACCGGCCAAAAAATCTACATCACCTGGGGCGAACACGACGGAGCGGAAAACATCGTCCACCTGGTGCTGGCGCGCCTCCCCGACGCGCCCAAGGGCACCCGCGGAATTTCGCTGTTCCTGTGTCCGAAATTCCTGGTCGACAAGGACGGCCGCATTGGGGCGCGCAACAGCGTCCAGTGTGTGGGCCTGGAACATAAGCTGGGCATTCACGCCTCGCCAACCTGCGTCATGGCCTTCGAAAGCGCGCAAGGTGAACTGATCGGGCCGCCGCACGGCGGGCTGGCGGCCATGTTCACCATGATGAACGCGGCGCGCCTGGCGGTTGGTTTCGAAGGCGTCGGTGTCGCCGACGCTGCGTGGCAAAAGGCGGTCACCTTTGCCAGGGACCGCAGGCAGGGCCGGTCCCTTGTTACCGGTCAGGACAATGCCGTCATCTATGACCATCCCGATGTCCGGTTGATGCTGGCGAAGATGAAGGCCAAAACGGAGGCCGCGCGGGCCATCTGTTTCCTGACCGCGGCGGCCATCGACCAGGGTAAAATCGCCGAGGATGAAGACGAACGCCAGCGGGCCCGGCGACGCGAGGACTTCCTGGTGCCGATTGCCAAGGCGTGGTCGACCGATACCGCTGTCGAGGTCGCCTCGCTGGGGGTCCAGGTGCACGGCGGCATGGGCTTCATCGAGGAAACCGGCGCGGCGCAATACTATCGCGACGCCCGCATCTCGCCAATCTATGAGGGCACCAACGGCATTCAGGCGGCTGACCTGGTCGGCCGCAAACTCGGCAGCGACGGAACAGCGGCCCTCGAACTGGCGGCGGACATAGTATATTTCCTGAAAAATGGAACTGATGGTTTCGATGCCGAAGCCAGGGTTTTGCAGGACGCAGTCGACGCCTTTGCCGCGGCGACGGAACACCTTCTGGCGCAGAAGACGGCGGCTCCGCTCGACGTCGCCACGGCGGCGACGACCTACCTGGCCCTGAGCGGCGACGTCATCGGCGGCTGGCTGCTGCTAAAGGGCGCCGTCGCGGCCAGGACTGCCACGGGTGACGCCCTTTGGCTGGCCGATCGAGTCAAGCTTATGCAGGTCTATTTCGCCCATGTCCTGCCTCATGCACCGGCGCATCTGGCGGCGATCAAGGCTGGATTTGCGCCGCTGGAGGGCTTACATCTCGCCCTCGACTAGGAGGGCGGCATGAAGTTCCGGTTCAAGAAAACCCTGATCGCTGTGGTCGCCATCGCGGCCTGTGGCTTCGTGTTTGTCACGCTGAACAACCCGCGGCGTGACACCATTATGCCGGTACGGACAGTCAAGCTGACGGTCGCGCCCCAGGCCGAGGCCGAGTTTGCCGAAAAGGTGCGCTCGTTCGCCGTCGCCGAGAAGCTGGGCGTCGCCACTTCACAGGGTTCGCCGGAGAACCTGGTTATCTTGCTGCGCGACGAAGACCGAGAGGTCAATATTACGCGTTACGGCGTCGGGGCACCGGTGTCGGCGGCCTTCTACAAGGGCAAGAGCCTGTTCCCCGCCAGCCAGTCCCAGCTCAATGGCGACGCAGAGGCGTTCATTGCTGCCGTAACGCTGATACCGGGCGTGGTGGCGGTGAAGTAGCACCGATGAAATCCGTTCGGCGATGGTTCATTCAAACCGCGACGAAACTGCGGGACGGCTTGTTGCGTCATCGGCAGCGCCGCGGCAGTCGTATAGTAAAGATACACTCTCAACAGTCCGCTTCCACAAGCTTGATTGACATCAACTCCATACAAGATCCAACTTTGCGGCATGTGTTCATTTTTGCCATCACGCCAAATTGGGAAGACTTCTGGTTTTTGCACTCCGTCGAAAATGAACTGGAACGGTGCGAGATGACCGAAGAAAATCAGGCTATACTCGCAAAATGGGCGTTCGAGACGATTGATCGCGCGAAGACTGAGTCTGCTGTCGACGACCTGCTAACGATAATTCTGTCGATATGTGATAATGGGGTAGAACGGGAATTCATTGCGCAATCGACTTTGGACAGGTTCAAACGCTTGTCGGAGATTTGCTTGCCCACCGCCGTCTTAATAATCGGATCCTCAAACCGACCGGACAGAATAGAATGTGTCGAGCCTTACCTACGCCTGGATCGCCGAGATATGGATAAAGTGAGGGCAGAGCTTGCGACGGTGTGGGGAACGACTCCGATTTAGTCTTCTCAGGCTTGCTCCGGCAGGACTTCCAGGACCGTGCCGATGCCGACGACGCGGGCGCCTTCCTGGACCCGCCATTTGCGACCAGGGTAGATTTGGCCGTCCAGGCCCTCCCAGTAGAAGAAACTGATCGGCACTTCGACGCTGTGCGCCGGCCATAAGTCCTGCCCGGCAGGCAAGTCGATAAACCCGACGGTCATATTGCCATTTTCCGGCTCGAAGAAATTGTGGTTGGGGCGATAACTATTGCCACCCTTGATCGGCAGTTCCCGGCCGCTCACCGAGGTCGGCAGGAGGTCGATGCGCGCCACTACCCGTATGTAGCGCGTCGACATGTTGTCAGTTCACCGTTCCCGACGGCTTGGCGGCCTGGCCGGCCGGGGCTGTCTTGCGGTCGGTCATGTCCTGGGTGTCGGTGGTCGGACCGCCCGGAGTCTTGACCGGCGCCGGCAAACCGGGCGTGAGCCGCGGCTGCGCCATAGCGCCCGTGGCCTGGGCCCTGAGCATGATCTCGATGGTCTGATGGACGAACACTGCGTCCGCAACGACACCCAGTTCCAGGCGCTGGTTGTCGTCTTCGACCTGTTTGATCAGCACCCCGGCGACGAAGGTCTTGCCCTTGGGGCCGCCTGAGGTCATGAACACCGGTCCGCCGGAATTGCCCGGGACCGCCGTCAGGTCGATCAGGAAGGTTGGATAGGCCGAGGACGGCGACAGCGGATAGGACGCGACCTTGCCGGCACGCAGGATCGGGAACCCCGCCACATTGGCCGACAGGCCGTGCGGGTAGCCGAGCGTCATCATCTCTTCGCCGGCCTTGACCTTTTCGGTGACAAACGTCGTGTCATCGCCCAGCATGGACTGGGGAATGGCCTGGTCCTTGAAGCTTTCCGGCGCCTGGACGGGAATGACTGCGATGTCCTGGGTCGGGTGCTGGTACCAGGCCGGGCCGGTGGCGGTGCGAATCTTGATGGTTGACGGCTCGTAGACCCAGGCCCCCTGGGCGTTCTGGTAGCGCCAGCCAACGCGGACGTCGGGCGCCGGCATCTTTTCAAAGACATGGGCGGCGGTGACCAGCACCACCTGCGGCGTCCCCTTGGCCAGGGAATCAGATTGCGGCACGGCTACCAGGAACCCGGTGCCGACCATGCGTTTGGCTTCATTGATCGGCTGATCTATCTGCACAGTGGCTTCGATCAGGTCTACCGTAAGGTCCACAAACATCGAAGCGCGCTCTCCCCCGAAGAAATTCGGTTACAGACCCAATAAGCTGTTTGACGGTTTAAAGGGATTGGGTCAATCCTTGCCGCTCTTAATCACTAACCTTAATGTGTCAGGTGAATGGCCCGATGAAAAGCCACTTGAATCGTAGAAACGTCATTTTCACCACCGTAGCGACCAGTTTTGTCGCCGGGTTTGGCTTTGCCGCCACACCTGACCCCACTTCCGAGAAAGCCGGCGCCCCTGTGACTCCCCAAAACAAGACACCTCAGTTCAGGAATGGACTGCCCGCCGCACCCAGCCCTGCCAAAAAGCCTTTTGTCATCGAACAGTTAGGCGTCAAGCGCACCGACGACTATCACTGGATGAAAGACGACAACTGGCAGGCCGTGCTGCGCGACCCGTCGCTGATCCGTGCTGACGTCAAGGCGGCCCTGATCGAGGAGAACGCCTACAGCGCCGCCATGCTGGCTTCGACGAAGGATCTGCAGACGACCATTTTCGAGGAAATGAAGGGCCGAATCAAGGAGGACGACGCCTCGGTGCCGTCGCCGGATGGGCCATGGGAATACTATTCGCGCTACGAGAAAGGCGGTCAGCACCCGATCCTGGCGCGTCGCCCGCGCTCAACCACGCCCTTCCGCGATGGCGTGCCATCGATCGAGGCAACCCGGGCGGTGGAACAGATCCTGCTGGACGAAGACGAGCGCGCCCGCGAAAGCAAGGCGGGAGGCCACGACTATTACGAGACCTCCGGCGCCGAACATAGTCCCGACCATACCCTGTATGCCTGGGGCGAGGACACCCAGGGATCCGAATATTACACCATCCATGTCCGTGACCTGAAAACCGGCGAAATCCTGCCCGGGTCGATCACCTCGAGCGAGGGCAACTTCGTCTTTTCCCCGGATTCGCAGTATATCTTCTGGATCTGGCGCGACGAGAATTCCCGCCCGGCCAAGGTCTTTCGCCGGCCGGCGCGCGGCGGCGAAGATGTCCTGATCTACGAAGAAAAGGACGACGGCTTCTTTCTCAGCATCGGCACAGCCAGTTCGGAAGCCTTTATCGTTATCGGCGCCGGCGACCATGAGACCAGCGAATCCTGGCTGATCCCTGCGGCCAATCCGACCGCCATGCCGGTGGTCGTCGAGCCCCGCACCGCCGGTCTGAAATACGACCTCGACCACTGGGATGACCGCTTTGTAATTTATACCAATGCCGACGAGGCCATCGACTTCAAGATCATGAGCTCAACGGCCGCCGTGCCGGCGCGATCGACCTGGCAGGAATTCGTGCCGCATCGCCCCGGCATCTATGTCACCGGCGTCGAGGTCACCAAGCGCCACATGATCCGCACCGAGCGCGAAAATGCCAATACGCGCATCGTCATAACCCGCAAGGCCGACATGGCCGAGCATGAGATTTCCGTGGCAGAGCAGGCCTATTCGCTGGGCGGCGGCAGCGGCTACGAATACGATACCGACCTTATCCGTTATGGCTACACGTCACCGACCACGCCCAGCCAGACCTTCGGCTACAATATGGAAACGCGCGAGAAGGTACTGCTGAAGACCCAGACCATTCCGTCGGGCCATAACCCGGCCGACTATGAGGCGCGCCGGCTCTATGCCACCGCGCCGGACGGCGAGAAAGTGCCGGTGACGGTGCTGATGAAGGCCGGTACCAGGCTGGACGGATCGTCGCCCCTGCTGCTGTATGGCTATGGTTCCTACGGCATTCCGATGGATCCCACCTTCTCGATCCGTTCGCTCAGCCTGGTCAATCGCGGCTGGATCTACGCTATCGCCCATATCCGCGGCGGCACCGAAAAGGGCTATGGCTGGTTCCTCGACGGCCGCAAGTTCAAGAAGAAGAACACCTTCACCGACTTTATCGCCGCCTGCGAAAGCCTGTGCGACGCCGGTTACGGCACGCGCGGCAAGGTGGTCGCCTATGG
Source organism: Asticcacaulis sp. AC402 (assembly GCF_000495835.1). GTDB lineage: Bacteria > Pseudomonadota > Alphaproteobacteria > Caulobacterales > Caulobacteraceae > Asticcacaulis. The sequence continues at coordinate 13,519 of NZ_AWGC01000024.1, forward strand.
CGGCTCGGCCGGCGGCATGCTGATGGGCGCCGTCGCCAATATGCGGCCGGATCTATGGTCGGGCATTATCGGCGCTGTGCCGTTCGTCGATGTGTTGAACACCATGAGCGATACATCCTTGCCGCTGACGCCACCGGAATGGCCGGAATGGGGCAACCCGATCGAGGACAAACAGGCCTATGACTATATCGTGTCCTATTCGCCCTACGACAATATTGACGCCAAGCCCTATCCACCGGTGTTGGCGACGGGCGGTTTGAGCGATCCGCGCGTGACCTATTGGGAGCCGATGAAGTGGATCGCCAAGTTGCGCGAAAAGTCGACCTCGGGCGCGCCGATGCTGCTGAAGATCAATATGGAAGCCGGCCACGGCGGCGCGTCAGGGCGATTCGACTTCCTGAAGGAGATCGCCTTCGACTATGCCTTCGCCATCTGGGCCCACGACAAGGGGTGGCTGAAGGCATAGTTCTGTAAGGATTTTCAACGACCTCACACGGACTTAATGGCTTCCCCGAACCCTCCGCGCAGCGGCAATATCTTTAAGGGTATCCACAGATTACACAGATTACACAGATTAAGCGCCGAACCTGATCTGTGTCATCTGTGCACTCTGTGGACCGCCTCGCCTTCAGTTGCCGCTACGCGGCGGGTCAAGTTAACCTCGAAGTCCGTGTGGTCCGTGTAGACACCAAGCTTGGCTGGAAGTAAAACCTATCAACGAAAAGATTGACACATCGACAGTAGGTAGACCCCTCCGCCTCGACGCGCTTCGCCCTTTGGGCTCGCTTGCTCGGCACCTCCCCATTTGAAATGGGGAGGAGAAGAAACCATTGAACATCTTCTTTTTCTCCTCCCCATCCCTTCGATGGGGAGCGGGGTGGCCCGTGCCATGGCGAGCAAGCGGAGATCGAAGATCGTAGCGCTGCCTGCCGGCGAGGCTCGAGACGGAGGGGGCCCCTTGCGGAAAGAATGTCAAAGTCAAAGTGGCTTGGTATAAGTGCGCCGGTGCTGCCGGTGTGAGGTGAAAATGATACGCGACGCGAGCGAGGCCGATTTCGGCGTTATTACCGAGATCTACGCCCATAATGTCCGACACGGCACCGGGACGTTCGCGCTGGAGCCGCCGTCGCAGGACGAGATGATGGCCTCGTTCCGGACCATCAGTGGCATGGATTTGCCCTATCTGGTCGCCGAAGAGAGTGGTCGCGTCGTGGGCTATGCCTACGCGTCGCCGTTTCGGACGCGTCCGGGCTATCGCTACAGTATCGAGGACAGCCTGTATCTGGCGCCCGAAGCGTGCGGGCGCGGGCTCGGCAAATTGTTGCTGAACCAGCTGATCGAGGGGTGCCGGGCGCGCGGGTTGTACAGCATGATCGCCGTCATCGGGGACAGCGAGAATGGTCCGTCGATCGGCGTGCACCGGGCGTGCGGATTTACGGTGACCGGGTCCCTGCCCCGCGCCGGCTTCAAGTTCGGCCGGTGGCTTGATGTGGTCTTCATGACGCGCGATCTGCTGCCACCGGTAGATATGCCGGAAGGTGAAGGCTGGGCGGCATAGGTCGCCGGAGCAGAAGCCCGGCCAGGCGCGATGTCCTTAGTGAGCCTCATTGAGCGCGCCCAAAGTTCCAGATCCTGCGACCGTCTGTTGAGCCATTCTATTTGCGCCGTCGCACTCCCTGAATCTTGATCCCGGCATATGCGCAGACCTTGCCATCGCAGCCAGGCGCCAGGCGACGTCGTTGATAAATCACGACGACCGTTGATAGGTATTTATACGTAGGGATAAGCCATCTTACGCACCCAACGAAACCTTTCATTAACCCCGATATAGCAATCTGAAGGCGAACCGAACCACCGGTTTGATAGTTCAGGTAGACGCGTCCTATGGCCATGTTTTCCTTCAACACAATCTCGTCCAAGGCCGGTTTCGCCGCCATCCTCAGCTTCGTGCTGTGTATCGGGATAGCTGGCCTGGGCTTCTACTCGGTCAACAAACTGGGTACCGCCCTCACCGAGTCGACGCGCATTTCCAAGATGATGCAGAACCAGATGGAAGCCGACATGGCGCATGACGCCATCCGCGGCGAGGTCGTCGCCGCGATGTACGCCATCGCTATCAATCGGCCGCAGGACCTGGCCCCCGCCCAGGAAGGCGCGCACGAAAACACCAAAATCTTCCGCGACCGGGTTGCCGCCAATGTCGCTTTGATCAAGGATCCGACCCTCGACGAGACCGCTGACACTCTGACCGGCCCCGTCAGCGCCTATGCGGCCATGGCCGAAGAGGTCATTGCCCTGGCGGCCAACGACTATCCCGCCGCGCAAACGCGCCTGGCCGATTTCAACACCGCCTATTATGAGCTGGTCGGTACGATGGAAACCGTCTCGGAAGCCATAGACGCCTATTACGCCCGTGAACGCGCTCACGCCGAGCGGGAAGTCAGCGGCGCAACCCAGCTGATGGGGGGCGCTATCGTTATGGCTCTGTTATTGTGCGGTTTCACCGTCGCGGGGGTTCGGTTCGTCATCAGCCGTCCGCTCAAGGCCATGGTCGCCGCTCTGGGCGAACTGGCGCGCGGCCAGGCCGATCTCAGCCACCTCAATCTCAAGGCCAAGGGTGAACTGGGCGAGATGGCACGGTCCATCAAGACCTTCAGCGATTTGCAGGCTGCCCACGCCCAGGCCGAGCGAGATTCCGTTGACGCCGGGTCGCGCCTGGCCGTGGAAAAGGCCAAGTCCATGGACGCCCTCTGCCAGGCCTTCAGCACCAATTTCGAAACCGCCATCCGCGACCTCACCGAGGCCAGTGGCACGCTGAACCGCGATTCGCAGCATCTCAGCAACTGCGCCGCCCAGACCGACCAGCAGACCCAGGCCTGTTCCGAAGCGACTCAGGTTGTGTCCGGAAATGTCGATCAGGTCACCGCAGCCGCTGACATCCTGAATACGGCGATCTCTGACATTACCGGCCGGATGCAGGCCTCGACTGACATGGCCCGACGCGCTTATGACTCTGGCAAAAACGCCGAGGCCATTATTACCGAACTGACCCAGTCGGCTGACCAGATCTCAGAGGTTATCGCCCTCATCAACGACCTGGCCGTCCAGACCAATGTGCTGGCGCTGAACGCCACGATCGAGGCCGCGAGGGCGGGCGAATCCGGCCGAGGTTTTGCCGTTGTGGCGTCCGAGGTCAAGGCGCTGGCGGCCCAGACCTCGCACTCGACCGACACCATCTCCAAGCGTGTCGAGGATATCCGCCGTGTTTCCGACCGTTCGGCCGAAACCCTGCGCGACATCATCCAGGCCGTCCAGCACCTGCACGATATCGCCCAGACGGTTTCCGGCCGGGTCGACGAGCAGTCACGCACGACCTCTGAGATGTCGCATGTCGTCCGTCGTGCCGCGAACGAAGCCCAGACGGCGGCCGAAGCGTCCCAGCGTCTGGCCGGTTTGACCGAGCAATCCCACGCCGCGGGCCGTAACATTGAGACGGCGTCGCAGCAGATCGAAACCGTGGCGCAAAGCCTCAAGCTGTGCGGCGACCGCTTCATCCAGGCGCTGAAATCGGCTTAGGTGGGTTCGCGACCTGCCTGATGCGGTTGCAGCTTTTCGGCGCTCTGTGTAAGCTTGCAACCGTTTTGGCCTATCGTGCGCTTCAACTGGCGACAGTGGTTTAGGCAAGGATGCGCCGCCCCTTAGAGCGCAATCTGATAAGGTCGACGCCACCGCACGGGCGCTCCCGTTTTCGGATAAACTGCGCGACAAAACAAAAACCTGGAGCGGGGTTTTGATTTCATCAAAACCCCGCTCAAGACTTGGCAGTCGGGGCCGCGCCTTGGCTTTATCGCGCCGAGCGGGCACTTTCGATCAGGCGCGCCACTTCGCCACCCAGCGTTTCGGCCTGGGATTGCAGCACGCCCGAGGCTTCCAGAACGAAGTGCGAAGCTTTGGAGGTTTCTTCCGCGGCATCGGAGACGCCATTGATATTGCGTGTCACCTCACCCGCCCCGGCAGCGACTTGCTGGATGTTCTGCGAGATTTCCTGCGTCGCGCCACTCTGTTGCTGAACGGAGGCAGCAATGGCAGCGCATACCTGACTGAGCGACTCAATAATGGCGCTGATGTCCTTTATGGCGGCCACCGAGCCGTGGGTTGATTTCTGAATTTCAACAATCTGGCCGCTGATCGTCTGGGTCGCGCGGCTGGTCTCGTTGGCCAGGGACTTGACCTCGGTCGCCACGACGGCGAACCCCTTGCCTTGCTCGCCCGCCCGCGCCGCCTCAATGGTGGCATTGAGCGCCAGAAGATTGGTCTGTGAGGCGATATTGTTGATAATATTGATCACCTCACCGACATTCTGCGCGGCGCCAGACAGTTCAAGCATCTGAGCCGAGGTGCGTTCGGCATTTTGCGTGGCGGTACCGGCGATCCGCATCGCATCATGGACCTGGCGCGAGATTTCCGAGATCGAAGCGACCAACTCCTCCGCCGCCGCAGCAACCGTCTGGGCATTGACGGACGCCTCTTCCGAAGCGCTGGCAACCGCTATCGATTGGCTGGTCACTTGGGTCGATATGGCCGACAATCCGACGGCCGTGCTGTTCAGCCCCTTCGCGCTGCCGGACACTTCCCCCAGAATCTTGTTTACCGAGCCCTCAAAACCAACGATCTGTCCGATGATCTCGTTACGCTGACGTTTGCCGGCTTCGAGATAGACATCGATGGCGTAATCCATGTCCATCAGAGTCGCGCGCGTTACAGCCTGCTGGAGCGCGAGCGTCTCGTCCTGCGTTTGTCTGGCGAAAATGCCCTTTGGCTTGCGGCGGGCAATGCTGGCCAGCAGGGAATTGAGGAGGAAGTTATAACCGCCGATATACCAGCGCGGCTCCAGGCCGATGCGGTTGTGCACTTCGCCAATGACCGTGACAGACCGCACATAGTCATCACCGAAATCGCCTTGCAGCAACATGCCCCAATGTTCGATCTGTTTTTGCTTGGCGTGGTCCATGTGCCGGCGGTCACGAAAGAAGCGCCTGGCCTCGGCAAACTGTTCGACATGGTCGTAGAAGCCATCCAGAGCCTCGGGCAACAGCCCCAGGATATAGGCGCGGTTGTCGCGGAGCAATCGGCCCATCTCGGCCGTGATGGCGTGAAAGCCAAGTCTTTCGGACGCGGATGCGTTTTCGACGTGCTGTACCATGCTACTATCCAGAGAATCTGCCATGGGCGATGCTGACCCAAGGTTGATATCATGCCCCGTATAGTAAATTTTCCATAAACTTCTGACTCAGCGGCTCCAAAAATCTATCGCTCAGATAGATTGTTGCACCGTGAACGTGCATTTTTTGCCAGATTGCCTGAGCCTGGAGCTGTAGGGTCGTGAAACGCGAACGTGCCACCGTCGAAATCCCGGAGCACGCACATCCTGTGGAAAGGTTTTCGCAGGTCCCGCGTTCATTCGCAAATCCGGGATGACGAACTTCTGCCTTGGGGAGAAGTTTTGGCTGGGGAACTAGGACTCGAACCTAGAATGACGGTACCAAAAACCGCAGTGTTACCATTACACCATTCCCCAGCAGAAAGCTGGTACGGGCTGCCGCCCGACGGAGGCGGTCAGATAACGCAACCTTTTGCGACATGCAATCCCTGTCGCACATTTTTTCCCCAAAGTTTTTATCGCCGTTATAAGGCTTTATGTCTGTTCCGCTGGTCATCCTGCTCCCCGGTACCGACGGCACCGGCGTCTTCTTCGACGCCCTGGTGGCCGCCGTGTCACCCCATGCCGAGGTGCGCGTGCTCGCCTACCCGCAATCGGGCCCACAGACCTATGACCACCTTGGCAATCTGTTGTTGCCGCACATGCCCACGGATCACGACTATATACTGGTCGGGGAGTCGTTTGGCGGGCCGCTGGCGATCTGGCTGGCCGCGCATGCGCCGCGAAGGCCCGTAAAGCTGGTGCTGGGCGCCACTTTCGCCGCCTCGCCATTCGGCCGCCTGGGACGCTGGGTCCTTCCCTTGCTCTGGATCGGTGAGCACCTTCCTCTGTGGACCTGGCAGATCGACCTGGTACTGTTCAACGGCCGCAACCGGGCGATAGCGCATCACATCCATCAAACCGTGCTGCCGATCCCGCGCCGCACCCTGATTGCGCGGGCGCGCACCGTCCTGGCCTGTGATCAACGCGCCCTGATCGACAGGTTGACGATGCCCGTGCTGTGCCTGAATGCCGCACGCGACAGGATGATCCCGCCTTGGCTGCCGCGCCATTTCGGCGGCCGGCCCCATGTGCGCGTCGTCAATCTGGATTTGCCGCACATGATCTTCCAGAGCGATGCCCAAGGGATTGTGCAGGACCCTTTGTTGCCATTCCTGAAAGACTGATATGCTGCCCTGCCAACAGCCCGAGGTGCAGACCTACAGCCGTCTTCTGGCCTGCAGCTTTCAGCGCTTCACCGGCCAGACACTCGCCACGGGTCCCGACCTGGCCCATGCCCTGTGGCGCCTCCCCCAGGCGATTGTTTCCCATGGCACCCAAAGCGATCCGATCTTCCGCTATGCCAATACCCAGGCGCTGGCTCTGTGGGAAATGGACTGGGACGACTTTACCCGCCTGCCGTCAAGATTGAGTGCCGAGACCGATCCGGAGATCCAGTCCGATCGCGACGCCCTGCTGAAGGCTGCCCTGGTCACCGGCTGGGTCGATACCTATCGCGGTATCCGCATTTCCAGCACTGGCAAGCGCTTCGAGATCCGCAATACCGTCCTGTGGAACGTCGTTGACGAGGGCGGTGTCCGTCACGGTCAGGCGGCCTTTATCCGCGACTGGCGGCATCTTTAACGCCGCAGCTTTTTGTGCTACCCCGCCGTCATGTTTGAGCCCCCCTCACCGCCCCCGTTTGTTATTGCCGCCTTCTACCATTTCTTCGACTTCCCGCAGTTCGAAGCCATGCGCCAGCCCCTGCTCGACCGCCTGGTGGGGCTGGGCATCAAGGGTTCGATCCTGATCACGCGCGAAGGCGTCAATTCAACGATTTCCGGCACGCGTGAGGCCATCGACAGCTTTATGACCTGGCTCCAGGCCGATGTCGTCGGCGGGCCGGTGCGCTGGAAAGAATCGCGGGCGCAGTTCCAGCCCTTCGGCAAGGCGCGGGTGCGGTTGAAAAAGGAGACCATTTCGTTGGGCGAGCCGGTGTCGATGCGGCGCTTCGGTCATTATGTCGCGCCCCGGGACTGGAACACGCTGATCACGGCCACTGATGTCGTCATGATCGACACCCGCAACGACTATGAGGTAAATCTGGGCACATTCCCCGGTGCGCTGGACCCGAAAATCCCCAATTTCAAGCATCTGCCGCAGTGGACGCGAGACAATCTGGATGGCTTGCGCGGCAAACGCGTGGCGACCTTTTGTACCGGCGGTATCCGCTGCGAAAAATTTACCTCGTGGCTGATCGATCATGGCGTCGAGGACGTCTATCACCTCCAGGGCGGTATCTTGCAGTATCTCGAAGACGTGCCGCGCGACCAGTCGCTGTGGCAGGGCGAGTGCTTTGTCTTCGATGAGCGAATCGCCGTCGATCACGACCTGCAACCCTCGAAAACCGCCATCCTGTGCCGGCATTGCGACCATGCCCTTACGCCGAAAGACCAGGCCGACCCGTCCTATGTCGAGGGCCTGTCGTGCCCGCACTGCCACGGCGACGCCAAATACGCCCACGACACGCCGCCCGAGGCAGGAAAATACGCCGGGCGCACGAAATTTTAGGCCTTTTGTGCCAGGTTTGCGCTTTCTGGTGCAGAGCCGTCACAAGCCCGACCAAATCGTTAACTATAACCGCCTCTGCAATTGACCTGCGGCCGTTAAGGTTTATGCTGGGGTCCGGGTTGTCGCGTGGGATGATGGGTCTTAGATGAAGCAGTTTTTGATTACCTTGTCGGCCGTTGTCGTCGGGATGATGATCGTCCTGATCGGGATACCGGTTGCCGTGATCACCATGATCGCCTCGTCGGCTCAACCGCCGACGCGCGGCGACGTCGTGATTTCGCTGGACCTGCGCCAGAAGATGTCCGACCAGGCCGCGGGCGGTCCGTTCGATTTCCTGACCGGCCGTACCCTGTCGACCATGGAGGTCGTCACCACCCTGCACCGCGCCGCCGACGACCCCAAGGTCAAGGCCGTGTTGGTGCGCCTGCCCGAAGGCGGGATGTCGCCGGCCGCCGCCGAAGAGATCCGCGAAGCCATCATCCATGTCCGCCGCGCCTCCAAGCCGGTGATCGCCCACAGCCAGGGCCTGTATCCCGGCAGCATGGTGATCTCGTCCTATATGCTGGGCTCATCGGCCAGCGAGCTGTGGATGCAGCCGCGGTCGTCGTTCCAGGTGACCGGCATCTCGACCTCGGAAATGTTCTTCAAGGATGCCTTCGACAAGTACGGCATTTCCGCCCAGTACGAACAGCGCGCCGAATTCAAGAACGCCGTCAACCCCTATCTTTACAACGATTTCACGCCTGAGCACCGCGAAGCCACCCTGTCGTGGATGGGCAGCATCTATCAATCGATGATCGCCAACATTGCCGCCGACCGGCGCATCGATGCGGCCGCCCTGAAAACCACCCTGGAGGCCGGTCCCTATGGCGCCGAAAAGGCGCTTGAGCTGGGGCTGATCTCGAACCTGGGCCAGGTCCACGACGCTGAAGAAGCCGCCAAGAAGCGTGGCACCAACGCCAAGATGGTCGATCTGAACGACTATGCCCGTACCCTGCTGCCCGAGAACAAGGGTGAGGTCATTGCCGTGATCGACGGCGAAGGCGCTATCATGACCGGCAAGGGCAGCGGCGGCTTCGGCAGCCAGAAGATGATGATGTCGGACGACGTTTCCGAAGCCTTCTACACCGCGATCAAGGACCCGAAGGTCAAGGCCATCGTCTTCCGCGTGTCGTCGCCGGGCGGTTCCGACACCGCCTCGGCCCAGATCGCCGAAGCCATGAAGGACGCCAAGGAAGCCGGCAAGCCGGTTGTGGTGTCGATGGGCGACTATGCCGCCTCGGGCGGCTATTGGATCGCGTCGGGCGCCTCTTCGATCGTTGCCAATCCGTCGACCCTGACCGGTTCGATCGGTGTCTTCGGTGGCAAGTTCGCCATCGGCGACGCGTTGAGCCGCTTCGGGGTTGACATCAAGGACATCCATGTTGGCGGCGACTACACTGAGGTCTTCAGCGAAGCCAAGGGCTTCAGCCCGGGCCAGCGCGCGGCGTTGTCGAGCTGGATGGACCAGATCTACAATAGCTTCATCACCCATGTCGCCGCCGGCCGTAATCTGCCGGAAGACAAGGTCCGCGAACTGGCCAAGGGCCGGGTGTGGACGGGCGCCCAGGCGGTGGATTTACGCCTGGTTGACAAGGCCGGCGGCTTCTTTGCCGCGGTCGACACGGCCAAGTCGCTGGCCAAGATCGACGCCTCGGCGACGGTGCGCCTGGTGCGCTACCCCAACAAGCCGTCGATGTTCGGCGGCGTGCGCAACAACGTCCAGATGAGCCTGACGGGCCTCAAGACCCTGTCCTTCCTGGGCTGGGCGATGAGCGACCCCAAGGCCGAGGCGGTCATCGACCGCGTCGCCGACGAGCGCCTGCGCGATCAGGGCGCCAATGTCATGGCGCCGGAACCCTATACGGCCTCGGCGCGGTAAGGCCGCCCCTCACCTGCCAGCAAGATAAAGCGCCCGGAGTTCCGCTCCGGGCGTTTTTCGTGGTGACCAGCGATTGCGGCGCTGGTTTTATTGGTGAATACGTACAGGCCACATAATCCTTGCCAATTCGCGCAATTAAGACCAACCCGCGAAAATCTTGACTCATCGTGGATTGGCAAGGGCGCCAAAGAACGCTTCTTGGCCGCCCGAGCTTTTGCGAGGAGCCATGGGGGGCGCCTAGTCCGGCGTTTGAGCTGAAGAAATGCGAATACAAAGCGTCATTCTTTATGAGGCTTGGTGTTAGACGCGCCCGTGGCGTGTCTATGGGGCGAATTGTCTGCCGATCGCTCCCGGCCGGTCATCGAAACCTTGATCGCCGCAACCGCCCTCACCCACGACCTAACCCTGGTGACGCGCAAAGTGAGGGATGTCGAGGATTTAAATCTTGCATTGCTAGACCCGTTCTCAGCCTCGGCTATGCGGCCGCCGCGCTGATAAAGCGCGGGTGAGAAAAAACTGCAGTCGATGAGGACACCCGACGTGATTTCGGCTGTAGTGTCGGTCACGCAGCCCGCACAATTGTGCCATTCGTAGTGCGTCGCCGAAACACTATGACACCTCCTTCACAAACCTTTCGAGGATAGTGCAGTAGCAGATACTTTTTTCAAATGACATCATGTCTCCGTAATCCACTCTATCTTACGCAGGCCGTTGCCTGATATTTACAATCCGCGGGCAATTCCCGATCAGAAAAAGAGCGTGGGTTGGCTACAGTCACAGCAGCCAGGCGGGTGCCCAGAGCACCTTACGCGCGGCTTTTGACGAAAAGGGAAACACTATGAAAATCGCAATATTGGGCCTGGCCTCCGCCGTGTTGCTGAGCGGTTGTGCAACTGACGGCATTGGCAGCGGGGCGCTTATCGGGGGCGTCGGCGGTGCTGCCGTAAGCGCTGCGACAGGCAATGACGTCGTCAAGGGCGCAGCGGTCGGCGCTGTCGCGGGCGCCGTAATCGGGTACGTTGTCGAGCAGGGCAAAAAGCGTGAACTTTACAGCGATGGCAATGGCAACAGATACTGGGTAGATGACAACGGCAAACGGCATTACCAGAACTGAAGCCGCCCTGAGATAATCAGGTGGCCGGCCCATCGGCCGCGTCCGCCGATGAAGGCGGTTGATCGGCGATGCGCTTCCCCCACCGCCCGCGACAGACCGCTTTCATTGGACGGCGCCAGGATCCTGTGCACTTGGTTGGTCATCAGGCAGCAGGCCCGGCAGGCGACGCCACTCTGGCGCAGTTGTTCCGCCAGCAGGTCGAGATAGATCTCCTGGTCGCCGAGTTCCAGGAGAATGGCTTGCTTGATATTGCGCTGGACCACATGGTGGACCTGCCCGACAAGTGTCAGGCGAGGTGCGCGTGGCACAACAGGGCTCCACTAGGCACGGAAACGTCTCAGATACAGGGCGCATGATGTCAATAAATGACTCTGACCCCTTTAATTCGACCCCTTTAATTCAAACTCAACAACAGACCCCGAAAAATCCTCAACTTCCAAACCCCTCGCGAGGTCTACAACCATTACCTGAATGCAACTCTAACCGCAGAAGCGAGTGTTGCACTTCAGGTTTGACACCAGCCCTACCCTATATTGCAGTGCTAATTTTCGAAATTACTGGCGTATCTATTCTATGAAAATGATACCGCAATAGAGGCAAAATGTGATACTGAGCATCCCAAAATGCAAGAATTTCCAAATTGTCTGGCACTCCATCTGCCGGAAAAAAATAGGTTTCATCTTCTAACGCCCAAACTGCGGGCTTCTCCATATCAGCCGATTGGTATCGGTAATATGCCTTTTCGGCGAGTCTGCCCACTACAGGCGTTACACCAATTTTTTGCCAGCCAGCGCGCCTTATCGAAGGGTAGACAACAGGAAGACGCAAAAAAAAATCAATGCTGGCGAGTTCGTATAGAGCTGTATCGGCATTGGTATCAAAAAAAACGCAGTCTCCACCCATAGCAATGCATGCGTAATATGTCCCAAACTCACCGTCGTGTATACTATAAGTATCCCCAGGTTTCCATTTTCGCGCTACCACGATAACAATCCCCTCGCCGCCAATTTTGCCACCTCTGAGAATATAGCTTTTTTCTTCGGATCAATGGCGTTGATTCCATTGCCCGAACGGCCAAGCGATTGCCACTTTTCAATCAAGACTTGCTCCCTCCCGCGCATTACCCAATCACCATATATCATTCGAGGACCAGTACCATCGCCTGCAGAATAAACAAATTCCAATTGAGCGGGCCCGTAACCTTTTGCATTCATATGGTGTTTGGTGTCTCTCCGAAGGAGGACACTGGCTGCTGTCGTGCCCCAACCGCTTGTGTGACCGACGTAAACCTTGTCGTCAGTCAAGCTTTCTTTTTCGTACGTGATATACCAATATTTACGCTTATTTTTTTCAGCTTCTTGCGCATCTGCGATAGCGCCTTCTATCGCGTGTGCAATTGGATTAACATTACTAAAGTGCTCAGCGGCCTGTTGTGGGAAAGGTAAAGGGGGAGGAGAATTGCCTGGCAAAGGGATAACCAACTGAAGGCCAGTTGGATCGACTCCATTTACCGGATCGTCTCCGACATAAGCATACAGGTTCAGATCATCCTCCGATCCTATCGGGTCAGTTTGGAGGAATCTGCCATAGCTCGGATCATAAATCCGAGCCTTATAGTAGTACAGCTTGGCCTCCGGAATGGCATACTGTCCGGTGTAGCGGAATCGCGAACCTGTCCACGATTCAGTGTTATCGCGGTTGGTCGGCAGACCGTAGGGATCGTAGCGGTACAATTCGGTGAGGGCGCCAGTGTTGCTGCTGTATCCGATGATGCTGCCCTGGTAGTTGGCCAGCAGGTAATTCGGTGACGTCACCCCCGAACCGGCAAACCATACCAGAGGTTCATCCACGCCCGTACCATGGAGGTAGCGCTGGGTCATGGTCTCGCTGCCAGTATTGCCGTTGTAAGCGCCCGCGTAGGTGTATTCCGCGATCAGGCTGACGCCATCATAGACGAATTCGGTCGTCCGGCCATTTGCCGTATAGGCGGCCAGGCGACCTTCGGTATCGTAGACCAGGGTCATGAACGGCGTCGTCTGGGCATTGCACCACGCCACCGCCGTCAACCGGTTTAGCACGTCATAGGTCATACAGCGCTTGTCGGACGCAGCGAGGCTCTCCCTGCTTAGGTTGCCGTTAAGGTCGTATCCGCCGGTGAGCGCCGCAATCCCAGAATCGCGGTTCAGACCGTCAAAAGTCTTGTTTTCCGTGCTGGTTGTGGTCTGGTCATAATCGTAATTGGAAGAAGTGGCGTCCCAACTGATGATCTGGTTGGCCGGGTTGCGTCCGGTGAAGCTCCAGGTGATGTCATTGCCGGTGAGGTCCAGGTCGTGGCTCATAGCCGTCAGCCGACCCAAGGAGTCGTAGCTGTAGCAGGTCGCTTTGGTCTGGGTGACGCAGGCGGCGTCGTTTCGCTCGCCCGTCGCAATGGCTGCCCCGCGCAGCAGCTTCTTTCTCAGGCTGAGGCTGGTAAAGGCCTGCGAATAGAACACGGTTGAGCCGTTGCTGACGTGGCTTACACGGTTCAGGTTATCCAGACTGCTAAAAAACGTAAAGCCGCCCGGATAGGCGATCGCTGTCCGGACCGACGCAGCATTATAGGCAAAATACAGTGGTCGCCCGTTGAGGTCGGTGGTCGTGTTGACCCGCCCCAGGCTATCGTAGCCGTAGCTGACGCCATTGCCCGAGGTTGAGGCGAACCGCTTCGAACTGATCCGGCCCAGGCTGTCGTAACTGGTGAAGACATCCGCTGCCCCGCCCGGCGTGGCGCACGACACGCCTGAGACATTCTCCCGCAAGGTGCGGTCGAGATTGTCGTAGCAATAGGTAATGATCGCAGCGTTGCGCCGCCGCCAGGAGATCTTGTTGTCGTTGGCGTCATAGCCGAACTGCTCGTAGTCGGTCGTGCTGGACGTGCCCGCCCCGCTGGTAGTGCTGGGATAGCGCCGCTTGTTCAGACGATCGAAGCCGTCATATTCCAGAGTGGTCAGATTGCCGTTGGCGTCCTTCTCGGTGGCGACCAGTCCATTCAGCGAATAGGTGTAGCGAGCATAGGCGCGCTGCACACTGGTGCCATAGGCCTCATCGACCTGAAGAAGTTGGCCTTCTGAATTATAGGTGTTCCTGGTAACTCGGTCTGGGCCGTAGCTCTGGCTTTCTGTGCCCAAGGCACAGGCATCTATTGGCGCGCTTCCAAAGGCCGTGGGATTCATGCGAACCGCGCTGCACACCGGCCGGTTCATGACGTCATAGCTTGTCTGAACAACCGAGTGGATGGTCTCGGCATGCGCCTCGTATCCTATGAAGCTAAAGCCGGTTCCCAATACCGAAACTATAAAAAGCAGCTCTTTCATTGCTATGCTCATTACGGCTGCCCTACTTCAGTCTTGATTACTCGACCTGCCAGGTCGTAGGTTCTGCGGGTAAAGGAGGAAACGGTCATATTAACACCCGAGCAGGTAGTGGTGCTGCTGCCGATGCCGACCTCGGTCAGAGTTTCCTGATTTGCGGCATCATAGGTGTGGCGTACGACGGAACGGATAAGCGGGCCCGTGCCATCAGGATCGGGGCTGATTTCGCACACCAGGCGCCGGTTGGCATCGTGAATTTTGTAGGCTCTGTCATCGACATCGGTTCTAGGGCCGTCCACGACGGCAATGTTTCCCCAGTCGTCGTACTCGAAGGCCGTCGTCAACGCTTGCGAGTTCGCGCCATCGGTCTGGGTTACGGAATAGGGCAGAAGGGTCTTGTATGTTTTCGGTGCAGTGGTCGCGGTCCCGTAGCTTATGGTCGTCACCGCCGTGCCTGTTGTCGCTGGACACGCCGGCAAGGTCAGCAGGCCGGCGCTTAAACCGCAAGATTCGGTTCGAACCATACGATAAATGGTGCCCGCGCCCGTATTGAAGGCTTCGTAAGTGTTATAGGTACGCAGCCTAAGCGCGTTCTGGTCGGCCGGAAGCGTTGTGGTCAGAACACCGCCGTGCACACTGTCGTAGGTGTAGTCGGTCTGGTTACCCTTCGCGTCCCTGATCCAGGTTGGTTTGTTGCAGGTTACTGTCGTAGTGCAGGTAGTGACGTAGTTTGTCTGTGTTGTTCTAATCGATTCCGTTGATCCTGGCTTAGGTCTATAGGTCACAGTCGTTATATTGCCACGGCTGTCGTGGGTGTAGTCCTCCTTGTTACCCTCCTCTTCTGTAGCGGATGATAATCTGCCCCATGGAGAGTCAGTCGGTCCCATCGCAAGAGACTTATATACGGTATAGATGAGGGTTTTTCCGGGTGCTTTAAAGTTCTGCGGCAGTCCGACATCTTTAAATACATTTGTAGAATATATAACCTGATTGTTCGGATCCTTCACAGAATTCTGACGATTGGTTTTCCCGGTGATATCGTTGTAGGTGAGCTCTCTGTATTTATAGGTCCATGTTCCGCGGCTGTCGATCAGCGTATTGACACGTCCGTATATGTCGTAGTTGAGCGTAATTTCTTCGCCGTTCGGGCGTTTAACATACGATATTTCGTCAGTATCCCATATGTTGTTGTTATCGTTTTTGTACTGTGTAGCTCCGTTTAATGCATCACGCACTTCCAATATGGATTCGTTTGACAAATAGTTGAACGTAATGGAGGAAACAGGGTTGCATCCGGGATTGGAGTAATTTGAATCGCAGGAGGTGACCATGGTGTTGAAAGCTCGGACTGCGCTCATCTTGTAAAAATTGGCAGAGTCATATTCGTATTTGAGGCCGTATCCAACGTTGCTGGTCACGGTGTTGACACGATATATAAGAACCGGATCAAAGCAGGAATTGCACGGGCCGCTTTCGTAGGTGATGTTGATCGCGACGCCATTGGGATAGGTTATGCTGGTCAGGCGGGCTTCCAGGCGTTGAGAGGCGTTCTGGACAGCGTTGACGTCGGTGTAGGTGTATTTCGTGCCGTTGCCATTATCGTAAACCCAGTCCGAACCAATATTGACGAGGGTGTCGATCTGGGCCGTAGTTTTTCGAAGATAGGTTCCACCGGCGCCGGCCTTGAACTTCGAACCGCCACCTCCAAAGCTGACCTCGTAGATTCTGGGCCCCTGTACGCAGGTCGAACTGCCAGGTGAATAGACGGCCTGCCACGTCTCATCGTCGAAAATGTAGCTGCCGTTGTTGTAGCGGCACCACTGGTTGGGGTAGGAGATGACTCGTCCCATATAGGTGTCCAACATGGGCTTGCCAAAAAATGCCCATTGCAGCCCGCCGGTGGCCGGATCGCCGATCGTCAGGAAAGAATCGTTGCGCTCATACTTTCCGATGATCAGGTTAACGCCGTTGGCGTCTGAAAAACGCGATTCCGGCCCCTGATGGCTTGGCGGCCCGTTGGCCATACCAACTTGGCCAAAAACCGGACTAGCGAAACCTGCCGCTAGTGCACTTGCCGCGCATGCCGCGACCAACCGGTCCTTGAAACAAAGAACTTTCATTTTGCCCCCAATCAAAAGCAATAAGACACGGTTTCTCAGGCATCTAGCACAGTTCGATGTATGCCGATGCATGGAATGCTGTTCAAAAGCGATTTAAACTGTACGCTCGGCAATTGAGGACCTCAATGTCCCTCAATTTTACTGGCTTAAGTGCCCGCGGTTCGCGCCGTTTGTGTCCGGTTGCCGGCAGCGTCGTAGCTGTAGGTTATCTTGGAGCCGTCGGGATAGGTGACTTCAGTGACACGCCCCAAAGCATCATATTTGTAGGTCGTGGTCCCAGCCGTTGCTGCGCCGGCCATCAGGCACCCTGCCAGAGCCAAAAGCGATACTGCGCTACGGATCCCGTTAGCCATGACTTCCTCCGCTATCAAACATCGACTCACATTACCGTAAATTTACCGCCTGGCAATAACCTGAGCGTGTATTTTTGTCACAACGCCGGAAAAATGATCGAAACATGGGTCTGACCGCTGGCCATGGGATAGGCGCTGCACTCAGCCAAGGCCTGGATCGCCTTCGATTCCGAAACCAGCCGCCCCGGATCATTGGCTGAAGCGTCGCCGCGCATGATGACCGGCGGTTCGGCCAAGGCGCCTCCCGAAGAGAAGGTCACTTCGAGGGTGACAGGAACCGTATGTTCGTCGACAATTTTGCGCCAGCACGGCGCGATTGCCGCCCAGAGATCGTCGCCTGCGCCCTTCGTCAACCCGCCGGTGCCGGTGGCTCCTTTGTTCGTCTGAGCCTCGGCCTCTGAAGTTGAGTCCGCCGCCGACGGCATGTCCGGGATTTTCAGGGTCGCGAAATCGGTAAAGGTCGTGTCGGCCAATTCCAGCAGCGGCGCCTCCAAGCGTTCGGCCACGTCCGGTTGGCGGAGGTCCTCCATATCTTCGGCTTCAGGCGTTTTGACCGCCATCGAGCCCGGCGCAGGTTGCGCAATTTCATAAAGAGTAAGGTCGACGCCCTCGCCGCGGCCCATGCCGTTGCCGACACTGCCGCCCGCCGTGAAGCCGCTCGTTTGCGCCGATGGCAGGATGGCCAAAAGCAGCAGCAGGTGCAGGGTCACCGAGCCTGTTACAGCCACGACGCGACGATGATGTATCAGATAGGCTGACACGCGCCGACTCAGCGGATGCGCCATCGCGCCAGCCCTGGCCGCCTGTATGCGCCGAAGGACGGCTTTCCCGTGGCTCAAAATACAGACAGGCTTCCCCGACATTTCACACGCCCCTGGCACACGTCCAAGGTGCATCGTTTTTCGCACTGCCGCAAGAGGGCTTCGCGGAGTTTTTTGCGCCTGCTATTCAGGGCAAAAGGCCCAGGACGCCATCGAATAAAGCTGCAACTGCCGGCCTGCGTACTTTGTAGATCTGCTCATTCCCCGTTTGCCAGAAATTTCACTTGCCACGATTCCCAAGCAGAATCGGGTGACGGGCGAAATCCTGAAGAGCAACGTACGACCAATACAGTTCGGTCCTCTCATTTCAGTAACAGTATATCAAGCCAGTTCGACAATCTGTGGAACTCGCACGGCCTGAAAAACAAGTCGCAAAAAAAACGGCGGAGGATTGCTCCTCCGCCGTTCCTGACATCTGACGATGTGTTGCCTTAGAACGAGTACTTCGCGCCCAAGCGGACGTAACGCGGCGTTTGATAGCTGCTTGGCGTCTGGTAGGTTTCGCGAGGCTCGAACGAGCCGGAGTATTCACCGCGTTCGTCGTACTGATCAGCACCTTGGAAGTTGAAGATGTTGAAGATTTCAGCGCTCAGCTGAACCGAACCGACCGGGATGGCAAGGTCGTAGACCAGCGAGAGGTCAACGCGCTTGATCCAGTCGCCTTGGAACGAGTCACCGCGCGGCGTCAGCTTGCCGTTGCAGTACCAAGCCGTCAGGGTCGTATCGACGGCGCGGTTGTCGCCCGGAGTCGGGTAGTAGCCGATACAGCCGTATTTGCGCGGCGAAATCAGCGAAGCGTTATAGCCAATGCGGAACTGTTCGTTGATCGCATAGGTGCCATAGGCCTTAAAGTTGAAGCCATGGTGGTTCGGCAGCAGGCCGTACGAACCGTCGGTCCAGCCAACTTCGTCGAAGTCCTGGGTCAGGCCGGTGTCGTCCTGGCCGTTGTCGGACTTGACGCCGCCTTCGATGTTACCCTTGGCCTCTGACAGAGTGACCGAGCCGCCCAGGGACCACTTACCGTCCCAGGGACGATCGAAGGTGAACACCAGCGACTGGTACGTACGTTCCGCCTCAGGCAGGCCCAGGACCGAGTTCGGCACAGTGACGGTTTTGCCGCCCCAGGTCGTTCCGAAGTCCTCGCTCAGCTTGACGACCAAATCGCTACCCGGGTTGAGCAGGACGTAACCCGAACCACCGAAGGTTCCGTTGCCGCAGTCAGTGTCGTTGATGCCGATGTACTCGCAAAGGTCGTTCTCGACGTGGTACAGGTCGACGTCTTCCATCACCGCGCCCAGGGTACGGTAGGTGTAGGTCAGGCCCACGTTCCAACCGCTGTCCAGGCGACGTTCAGCGCCCAGGATGAACTCATCCTGATACTGCGGCTCCAGGTTTTGCGAAACCAGAGTCTCGGCATCGGGAATTTGACCATTGGAGAAGGTTGCCTCGCTGACGAGCGGCCCCAGGGTCGGAACCAGGGTGTTGGCGTCACGGGTCGTCCACTGATACACTTTTTGGGTGAACAGTTCACCACCGGCCAGGCGGATGTTGGTGTTGCCGGCGATCGGCAGGTAGTAACGGCCGTAGAAGGCGTTCAGCTTGGTCTTCTTGTCGCCGAAGAGATCGTAGGAGACGCCGATACGCGGCGCCAGTTGATCCTTCGACTCCAGGAAGCTTTCTCCGGCTGCGTTCTTGTTGATGAAGGTGTCATTGCGGACACCCAGGCTCAGGTTCAGACGGTCGGTGATGTACCAGCTGTCCTGGATATACCAGGATTTGTTGTTGACCTCGAACTCACCGACGTTGAAGTACTGGCGTGCGCGGACGCATTGCACAGATCCGGCTCCGCCGCACAACGCGCTGCCAGCGTTGAAATAGCGATAGTAGGTATCGCCGGAATAGCGAGAGTTAGCATTGGCCGTCAGGATTTCTTCGTCCATGCCGATCTTGAGGTGGTGACGACCGGCAAGGTTAAAGTAGAAGTCGCCGTCGATGCGGAAGTTTTCGCGGGAGTCTTCGCCGGATTCGACCAGGATAGCCGTGTTGCCGCGAACGACGGCGCCATTCAGGAAAACAGCGGGATCATCGTCAACGAATGACTTGGTCGTCTGGTTGTAGGTCGACTTGCCGTACAGGGCCGACAGGGTGAACCAATCGGTGAACTTACCGGTGTATTTGGCAACCTGGGTCACGCCGCCGCTGGACGCCGTGACGAACTTGTCTACCGGATCGCCCTCATCGAAGTGGTGGGTGATGGCCGACTGATCGTCGCTGAAATAGGTTACTTCCAGGCGGTGCTCAGGATTCAGGACGAAATCGAACTTTCCACCCCAGAACGGGTCGGCCCGTTCGACGCTTTCGGTGTAAACGCCGCTACCGTCCCCGTAGGTCAATGCGGAGTCGACGGTAAAGTCGCGCGGGTTGTAGAAGGCGAAGAAGTAGACGTGATCCTTGACGATCGGCCCCGAAAGCCAAGCGGTGGCTTCCTTTTGCTCAAAGTCGGTGCGGCCTTGGAAGTAGGTATCGTCGGCGGGATCGGTTTCGTTCAGGTCGGCGCCAACCTGTCTCGACTGTTCGGCGAGGCCGGACGGCGTATAATAAACGCTTAGGCCGCCCTTAAAGGTGTTCGAACCCGAACGCGTGGTTGAAATGAAAGCACCACCGGTCGAACGGCCGAATTCCGCCATATAGCCGCCGGTCTTGACTTCGACCTGCTCATAGAAGTCGAACGGGATGGTCGTGCCGCCCAGGAAGTTACGGAAGTTCGTAACGTTCATACCGTTGACATAGTAGATGTTTTCAGCCGGCGAAGCGCCCGAAATCGACGGAGGTCCGAACACGTCGTTGATGGTGATGCCCGGCGTCAGGTCGGCGATGGCTTCGATGTTGCGACCGAGCGGAACCCGGCTGGCCACAGCTTGAACATCGATCACCTGACCGGTCGTTGTGCGATCAAAATCGAGGTTACGACGCGCGCGGCCACGAACGACCACGGTCGTGGTGGCGTCAGCCGTTTCAAAGTTATAGCTGGAGACCGAGCCCAGAGTCACGAGCGCCGAGGTCGAGACCTTGGAGCCGTCGGCACCGGTAATATCGACATTGTAGGTGCCGACAGGAATCTGGCTAAGGGTAAACTTACCGTCCGCATCGGTCGTCGCCGTCGCGGTGTAGCCGCTGTTCTGACTGACGATCGTAACCGTGGCGCCAGCGGCGGCAGAGCCACCCGATGTCGATACCTTGCCGGACAGGGTGCCGGAGGTTAAGTCCTGGGCGAAAGCCGTCGTCGGCAAAGCCGCGACAGTCGCCACCACGGCCACGCCCGCCATCGTCGACAATACTGCACCGCAGATTGTCGTCGTGGCCAACAGGCCAGATCGCAAAGATTTATGTTTCACTCTTGTTTCTCCGGGTTACATGAGGGTGTAGGCGCACCCACCGCAGTTTCCAGCATTACACGCTGTTAACAAACTTAGAGACCCCTGTCGTGAATCCGTCAATCACGCGACACATTTTTGTCTATATCAATTGAAACCTGTTTCAATAAAGTCACAGGAAAAACCTTCCCTTAGGGCAGGCCCATTCGAAGACAAGGGGCGATTTGTCCATAAGATGGGTTCAGATCACAGGCGAGAAAACGTTTAAATTGTATTGTGATAACAACGGTGGCCGTTCCGCACGCCGCGCGTGCAGCACACGCAACAGGTGAGAAAAATTTGACCCCGTACCTCGCTCATGACGCCGAAAACAATCCTGTGGATATTTCTAAGGATAACCGCGACATACACACTCTACGCCGCAATTCTCCGTGCGAATACCTATAGACGACAGAGTGTAAAGGAATCGTGATCTCGCCGGAGTCAACGGACTCGCCGGCTTGTTTTACTGCGCAGCAGCGTCAAGTGTTAGCGGACCTTGCCGCAGTCCAGGAATTCAGTGCCGCACCGCAACGCGGGCGGCCATGGGCGACACCGGCTCGGGCGTACAACTGGCCACCAGCCCCTGCGCCAGAGACAAAAAAAGCAAGGCTGCCAGCCAACGCTGCGAACGCTTGGATATATAAAGGGCGATGTCGCCGGCCATTGTGTCACCTCTGCACGTTGCGCAAAGGTTAAGCAAAAGTTAAGCCAGCCCGGGCCTCAGGCCGCCCACGCCGTGGGCGACAGAAAAAAACTACCGTCAAATGACAACGTCAGACGGCGTCGGTGCGCCGACAGGCGGCTTAAAGCGCTTCGATCTTGTGGATCAGGTCGATGACGCGGCGGCAGTTGCTGCCCAGGTCGGGCATGGGGTAGCGGCCGACACTGCGGATATCGATGCCGTTCGGATCCAGCCGAATCACGACATCGGATTTGAAGCCGTAGAAGGGATCCTGATAGGTCGCTTCGACCCGCCAGTCAGCAGAACCAAATACGACATAGTCGTTGGCTTTCAGCATGGCGACGACCTTCTGCGACGTCACGCCTTCCTTTTTGGTGATGGTACGCGCCCGCGGGCAGGCCAGGGCGTTGATCTCGGGGATGGTCTTGCCACCCCAGTCCATCGATTCGTTGCGCGGCACCCGCGGTACGTCTTCGACGGGGCGGGCGTCCGCCCCGCGTGCCTCAATCAGCTTGCCCGAAAGCGACACCGGGCGTTCCCAGTTGGTGGCGACATCGCCGATCGGCGGGTTTGCCTTCAACGCCTTTTGGTACCACCAGAAGCCGCCCAGGAGCGAACCGGTCAAGACAACAGCCGCCAAAGCCCACGGCCCGCAACGGCCGGGCGCCATGAACAGGGAAATCAGCAGGGACAGCCCCGAAACCACCATGGCCCCCATGGCCATCTTGGGGGCCAGGTTCAGGGTCAGTGTCTTGAAGCCGAGGTCGTGACTGATATAGCCAAGGTTAGACGCCATCATGACGCCCAGCAGGAAAAGCGGCGTGACCAGGGACACCATGAACGCGAAGTGGGCGAAAGAAAGCCCCTTCTTCTTATTGGTCTGCTTGTGGCCGGATGTCGGCAAATCTTCCGTCACGCGCGGGCTTTCCCTGTTGTTGTATCAGTTGAAACGGATTGGCCTAGATTAGCCCGCTTGCGGGCTGCGTCACCGCTTTACCTTCAAAAAGCGAATATTTTTTGAACCCTAAACCGTTTAGAGTGCAGGCTTGCGAGAAGCCGTTCCAAAGATCGCGGCCAGTCCTATCTCGTACGCCATAGCCTAACGCCCGGATTGGGGCGCAATTACGACGTGGTTAAGGCTCAATATGCCATGAAAGCGTTGCCAGATCAACGGTTTGCTGGCGCTCGGCGATCTGGGGCGTGGCGTCGGAGACATCCTTTGTCCTCTGGGCGACCCGGGCGGCGCGATCGGCGGCCGGCACATCCAGCCAAACTCCGCGAAATGGCACGTGCGCTTGATCGGCGAGCGCCTGAGCCTTGTCGCGCCAGGCGGCTTCGCGGAAGGTGGCATCCAGAATCAGAGACTGGCCCGTAGCGGCGACGGTTTGCGCCAGGGTGAACATCTCACCATAGACCCGGTCAGTCTCGTCGGGCGTGTAGGCTTCGTGCGGCAGGGCTTCGTATTCCGGACAGGCCCAAAGGCGTTTGCGGATCTCATCGCTGCGCAGGATGACGGCGCCGGGCGGGCGGCCGCTGGCCGGGGCGATCTGGCGCGACTTCGTCGACTTGCCCGAGCCGGACAGGCCGCCAACGGCGGTGAAGGTCGGCGGCGCTATCTCAAGGAAACGGTGAGCCGCTTCAAGGTAGATGCGCGCCTTGTCCATTGCGTAGTTGCCCTCGCCGCCATAGTTGGCATTGACGTGACAACGTACACCGGCGCGCACGGACAGGTACAGCGGCAGCAGTTTCAGGCCGGCATAGACGCTGTGGACGTCGTCCTCAAGGCGTGCAGCCTGTTCGAGATAGACATTGAGCACGCGCGAGGCAGCATCGCCATGGCCCCTCACCCACAGGTCCATCAACAGAAAGCCCAGATCATAGAGCACGTCGATCTGGCTGAGGCGTTCATTGAACTCGATACAGTCGAACAGGACCGGCAGGCCATTCTCGACCAGAATATTGCCCAGGTGCAGGTCGCCATGGCAGTGGCGGACATGACCGTCGGCAAAGCGTTTCAGAACGTCGGGCTCGACGGCTTCGTAGGCAGCATAAATGGCGGCATTATAGGCGTCGACAGCCCCGGCACCGAGTTGCGTCCGGAAGACCTCGATATTGCGCTGATTGGAATCGATGACGTATTTGACATTGTTGTCGTGCTGGGGGTCGCGGCAGATCTCCGAGCCGGCATGAAACCGGCCGACCATGCGGCCCAGATTGTGCATCAGGTCGAGATCGGGCGTCCAGGCCGGGTCGTTCGAACTTTGCTCGCCCAGGACGCCGCTGTTGTCGAAGCGGCGCATGACCAGGACGCTTTCGCCGGCGATTTCCTCGACGCCGAGATAGATGTCGGCAGCCATGCGCTGATTGTAGCGCAGTTCGCGCAGCAGGGCCGAGCGGCGCTTTTCCGGAGAGGTAAAGTCGAGAAAGCCGTAATCGACCGACTTCTTGACCTTGTAGGCCTTGGTACCTTTAAGGATGACGACGGCGCACGAGGTTTCAATGACCTGGTCGGCGCCTTCTTTCAGGTGGTAGAGGACTTGGCTGAGCGACATGGTTTTCGGGTAGGACGTTTTTGCCGGATTGGCAACAGAGGCGCTTGACGGCAAAGGGCGGCGTGGTCAAGGAAGGCGGAATGTCCCCTCCCGTGCCCCCGCTCTTTTGCGTCTCGTGCGGCAAGATGGATGCTCTGTTTTTTGGAATAGGATTTTGATTCCACCAAAAACCCCGTTCCAGGGCTCAAGGCAAGATCAACGAAACATTTTTCGCGCCGGATGCAGCGCAGAAGGTATGCGATCGCCTTGACGATTACGGATACAGCTTCTCGCGGGTCCAGCCGGTAGCGGTGCGGGTGAACTGGACGCGGTCGTGCAGGCGGAACGGGCGGTCGCGCCAGAATTCCATCGCACTGGGTTCCACACGGAAACCCGTCCAGTGCGGGGGGCGCTCGATCTTGCCCAGACCGAACTTCAGGCCGTATTCCGCCACGCGCTTTTCCAAAGCAAAGCGATCGGGCAGCGGCTGCGACTGGTCCGACGCCCAGGCGCCGATCTGGCTTTGACGGGCGCGCGACGCGAAATACAGGTCGGCCTCTGCGTCCGTGACGCGTGTGACATCGCCGCGGATGCGAACCTGACGGCGCAGGGACTTCCAGTGGAACAGCAGCGCCGCCTTTGGATTGGCGGTCAGGTGCTGCCCCTTGGCGCTTTGGGTATTGGTATAGAAGACGAAGCCCTGGTCGTCGAAGTCCTTGAGCAGCACCATGCGCACATCCGGCAGGCCGTCGTCGTCGACGGTCGCTACAGCCATGCCGTTCGGGTCATTCGGCTCCTTGGCGCGGGCGTCCTTCAGCCAGTCGGCGAACAGGACAAAGGGCTCGGCGACGTCGATCTCGGCGCCGTGGGCGGCATGAGCGTCAGCGTAGTCGGACTCGGACGGCGAAGCGGGGATCAGGGGTGACGACATGGTGGTTCTCCTGCCCTGCCCTATAGCGGCTACTGCGGGGGTTCGCAGTTAAAAAACATGGCTAACGGCACATTAAGACTTTTTGCCGCATAACACGGCCGTAGCCTCAAGAGAGCGTCATGGCCCGAGCGAAGAAACAACCCAAGCCCGCTGTTGCAACCGTCGAGGAACCGACCACACGCGCTGAAGCGCTGGTCGCGCTGGGCCTGGCCGGCGAGGTCAGCGACGACGATGTCCGCACCGCTTTCCGGACGCGGTTGAAGGCCGCTCATCCCGATATTCACGGCGGCACCGACGCCCTGCTGCGGCGGCTGATCCTGGCACGTGAGTTGCTGATGTCGGACAGCAAGTCGGCGCACGAACATACAGAACTGCTAACCAATTTCGGGCCGCGGGTTGACGATCCGATCCGTCTGGACATCAGCCTGGCCCAGGCGATTGACGGCGGCGAGACCTTGAAGGACGTGCCGGCACTCGAAGTTTCGGCGGCGCATGAGGCGCTGACCTCGCTGACCCAGATGAAGACCCTGAGGGTGCCCTTGCCGGCGGGACTACGCAACGGCGATCTGTTGCGGGTGCCGACCGAAGGGGTACGCGCCGAGCAGGTCTTCCGGGTGCATATCGAGGCACCCGACGGGATTCGGGTGTGGGGCGGCGATCTGTGGATGACGGCCTATGTCGAGGCGCGGATCTTCGCCATCGGCGGACTTGCGCGAATCGAAACCCCGCATGGACCGCGAGACGTGGCGATCGAAAAGGATGCCCCGCGTGGGTCGAGCCTTTGCTTGCCTGGGCTGGGATTGCCAGCGACCGACAAGTCTGCGGCCGGCAATCTGCATGTGCGGCTGGAAGCGATGATGAACCGGGTACCTTCCTACAAAGAGGCCCTGAGCGAGTTCCGACTGAAATGGGCGTCGTGAGCGCAGACATCTTCAGTCCCTCCCTGGGCATTCGGGAAGATAGTTTCGGCAATCCTGTCGGCAAGGCGATTGCGGATTGGACCGGATGCGCGCGTTTGGTGGATGTCGTTCTGGAGGGCCGTTGTTGCCGCGTAGAGCCCTATGCGACGGGGCATGCCGAGGGGTTGTTCCGGGCTTTTGCCCGCGGGAACGGCGGGCTGTTCAGCTATCTCCCCTGGGGACCGTTCGGGTCGGCTGGTGAAATCGATGAGGTCGTGCGTTTGCACAGCGACCAGCGTGGCTTTCAGACCTTTGTCGTCGTCACCGGCGACGGGCCGGTCGGCCTGGCCAGCTATATGCGCTATGATATGCCGAACGGATCCGTCGAGATCGGCGGGCTGACGTTTTCGCCGTTGTTGCAGCGGACGACGGCGGCGACGGAGGCCATGTATCTGATGATGCGCCATGCCTTCGACGGCGGCTACCGACGTTATGAATGGAAATGCGATCAGTTGAACGCCCCGTCCAAGCGGGCGGCCGAACGGCTGGGGTTCGGTTTTGAAGGCGTCTTTCGCAATGCTGTCGTGACCAAGGGCCGTCGGCGAGATACGGCGTGGTATTCGGTGATTGTCGAGGAATGGCCGCAGGTGCGGGAACGGCTGGAGGCATGGCTGAGGCCGGAGAATTTTGGTGACGACGGGCGACAGATGTTGCCGCTGACCCCATAACGGGGTGCGGGGTCCGCGACCCCGCATTCTTGAATATCTTCCTGCCGTTCGCCCCCAAAGGCGGGCGAACGGCAGGAAGATATCTGGAAGACGTGGGGCCACGGGCCCCACACCCCGTTATTTGGTCCGCGCCAGCAAGGGCGATTCCGATTCGATCAGTCCATTTTCGCGACTGACCAAGGTCGCACACAACAGTTGACTCGTCACATTGGTCGCCGTGCGTATCATGTCCAGAATCCGGTCGATCGCCGCCAGCAGCGCAATCCCTTCCAGCGGCAATCCGGCCGTCGACAGAGTCACCGTCAGCATGACCGTCGCTACGCCCGGCACCCCAGCCGTCGCCAGTGAGCCCAGTACGCTGGCCAGGGCGATCAGAATATAGTGCTGAACGGTCAGATCGATGCCGAAATAGTTGGCGATAAACACCGCTGAAATCGCCGGATAGATCGCCCCGCACCCATCCGCCTTCATATTGGCGCCCAGCGGCAGGGCAAATCCGGCATAGCCCTTCTGCAGCTTCAGGTTTTCAATGGCCGCCTGAAGCGACACCGGCAGCGTGCCGATCGAAGAGCACGTAAAAAAGGCCGTCTGCTGGGCCGTAAAAATGCTCTTGTAGAACCCGACCACCCGCAACCCATGCAGCTTCAGCAGGGCCGGATAAACCCCCAGCAGCAACACAAAACAGCCGAGATACACCAGGCCGATATAGGGCACCAAGGGCTTCAAGGCGTCCAGACCATAGGAGGCCACCACTGAACCGATCAGACCGAACACGCCGATGGGTGTCAATTGGATGATCCATCGCGTCAGCCGGAACATGACCTGGGAGCCCTGCTCAACGATTACGCCCAGCTCCCTGGATTTATTCCCCAAAGCACCAATCGCCGCGCCCACCAGGATTGCAAAGAAAACGACGCTGAGCACCTGGCCTTCGGCGAAACTCTTGAAGATGTTCGATGGCACGATCCCCGTAATCACGTCCACCGGCGGAGGGATGACCTTCGGCGTCACGTTGGCCAGGGGCAGGCCCGACAAGCCAGCCCCCGGCTGGAAGTACCAGCCGATGGCCAGGCCGATCGATACCGCGATCACGGAGGTAATCATGAACCACATTATCGTATAAAGGCCCAGGCGAACCGCCCTGCCCCCGCCGGCCGCATCCTCGCCCTGGCCCAGCCGCGCCACCGACGCCGCAATGGTGAAAAACACCAGGGGCACCACCAGCATCTTGATCGCCCGGACAAAGGTATCGCCGATCGGGTTCAAAACCGGCAAGGCCGCCTCACCCCAAATCAAGGCGACAACAACGCCGGCGGCAAAGGCGATCACAGTCCGCAGCCAGAAAGGTATAAGGCCCAGCGCCTTCAACATAATAATTTCTCACGTAACCAGTCCGCAGCTATGCCCCCCTTTGCGCCAATAGACGAACTAAAAAAATTGCGGCCACAGGTGAATGCCGCTAAAGCCAGAGCAATTTTTCAGCTCAAGCGCCGCATGGCTCCTCGCATAAGCTCGGACGGGCGGTCGCCCTTGCCAAGGCGCAGGTAGACGCGCCTTGGAATTACAGACGGAAAGTCATGTCGCACAATACTTTCGGCCATCTGTTTCGAGTCACCACGTGGGGCGAAAGCCACGGCCCGGCGCTGGGCTGCGTGATCGATGGCTGCCCGCCGGGCATTCCCCTGACCGAAGACGACATCCAGTGGGCCATGGACCGGCGCAAACCCGGCGGCTCGCGCTTCGTCACCCAGCGCCGCGAAGCTGATGAAGCCAGGATTCTGTCCGGCGTCTTCGAAGGCGTCACCACCGGCACCCCGATCTCAATATTGATCGAAAACACCGACCAGCGCTCCAAGGACTATGGCGACATCGCCCGTCAGTTCCGTCCGGGGCACGCCGACTATACCTACTTTGCCAAGTACGGCGTACGCGACTACCGCGGCGGCGGCAGGTCCTCTGCCCGGGAAACGGCCACCCGGGTTGCCGCCGGCGCCGTGGCGCTGAAGGTGCTGCAAACCCTGGTGGGCGGCATCCAGGTCCGCGCCGCCCTGGTGCAACTCGGCGTCTATAAGGTTGACCGCGCCAACTGGGACTGGGCCCAGACCGCTGAAAACCCTTTCTTTTCGCCGGACGCCGCTTCGGTCCCCGCCTGGGAAGACTATCTCGACGGCATCCGCAAGGCTGGCTCCAGCATTGGTGCCGTCGTCGAAGTCGTCGCCGATGGGGTCCCGGCCGGCTGGGGGGCGCCACTTTATGCCAAGCTCGACTCCGAACTGGCCGCCGCCCTGATGACGATCAACGCTGTCAAAGGCGTCGAAATCGGCGACGGCTTCGGCTCAGCCGTGCTCTCTGGCGAAGACAATGCCGACGAAATGCGCATGACCGACGGCCAGCTGGTGTTCAAGTCAAACCATGCCGGCGGCGTCCTGGGTGGCATCTCGACCGGCCAGCCCGTGGTGGCGCGCATGGCGCTGAAGCCGACCTCATCAATATTGACCCGCCGAGAAAGTGTCGATGAAGCTGGTCAGGAGGTCGAACTGATGACCAAGGGCCGCCACGACCCGTGCGTCGGCATTCGCGCCGTGCCGGTCGCCGAAGCCATGATGAGCTGTGTGCTGCTGGACGCCTTTTTGCGCCATCGCGGCCAGACCGGCGGCGGTATTCACGAAATCGGGAATTAACCATCCGTCGTTGTCAGCAGCAGATTACCGTTCCATACTGTTGAAAACGCGGATGGAGAAACGCTCATGCTGTATTCAGGCACACCGGGTAACGACACCTTCGCTGGCACCAGCGACAACGACACGGCGAACGGCAATGGTGGCCATGATACCCTGGCCGGCGGGGTCGGCGACGATGTCATCACCGGCGATGACGGCAATGACAGCCTCAGCGGCGAATGGGGCAACGACACTCTGTCCGGAGGCGTCGGGTCCGATACCCTGGAAGGTGGCTTCGGCGACGACAGCCTTAGCGACAGCGATGGCGGCACGCTGAGCGGCGGCGACGGGTTCGACAGCCTGACCGGCGGCACCGGCGCCGATGTCCTGAATGGCGGCGCCAACGGTGACTGGCTGTCCGGCGGCGGCGCGAATGATATCCTGACCGATGGCGACCTCGGCGACCTGGCCAACGACACGCTTTTGGGCGGAACGGGCGACGATATCCTGTTCAGCCGCGGTGGCGCCGACTCGATCGAAGGCGGCGACGGTACGGACAGCCTGGTGCTGGACCGCACGACCTCGGCCACCGCGCTGATGGTCGACATGGCGCTGATGGTGACGCCGGGCGGGACTGTGCTGGCCGACGGCACATCGATCGCCAGGGTCGAGCTGGCTGAAATTCGCGGGGGCAGCGGTAATGACACCTTCCTGGGGGGCACCGCGGCCGATCGCTTCTTCGGCGGCGCCGGCGCCGACAGTCTGACGGGGGGGGCCGGCAACGACCGCCTGGAGGGCGAGGACGGCAACGACCAGTTGAATGGCGGCGCCGGCAACGATACCCTGACCGGCGGGGCCGGACTGGATACGGTCAGCTATGCCAGCGCCGGTGGCGCCACGACTGTCGACCTGAGGGTCACTGTGGCCCAGAATACCGGCGGCGGCGGCATCGATGTCCTTAGCCAGGTTGAGCACGTCATCGGCTCCGCCCATACCGATGTAATGATTGGCAACTCCGCCGGCAACCGGCTGGACGGCGGGGCCGGTGCAGACACCATGGCGGGCGGCGCCGGGGATGATACCTATATCATCGATGCCGCCGGCGATATCGCCCAGGAAAGTGTCAATGCCGGTATCGATACAGCCCATGCCGGGGTCACCTGGTCCGTGGTCGGAACGCAGGTCGAAAACCTTATCCTTACCGGAACGGCCAATAGCAACGCCACCGGGAACGGGCTCAACAATGCGCTGACGGGAAACAGCGGCAATAATCTGCTCGACGGTGGTACCGGCGGTGACGTGATGACTGGCGGGTTGGGGGACGATACCTACATTGTCGACGCCGTCGGCGACCGCATTCTCGAAAACCATCTCGAAGGCACAGACACCGTCCGCACCAGTGTCACCTATTCGCTGTTTGGCCGGGCCGTCGAAATCCTGGCGATGACCGGATCAGCCAATATCGAGGCCACCGGCAATTCCCTGAACAATAGCCTCATCGGCAATGGAGGTAACAACTTGCTGGACGGCGCCGGCGGCAACGACGTCCTGACCGGCGGCCTGGGGGACGACACCTATGTCGTCGACGCCCCTGGCGACCGCGTCGTCGAAAACCATCTCGAAGGTACCGACACCGTCCGCAGCAGCATCACCTATTCGATGTTCGGCCGCGCCGTCGAAGTCCTGGTCCTGACCGGGTCAGAGAATATCAACGGCAGCGGAAATTCGCTGGCCAATACCCTCACCGGCAACGCTGGCAACAACGGGCTGGATGGCAGCACAGGGAACGACAGCCTGGACGGCCTGGCGGGCCAGGACAGCCTTGACGGCGGTGACGGAAACGATGTCCTGTCCGGTGGCGACGGCCACGATGTCCTGATTGGCGGCGCCGGTTCGGATAGCCTGGCTGGTGGTGCGGGTAACGACAGCTACACGGTCGACGGCCTCAACGACACGCTTGTGGAACAGGCTGACCAGGGGCGCGACCAGGTGACCACGGGCCTGTCCTATGTTCTGGGCGAAAATCTCGAGGACCTGGTCCTGACGGGCAGCGCCCTCACCGCCACCGGCAACAGCCTTGATAACGCCCTGACCGGCACCGGCGCCGCGAATACGCTGAACGGGCTGACTGGCAACGACACCCTGACAGGCGGCACCGGCAACGACACCTATTATATCGACTCGGCCGCAGATGCGATCGTCGAAGCCATAGGCGGCGGCACCGACCTCGCCCTGGCCAGCGCCAGCTACGTCCTCGCGGATACAGCCCGGGTGGAAACCCTGACCCTGACGGGCTCCGGCAACTTGGATGCGACGGGCAACATCGCTGCCAATACCGTAAACGGCAATAGCGGTAACAACCGGCTGGATGGCGGTGGCGGCCTCGATACCATGATCGGAGGACTGGGTGACGATACCTATTTCGTCAACAGCCTGGATGTCGTGATCGAAGCCACGGGCGGCGGCTATGATTCTATTGTGCTGCAAAGCTACGACCGTACCGACTTCGCGCTGGCTGCGGACAGCGAGATAGAGGCTGTGACGATTATGGGTAACGGCCAGATTTCTGTGGTCGGTAACGGTTTCAATAACCGCCTTGACGGGAACAATGCCCATAACCGGTTCGACGGCCTGGGGGGACATGACGAACTGCTCGGCCAGGGTGGCAATGACTCGCTCTACGGCGATGAAGGTAACGACACGCTTAGCGGCGGCGACGGCGGCGACCGGGTGAACGGCGGCGCCGGCGACGACTCCATGACCGGAGGCCTCGGTGACGATACTTACTATATCGACTCAGGCAGTGACGTCGTGATCGAACTGGCCGGCCAGGGCCTGGATACGATTCTTGTCAATACCACCTACAGCCTGGCCGGAACCTATATCGAAGGCCTGCAACTGAACGTAACGACGGGAAACTTCAACCTTACCGGAAATGAGACTGCCAACCGGATGGTCGGCAATGAGGGCGACAACCTGCTGGATGGCGGCGCCGGCGCCGACAGCCTGCGCGGTGGTACGGGGAACGATACCTATGTCGTCGATGACGCGGGAGACCTGCTTTACGAAGACCCTGACCAAGGTATCGACACGATTGTGACTTCGATCAGTTTCGAGATGACCTTTTTCTATCAACACTTTGAGAACATCACGCTGACGGGCAGCGCCTACAGCGCCAAAGGTAACAGTCGCGACAACGTGCTGACCGGTACCTCGGGGAACAACTACCTGGATGGCTCTGGCGGCAACGATACGCTGATCGGTGGTGACGGCAATGACATCTATGTCCTGTCCGGACTGGATCAGATCATCGAGAGCGAAAATGGCGGTACGGACCAGGTTTCGGCAGACACCAGCTACAGCCTGGAGGGGGCGGCGGTTGAGAACCTCACCCTGCAGAACACGGCGGCGGCGCTCAATGCCACGGGCAACGTCCTGAACAACTACCTGACCGGAAACAACAATGCCAACCTGCTGGATGGCGGGGCCGGCGCCGATACCATGGTTGGCGCCAAAGGTAACGATACCTATGTCGTCGACAGCGATGGAGACCTCGCCGTGGAGACCAGTTCTCAGGATGGCAGGGATCTGGTTCAGGCCGCGGGATCCTATACGCTGGGTAACTTTATCGAAGACCTGACCCTGACCGGCGGCGACGCTATCGACGGAACCGGCAACGCCTTGTCCAACGTGCTGACCGGCAATGCCGGGATCAATGTGCTGAACGGCGGCGCCGGACACGACACCTATTACATCCAGAACGTCGGCGACACGGTCGTAGATACCACAAGCGGAATCGATGTGGTGTTTTCCCTGGTGTCCTTCGTTCTGAGTGACGGGGTGGAGCGGCTTTACCTGCAAGGTACGGACAATCTGACCGGCATGGGTAACAGTGGGGATAATCAGGTGAGCGGCAATGCCGGGAACAACCTGCTCGAAGGCGGGGGCGGCTTCGATATTCTGTTCGGCGGCAATGGCAACGACACCATCATCATCGATGGCAGAGACGAAGCCAGCGGCGGTGGCGGGATCGATACGCTTTTCTCCTCGGTTTCCGTTGATCTGGACGTCGGCGAGGACCAGGACGGCCATGTCTTTGGATTTGAAACCGTGATCCTGACGGGAAGTGACGACCTGAGTATTTATGCTGGCGGTTCAGGCAGTGAATCCCTTTACGGCAATACCGGCAGCAACAACCTGTACGGGGGAGACGGTGACGACCGGCTGGACGGCGGCGCCGGTAATGACAGGCTGGAAGGCAACGACGGTGCCGACCTGTTCGTATTCGGTCTCAACAGCGGATCGGATACAGTCCAGGACTTTACCCGCCTTGAAGGCGACCGGATCGATGTCAGTGCTTACACGGGCGGGATCGCCAATGTCGGCATTGTGTCCCAGGTCGGATCACACACCGTCATCGACCTGGGCGGCGGCAATACCATTTCGGTGCAGTACACCACGGTCAACGACGTCCTGTCCTATATCGTCTGGTAAACAGCCTGGGGAGCACAGTTATGGCCTATTTTCCGGGTACGCCCGACAACGACATCTATACTGGTGGCGTCGGCAATGACGAAATCAAGGGCCTGGGCGGCGATGACATCCTCATCAGCGATGCAGGCCAGGACACGCTGTTCGGTGGCGACGGCCATGACTGGATCGACGGCGGAGCCGGCGACGACATCATGGGCGGCAGCTCAGGCAACGACACCTTCGTCGTTGACAGCGCCGGGGATACGATCATTGAATGGACCAACCAGGGCACGGATACCGTCCGGGCGTCGATCAGCTTTTCTCTGGCCGGGCGGCAGATCGAGCTCCTGACCCTGACCGGAGCGTCGCATATCAACGCGACCGGTAACGGGTTCAATAATGTGCTGATCGGCAACAGCGGCAACAACGTCCTGGATGGCGGAGTCGGCGCCGACATGTTGCAAGGCGGACTGGGCGACGACATCTACTATGTCGACCATGCCGGCGATAATGTCGTCGAAGCGCATTTTGAAGGCTCGGATACCGTCATTTCCAGCATCACCTACGCGCTGTTCGGCCGGGCCGTCGAAAACCTGATCCTGACAGGCGCCGGTCACATCAACGCCACCGGCAACTCCCTGGCCAATATCCTGACCGGCAACAGCGGCAAAAATGTCCTGGACGGACAGCAGGGTATCGACACGATGTCGGGCGGACCGGGCGACGACACCTACTATGTCAACAGCACCAGCGACGTCGTTGTGGAAGCCAATGGCCAGGGCTATGACCGGGTCTTTTCGAGCGCCACCTTTTCCCTGGCCGGCCAGTTCGCGGAGGTCCTGGTGCTGACCGGTGCGGGGAACACCGACGCCACCGGGAATTCTTCGAAAAATCTGCTGATCGGCAACAACGGTAACAACGAGCTGGATGGATCGTCGGGCGATGACACCCTTGAGGGCGGTGCAGGCGACGATACCTATTATCTGGGTCTGGACAAGAACGATGTCGTCATTGAAGCCATCGGCGGCGGTAACGATACGATCCATACAGGCGCCAGAAGCTTTACCTTGGTTGGTCTCCAGGTAGAGAACCTGCGTATGCGCGGGGACTCTCGGGAAGGTTTCGGCAACGACCTCGACAATCGGATTACCGGCAACGGCTATAACAACCTCCTGTACGGCGGCGCCGGCAACGATACGCTGGACGGAGGCGCTGCACATGACGTTATGACCGGCGGGACCGGCGACGACGTCTATTACGTCGGCTCTCTCTATGACGTCGTAAATGAAGACGCGGACGGCGGCATCGACTGGGTCATGGGGGGGAACTCCCAGCCCCTGTTCGCCAATGTCGAAAACCTGACCTTACTAAACGCCAATAACGTCAATGCGACCGGCAACGGGCTTGACAACCGGCTGGAAGGCAATACCGGCAACAATAGCCTGACCGGTGGCGGCGGTGCGGATCTTTTCGTGTTTCTACTGGACAGCGGGACGGACAGGATCAACGACATGAACGGCGCCGAAGGCGACCGGATCGATATCAGCGCCTATACAGGCGGAGTGGCCGCCCCTGCCCTGGTCACCCAGTCCGGCGCCAATGTGCTGATCGACTTGGGCGACGGTAACACCGTCCTGATCCTGACCGATACGGTCGACAATGTGACGCCGTACATTATCTGGTAAGCAAGGCGGTTGCCTCCCCTGCCGGCCCACGATAGATTGGCCGGAACAAGGGGGAATACCATGTTGTCCAGAACTCTGATCCTGAGCGGCCTGGCGTTTGCCGCTGTTGTCGGCGCCGCTCGGGCGGAAACGCCGCCGCAAAAATCCATAGACGACCTGTGCGCCGAACGGGCCTGCCGGACGGGCGGCTACGAAGTCGCCGTCCGTATCAACGACAAACATTATACGACGGTCCCAATCGGCCGGTCGCCCTATGTCACCGAAGATGGTGACATCCTGATTTATCCAGGCGAGACCCTTGCATTCCAGTTCGCCGTTGACGGCGATAAGCTGAGAGCTCCGACATTTGTCAAAGCCTTCTCCGCGCAGTTTCCCGCCAGCATTGCCACGGAAGACTCCCTGAGTGACAACCCCGCCGATGCGACCCTGCCGAAAATTCCAGAGGGCCTGTCAGGGGAACGGATGGCCATTCTTCCTGAAAACACACTCTTGGTGTCTTATGGTCAATACGGTGATGACTCCGGCATGATCATGGAGTTGGACCAGAATCTGACGCAAAAGCTTAAGCTCGACGCCACCATGTTTCTGATCGAAAAGAACGCCTATGATCAGCAATATACCTCGACCTGCCCCATCTATCCAGGACATAGCGTGATGGAATTTTGGCCCCACGAAATCGGTCCGATAGTCCTGTCGAATTTTCGTTTCTTGAAAGACAGTGACGATATGGCTTGCAAGTAGGCGTATTGTAATTGTTTAAGTTACACTTATATGGACGACATCTAAGCGGCGTCGGCGACGCCAGAGGGAGATGTAACGATGATCGACAAGAGACCTTTCGACAAGCTGGGCGGCGCTAATCATGGCTGGTTGAACGCCAAACACCATTTTTCCTTCGCCAGCTATTATGACGCCGGCAAGATGGGCTGGGGCTCCATTCGCGTGTGGAACGACGACGAGATCGCCGCCAACTCCGGTTTTCCGCCCCATCCGCATGACAATATGGAAATCATCACCTATGTCCGCGAAGGCGCAATTACCCACGAAGACTCGCTTGGCAACAAAGGCCGGACCGAGGCTGGCGACGTCCAGGTGATGTCCGCCGGGACGGGTATCCGCCACGCGGAGTACAATATGGAAAGTGAAACCACCAGGATCTTCCAGATCTGGGTGATCCCGAGCGTACGCGGTGAAGCCCCCAGCTGGGGCGCCAAGCCCTTCCCCAAGGACGATCGCGCCGGCAAGTTCGTCACCCTGGCCTCAGGCTTTGACGGCGACGGCGATGCTTTGCCGATCCGGACGCCGGCGCGGCTGCTGGGGGCCACCCTTCTGAAGGATCAGTCGGAAACCTACCGCCCGGTCGAGACCGGCGGCCCGCGGTACCTGTATCTGGTGGTGTCGAAGGGCAAGGTCGAGGTCAACGGCGTCGCACTGAATACGCGCGACGGCGCTGCCATCAAGGACGAGGCGGAACTGACCATCACCGCGCTCGAAGACGCCGAGGTCGTGCTGCTCGACGCTGCCTGATCGAAAGTGTGGCGCACTGTCACCACCTATCGGAAATTGCAACGGATGTCTGGACGAACGCAAACGCGGAGCCTAGGATTTTGGATCCGCGTTTGGTTTCTTTGGAGCCCTCCTATGCGCATCGCGCTGATTGCCCTCCTCGCCCTGGGCCTTGCGGCCTGCGAACCGGAAATCTCCGGCGGCGAACCCGCGGCTGCGCCCGAGCCACCGGCGACACCTGGAGGCCCCACGGTGCCCGAAGCGCCCAAAAAGGTGATCGGCGGGGTCGACCTCAGTCAGCCGGTGAACCTTGTCGGCACCGAGCCCTTCTGGAGCGTCAAGGTGGATGGCGCGACGATGACCTATTCCTCTCCCGAAGCTTCCGGCAAGCCTTATCCGCTGGAGACGACCAAGATCGTCAACAGCAAGGCGGAGCTGGCGGGCGGCGGGCTAAGCGTCACCCTGACAGCAGGTACTTGCTCGGACGGGATGAGTGACCGGGTCTATCCGCTGACGGCCGTAGTGAAGCTGGACGGCAAGACGTTAAACGGCTGCGCCATCAGCGCCGCCGAAATGGCCCAAACAAAACCGTAAGATCTACTTCAGGCCCACCAGTTTGTGGGTCTGGACGCTCATCCGCCATTGGGGATGCACCAGGCAATAGTCGATCACCGCCTGGGTGTTGGCGGCCTGCTGCGGGCTGTCCTTGGGCTGAAGGTAAAAACGTTCGAATTGCAATTCCAGGAAATCAGAAGGATCGACATTTTCCTGTGGCCAGACAAGCTTCAATTCCTGTCCGCTTGTTTGATGCAAGCGATTTTGCCCTTTTGGTGACACGCATATCCAGTCAATACCTGCGGGCGCTGTCAAGGTGCCATTGGTTTCGACGGCTATGTAGAAACCCGCACTCTTAACGGCAGCGATAAGGTCGGCGTCGAGTTGTAACAACGGCTCGCCTCCGGTGAAGACCACCGCCTTTGCGGCCGCCCTGCCTTCGCCCCAGACGGCATCGAGCGCGGAAACGACATCGGCCGGCGTGGCGAACTTGCCGCCGTTTTCGCCGTCGGTGCCGACAAAGTCAGTGTCGCAGAAGTCGCAGGCTGCGGTGGCGCGGTCCTGTTCACGGCCGCTCCACAGGTTGCAGCCGGCGAAACGGGCGAAGACATTGACCCGCCCGGCCTGGCCGCCTTCGCCCTGAAGGGTCAGGAAGATTTCCTTGAAACTGTACATGATGGGGATTTAGCGCCAATCCCGATTGAAATCTATGGGTTGGGTGAGAAAGGATTTTTTACCACGAACCACATGAACGGCACGAACTTTAGGATTGTCCGGACATCACCGCCAAACGGCTTCATTCGGTCAAGGCCGCTTCGCGGCGGGTGGTAGCTGGGGATTTTTTCGTGATTTTGTGGCACGAACTTTACGTGATTGACGTCCAAACAGATATGCCAAGGACGTCCTGAAGTTCGTGCCGTTCGTGTGGTTCGTGGCAAAAACTCTTTACCGTTCAGCGTGCTGTTTCATTTCCAGAAAGTGTTCAAACCCGGTTTTGCGCAGTTGGCAGGCCGGGCAGTCGCCACAGCCGTAGCCCCACGGATGGCGCTCGCCGCGCTCGCCCATATAGCAGGTGTGCGACTCCTCGACGATCAGGTCGACCAGGGCTTCGCCGCCCAGATCCTGGGACAGGGCCCAGGTCTGGGCCTTGTTGAGGTACATCAGCGGCGTGTCAATCGTGAAGGGCCGTTCCACGCCCAGGTTCAGCACCGTCTCCATGGCCTTCAAAGTGTCGGCACGGCAGTCGGGATAGCCGGAGAAATCCGTCTCGCACATGCCGCCGACCAGGTGGTCGATGCCGCGGCGGTCCGCCACGGCAGCGGCATAGACGAAAAAGACCAGGTTGCGCCCCGGCACAAACGACGACGGCAGGCCGCGTTCGGTCATGACGATGGCCGACTCGCGCGTCAGGGACGACTCGGCCACGGCGCCGAAGCCTTTGAGGTCGCAGACATGGTCTTCACCCAGGCGGGCCCTGGCCAAAGGATAGACGTCGCGGAACCGGATCAGCAGGTTCTGGCGGACGGTCATTTCGATGGCGTGGCGCTGGCCGTAGTCAAAGCCGATGGTTTCCACCCGGTCATAGGTGTTGAGCGCCCAGGCCAGGCAGACACTCGAATCCTGGCCGCCCGAGAACAGGACAAGGGCGGAATTGGCGGCGGGAACCTGGTCCAGATACGCGGACATGACCTCAAGCTTTCTGAAGGAAACAAAGGGGAGGCCTATTTAAAAAGCCCGTTTTGATGGATTTGCAAGGATTTTGCTAACCTGCGTGACCGAATTACGCTCGGATGTGCGGTTTAGACTTTGACGTGCACGGAAACTTGGACGAAAATGCAGACCAGCCACGACGGGAATCGTTCATGAGCCAGCCGCCGTTTTCAAATATGTTCGCCGAGATCGTCGGCCATACGCCCTTTATGAAAGCGATCGGGGTCCACTATGTCGGCACCGGACCGGACGGCGTCACCCTGGCCCTGCCCTATCGCGATGATCTGGTCGGCGATCCTGAGACGCGGGTGTTGTCTTCGGGCGTCGTTACGGCCTTGCTCGACAACACCTGCGGCATGGCCGTGTGGGACCGCGTCAATGAATTCAAGCCGCTCGCCACGCTCGATCTGCGCATCGACTATATGCGGCCGGCCATGCCGGATAACGAACTCAAGGCGACGGCCAGGTGCTACAAGCTGACGCGATCGGTCGGGTTCGTCCGCGCCTTTGCCTATGAGGTCAGTCCTGACGATCCGGTGGCCGCGGCCCAGGCAGCATTCATCATCAGCAATCCGGCTTTGAGGGCCAAGGCATGAGCGAAGATCTCAGCAAACTGGTGCGACGCGAAGACTGTCATCCGGCAGACGTACTGGCGGCCATTCCGTTTGCCCGGTTTTTGGGGGTGTATGTCGAACTCGCCGGCGATGAGTTGACGGCGCATCTGCCTTTCCACGACAAGCTGATCGGCAATCCGATGATCCCGGCCCTGCATGGCGGGGTGATCGGCGCGTTCATGGAGATAACCGCCATGGCGCAGTTGGCGTTTTCGGAAAAGTTCGATCACATCCCCAAGCCGATCGATGTCACTATCCAGTATCTGCGCTCAGGCAAGCCGGTGCACACCTATGCCCGGGCGGTGTTGAACCGGGTGGGCCGGACCGTGGCCAATGTCGAGGTCTCCGCCTGGCAGGAGCAGAAGCATCATCCGATCGCGACGCTGCAAGCTCACTTTTTGATTGGTTAGGCGCTAGTCGCAATCCGACAAAGCGTGACGCACCCGCACGGGCGCTCCCGTTTTCGGAAAATTCCGCTAAAACAAAAACTTAGAGCGGGGTTTTGATTCCGTCAAAACTCATTCCGCTCTAGTCAACGCCTGGCACGAAACCATACTCCCATTCATAGGGCACGCCGGTGTCACCGAGGATAGTTTTGACCAGTCCCGGGAAGGCTTTTTCGGCGCGGACGTCGTTGGCCAGGATGACAACGCAGCGTTTTCCGGCTTCGATACAGACCAGGGTATTGCCTGTGGTGTCGTTGTGGCCGCCCTTGTAAAAGCCTCGTCCCTGCGGACCGTCGAAGACTATGACGCCCAGGCCGGCATAGAGGTCCTTGCGTTGTTGTGCGGGGGGAAGTTCCGGCTGGAAACTACTGAACTGCGAGCGGGTTGTGATGTGCAGTTGCGGTTTGGTCAGTTCGGCGCGAGAGGCCGGCGACAGGCCATCGCCGCGCACCAGTGCGGCGGTGAACCGGGCGATGTCGGTGATGGTGGTGTCCATCGAACCGGCGGCGCGGACCTTGGAGCGTTCGTCGTGCGGTTCGGTCTGCCCCTCTTCGCCCCAGCCGTCGGCCAGGTTCCCGGCGAAGTCCGGACGCCAGATCAGCGAGGTCCGGGTCATGCCCAGGCGGTCGAAATTGGCCTGGGTCAGTTGGCCGACATCGAGGTTGAGACCCTTTTCTATGGCGAACTGGAGGAGGATGATACCGTCTCCGGAATAGGCATAGCGAGCACCGGGCTCGAAGTGAATTTTCAGGCGACCGTCCGGTTCCAGGAAGCCGAAATTGGCGAAGCCTGTCGAATGGGTCAAACTGATGCGCGGCGTGATCTTGCGCCAGCGTTCGTCGGCTTTGAGCGGCGCCCAGTCGGCGTACTTGTCTTCTTCCGGATAGTCCGGCAGCGGCTTGGGCAGGATATCGGCGATGGGCGTGTCGAGCTTGAGCCTGCCCTGATCGACCAGTTGCAGCGCCGCATAGGCCATGACCGTCTTGGTCAGGGAGGCGCCGTACATGATGGTGTCGGGGGTCAGCGGGTCGTTGTTGGTGTTCCGGACGCCGTAGGCCTGGGTGTAGGCGACCTGGCCGTTGTCGATAACCGCGATGGCGAGGCCCTTGGCGCCGGTGTCGGCCATGGCTTTGTGTATGGCCGAATCGATGTCGGCCGGCGTGGGGATGGCGCTGCTGAGAAGGGCTGAGAGGGCAAGGCTGGCCAGCGACATGGGAACTCCAGTAATGGGGTTTGGGGC
The DNA here is from genome assembly GCF_000495835.1 of Asticcacaulis sp. AC402. Classification (GTDB taxonomy): domain Bacteria; phylum Pseudomonadota; class Alphaproteobacteria; order Caulobacterales; family Caulobacteraceae; genus Asticcacaulis. The sequence continues at coordinate 55,045 of NZ_AWGC01000024.1, forward strand.
CTGAGGCCCCAAGTCTTCTCTTCCTTACCTTGACGTCGCCCGCTTCGGGGCGAGGTCAAGGTAAGGAAGAGAAAAGATGTGGGGTCGCGGACCCCAAACCCCGTTACTGGCTGCCTATTCGCCTACCAGCTTGCCCTCTATCCCCTGCTCAAGCAAGTCAATCGTCCGCTCCAACCCGAAAATCGCCACGAACGATCCAAACCGCGGCCCCTGCGATTGCCCGAGCAGGACCTCATACAAAGCTTGAAACCAGGCGCGCAAAGGGTCGAATTCATGCGTCTTGCCGACCTCGAAGACCAAACCCTGCAAGGTCTCAGCATCCCGCGTATCCGCCGGCAAGGCACGGAATCGCTCAGCCAGGTCCCGCATCGCCGCAGCCTCCCGCGCGTCCGGTAGCCGGAACGCCTTCGACGGCTTCACGAAGTCCTCGAAATAGTTCAACGCATATCCCGCAAGACGATCCAGCAAAGGCTCGGACTCCGGCGTCGCCCCCGGGATGTAGGCACGCAGGAAGCCCCACAGCGTATCCTTGTCCGAAGCGTTCGCCGCCGACACCAGGTTCAGCATCAATCCAAACGTCACCGGCATCCCCTCGCCGGCCTCCTGGCCGCGCAGAACGAACCAAACCGGGTTCTCGATCTGCTTGGCGAGGTCCTGCTTCGGATAGGCTTCCAACTGCTGGAGATATTCGTCCGTCGCCCGCGGTATGACGTCGAAGTACAGCTTCTTGGCCGACTTGGGCGACTGGAACATATAATAGGCCAGGCTCTCCGGCGCGCCATAGCGCAGCCAGTCCTCCATGGTCAGGCCATTGCCCTTCGACTTCGAAATCTTCTGGCCCTGCTCATCGAGGAACAGTTCGTAATTGAACCCTTCCGGCGGCACACCGCCCAGCACCCGACAAACCTGAGACGACACCTTAACGGAATCGATCAAGTCCTTGCCGGACATCTCATAATCGACGCCTAGTGCAGCCCAGCGCATGGCCCAGTCAGGCTTCCACTGCATCTTGACGTGTCCGCCGGTCACCGGAACCTCAAAACGCTCGGCTTTGCCAGTTACGGAATCTGGTTCTTCAAACACGATCGTGCCCTTCGACACATTGCGTTCCAGGGTCGGCACCTGCAGGACATGGCCGGTCTTCGGCGAGATCGGCAGGAAGGGCGAATAGGTCGAACGGCGGTCCGGCCCCAAGGTCGGCAGCATGATCTTCTGGATATCGTCGAAACGCTCCAAAGCCATCAGCAGGGTCGTGTCAAACACCCCGCCCTTGTAGCAGTCCGTCGAAGACAGGAATTCATAAGCGAATCCAAAGCCATCCAGAAACTTCATAAGTCGATGGTTGTTGTGCTGGCCGAATGACGGATGCTCGCCGAAGGGATCGCGCACAACGGTCAAAGGCTTGTACAGATCTTCACGCAAAATCTCAGAATTGGGAATGCCCTCCGGCACCTTACGCAAACCGTCCATATCGTCCGAGAAGCAGATCAGCCGCGACGGCCATACCCCACCGGTCATGGCATCAAAAGCCTGACGGACCATGGTCGTACGTGCCACCTCACCGAAGGTGCCAATGTGGGGCAAACCCGACGGGCCGTAGCCGGTCTCAAAGATCACCGGCCGCCCCAGGCCCTCGAAATTGCCCAAGGCCTCGTCCAACTTGCCGGCCTCGATCAGGTTCAATGCCCGTTTCTGCGCCTCATGCCCTTCAACGCGCGCCTTGATCAGGCGCGCGATCAGAGCACGGGCCTGTTCAAACGGCCATGCACGGCCGGCGTAAGCAAGGGAAGCGAGAGACGACATAATCGGGACGTTACCTTTCAACGGTTGAATGCGTGCCAGCCTTTAAGCCGCAAGGCCCGAAGCGTCAATGCAGAAGCGCCGCGCGGTGGGCCTTATCCCTAGGGAAACAATTAGGTTGACCTAGGGTCCAAACGGCCATATCTTTACGTTGACGTAAATGTAAACTTTTGCCATAAGACAACCATGGACAGCCACCGCACCTATTCCATCCGCCAACTCTCGAAAGAATTCGATGTCACCGCCCGCGCCCTGCGATTCTACGAGGACAAGGGCTTAATCCACCCCGAGCGCAAGGGCCAGACCCGGCTCTACTCGTCGCGAGACCGCGCGCGGTTGCAACTGATTTTGCGTGGCAAACGGCTGGGATTCTCCTTGATAGAAATCCAGGAAATCCTCGACCTTTACACGCCGAACGACCATGGTGTTGCCCAGATGCGCGCGACACTCGGCAAGTATCGTCGTCAAATTGAGACGTTGAAGCGCCAGCGCGAGGATATCGACGCTGCCATCCACGATATGCAGGACGGCTGCATCTGGCTGGAAGGCGAGATAACCAAGATGGAGGCCGAAAACCTCAAGCCAGGCAACGCGTAAGAAAAAACCACCCAATCTGCAGGAAGCAAACCTAAAGGATATCGAACATGGCTTACAAAGCTCCGGTCCGCGATTATCAGTTCCTCATCGCGGACGTTTTCAAAACCGATCAGTTTCACAATCTGAAGGGCTTCGAAGACGCCGATTCGGCCACCGTCTTCGCCATTCTGGAAGAGGCCGCCAAGTTCACCGAAGAAGTCGTTCATCCCATCAACATCACCGGTGACAAGGAGGGCTGCACCCTCGATCCGGTGACGCACGAAGTGACGGCACCCAAGGGTTACAAAGAGGCCTACAAGGCGCTGACCGAAGCCGGCTGGACGGCTCTGTCGGGCGACCCGGCCTATGGCGGCCAGGGTCTGCCGCATTTCGTCAACACCGCCTTCTCCGAAATGCTGTCGGGCGCCTCCAGCGCCTTTGGCATGTATCCGGGCTTGACCGAGGGCGCCATCTCGGCCCTGACGGCCGGCGGCACCCAGGAACACAAGGACCTTTACCTGCCTAAACTGATCTCGGGTGAATGGTCAGGGACGATGAACCTGACGGAACCCCATTGCGGTACCGATCTGGGTCTGCTGCGCTCCAAAGCGGTGCCGGCAGCGAACGGGTCTTACAAGATCAGCGGCCAGAAGATCTGGATCTCGGCCGGCGAGCATGACTTCACCAGCAATATCTGCCATCTGGTCCTGGCCCGCATCGAGGGCGCTCCGGAAGGCGTGAAGGGGATTTCGCTGTTCCTGGTGCCCAAGTTCGTTCCCGACGCCGCCGGCAATCCAGGGGAACGCAACAGCCTGCATTGCGCCGGGTTGGAGCACAAGATGGGCATCCACGGCAATTCGACCTGTGTCATGGTCTATGAGGAGGCCACGGGCTTCCTGCTGGGCGCGCCGAACGAAGGCCTGAAGATCATGTTCTACATGATGAATGCGGCACGCTATGGCGTCGGCCTCCAGGGCCTGGCGATCGGCCATGCCGCCTATGTCGCCGCGGTCGATTTCGCCAAGGAGCGTTTGCAGGGCCGGGCACTGACGGGACCGAAGTCGCCCGAAAAGCCAGCCGACAGCATCCTGGTCCACCCCGATGTGCGGCGTATGCTGCTTGAGTCGCGGGCACTCATGGAGGGCGGCCGCGCCTTCCTGATCTGGCTGGCGCTGCAGGCCGACTTCCAACATGCGGCAGAAGATGAAAAAGACCGTGAAAAAGCTAACGATTACATGGGCTTGCTGACACCTGTCGTAAAGGCATATTTGACCGAGAAGGGTCTGAAAGTCACCCAGGATGCGATGCAGGTCCATGGTGGGTCGGGCTTTACCGAGCACTTCCCGGCATCGCAATACATGCGCGATGTAAGGATCACGCTGATCTATGAGGGCACCAACGGGATTCAGGCTCTGGACCTGGTTGGGCGCAAGCTGCCGTCCAAGGGCGGCCGCGCCATGCAAAGTTTCATGGGCGAGATCGATGCCTACGTAGCAGCGGAAGAGGCCGGGTCGGCTGTGCCGCAGTACGTGAAAGCGTTGAAGGAGACCAAGGCCAAGCTGATGGACGGTACCCTGTGGCTGATGCAGAACGGCATGGGCAATCCCGACAATGCCGCCGCGGGGTCTTTGGATTACCTGAACATCTTTGGATTGACCTGCCTGAGCTATATGTGGGCAATGATGGCCAAGGAAGCGCAAGGCAAGATCGCCGAAGGTTCGACCGATCCCTTCTACGCCAGCAAGCTGAAGGTCGGGCGGGTGTTCCTGGAACGTATTCTGCCCGAAGCCGATGCCCATCTGGCCAAGATGAAGGGTGGGGCCGAGGCGATCATGGCATTGGAAGACGAGTTGTTTTAATGGCCAGAGCCGGGGGCTCTGGACTCGCACCTCTTTAAGAACATCATCGAAAAAGTCGGGCCCTTTCGCCCGGCTTTTTTGATAACTGTCCTGAAAAGTTTCGAGGTCCACGGTTCTGTTAGCCTGGCCTTTAAACCTTCATCATCACCTGCTACGGTCCGGGGACAAAAGGGGCTGAACATGCTGAAAAAGAGTCTCGCGGGCCTTGGCCTGACCCTCCTTGTAATGATCACGGGTGTAGCCATCTGGCTGAGCGCGGCGCCGCCTGAGTTGTTGCGCGTTGGCACGGGCTATGCCGCAAAGATCCTCTGCTCGAACGTGTTCCTGACCGGCCGCGACGCCAGGACGGTGCTCGCCGAGGATGTTCAGGCGCCGGGGCATCCCCTGTTGAAGCTGGTAACCTTCAACATTGACGACAGGGTCGTGACCACCCGGTTGCTGGGTATGTTCGCGCCCGGCACCGCCGTCTACCGGCCGGGCCTGGGCTGTGTCAGCGTAATCGATGGCGACGTTGCCAAGGTCGCCGGCCTCGGCCTGCCCGACGTGAAGCCAGAACCCCAGGGAGCGGCTGTCGTGCCAACCGGTAAGTTGGCGGATATCTTGTCCGACCCGGCACTGACCGGCCCCGGAATGCGCGCTGTCGTCGTGATGCAAGACGGCAAGATCATGGGTGAAGCCTATGGCGAAGGCTTCTCGCCGGATACCCGCCTGCTCGGCTGGTCAATGACGAAAACGGTCAATGCCGCTCTGCTCGGACGTGCCGCCCAGGACCTTGGCCTCAGCCTTGACCAGACGGTCGTGGCGCCCGCCGTCTCGGTTCGCGACCTGGCCGCGATGAAAAGTGGCCTGGCGTTCAACGAGGACTACGGCGGCGTCTCGGACGTCTCGCGCATGCTGTACCTGGAACCCGACATGGCGACCTTCGCGGCGGGGCTGCCGGCAGGTGACAAATCCTACGCTTATTCAACAGGTACCAGCCTCATCCTGACACGGAGTTGGATGACCGCTGCCGGCAAGGACGCCCTCGCCTACCCGCGCGACGCCCTGTTCGGTCCGCTGGGCATGACCAGCGCCGTCTTCGAAACCGACGAGAGCGGCACCTTTGTCGGTGGATCTTATATTTACGCGACGGCGCGCGACTGGGGGCGGTTCGGCCAGTTCCTGCTGCAAGACGGCGTGTGGAATAGGCAGCGCCTTCTGCCCGAAGGATTTGTCGGCCTGATGCAAACCTCGAACGGGTCCGCTGAAGGCTACAGCCAGATGCAGTCGTGGCTGAAAGGTCCAGGCGAAAGCGATACCGGCAAGATGACCGGTCTGCCGGCGGATACCTTCTGGCTGCGCGGTCATGACGGCCAAAGCGTCACCATAATCCCGTCGCAACGGTTGATTGTCGTGCGGATGGGTCTGACGCCCTGGGATCGGGGCTACCGCCCGGAGGCGCTTGTGAAGGCTATTGCTGAAGTAAAGTAAGGTTTGCAGGAGGCTCGCCTCCTGCACCTCATAACATTACAACTGTGCCAGCACATGCTCCGCCGATGACACACGGAATTCGCCCGGGGCTTCGACGAACAACTGCTCGACCTTGCCGTCCTTGACGATCATGGCGTAGCGCTGCGACCGCGGGCCCATGCCAAAGCCCGAGCCGTCCAACTCCAGCCCGACCGCCCTGGCGAAATCGCCATTTCCATCAGCCAGCATCACCACTTCGTCGGCAATGCCCTGGTCCTTAGCCCAGGCCTTCATCACGAAATAGTCATTCACCGAGGTACAGGCGACGACATCGACACCCTTTGCCTTGAAATCGGCGATATGCTCTTTGAAACCCGGCAGGTGCTTTGCTGAACAGGTCGGCGTGAAGGCGCCCGGAACGGCAAACAGCACGACCGTCTTGCCGGCAAAGAAGTCCGCCACGGTGGTCGGCTTGGGACCATCGTCACCGACGACGGTCAGCTTGAGGTCGGGAAAGGTATCACCGGGTTGAACAGTCATGAATGTCTCCTTAAATTCGTCTTGCCGGGGACCTATATAGGCAAGGCAACAATGGGCCAAGACGTGGCCCGCAATAAATGTTAAGCTGGGTATAAAGGATGTGTGATGACCGAGCCGGATAACAGAACCGACGATCATTTGAACCTGCAAGGCAACCTGCTGATCGCCATGCCAGGCCTGGCAGGTGAACCTTTCGAACACTCCGTGGTCTATGTCTGCCAGCATGACGAAAACCATGCCATGGGGCTGATCCTCAACCAGCCTATCAACGGCCTGAACTTCGGCAAGATGATCCGCGAACTGGGCATCGACAGCGGCGACCGCGCCCCGTCCCTGCAAAAGATCTTCCGTGGCGGACCGGTCCAGAACGACCGCGGTTTCGTCCTGCATAGCCTCGACTATCAGATCGACAAAATCACCTTGGAACTGGGCGCACCGTTCCAGGACGAAGGTGGTGAAGAAACCGGCGTCGGCCTGACTGCCTCGCGCGATATTCTGGTCGACCTGTCCAGCGGGACCGGACCTGCCCGCAGCGTGATCGCCCTGGGCTATGCCGGCTGGGGTCCCGGCCAACTCGAAGACGAGATCACCGCCAATGCGTGGCTGATCGCGCCGGCCAGTCAAGACTTGATTTTCATGAGCGAACCGGAGCAACTGTGGTCGGCCGCCCTCGCAACCCTCGGCGTCGAGCCCGGCCACCTTTCAGGCACCGCCGGCCGGGCTTGAGTTCCCCCGGTCGGCGGAGCTACCGTCCCGTCCGTCGGAAATCGCGATCATGGCATCCACAATAGCCGCATCCGCCTTGACACAAGATGTCTTTAGGTGGTCGGCCGATGAAACCTCTTAGCGCAATCCTGGCGGCGTGTGCATCGTCTCGGTCGGCGACCACACCCTGACCTTGAGCTTCGCCGACGAACCTGCTGGCAGCTATCTCATTTACGAATACAGCTGGGTTTCCGCCGAAGAATACCGCATGATCTCACGTCAATATGCCGCGGACGGAACCCCGACAGGCAACCGGTACGGCGGCACATTCGTCAGATTAACATAGCATGGAATGTTCGGCGGAGCGGAAAACTCTGTAAAGGTTTTGAACCACGAACTACACGAACAGTCACGAACTTTGGGATACGGTTGAACCGACCGCGCAGCGGTCCTTCGGTTTGAAGGCCGCTTCGCGGCGGAGGCAGGTTTACAAGAGGTTCGTGGTTTTCATGTTCAAAAACCTTTGCAGGATTCCGGTTGAACAACACAAACAAGCACGCCCTGAAGTTCGTGCCCGTTCGTGTGGTTCGTGGTTAAACCCTTTACGGAGGTGCGGGTAGCCGCACAGCGTCAGGCGCTGAGCACGTCCAACTTGTAACCCAGCGAATCCACAAGGAACGCCTCGGCCTCGGCCGGTTTCAGCGCCTTGGCGAAACCCCAGCCCTGGCCCATCTGGCAGCCGAGGGCCGCCAGTTGATCGGCCAGAGCCATGTCTTCGACACCTTCGGCGACCACGTCCAGGTCCAGATCGCGGCCCAGAGTCAGGATCGACCGGACGATCTTCTCCGATGAGGACTCGGTCTTCATGGTGCTGACGAAGGATCGATCAATCTTGAGTGTATCGAAAGGAAGCCTGGCGAGGTAGCTCAGAGACGAGAACCCGGTGCCGAAATCGTCGAGCGCAATCCCTGCGCCAGCGTCGCGCAAAGCCTCCAGCACCCGCGCCGACGCCTGGGGATCGCGCATTACGTCGCTTTCGGTGACTTCCAGCTTCAGCATCTTGTTCGGCAAACCAGCATCGCGGATGAGCCGCGATACGTCTTCGATCAGGTGCAATCGTTCGATCTCCGGCGCCGAAAGGTTGACACTGATAAAGAAGCCTTCCGGCAGGACATAGGTCTGTTTCCACGGAATCAGCAGTTTGACCGTGGTGTTCAGGATGATGGTGCCAAGATCGACCATTAGCCCTAAGTCACGCACGGCACCCAGGAAACTATCCGGCGCAATGATGCCGCGGCGCGGATGTACCCAGCGCGCCAGAGCTTCAAAGCCGATGATGCCGCCAGTCGCCAGATTGATGATAGGCTGGTACCAGGCATGGATCTCGCCACTGACGAATGCCTTGCGCAGTTCGGCTTCCAGGGCAAGGCGCGTCAGGCCATCGCTTTCGAGGTCGCGCTTGTACGACGCCACCCCGCCAGCGCCCTTGGACTGGGCCGCCTCGACGGCCATCTCGGCGCGGCGCAGCAACTCTGCCGATTCCAACGCCTGGTCGCCGCCGTCGACCGCCACCGCCCCCATGGAAAAGGTCGGCTGGATATCAAAACCGGCAACATTGATTGGACGTTCCAGCGCATTGCGCAACCGCTCCGACACCCGCGGAAAACCGCGCAGGGTCAGGACGGCAAATTCGTCTTCCCCCAGGCGCGCCAGCAAAGCACTGTCAGGAAAAGCATCGCGCATCCGCAAGGCCAGCAGTTCCAGCACGATATCGGCGCGCTCATGGCCCAGGGCCTCATTCAGACGGCGGAAGCGATTGAGGTCAGCAACCACCAGGTCGAAGTCACCCGCCTTACTCAGGACTTGACCGGCGCCATGCAGGAAGCCCTGACGGTTCAGCAACCCTGTCAGCGGATCGGTGTGGATGTCCTGAAGCGGCAGGCCTTCATGCCCGTCGGTCCCGCCTATGCTTTTCTTCAACCCGACATCGCGTCTCAGGTCGGTGACCAGGCCCAGGACCTGGCCACGCGAGACCTTGCGACCTTTCAAGTAGACAAGGCGATGATCGCGCAGACGCAGCAGGCACTGAATATGGCCCTCACCCGGCACCGCGTCATGGACCTCCAAAGCCCGGAACTGGCAATCAAGACGATCGACCTCGCCAGCTTCGAAAGCCGGTTCGAGATCGTCGAGAAGCACGCGGCTCCACAAAGCAGGCAGCCCGAGATGACGCAGGTCGCCCTTGAACTCAAACAGGCGCTGGCTCAGGTCATAGGACCATAGCAAGGTGTCCGCCGATCTCAGCGCCTCCATCTGGGCGTTACGGCTATCGATGGATACGCGCGGATCGACGGCGCTGAGCACATCCTGCCCCGACCGGCCCAGGGGGCCGCCCATTTTCCAGCCAAAAAAGTCGATGTCGGACATGCCTAGACCCCGCATTAACCGCAAGGCTTAACCACGAGTGGTTACCTTTCGGATAAGGAAACGCGGGACTCTCACGGTAACCACTGTTATCTTTGCTTTGTGGCGCAGTTTTTCCGAAAACGGGAGCGCCCGTGCGGTGCGTCACACTTTATCGGATTGCGCTCTGGCGGTCGCTGATGGTCACGCCGCAAGAGTCATTGACTTGGGCCCGAGCAAGGCCGAAGCCCCCGGCTGGTCTGCGAGGGCCGCACCGACCCGGACCAGATCGTCGCGCGTGACCGCCTCGATGTCGACGGCGACCTCATCCAGGGTAAAGACCTTGTCGAACACCGACATCTGGCTGGCGAAGGCCGAGGCGCGTGAACCTGCACCTTCAAAGTTGAGAAACAGCGACGTGGTGAACTGCGCCTTGGCGCGTTCCAGTTCCGATGGTTTAGGGTCGGCTGCCAGGTCGCTCAGCACGCGGCGGATCAGTTCGTTCAGCGGCGCCACATCCTTCGGGGCACACCCGGCAAAGACACCGAACACCCCGCCGTCCCGATAGGGCGTGGTGTAGGAGTCGATGGCATAGGCCAACCCTCTCGCCTCTCGAGCTTCCTGGAACAGGCGCGACGCCATGCCACCGCCGAGGATTTCGCCGAACAAGCGCAACGGGATAATGTCCGGATCGGTCCGCCCGACAGCGTCGAAGCCGAGCGTCAGGTTGGCCTGTTCGATGCGGCGTTTCTGGACCGCATGGCCCGGCATGAACCGCAAGGGCTCAGGTGCGGAGAATCCGGATTGCGCTGCCACTGGCTCGATCAGCGGCCGGGCGGCGGCAAAGACCTGTTCAGCGGTCACACCACCGGACACACAGATGACGATCCGGTGCGGTGCGTACAGCGCTTCCGCGAAGCCGCGCAAGGTTTCCGACCTGGCCGGACCAAGGCTCTTGGTGGTACCCAGGATTGGCCGGCCCAGGGATTGTTCGGGAAACATGGCCGTTTGCAGCAGATCGAAGACATGGTCGTCCGGCGTATCGTAGGCTTCCAGGATTTCCTGGGCGATGACCTTCTTTTCGCGCTGGAGTTCGTCGCGGTCCATTACTGGCCGAAACATGAGGTCGGTGACAATTTCCAGTGCCAGCGGCAGCAGGGACGACAGGCCGCGAACCTCGAAACGGGTATGTTCGTACCCGGTCGAGGCATTGATGCTGCCCCCCTTATGCTCAATAGCTTCAGCCAGGGTACGAGCGTCACGGCCGCCGGCCCCCTTGAACACAATGTGTTCAAGCAGGTGGGCCCAGCCGGACTGGGCCTCGGTTTCGAACCGGGCACCGCCGTGGATCAGGGCATTCAGCGCAAAGGTCTTGACGCCCGGCATCGGATCGACCAACAGGCGCAGTCCGTTGTCGAAGGTATAGAGGGACTGGCCGGGAAGGATCATACCTTTTTCAACCGCTCGAGAACAAACGCGACGAACATGAAGAGCAGTGTCCAGGCCAGGGCGAACCAGGTCAGGGCATACTCCAGGTGGCGATTGGTCAGAGGCGCTATCATGGCGCCCTGCTGTAATCCGGCGGCTGCGAAATCCGACTCCTTCAGGTCGAGGACGACGAAATAGTCGTCCCGCAGGCTGCTCGCCTTCAACGCCGGCCCCATCTCGGCCGCGGAACGCCAATACCAGTCGTTGGCCACCGGATTGTTCGGCGGCGTAAAAAGGCCAGGCTTTTCAAAAGCCCGCAGGCGCCCGACTGGCTTTTTAACGTTACCGTTGGGCTTGGCTTCTGCGATGGCAAAGCCGAGATCGACCAGTATGGTGCCCGCACCTGCGGGACATGCCGCCAGAACGCGATAGCCCGACTGACCATCGGCCACGCTGTTCATGGTGACGAGCCTGTCTTGCACGATGTCACACGGCGGCAAGGTAACGGCGCGCCAGGCCGGATCTTCGCTGGCCAGAACGGTATCGACAGCCACAGGGGGCTGCGTTTCCGTGCGCGCCAGTTCGGTGGTAAGGTGCTGTTTCCAGGAAAGCCGCTGAAGTTGCCACGCCCCCAGGCCGTTCAGAATAATGAAGGCGATCAGGACCGCAACCGACAGGCCCCGCGGCGCAGCCCTCAGAAACAGGTGCGCAGCCTTGAGAAATGTGGTCGCAGACATCAGTCACGCACCTTATGGCGAATCTGGGCGGCGATCATCACCCCCTTCAGCACCGGCATCAGGATCAGCGCCATAAGGGCAGCCGATGCAGGCCAAACCGCCAGAAGCGTCATGATGCTCCAGTTCCAGGCGACGAGGCTGACGAACAGGCCAGCGCAGGCGACAAACCCGGCGATCAGAATGACAAAGACGACGGGACCGTCGCCGGTGTCCTCCGCCTTAAAATCCGTGGCGCAGGCCGAACAGGCCTGCGCCACCTTGAGATAACTCCGGAAAAGCTTACCCTTGCCGCACACCGGGCAGCGCCCAAGTGCCGCTGCCCAGAAACTAGCCTTGCTGTCTTGCGTCAATGGGGCGCGCCGCCGAACACGACGTAGATGAAAGCGAACAGGAAGAGCCAGACCACATCGACGAAATGCCAATACCAGGCAGCGGCTTCGAAACCGAAGTGCTTTTGCGGCGTGAACCCTCCAGCCAGCAGGCGGAACAGGCAGACGATCAGGAAGATCGTTCCGATAAGGACGTGGGCGCCGTGGAAACCCGTAGCCATGAAGAAGGATGAGCCGTAAAGGCCGGCATTAGCCGATTCTTCGTTGAAGAATTCGTGGTGATGAATGATCAGATAGTACTCATAAGCCTGAACGGCCGTAAACAGGGCGCCCAAGATGATGGTCAGGATTAGCCCCCATTTGACGCCTTCGCGATCACCTTCCTGAAGGGCATGGTGGGCCCAGGTCGCAGTCGTGCCAGAGGTTAGCAGCAGCAGGGTGTTGAGCAGCGGCAGGTGCCACGGGTCTATGGTTTCGACACCCTGCGGCGGCCAGGTCGACCACGCCTGACGCACCTCTTCGATGGCCGAAGCGTCGCCTGCGCGATGGGTGTTGAACAGCGCCATCTCAAAGAATACCCAGAACCAGGCGACAAAGAACATCACTTCGGAAGCGATGAACATGATCATGCCGTAGCGCAGGCCGATCTGGACGACCGGCGTGTGATCACCTGCCTGGCTTTCCTTGATGACGTCGCGCCACCAGAAGACCATGGTGAGCAGGATACCGGTCATGCCTACGGCGAATAGCCACCACTCCCCGGCAGGCACGCCGAACAGGCCGCGCATCCACATGACGAGGCCAAGGCCCCAACAAACGGCGGACACCGAACCGAGCAGCGGCCAGGGGGACGGATTGATGATGTGGTAATCGTGTTTGACGCCGTGGGCCATTCTCGTTCAACTCACCTTGCAACGCGCACATGGCGCGAAAATTCAGACTTACGGGCCCAAAGCTGGTCTTGAACCGGTTGGTTCCGTTTAGGCCAATTCTTTTTCAAAGACAATGCGAGGAGGCCACCAAAATGGCCGCTTTTGCGTTACTTTTTTGCCGCTTTCGACTCGAAAAACGTATAGGACAGCGTGACATCGCGAACCTTGTGCGTATCGATGTTTTTCAGCAATTCCGGATCAAGGAAATAGACCATCGGGAACGTCTTCGATTCCCCGGCCTGCAGGGTCTGATCCTCATAGCAGAAACACTGCAGCTTGCGGTAATAGCCCCCCATGGTATCGGGCAAAACATTGAACACTGACCGCCCGGTTACAGGCCGGTCAGCGGTATTGGTGACAGTGAAGTACATCATCGCCGTCTTACCGATACGGACATCCTGATAGGGCTTTTCGGCTTTGAAGGTCCATGGCAAGCCATTGGTATTGGTGTCGAAACGCACACGAACGATGACGTCGGTTGCCACCTTAGGTGCTTTGTCGGCACGCATGGTGGTACCACCGAATCCTGTGGCATTGCAGAAAGCGCGGTATAGTGGCACGCTGGCGAAGGCCAGTCCGCCCATAAAGACCAGACCGCCGACCAGCCACAGCGCGACCCTGATGTTGCGGTTCATGGTCAGCGCGTACCAGAAACTGCCGAAGCGGCAGCCTCCGCCTGGCTTTGCGCCGACCGGAGCGCCTCTGCCTTGGTGTTCTGCGACAGGCGAGACATGGTCACAAAGTAGACCAGCACGACGAACAGCAGCAATCCACCGGCTATGAAGTAGTTGCGTTTCTTTTGGGCGGCCAGATAGCCCTTCTTGTCATCTTCCGTGGTCATGACATGACGCCCTTGAGAATGTGTTCGACCAGCAAGGTGGCAAACAGCGCGGTCAGGTAAAAGATCGAATAGGCGAACAGGTTGCGCGCCGGGAGCGATTCCTTTTTAACATCGTAGAGGCTGTTCTCGCCACCCTCTGGATGGTCGCCGGCCCGCGACAGATAGACGCGCAACGCCATATAGATGAAAACGGCCCCACCGACGACGGACACCAACGCGTAAAGCAGACCGCCAAGCCCGGTGGCGATCGGTAGGCAGGCAACCGGTGCCATAACCAGGGAATACAGGAGGATTTGCAAACGGGTCGACCTGGCGCCCCGGGCGACGGGCATCATTGGAATGCCTGCCTTGGCATAGTCTTCGGCGGTGTACAAAGCCAGAGCCCAACTGTGCGGCGGAGTCCAAAGAAAGATGACAGCGAACAGTATCCAGGCCTCCCAGGGCGCAGCTCCTGTCGCCGCCGCCCAGCCAATCACCGGCGGAAAGGCACCAGCGGCGCCCCCGATGACAATGTTCTGCGGCGTGCGGCGCTTCAGGACGAGGGTATAGAGACCGACGTAGTAGGCGATGGTCAGGGCCAGCAACCCGGCGGCCAGCCCATCCGGGAAGGCCAGCCACATCATCAGCACCGACAGGAAGGCCAGGACACCGCCAAAGGCGAGGGCGTCATTGCGCGTGATGCGGCCGGCTGCGACCGGACGCAGCTTGGTTCGGCGCATCAAGGCATCGGTCTCACCCTCCAGCGCCATATTGAGCGCACCGGCGGATCCTGCGCCGAGCGCGATACACAAGATGGCGATGAAGGCCAGGAATGGTTGCATAGGTTGGCCAGAGATAACCAGGCCGGTCAGGGCCGTGAAAACAACCAGCGACATGACCCGTGGCTTGAGCAACTGAAAGTAGTCGCCCGGCGAAGCGCGCAATGCCTTGGAGGTGTAGGCCTCTTTCATCGCGGCGGCGACGTCGAGCGGCACTTCAGTGTTGACGGGTTTCTTGGTCATTTCATCTACTTATGACGAAAGGGGGTGAAGCGGACTTCACCCCCAGGCTCATCTGTTGTTTCGGTTCGCCCTGGTGAGTCGAAGACGTCTGACTTACGTGTAACGGAGCGGAGCGTACCGTGCTCAAAGAGCGAAGCGTTAGCACAACTAACTTTAGTACGTGAGCACCGTAACGCAGGAAGGCGGGCGTTTGCAGACCACCAGGGCGGACCGCCTAGTGTTTGTCGTGTTCGTCGTCCTTGATGATAGGCAGTTCCGAGAACTGGTGGTACGGCGGCGGCGAGGAAAGGGTCCATTCCAGCGTAGTGGCACCCTCGCCCCACGGATTGGCCTCTGCCTTGCGGCGGCGGATAACGGATTCGACCAGCATGATCAGGAAGATCAGGACGCCGACCACGGTGATCAAGTACCCGTAAGAAGAAATCTTGTTCCAGTACTCGTAGCCGGTCGGATAGTCGACATAGCGGCGCGGCATACCCTGCAGGCCCAGGAAGTGCTGCGGGAAGAAGATCAGGTTCACCCCGACGAACATCACCCAGAAGTGCAGAGTCCCGAGGAAGGCATTGTACTTGATGCCGAACATCTTTTCATACCAGTAGTAGAAGCCGGCGAAGATCGAGAAGACGGCGCCAAGAGACAGGACGTAGTGGAAGTGGGCGACGACGTAATACGTGTCGTGCAACGGAATATCGATCGCCGCGTTCGAAAGGACGACGCCGGTAACGCCGCCGACCGTGAACAGGAAGATGAATCCTATGGCCCACTGCATCGGAACGGTGAAGGTGATCGTGCCGCCCCACATGGTGGCGATCCACGAAAACACCTTAACCCCGGTCGGCACCGCGATAACCATCGTCGCCAGGACGAAATAGGCGCGCAGGTCGAAGTTCATCCCCACGGTATACATGTGGTGCGCCCACACAACGAAACCAACAACGCCGATAGCAACCATGGCGTAAGCCATGGCGAGATAGCCGAAGATCGGTTTGCGCGAAAAGGTCGAAACGATGTGCGAGATGATGCCGAAGCCCGGCAGGATCAGGATGTAGACTTCAGGGTGACCGAAGAACCAGAACAGGTGCTGGTACATGACCGGATCACCGCCACCAGCCGCGTCGAAAAACGAGGTGTTAAAGTTGCGGTCCGTCAGCAACATGGTGATGGCGCCGGCAAAGACCGGCATCGACAGCAGCAGCAGGAAGGTCGTAACCAGCACAGACCAGGCGAACAACGGCATGCGGTGCAGGGTCATACCCGGAGCACGCATGTTGAAGATAGTGGTGATGAAGTTGATGGCACCGAGGATCGAAGACGCACCGGACAGGTGGAAGCTCAGGATAATCAGGTCGAATGCCTGGCCTGGCGATCCGGTATGGGACGACATCGGCGGATACATGGTCCAGCCGCCTGCGAACCCGTGTTGTCCTGCACCCGGGCCGGACGGCACGAAGAGCGAGACGCACAGCAGTATCCACGACGCGATCAATAGCCAGAACGAGATGTTGTTCAGGCGCGGGAAGGCCATATCCGGCGAACCGATCATGATCGGCACGAACCAGTTGCCGAAGCCGCCGATCATCGCGGGCATGACCATAAAGAAGATCATAATGACGGCATGGGCCGTGACAAACGAGTTGTAAGCGTGCTTGGCGTTAGCCGGGTTGCTGACATCGAACAGACCCATAGCGTCCAGCATCGAACCTGGTGCGAACACTTGCAAACCAGGTGCCGCCAGTTCCCAGCGGATAAAACCAGACATCGCGCCACCGACGATCCCCGCCATGATGGCGAAGATCAGGTAGAGCGTACCGATATCCTTGTGGTTGGTCGTGAAGACCCAGCGGTCGAAGAAGCCGGGTTTGTGGTCGTGATCATCGCCATGGGCAGCGTGATCATGAGAGGCGGCGACGTTAGCCATGGATCAGGGTCTCTCTATACTTTTATCAGTTTACCGCCGGCTGGGCGGTGGGCGCCTCAGCAGCCGGTGACGGTGCGGACAGGGGTGCGGCGGCAGGAGTCTGAGCCTGGGCAGCGGCTGGGACAGCCGCAGCAGCAGCCGGTTCGGCAGAGTTCGCGTCGGAACTGGCGGCAGATGCGGCGGCCTGGGCTGCAGTCGCCGCAGCAGCCTTTTCGTCCGCGGCGATCATGGCGCGCGTCTTGCCGCCCTGAGCCACAATAAACTCGTCGAACTTGGCTTCACTGACAACGTGGACTTCGATCGGCATGTAAGCGTGGTCCGTGCCGCAAAGCTCCGAACACTGGCCGTAGTAGACGCCTTCCTTCTGCGCCTTGAACCAGATGTTGTTCAGCCGTCCCGGTATGGCATCACTCTTCACGCGGAAGGCCGGCACGGTCCAGGCGTGAATAACGTCGCTGGCGGTGACCTGAAGATGTATGACCTTGTTGACCGGAACAATCAGCTTGTTGTCGGTGGCAAGCAGATAAGGTTTATCCGGCGTTGCGGTCTTCAGATCGGCAGCTTCAGGCAGCAGACGGGCCTGAATGTCCTCGACTCCGAGTTCGGGGTAGTCGTAGGTCCAGTACCACTGGCTGCCGGTGACCTTTACGACGACATCCGGTTTCGGCATGTCGTGGTAGTCTTTTAACAGCGGAAGAGAGAAGGCGGCAATCACGACCAGTATGAGAATCGGGATGACGGTCCAGATGATCTCGATAAAGGTGTTGTGCGAAAAACGCGCTGGGGTCGGATTGGCCTTCTTGTTGTAGCGGATGATTATCCAGATGAGCAGGGCCAGGACGAACAGAGAGATGAAGGTAATGATGGGCAGAAGCAGGCTGTCGTGGAACCAGGCAACCTTACCGCCCAGTTCGGTCACATCCTTCTGCAGGCCGATGGCCTTGTCGGTCGGCTGGCCGATCAGTTCCTCGGCAGCTGCCGGCACCGCCAGCGCACTGCTCAGCATCAAGGTCGCTATCGCCCCGCACGCAGCTTTCAACTGCCCCTTCATGCCCATTCGCCCAAATCCCATAATTATGGCCTCATGCTGCCGGTCGGGCGCGGTATTACAGCGCCACGCCCCTTACCAAATTCGACATCGTTCGGACGCCATCCCCTACCTGACGATTCGCAACGCCAAACATGGCTGCTGCCAGACGGGACGCCCGATGCGAAACGATCCAATAATGGGTTCGCGGCCAATTGCAAAGGGCAAAAAAAGGATTCCCCGGTTTTGACCAGGGTCTTTGCGGCAAAACAAGCCCCGCCAAGCTTTGCGCACGATCAAGGTGCGCTACTTTGTCGCGCAAGATCCTACGAAAATTGTGTTTTGCCATGGCCATTCGACGCGAGCGTGCCTAAGTAAGCAGTCGTCGTTTTATTTATGAGCATCGATACCATGGCCCTTCCCTCACCCGCTGATTCTGCTGTTCCCGCATTCTGCGATCTTGGCGACGAGTTCGACATTCACGCGGCGCAGGCTATGCTGGAAAATGCGCTGAATGGTGCCGACGACGGCGAAATCTTTATCGAAAAGCGCGAGGGCGAATCCCTGCTCTTCGACGACGGCCGGCTGAAATCGTCGGCATACAATGCCGACCAGGGTTTTGGCTTCCGTGTCGTCGCCGGCGAGACCATCGGTTTCGCCAATAGCGCTGAACTGTCGCAGGCGGCCGTGACACGCGCCGCCGAGGCCGCCGTCCTGGCCAAGACGGGCAAACAGGTCAATGTCAAGCTTGATGCCTCGTATCTTGCCGCTGGCCATCCGGCGCGCTCCAACCGTTCCTATTACCAAGCCCACGACCCGATCGGCGAAATGGCGTTCGGCGACAAGATTGCCCTGCTCCAGGCCATGGACGCCTATGCCCGCAGCGCCCATGCCGGCGTCGTCCAGGTCTCGGCTTCTCTGGCCTGTGACCGTCGGGCCATTACCATCCTGCGCGGCGGCGGAGAAGTCTATCATGACTACCGGCCGCTGGTGCGCCTGAACGTCAGTGTCTCGGTCGAAAAGAACGGCCATCGCGAGACGGCATCGTCCGGCGGCGGCGGTCGCATTTCCTGGTTTGACATGACCTCGCCGGAAAAGTGGCAGGCTCA
Organism: Asticcacaulis sp. AC402; assembly: GCF_000495835.1. Lineage (GTDB taxonomy): Bacteria > Pseudomonadota > Alphaproteobacteria > Caulobacterales > Caulobacteraceae > Asticcacaulis. The sequence goes on from NZ_AWGC01000024.1 coordinate 73,699, forward strand.
GGTCGACGAGGCCATTCGCCAGGCCCTGGTCAATCTCGATGCCGTACCGGCGCCGGCTGGCGAGATGGATATTGTGCTTGGGCCAGGCTGGCCCGGCGTCCTGTTGCACGAAGCGGTCGGCCATGGGCTGGAAGGTGACTTTAATCGCAAAGGCACCTCGGCCTTCTCGGGCAAGATGGGCAAACAGGTTGCCGCCAGAGGCGTGACCATCGTCGATGACGGCACGGTTCCGGATGCGCGAGGGTCGCTGAACATCGACGACGAAGGCACGCCGACTTCGTGCACGACCCTGATCGAGGATGGTATTCTGGTCGGATACATGCACGACCGGCTATCTGCGCGCCAGATGGGCGTCGCGGCCACCGGTAACGGCCGGCGCCAGTCCTATGGCCACCAGCCCCTGCCCCGCATGACCAACACGTTCATGCGCAACGGCGCCGACAAGCTAAGCGACATGATCGCCAATACGAAAAAAGGCTTATACGCCGTCAATTTCGGCGGCGGCCAGGTCGACATCACCAATGGCAAGTTCGTCTTCCAATGCACCGAGGCCTATCTGATCGAGGACGGAAAGGTTGGCGCGCCGGTCAAGGGTGCCACCTTGATTGGCGACGGTCCGGCGGCCATGAGCCAGGTCGACATGATCGGCGACGACTTCAAGTTCGATCCCGGCGTCGGCACCTGCGGCAAGGCGGGTCAGTCCCTGCCCGTCGGCATTGGTCAGCCGAGCCTGCGCATCAGGGGTTTGACGGTCGGCGGAACAAGTTAAGTTCGGCGGCCTATGGCACAATATGCCGGGCGTCTGGCAAGGGTACTTTGCGGCCATAAATTTCGCAAAACAGTGAGTTGCTTTTCGATGGGCGAAAACCTCTATCGGCTTTTGCGTGGGGAGATGCTGTGACGTTTACCAGAGCGGGATGAGTTTTTGTTTTGTCGCGCAGTTTTTCCGAAAACGGGAACGCCCGTGCGGTGGCGTCCACCTTATCGGATTACGCTCTGATCGCGGCCTGATAAGTCAGCCGGCGGCGTAGCCATTGTCTGCGGCAAAGTGCGTTGCAGTATGACGAAAATGGGCCTCTGTCGCCTGAGGTATAGGTCTCGGCCCTATTGCTGGTCCCCTTTGGCGATGACCGTCGCGGGGCTCAAAAGGGATGAACAGCCGTAAAATGGACTCTGCCTGCATGCATGAAGGCAACAACATTAAATCTGCGTAATGTTTGACCGCGAAAGATCTACGAAAAATGCCGTAGGCAGAATTGATATGGCGTTGATAAATTTGGACAAATTTGACCTGTCAACGCATACTGCGGGCAGATTTTCGTTGAAATTGTTACAGGCATTTAACTTGTAAGTCAGAACGGCGCGGTATTCCGTCGCGGCAAGGACGGCCGCGAAGGGTGCTGCGTCCAACGGGGTATTTAAATTATGCGTCTGTACGTCACCACCGCGCTGGCTATTGTCCTCATGACCGCGCCGGCGCTTGTTCAGGCGCAGGATACCCTGCCAGCTCAAGCGACTGTGGAGGAATCGGGCAGTCAGGTTGTGACCTTTCAAGCCGACTATTTCACCCAGTTTCAGGTCTCCACCGCCCTGGACATGGTGTTTCGCGTGCCGGGCTTTACCTTCAATTCCGGTGACCAGGTCCGCGGCTTTGCCGGCGCGGCCGGCAATGTCGTCATCGATGGTCAACGGCCGGCCAGCAAAAGCAATCTGGAAGAGACGCTGAACACCATTTCTTCTGCTCAGGTCGAGCGGATCGAACTGATCACTGGCGGCGCCCCCGGCGTTGACATGCAGGGCTATCGCCAGATCGTCAACATTGTGCGCAAACAAAGCGACAAGGCGACGATCAGTTTCGGCGGCAATGTCAAGTTCTTCCCCGGATCGTCGAAACCAGCCGGCTTTTTCAACTATTCGCGCAACACCGGTGGCATCCTGACCGAATTCTACATGGAATCGTTCGGCTTCAACGACAACGGGACCCACGACCAGAAGCGCTACATCTATCTCCCAAACTTCAGCGATCCGACGCCGGACCTGATGGTCATTGACCAGGTGGCTGGTGGTTCGGGTCATTCCGAGCGCTTTACCCATTCCCGCCCCCTTCTGGGCGGCAAGGTGACGCTGAACGGCAGTCTCAGTCCGATCGATTACGAATATGACGCGGTCTTTGTCAAGGATAGCTCAACGGCCAACGAGCACCTGGATCTGCAGGAAACCGAAGGTGAGTTGGGTTTGCAATTCGAGCGCAAGCTGACCAAGACCCTGTCGCTGGATGTCAATCTTCTGTACCGGTTCGACGACGAGACGCTGGATGATGTCTACACCGACGGACCTGATACCTCGCGCTATATATCCAAGGCCGAAGAGCGTGAAAACATCGTCAGCGCCAAGCTGACCTGGAGCCCCAAAGACAAGGTCACCTACAAGTTCGGCGCCGAGAGTGTCTTTAATGGCAGCGACGTGGCGTCGCGTTATACCGAGAACGACAGCGAGCAGAATGTACCGTTCGACAATGTGCTGGTCGAAGAAGATCGGGCGGAATACTACGTCATGCGCAACTGGCAGGTGAATCCGAAGCTAAGCCTGGAAACGGGACTGAAGGTCGAGACCTCGACAATTTCGGTGGCCCAGGACAACCGGTCGGAATCCTTCGTCTATCCCAAGCCGTCGCTGCAACTGGTGTGGTCGCCGCGTGATAAGGTCAAGGTCAGCTGGCGGTCGGAACGCGTCGTCGGCCAACTCGACTTCGGCGATTTCGCCTCGTCGGTGTCGCTGGATACATCAGTGGTCAAGGCCGGAAATCCCGCCATCGTACCGCAGAAGGAATGGGCCCATGCCCTGACCCTTGACTACAGTTTCTGGACCAAGGGCGCCGTGAGTGTGTCCCTGAAGCATGCGTCGCTCGAGGATACTCTGGATTTCGCGCCGATCGTGACCGTCGACGGGGTGTTCAATGCCCGTGGCAATATAGGGGACGGCACGCGCGACGAGGTCGGGGTCAATTTTACCCTGCCGCTGGACCGGTTCAAGTTCAAGGGCGGCGAGTTGAAAGTCGAGTATTCGAAGTTTTTTACCAGCGTAACAGATCCGATCACGGGCAAGTCGCGTGAGATTTCGGGGCTGAATCCGGACCGGTATTACATCGTGCTTAGCCAGAACATAACCAGCTGGCGCTCCAACTGGGGGCTGGAGATCAGCAGCCTGAACAACGCCACCCAGTATCACGCCACCGAACAGTACCAGTTCAAATCGGCGCCCTGGATCGCCTTTTGGGCTGAATACAGAACCAGGGACAACCTCACCTGGGCGGTGATTCTCCAGAACCCGCAAAGGCGCCGCGACAAGAGCACCCGGTCGGTGTGGGATGGCCTGCGTGAGCAAACCCCCATCGTGCGGCAGGAGTATAATGACGGGAAGTCGGAGCCGTTTGTGATCCTGCGGGTGAAGAAAGAGCTTTAGCCCCAACGGGGTGCGGGGCCAAAGAGAGCTTCTTGGGGCCCCGCAACCAATTAGGCTTTCGGCGTCTCTTCCACCGTCGTATCGTTGGCGCCGTGAGCCCACTTGCTGATCACGAACGACAGCAGGAACAAGAACACCCCGACCCCGATGCCCAGCCAGCCAATAAAATTGAACATCTCCATCGACGACATCAGCGCCGCCTGGTTGTCGAGCGTCTTACCCGCTACGGTCGGTGTTTTTGCCAGTTCGGCAAACACCGCAGCGACGTCCTGACCGATTGCCGAGCCAAGGAACCAGATCGCCATCATGGTTGCCACAATCGTCGGCGGCGCCAGCTTGGTCTGCTGCGACAGGCCCACCGGCGAGAGGGCCAACTCACCAATCGTATGGAACAGATAGGTCAGCATCAGGAACACAACCGGCATCTTCCACGCCGCATCCGCTGAACCCACACCCCAGACCAGGACCAGGAAACCAATACCCACATTTGCCAGACCGAAACTGAATTTTTTCAGCGGATCGGGGTCCTGACCGCGCTTGCCCAGGAAAGTGAACAGCCAGGCAAACGCCGGCGCCAGGATCAGAATAAAGCCGGCATTGAACGACTGCGTCTGGGACGGGGTCAGCCCCATATCAATCCAGATATGGTTGGGTGCCAGGGTGATGGCTGCCAGTTGCTGCGACGAAGCCAGCACGAAATTGCCGATGATGACCGGCGCACTCAGCAGTTCCAGATTGGTGTTACGCTCAGCAAACAGACTGAGCGACGAGCCCGCCTGCTCGAACAGCGAAAAGAACACCGCCGAAGCTGCCGACAGGATCATCGCCAGTCCCAGCCGATAACGCTCCGGTACGGAATAGCGCGTGAACATCTGCCAGAACACGTAAAGCAGGATCGCCACCGAACCCGCGTAAAGGGCGTATTTGACGATTTTGTTTTGCTGCACGAGCAGGAAAACAACAGGAATCAAAGCCAGGGCGATCAGATAGATCAGCCATTCACGGCTGACCGGTCCGACCTTTTGCTTCAATGCCTCGGGGGACGGTGCCTCCCCCTTGCCCATCAGCCACGGTTTGCCAAGCGTAAAGACAATCAGACCGGCCAGCATGCCGATACCGGCGAGCCCGAAGCCAGCCCACCAACCGACATTCTCACCGAGATAACCACACAGGATGGCTGCCCAGAAGGAGCCCAGATTTATGCCGTAATAATAGAACTGGAAGCCGGCATCCCGCCGCGGGTCCTTGTCGCGGTACAGTTGGCCAACAATGGACGAGATGTTGGGCTTCATGAAGCCCACCCCCAGGATAATCAGCGAAACGGCCAGATAGTAGGCCTGCTCAGCCCAGGGGGTCGGAACCCGGACACCCTTTTCAATCTGCGCCGCCGGCAATACCGCCGGAATCGGCGCATCAGCCGGCAGGCCGACAATCTCGTAGCCACCGTCCGCCAATCCGGTCCAGTCATAGTGCTGGCCATTGACATCGAGCTTGACAGTGCGGTTCTGACCCAAGCCCTCCGTCACGAATTCATAGGTTGCCCCCTGATAGGTTACTGTCGGAATATTGGGTTTGCCTTCGAAGGCCATGCCGAAATGGCCCAGCACCAGCAAGACAGCGCCGAAGGTGATCGCCTTGCGCGTCCCCAGCCAGCGGTCGGCGATCAGGCCACCCAACAGTGGCAAAAGATAAATCAGTACTGTGTAGGAACCGTACTGCTGAATAGCCCGCTCATCGGTAAACAAAAAATGGCGCACAAGATAATAGATCAGCAGCGCCCGCATGCCGTAGTAGGAAAACCGTTCCCACATCTCGGCAAAAAAACAGACGAACAGGCCCTTCGGATGGTTTCGCATCTGAAGAAGGACGGGAATGCAGGTCACGAGCGTGACCAGGATACCGGCGCAAATGACGATGTTGAACATGCACAAACTCGCAAAAGTAATTGGGCCACACGCTCAGGACCATGGCCTTTTTTGCGACATGATCAGGTATTTGTGGGTTTGGCAAGTGTCATCGTTTCATACGAGACTTAGGCCGAAAACAACCAATTCCATATTTCCAGACATTTGGATTAATAGGCCTCGTCGGCATAGAGGCGACGGATATCGCCCTGCCACACGCCGTGATATTTTTCGAGCAGACGGTCCGCCGGAGTGAGGCCCGAAGCCGCGATTTCGAACAACTCGCCGAGATAACCCGTCTCGTCAACCATCCCGCCTGACAGCCGGTTACGGTTGCGCAGACCGGCCTTGGCGATGTTCAACACATCCATGGCCCAATCCTTGACCGGCCGGCCGGCGATGTCACCCTTGAGGCCGGTCCGCGCCGCCATGGCGCGTAGTTTATTGTGGTCATCCGTCGTCCAGCCCTTGACGAGGTCCCATGCGGCATCAAGGGCAGTCTGGTCGTACAGCAGCCCGCCCCACAGCGCGGGAAGCGCACACAGGCGGCTCCACGGGCCGGCATCGGCACCGCGCATTTCGAGGTACTTCTTGAGGCGAACTTCAGGGAACAGGGTAGTCAGGTGATCAGCCCAGTCGTCCATGGTCGGACGGTGGCCGGGCCGGGCCGGCAGTTCGCCCTTCATGTAGGCTTTGAAGTCCTGACCGGAAGCGTCGATATAGTGCTCGCGTTTCACAAAATACATCGGCACGTCGAGGGCATATCGGGCATAGCGCTCATAACCAAAATCATCGTCGAACACGAAATCCAGCATGCCCGTGCGATCGTGATCGGTGTCCGTCCAGACATTGGCCCGCGCCGAGACGAAGCCATTGGGCTTGCCCTCGGTGAACGGTGAATTGGCGAACAACGCTGTGGCGATCGGCTGCAGCGCCAGGGAAACGCGGAACTTCTGCACCATGTCGGCTTCGGAGGCGTAGTCGAGATTAGCCTGGACCGTACAGGTCCGCAGCATCATGTCGAGGCCAAGATTGCCCACTTTGGGCATGTAGGCGCGCATAATAGCGTAGCGGCCCTTGGGCATGACCGGCGTCTGCTCTCGCGTCCACAGGGGCGAGAAACCGACCCCGACAAAACCAAGGCCCAGTTCATCGGCAACAACCTTGACCTCTTCCAGGTGCTGGCCCGTTTCCTCGCAGATATCATGCACAGTTTCCAGCGGTGCACCCGACAGTTCGAACTGGCCGCCGGGTTCCAGTGACACCGATGCACCGTTGCGACTAAGGGCGATCAGGGTTTCGCCCTCATAGACACCCTCCCAGCCGAAACGCATCATGCCTTTCAGCATGGCCTGAATGCCATCGGGATCTTGGTAGGCAGGGCGGCTGAGATCGGTCAGGCGAAAGGCGAACTTCTCGTGCTCGGCACCGATGCGCCAGCGCTCGCGCGGTTTCTCCCCGGCGGCAAAATAGCCTACCAGGTCGGAGAAGGTCTGCACGGGCTCAGCCTCATCGTTGTACGCCATGCCGCCTTACCCTCTATTGTTAGCGAAGTCGCCGCCTATATGGGCCGCTCGCCGCAGGCAGGCAAGAGAGGTTTGCTAAATTAGAGCCAGTCGCCCGCAGCCGCCTGGTAAAGGGTAAGCGCGCTGATCGCCGCGGTGTCGGCGCGCAGGATGCGCGGACCGAGATTGACCGGCACGCAGTTGCCCAATCCGCGCAGGACAGCGCGTTCGTCAGCGTCGAACCCTCCTTCCGGCCCGATAAGGATGACGGTGCGTTCTCCCTGCGCCAGGGCTTTGACCGCTTGCAGCATCGGCAGGGTCTGACGGCCGGTCTCATGAGTCGAGTTTTCATCGCCGAAAACAAGCCGGTCGAAACCCTGCTCGGCAAGAAAGCGCTCAAGCTTCAAGGGCGAATGGATGTCCGGCACGTCCAGGCGTTGGGTCTGCTCGGCGGATTCTCTGGCAATGGAAACAAGACGTTCAACGTTTGTATGACTTGCATTTGTTCGCCGCGTGGTCAGCAATTGCACAGACTGAACACCCAGTTCGGTGGCTTTTTCGATGATATACTCCAACGCCCCGCGTTTGATCAGGGCAATGGCCAGGACGGGTCCTTTCCGGGCGGTTTGCGGCTTGATCTGCTCCACGAGGTCGAGCCTGACCGACTTCTTGCCGGCGTCGCCAAGGCGCGCAGTCCATTCGCCATCGCGCCCGTTGAAGACAGCGATCTCATCGCCAGACGCCAACCGCATTACAGCCACGAGATAACGACCCTGGTCCGGATTCAGGATGAAGCTCAGCCCCTGGCTGAAGGGTGGCGTATCTTGCGCGATGTACAGTCGGATCATAGCCTAGTCATAGATTTCCTTGCGCCGTGGCTCAAGTTGATTTCCCGTTCAACCATTGAACGCCACGGGATTGACTGAAATCAATCTTGATCTGCCAGTCGGGCAGCTATGAAGGCATCGACCTTGGTCGTATATTCGCTGGCAAGGCCAAGGTCATGATTAATGTCCCTGTGGCTCAGGGGCAGCGGCAGAACCTCCGTTGCCTGCCCCTGCGCCGCCAGGCGGGTAGCGAAGGTCCGCGCCTGACCGCAGGGGTCGTCAAGACGCTTCGTTGAGCAGACCAAAAGCATCGGCACGGCGTCGGCTTTCAATTGCGCCGACGGCGATACGCGAGCCCAATAGGCCGGGTCGCTGCCGAAGGCATCGTCATAAAGCCTGGCATGGCGCCTCTGCATGACCGCGGCCACATCCAGAGCGGCCGAGTCGATGACCACTGTACCCTGCCAGGGGCGGCCGCCGGCCGAGACGACAGTCGCCGGATTGGCCGATGCCAAGGCGACCAGATGCGCCCCGGCGGAATGTCCCATGGCGATAACCTTGCCACCGTCACCTCCCCATCCGGCGGCCTGGCTTTGCACATAGGCCAGGGCCTGAGCGACGTCCTGCGCCTGCACGTCGACACCTGCCTGCGGCAGCATGCGGTAATTGACGCTGACAAAGATAAAGCCTTGAGGCAACCAGTGCTTCAGCTTGTTGCCGACCACGCCCGGACTGGTCTTGTCCCCCAAACGCCAGGCCCCGCCATGAACCATGACCAGAATGGGTGCGTCGCGTGGCGACGGCGGTGCGTAGACGTCGATCGTCTGGGCCGCATCCGCGCCATAGGCGAAGGTTCGAACAGTGGCACCAGGAAGGATTTTCGCCGGGTCGGCGGCCTCACCGACCGATTTTTCCTTCATGCGCTCAAGATAATGATCACGCAATGGCCCGGCTTGCGCGGAGGCAGACGCCAGGCCAAAAACAAGCAGTAGTAACACGTATTTCATCGAATGCCTCCAGGGTGACAAGGCGCGCTGGCGACGGCCAAACTATGGCGTCTCCGCCGCCTATGGGTTACAGAGGGTTACTTCTTCGCCGCCAGGATATCATCCAGCAAGGCCTTCTTGCCTTCGATGCGTTCAAGTTTCGGGTAACGCAGGCCTTCATGATAATCGACCTTGAAGGTGCGGTAGTTGTCGTCGACCTTGACCAGCAGTTCGATCGGATCGCTCCCTGTTTTTGCCGATGTAATAGCCGTCTTAAGGATATCGGCGTCGTAGACCTTGCCATTGACAGCGATCAGGGTGGCGTTGGGCGCCATGCCCGCCTTGAAGGCCGGGCTGTCCCACTGGACCGAACCTATGGTCGAATCCCTGGTGTTGATGACCAGGCCCAGCGAATAGGTGAGGTTGACGTTCTTGCGCAGGGCTTCGATCGCCTTGTAATAGGCTGTTGGCGTGTCGCTGTACACCAGCCTGTAACCGCCGCGAGTGATGCCATCGAGCGGCGCACCGGGACCTTCGGAATGCAGGCGCTCCTTGAGGAAGGTCGCCCAGTCGTAAGCATAGACGCTGTTGAGGCCCGTCACGATGTCGCCGAAGGTGTAGGTCACCGGGGTGCGCGAGCCCGGATTGACGCCGAAGAAGGCCTTGGCGAAGTCGTCCAGCGACTTTTTGCCGTTGGTCTTTTCACGGATCAGAGTGTCGGCGTCGAGCCAGATCAGGTAGCCCTCGGTATAGTATTCCTCGCTGCGCTGCCAGGCGCGCCAGGTCTGGGCGGCGCGCGCCGAGAGAGCCGGATCGTTGGTGGTGTCGGCCAGGTCGCGCCACTGGCGGCCAGGCAGGTTGTCGAGGCCGGCCGCCATGATAGCCAGGTATTCCAGTTCCTGATCCTTGCTGTACAGCCCCGAACGCGCCGCCAGGATATGACCCCAGTACTGGGTCTGGCCTTCATAGACCCATAGCAGGCTACCGCGCATTGGCACCTGATAGTTCGGAGTCCACATGTCGGCTGGACGGCGGAACTTGCCGTTCCATGAATGGACCAGTTCGTGGGTCAGGACGTCGCGGCCGACATACTCGTTCTTCCAGTCGGTCAGCCACTTGGGCTCCATGCCGATTTCGGTCGACTGATGGTGCTCGAGACCGATATCGCCCAACCAGTCGGTGGCCGAGATCAGGAAGTCGTAATGCTCATAGTGCGGCGGACCGAAGAGTTTGTAGGTCTGGTCCATCATCTTGCGATGAATGGCGATGATCTCGTCACTGGCCTCGACCTGAGCCGGCTTGTCGGCCATGACGTTCAGGCGGGCCGGCACCGGGCCGTCCGGATCGATATCATAGGTTTTGAAATAGCGGCCGGAATAGAGCGGTGAGTCGATGAAGGTTTCGTAGTCGGTCGTCTTGAACTGGACGGTATTGCCGGTCTTGACTGCCGTTTCCAGCGCCGTGGCATAGCCCCAGCCTTCGGGTAAGGTAATCGAGGCGGTGATCGGGATACGCGATGCGTAATAGCCGGCCGGGTACAGTGAGGCGAACTCCCACTGCTGGTTCAGCATATCATTTGTCAGCACCACGCGCGCCGTTGAAGCCACAGTCGGCGCCAGGTACTGGAAGGCGATGTTAAGCTCATCGGCGCCACCCGGCACCTCGACGTGGAAAGCGTTCATATCGACGGCGTCACGCTTCCATTTGACCGGCTGGCCGTTAGCCGTGATGACCAGACCGGCAATACGCTGGATATTGCCGTTGGCGGGATGGTGCTTGCCGGGCAGCCATTTCGGCAGCATCAGCACCAATGGGCCCGGTTTCGCCGGCACGGTCTGCTGGATCTTGATGACCCGCTGGTTGAGGTCGGTAGCATCGACGGCGACCGTCATGGTGCCTTCGTAGGCAACGTCCCTGGGCTGGGCGATTGGCGGAGTCGGCGGGGCCGCGACCTGTGCCATCGCACCCGGCGTCACCATTCCAAGGCTCAGCGCCATCACGCTGACCAATCCGACCATTTTCATCGACATTTTCGCATTTCCTTCACGAAACCGCGCGCAACCCAAGCGCAGATCGTTGCGCTTGTAAAGATCGCGTGGATTAACGATGCGTAATGATGCGACGGGCTTGCCCAGGCGTCCGGCGCGATGGCATAGCTTGGGCATGTGGCCCTTCAAACGACAACCTGTCCTGGAAGACGACGTCGCCCGCTGGCATGTCGACAATATGGTCTGGCTGCTGCGTAACCTGGCCTATACGCCGATGTTCCGCGAAACCCGTCTTGTCCTGCCGGCGCCCGGCTATTTCGATACCGACGGCGCGGCAGGCCACGCCAGGGCTGAAGCCATCTTCGCCAAGGTAAAGGCCTATGCCGGGATGGCCGACTGGCCGGTGCAACTGGTCAGTGACGTCGGGACCTATGAATACCAGCGCGGAGATCTGATCCAGGCTGCGGCGCGGCCGACACCTTTGGGTCTGTTCATGCGCGACCACGATGAGGTCGTGCGGATCGCCTATGCCCCGGCCCTGCTCAACAAACCGGTCAATCTGATCGCCACGCTTGCCCACGAACTGGCGCATTACGTTGTGACGTCAATCGAGGACACCCTGCCCTGCCTGCCGGAAGAAGAGGAGTTCCTGACGGATCAAACGGCCTGCTTCCTGGGGTTCGGCGTATTTTTGGCCAACAGCGCCTTCGAATTCGATCAATGGCGCAACGACGGGACCGGTACCCAGGGGTGGAGCACCCAGCGCAACGGCTATCTGGGCGAAATCGATCTGATATTCGACCTGGCCCTGTTCCTGACCGCCAAGGGTGAGCCGGCCGATGCCGCCTTGCCCTGTCTGAAGCCGCATCTGGCCGATCTGCTAAAAAAGGCCATGAAGGATGCCGAAGCGTATCGCGGCGAACTCAGCGCGGCGATGGGGAATGCCTACAGCTATTCAGATGCCTGTCGCGCCGACTGATCCGGTTGAGGCAAGGGTCATCGAGTTGTTTCTTCGCGCCTTCGCGTGAACAAGTGAGAATCCCACGCGAAGGCACTAATACCAAGTCTCATAAAGAATGACGCTTGGTATTCGCATTTTTTCAGCTCAAGCGCCGGACTAGGCGCCCCCCATGGCTCCTCGCAAAAGCTCGGGCGCCCCAGAAACGTACACTGGCGCGCTTGCCAACCCACAATGAGTCAAGATTTTCGCGGGTTGGTATAAGACGCGAAGGAGCTTGCCAACCTAAGGCTGCGCATGATCGGAGGTTCCTGGTGTCACTCCGGCAGTGGAATATACTCCTGGTCGTCGCCGGGCACCTGGGGGAAGGTCTGGGCCTTCCAGTCGGCCTTGGCCTGTTCGATGCGCTCCGGCCGCGACGATACGAAGTTCCAATAGATGTGGCGTTCGGTCAGGGCCTCGCCGCCGATGATGACGAAATGGACCGGGCCATTGGGCGCCACCAGCCTGACCATGGCGCCTGGCGTCAGAACCGCCATGTCGTGCGCCTTCACCACCAGGCCATCGATACCCAGTTGACCGTCACAGACATAAACGGCACGCTCCCACGCCGCCATTGGTACCTGGAGCACGGCGCCGACCTTCAGCCTGGCTTCGACATAAAGGGTCTGGGCATAGGTCTTGACCGGTGAGCGCAGGCCGAAGGCTTCGCCCATCATGACACGCACGGAAACCTGGCCGTCGTCGAAGGACGGAATGTCGGCTGCGCCATAATGAAAGAAGGCCGGATCGGTCTCTTCATCGGCTTCGGGCAGAGCCAGCCATAGCTGCAGGCCATCGAGGTGGCGGGTCTGGGTTCTGGCCTCGTCTTCCTCGCGTTCGGAATGGACGATGCCTTTGCCGGCGACCATAAGGTTGATGTCACCCGGCGAGATGACCGAACGCGTGCCCAGGCTGTCGCGGTGCAGGATTTGGCCCTTGAACAGATAGGTGACAGTGGCCAGGTTGATGTGGGGGTGCGGCCGGACATTGATGCCCGGACCCGGGGCGAAATCGGCCGGCCCCATATGGTCGAAAAATATCCACGGCCCGACCATCCGCTGCCTCGCATAGGGCAGTACCCGGCGGACCGTAAAGCCGCCGAGGTCCTTTTCGCGCCCCGGGATGAGCATACTGACGGTATCGGGCAGGGAACTATCGGTGTCGGTCACGCTCTGCGCCTCTTCTTGCGGTACGTCTTCTTGCCCTTTCGGACGGGTTTGGCCTTGGGCTCCGGATCGGGTATCGGCGCCATGCTGCCCGGATTTACCGGCGCGACCGCGGCGCTCATATCCGGCACGGTTATGCCGGGGATTTCAACCAGCGGGGTCTGGGAGGGCTGGCCCCTCGCAAGCAGTTCGACCTGTGTCTGCAACGGCAGTTCGCGGCCCCCGACCTTGTCACGCAGCAGGGCCCTGATGGTGTAGACGCCCGGAACGTCCTTGTCTTCGAACTGCATCAGGACGACCTTGTTGCGGTTGTCATAGACGCCCCTGGCCCTGCCAAGCTTGCCCTTGACGCCCGCCACGGCCTTGTATTCGTCGCCGTAGAGGCGACCGTCTGGCGCGGTGATCGACAGGTCGTAGGTGACGTCGACATTGTTGTCCCAGTCGGTCTCGACACCGACAAAGACCAATTTGATGGCCAGGACAGCGCCGGGTTCGGCGCGGGACACGCGGTTGAGGTGACGCCCGGCGCCGGCTGGCTTGTTGAACTCGTCGACCTCGCGCTGCGGAATGACGATCAGCATGCCCGACAAGGGGCCGTTCTGTTCCGGGAAGCCGTTCGACGGATTGTATTCGGTCGTCGAGGTCGTGTTGGGCAGTAGTATGGTCGGCTTGCCGACTTCGGGCACAGGCGCCTGATTGGCCGCCAAGCCCGATCCGGCCGCCAGCCACATTCCCAGCACCAAAGAAAAACCGCGACCTGTCATTTCCAGCCTCGAAGAAAGCGAAAACAGGTTATGTCACGGCGCCGGTATGGCTTCAAGCCACACAGCCTGACAGTTGCGCCTATCTATTTGCCCGTTTCAGCGGCCACAGGCGCCCGACACCAGGGCGCATCCCAAAAAGTGTGATGCACTTTATCGGATTGCGCACCTAGCGCAGGCGAAAGACATGAGGCGCGAACAGCCGGTCATGACTTTACAGCTTGTAGGTGACGGCTATCCAGGTCTTGGCGTGCGACACCGGGGCGGTGGGGTTCTTGCGCGCGAAGTCGGCATGTTTCAGCATCAGGCTGGTCTTCGGTGTCAGGGCGACGGTGGCGACGGCGTCCCACTCCGTGCCAATCTTCTAGTCCAGGCGGGTCGAAGCGGTCGGCGCCCAGGCGATCTGGGCGCGGTTCAGCTCGGTGACCTCAGGATCCGGCACGCCGGGATACTGGGTGTGGCCATTGAGCTGCGAGTTGTAGTTGTCGACGATGGCTGTGGTTTTTTCGAGCTCGACGACGAAGGTCAGGTTTTTGACCGGGCCCGCCTGGAAGCCGACCCGGTTGCGCCAGGTGACGGCATTAGCCGCTGCGGCAAAGCCCTGCTGGTCGACATTTTCCGTCCGCAGGTTGCTTTCCCAGAGGGGTTTGAAGGTATCGCTGGCCTGGGCCGACCCGGCCATGGCGCAGCCAAGAGCGAGCACAGCGGTACCCGTCAGGAGATCGGTTCTCATGAATAGACCCCGGAAAAACTGCGGCGTCATCGGGTGATAACGCCGCCAGGGAGGAAGGGTTTTGTCAGGAGCGGGTGTTGTCGGGCACGGCGCCCAGTTCGCCGCTTTCGCGGGCCTTCTTGCCGTAAACCGCTTCGAACACCGGCGAAGCCATGACCGTGGTGACAATGGCCATCAGGACCAGTATGGCAAACAAGGGCAGGCCGATAATGCCCTTTTGCAGGCCGATATTGATGATGATCAGTTCCATCAGGCCGCGGGCGTTCATCAGAGCGCCGATGCCCAGAGCCGTGCGATTGTCTTCACCGGTAAGGCGGGCCGCCAGATAGCAGGCGCCGAATTTGGCGAGGACCGAGACGGCCAGAATAACCAGGGCTATCAGCAGCATCTCGAGCGAGTTGACCATATCCAGGCGCGTGTTCAGGCCCGAGTAGGTGAAGAACATCGGCAGAAGGACGATGACGGCAAACGGCTCGACTTTCTTCTTCAGTTCTTCGACGAACTTGCCGCGCGGCATGGCCGTGCCCAGGATGAAGCCGCCGAAAATGGCGTGGATGCCGACGGCGTCCATGAAGAAGGCCGACAGGAAGAAGAGAATCATGACGACGGCCATGACGGTGTAGGACATTTCGCCCTTTTCCTCGACCATTCGACCCAACGGGGCGAGAAGCCTGCGGCCGAAAAAGATCACGAACAGGGCGAACGAGACACCGCCAACAATGGCCAGGACTGCCACACCGGGTCCGCCGCCAAACGTCGCCAGGACGACGGCCAGAACGCACCACGACACGGCGTCGTCGAAGGCGCCGGCGGTCAAGGACAGGGTGCCCAGGGACGAATTTGCCAGGCCGCGTTCGTTGATGATCCGCGCCAGCATCGGGAAGGCGGTCAGGGCGATACAGGCCCCCATGAACAGAGTGGCGTTGAACTGCGAGATGCCGTCGGCGAACAGGCCGGGCACGGTCAGCAACCACGGCGTGATCAACACGGCCAGAAGGAAGGGCGCGCTGATGCCGGCGAAGGACACAGCCATGGCGCTCTTGCCCTTCTTGGCGAAGTGGTCAACGCGGAAAGAGGTGCCGACCATGAACATGTACAGGCCGACGCCGAACTGGGCGCCGGTATAGAGTACGTTCTTCATTTCTTTCGGGAAGACGGCGGCCTGGAATTCGGGCAGGAACAGGCCGAACAGGGATGGCCCGAGGATAACGCCGGCGATCATTTCGCCTACGACCTGCGGCTGATGCAGGATTTTCTGGCCCAGCCAGCCGACAACCCGGCACGCGATGATGATGATCGCCAGTTGCAGGAAGAAGTGGACGGAAAAGTCGTTAGGCGTGTAGGCTCTGGTGCCATCAGCGCCGACCGCACCATGCGGCGACAGGATGTTCGCAATCTCGTGGACCGTGCTCTGCCAAATTTCCGCATGCGTGAAATCTAAAATCATGGATGTTTCCCCGGGAATTTTATTCTCTGTTGCCGTAAACCGGCTGGAGCCTAAAATCGCCGTTTTGGTTGCGGCGTCAAACGGAAAGTCGAAAACCTAAAGGGTTTGTTTTGTTGAGGAAATTAACGTGACAAATCCATCACAACGTAGAAACATCACTACATTTTAGGATTCTTGATTGTAACCGTGCCACTACACTCTAGGCACGGCAAAGCTTAGCCCCGACGCTCGGACGCCGGGGCCATAGGGAATAGGGAGTACACGCAGGTGAAGGGTATGAAAGGCGACCCGGGAGGCTGGGGTCGGGTCGCCCTTAGCTTCTGACGTCCCACATCCTCCGGCAAGGTCGAGGGGAAAATTCAGAGGGCTGAGTTCTCCAGACCGTTGGTATAACAAGCAAAAATCGATTTTCCAACCCACTAAAACGTAGTAATGTACCTACATAAGAAAGGTGCCTCATGACGACCCTTACCAGCCGCGAGTTCAACCAGGACGTTGGCCGTGCCAAAAGAGAAGCCCGCCTTGAGCCGGTCTTTATCACCGACCGGGGCAGGCCTTCGCATGTGCTGCTCAGTTTCGAGGCCTTTCGCCAGATCACCGGTCAAACCGAAAGCCTGGTCGATCTGTTGGCCATGGCGGAAAGCCCGGCTGCCGAGGCTGAATTCGAATCGCGCAGCCGTTGGGAAACCCGCGAGGAAAGGTTCTGATCATGTATCTGCTGGACACGCCGGTGATTACCGAACTGCGTCAGGCCCGCACCGGTAAGGCCGATCCGGGCGTGGTCACCTGGGCCGGCGGGGTGGCACGGCAGAACATGTATATCTCGGCCATCTCGCTGCTGGAACTGGAGACCGGTGTCGCCCAGGCCGAGCGCAAGGACCGGCCTTTGGGTGAGGCCTTGCGCACCTGGCTGGACGACCAGGTGATGACGGCCTTCGATGGCCGGGTGCTGGCCCTGGACGCGGCGGTGGTCCGAAAGCGCGCTGCCCTGCCCTATGCTGACGGCAAGGGTGACCGCGATGCATTGATTGCGGCGACGGCCCTGGTCCACGGCCTGACAGTGATCACCCGTCATGTCAGCAATTTCCGCACCGGCCGGGTCAAGGTGTTCAGTCCCTGGGGCTACGCTCCCGACGGCGAGGCCGCAGCCGACTGGCAGGAGGTGAGTAGCGGCACCGGGCCAGCCTGGCTGAAGAACCTGTTCCTGCGGTTTTGAGTCTGCGCAGCTTTGAAGGTCGATAGCGCGAACTGAGCTGCAGTGATTTAACGAGCAAATTCTTGCAACTGATATCCAGCCTGGACTGCTGAGCGCGTCATGGAATGTGCGCCAGCTGGAGGTTCGGACGTAAACTTCGCGTCTTCTCGACTTTCCGAGAAACATTTTTCTGGCCGTGCGTGTTACCCCCTGGACCTGCGTCAGGGCCCCGAACCCCTTACCTGGAAGAAAGATGTTTCACGCGAAGACGCAAAGACGCGAATCCCATCGTCTCCTTCCGGTCATGGTATCGGCCACACTATGAGCCGAACAAAAAACCCTGTGCATCTAACATTTGCGGACGTTGCCGTTTAAAAAAGAACACGCTGAGGGGTAGGACAACGCAGACGTGGCCGAGAGGCTGAAGGCACGCGTTTGCTAAATGAGCATACCCCTAAAAGGGTACCCTGGGTTTGAAACGAGCAAGTTGCAAAGCAACTTGCGAGTTCGGCGAAGCGTAGCGGAGCCAATCCCATCGTCTCCTTGCGGTCATGGTGGCGGCCACATTATGAGCCGAACAAAAAACCCTGCGCATCTAACATGTGCGGACGTTGCCGTTTAAAAAAGAACACGCTGAGGGGTAGGATAACGCAGACGTGGCCGAGAGGCTGAAGGCACGCGTTTGCTAAATGAGCATACCCCTAAAAGGGTACCCTGGGTTCGAAACGAGCAAGTTGCAAAGCAACTTGCGAGTTCGGCGAAGCGTAGCGGAGCCAATCCCATCGTCTCCTTACGGTCATGGTGGCGGCCACATTATGAGCCGATCAAAAAACCCTGTGCACCTAATACCTATCAACGAAAAGATTGACACATCGACAGTAGGTAGACCCCACCGCCTCGACGCGCTTCGCCCTTAGGGCTCGCTTGCTCGGCACCTCCCCATTTGAAATGGGGAGGAGAAGAAACCATTGAACATATTCTTTTTCTCCTCCCCATCCCTTCGATGGGGAGCGGGGTGGCCCGTGCCATGGCGAGCAAGCGGAGATCGAAGATCGTAGCGCGTCGAGACGGAGGGGTCTCCTTGCGGAAAGAATGTCAAAGTCAAAGTGGGTTGGTATAACATGTGCGGACGTTGCCTTTTAAACAAGAACTCGCTAAGGGGTTGGACAACGCAGACGTGGCCGAGAGGCTGAAGGCACGCGTTTGCTAAATGAGCGTACCCCTAAAAGGGCACCCTGGGTTCGAAACGAGCAAGTTGCAACGCAACTTGCGAGTTCGGCGAAGCGTAGCGGAGCCAATCCCACCGTCTCCTTGCGGTCATGGTCGCTGCCACTCCAACTTCCGAACAAAAAACCCTGTGCATCTAACATTTGCGGACGTTGCCTTTTAAAAAAGAACACGCTAAGGGGTTGGACAA
>NZ_AWGC01000025.1 GCF_000495835.1 Asticcacaulis sp. AC402
CGGAGACGATGGGGATCGAACGAGGTTAAGTTCGGCTCGACACGCCGCGATTTCGGATAAGCCCAGCGGAGCCACTGCCCCGTCATACGTTTGTTATACGTTGACCGCAGATAGCGCGGATGTGTTTTGATGGCATCAAAACCCCGCTCTGAGCTTTTGTTTTGTCGCGCAATTTATCCGAAAACGGGAACGCCCGTGCGGTGGCGTCACACTTTATCGGATTGCGCTCTAGCGCTTGACCCAGTCTTCACGCTTCAAAATCATACGCTTGTCATTGCGCACCTGCTCCGCAAGCAGGAACGGCAGATTGGCACTGTGAAATCTGTCCCAGTTGATCACACCCAGATTGTCGCGGATCAGCAACAAAGGCGTATTCCATTCCTTGGCAGACTGACGGCTGATACTGCGGATGTACCCTGCCGCCAGCCAAAAGACGACAAGCCCGCAAACAATATGCAGCGCATCTGCCGTGACCGTGTAGGCATCCGACGTCAGGTAGGTCCAGACACCGCCCATTTGCGTACGCCAGTCTTCACGCGTGAACGAGACGGACACCTGGTCAACAACGGAGGCGACCGTCACCACTTGCGACAGGTCGGCGCCCTGCTGCGTTTGCCCCACGAGAGATTTAAGCCATTGCCAGGCCGGTACAACCAGCTTTTGGTAAACTTCGGTCAGGTTCATGGACTGCGCGTGCGTTCCCTGAAAGACAAGGCCGGCCGCCGCAAACACTAAAAAGAGATAGCTTGCCCGCCTCATAACGTTATTGCTGACGACGGCGAACAGACGGTAGAAATGGTGGGTTCGTCGAATGAGCCACATCTGGAGCTGGGTGAAGGTTTCAATACTTTCCATCCGTCTGCCCAGCCAGTACATCAACAGGGTCCAGCGATAGGCCTGGACGGGCCATTTTTCGCCGTCATCGCTGTTGCGTATCTGCTGGGCGCCGGCAGCGGTGGAATCCTTGCCCAGTCGTGCCGACATGGTCGTGATCAGGTTTCTTAAATTCTTGGTTCGCAAGGCGGCTTCGGTATTCAGCGTCTTGCAGGATTCCGACTGCGAATTCTTGTAGCGTTCGAATTCGGTTTCCGACAGAAAGCGGTATGGAAACTTGCCGACCCAGTACAGACCAGCGGAGCTTGCGATCAGAATAGTTCCGGTCAGTATACTGGCACCAAGTTTTGCCCAGCCCGGTTCCAAAGCTGACAGAACGGATTCCAGCCCGCGCACCAAGCCGGAGTAACCAAGCAGCATTGCCAGGGCAAGCACCACAGGCGGGAGGGAAAACAGCAACTGAAACAGGCGCTTCTTGAAGATGTAACGGGCCAGGTTTTCACGAAACATCTGGCGAAAGGCCGTAAGAAGATCGCGCAGATCGCCGTCACCAGGCTCCCCGACCACCCGCCCGCCGGGAAACCGTTCTTCCAGATTCATGCGCACGATGGTGTAGTAACGCCTGGGCAGCGAAATATCCGTCAGATTTTTTATGCTCTTCGCCCAGCGCTGATTGGCAGAATAGATGATCTTTTCGATCCAGTTCAACCGATAGGTCGGCTTTTCCTGCGGACCTTCGTCATACGGAAAAACCTCGAGCGGATGACGAAAATCAGCTGACATGCGTGTCTGCAAATCTTCCCACTGGGCGTCATTCTGGAGAATTCGCTCGTAGTCCGTCTCTTCGAGGGTCCGCAGGCTGACATTCTTGAATTTGAAGTAGCCGCTCGCATCGGCGTTTTCGATATAGGCCGGAAGCCAGGAAATGCGGCGATCGACTTTGCGGCCAGACGTCTTCGCCGCCGCCTCGGCTGTGGACGCAGCTTTCGCGTCCGGCTTCCCCTTTTTCGCCATGACCTGCCCCCACCGAACCTGACCGACTTCAGGTCTTGAGATTATGCTTAATGGCCGTCTATTGCAAGGCGAATAACCCGACCGCCCCTCGCAAGGCTTTCGGTGCAAGGGTGTGAAACCAAGGTCGCGCCAGGTGCCGGGCGCGTTGCCGCGTCAATCCAAGGCCTGCCAAAGCGGCCCTTTTCTTGCAAAACGCCGCTCGGCCACAGAATTTTGTGCCAAATTAACTGAAGCCTAAGCCCGATCACCTATCGTGAACCCCTACGACAGAAAGCTCGCTTAAGGTCATGAACGCCCTCTCGCCGCGCCTACACACCAAGGCCACCGCCACAGACGCCGAGTTTTTCGATCCGCGCGAGCGCCGGGGCCCTTTCCGTCCGGAAAAGCTGGTCTCGCGGCGCGAACGCAAAAGCGGCGACATGTTCGTCCGGCTTTTCCGGACCGTAGACGCCCTGGCCTTGTTTTTCTTTGGTTTGGTAACCGCCCTGCCGGTCGCGCCCAAGGGCCTGCTGGCGGCGCCCCTGGGCGATAGCCTGCCCTTCCTGCTGGTCACCGCCATGACCTTCTACACCCTGCACGCCTGCGGGCTGTACCGCTTCGGCCGCAACGAGCACCTGATCAAGCATATGGCCAAGCTGTTCTGCGTCCTGGCGCTCGCCCTTGTCTGCGGTATCTGGTTAGCCGGGTCTGCACCAAATCAGGACAATGTCGTCTCGGCCCTGCGCTTCTGGTTTGCCGCCACCCTGTCGTTTTTCGTCACCCTGCACATGTTGTGGTGGAGTCTTGTCGACCGCTGGCGCCGTCAGGGCAAGCTGACACCCAATGTGGTCATCGTCGGCGCCACCCGCCATGCCCAGAAGCTGATCGAAGCGGCCATCGACAGCCGCGATGTCAATGTTCTTGGCGTATTTGATGACCGCCTGGCGCGCAACCCGTTCGCCGTCTCGGGTGTGCCCGTGCTGGGCGACGTCCAGTCACTGCTGGCGCACAAGATCACGCCCTATGTCGACCAGATCGTCGTCGCGATCGACACCTCGGCCAAGGCGAGGGTTAAGGACATCATCGAAAAGCTGCGCTCGCTGCCCAACGAAGTGTCGCTACTGGTCGATGTTGAAACGGACACCGATCGCAAGGCCGCCCTGTCTCGCCTCGCCGACATGCCGCTGACGCGCGTCTCCGGCATCTCGGAAGACGACCGCAAGGAACTGCTGAAACGGATCGAAGACCTGGTCATTGGCATCACGGCCCTGGTTGTGTTTTCGCCAGTGATGGTCGCCGTTGCCATTGCCATCAAGTTGGACAGCAAGGGCCCGATCTTTTTCCGCCAGCGCCGTCATGGCTTCAACAACGAAGCCATTATGGTGTGGAAGTTCCGCTCCATGTACACCGACATGACCGACCACACCGCATCCCAGCAGGTCACCCGCGGCGATGTCCGCGTCACCCGTGTCGGCCGCTTCATACGCAAGACCAGCCTCGACGAACTGCCGCAACTGTTCAATGTCCTGGCCGGCGAGATGTCGCTGGTCGGGCCCCGCCCCCATGCCATCGGCATGAAGACCGGCCCGGACGAGAGCGCACGCCTGGTCGCCGAATACGCCTGGCGTCACCGCATGAAGCCCGGCATGACGGGCTGGGCGGCCATCAAGGGATCGCGCGGCGCTCTCGACAGCGCCGACGATGTCCGCCGCCGCATTGCGCTGGACGTCGAATATATCGAACGCCACTCCTTGTGGTTCGACCTCTACATCATGGCCATGACCATCCCTTGCTTGTTGGGCGACGCCAAAACGGTACGCTAACCAGACTTATCAACAGGAGCGCAGAAAGCGCATGTATGTCAAAGGGTTGTTGGGATATCTTCCGGCAAATATCCTCCAGGGCCTGGTCGGTTTCGCCAGCCTGACGGTCTTTACGCGCCTGTTGTCACCGGAAGATTACGGCCACTATGCCCTGGCGCTGGGCATCACCACCCTGGCCCAGACCCTGTTCTTCACCTGGATCGAAGCGGCCATGGCGCGTTTCTATCCCGCCGAGGCCCGCGACGACATTCAGGCGCCTGCGCTTTACGGTACACTGTACCGACTGGTCATTGCGGTCTTCATCGGCTTCGCCGCCCTGAGCGCGCTGGGCCTGTGGCTGTGGCCCGGAAACGGGCCTTTCAAGATGGCCATCGGAATTTCGCTGGGCTGCGTCATCTTCCGCACCCTGGTCAAGATGGTCCAGGAACAGCGCAAGTCCGAAGGCCGCGTCGGCGCCGCCTCTATGATCGACATGGTCCAGACAGCCGGTGGCTTTGCTCTGGGCGCCTTGTGCGCCTGGCAGGGCCTGGGCGGCGCCGCGCCGATCCTGGGTGGCGGCATTATTGCCCTGGCCACCCTGCCGTTTATCGTGCGCGAAGACTGGGGCCGCGCCGCCAGGGGCCCGTTCGACGCTGCCCGCGCCAAGGCCTATCTACAATATGGCCTGCCGGTCTCGGCTTCGCTGATCCTGACGCTAGGCCTGTATACGGTTGATCGCTTCCTCATTGCCCACTATCTCAATGCTGCCGAGGCCGGCGCCTACCATGCCGGCTTCTCACTGGCCTCGCGCATCCTGGATGTTCTGTTTATCTGGTTTGGCGCCGCTGGCGGACCGGCCATGGTCCACGCCCTCGAAACCGGTGGGGTGTCCGGCCTGCGCGACAATGCCCGTCAACAGTTGAGGCTGATGGCCTTTGTCCTGTTTCCCGCCGTCGCCGGACTGATCATGGTCGCGCCGGAACTGAGCACGCTGCTCATCGGTGAAGCCCTGCGCGCCGAAGCGCTCAGCGTCACGCCGCTGATTGCCATCGGCGCCGTACTGTCGGGTCTGAACACCTACTACTTCCTGCAGGCCTTCACCCTGGCCAAGAAAACCCGCCTGCTGGTCATCGCGATGGCGGTGCCGGCAGTCAGCAATATTGCCCTCAATGTCATTCTGATCCAGACCATGGGGCTGGTCGGCGCGGCCTGGGCCTCGGCCCTGTCGTTCGGTCTCGGCATAGCCGCGTCGTGGTTGCTGGGGCGCAAGGCCCTGCCCTTGCCCGTCCCGATGCTGGATCTGGCCAAGACCGCCGCCTGCGCCGGTATCATGATGGCCGTCCTGTTTGTCTTGCCGCGCACCGGTGCCGGCATCGCCGATCTCATCATCCGCGCGGTCACCGGCGTTGCGATCTACGGCGCCCTGGCCTGGCTTCTGAACCTGAACACTGTCCGCGACATCGTAACTCAACGATTGATGAAAAGGGCCGCCGCATGAGCCGCTTCGTATCGCTCCGCAATGCCGCCCACACCGAAGCGGCCCCCAAACTATCGGTGCTGATCCCCTTCTACAAGGAGTCACCGCTGGCTTTGTTGCGCGCGCTACAGACGCGCGATCCGCATGAGGTCGAGATTGTACTGATCGACGACGGCTCGCAGATGGACGATATCACGGCCGAGGTCGCCGCTTTCATCGAGGCCTCGCCGATCGCCTGTGAACTGATCACCCTGGACCAGAACGAAGGCCGGGCACGCGGTCGCAACCGGCTGACGACGGCGGCGCGCGGCGTCTATTTCCTGTTCCTAGATGCCGACATGTTGCCCGATGAAACACCAGGAAGGCCTGGGGGGTTTCTCGACCGATGGCTGGACGCAACGGTTGATCGGCCAGCCGTAATCTTCGGTGGCTTCACCCTGCTTCAGGCCCCGCACCTGCCGCGCACAGCCATTCACCGGCAGATGGCCGCCAAGAGCGATTGCCTCGATGCCGCCACGCGGTCCCTGCAACCGGAAAAGTACGTTTTCACGTCGAACCTGTTGATCCGGCGCGACGTTTTCGAAAGCGAAGGCTTCGATCCGACCTTCACCGGCTGGGGCTGGGAAGATACCGAATGGGGCATGCGTGTCGCGGCGCGCTATGGCGTCGGCCATATCGACAACACGGCCACCCATATGGGGCTGGACGGCGCCGACACCCTGGCGCGCAAGTACGAGCAGTCGGTAGCCAACTTCGCCAGGGTCATCGCCAAGCACCCGCAGGTGGTCGCCACCTACCCCAGTTACCGCGCGGCACGGCTGTTGAAACGCGTCCCCGGTGTGGGCCTGCTGCGCCCCCTGCTCAAGGCCTTCGCCCTGTCGCCGGCGCCGGTGCGCCTGCGTGCCTTTGCGCTACGTCTCTACCGTGCCGCCCTCTATGCCCAGGTCGTGTGATATGTCCGAGCCCAAGCCCTATTCCGCCGATCGTTCCCTGTACGGCAAGCTGCGCCGGCGTCTGGCGCGACTCAGCCACACCCGGCCGATTGGCATGCCGCGTATCTCACGCCCGATGCTGACCATGTCTTTCGACGACGCTCCGGCGTCTTCGGCGCGCAACGGGGCGGTGATCCTGAAAAGTCACGGCGTGACCGGGACCTGGTTCATCTCGGCCGGTCTGCTGGGTCAGGACAGCCATATGGGCCCTATGACCACGGGTGATGATATCCGGGCACTTTACGCCGCCGGTTTTGAGATCGGCTGCCATACCTACGGCCATCTCGACTGCGGCCGGGCGATGCGCGAGGACATCGATGCTGCCATCGAGGAGAACCAGATCGTCCTGCGCAATCTTGGCATCCCTGTGCCGCGGACCTTTGCCTATCCCTACGGCGATGTCTCGCCGCAGGCCAAGGCGGTGGTCGACAAGCGCTACCTGGCCTCACGCGCCCTGCATCATGGCCTGATCCTGCCGGGCACGGATCTGAACCAGGCACCCGCCGTGGGCATCGAAGGTGATGAGGGTGAGCGGGTAGCCATGGCGTGGCTTGAGAAGGCTGCTCGGACGCCGCAGAGCTGGCTGGTGCTCTATACGCATGATGTCCGCAAGGCCCCATCTCCGTACGGCTGTACCCCGGAGGTGTTGAACCGGATTGTGGCCAAGGGGGTTGAGTTAGGGTTCGACTTTGTGAGCTTTGCCGGCGGCGCAGAACGCGCCCTTATGGCAGCGCCAGCATCCGAGGCGGCGTAAGCAAGAGTTTGAACCCAAACGGCACGAACAAGGCACGAAATTCAGGATTTACCAGCACCGACCGCGTAGCGGCATTCAAAACTGACGTGAGTCCACTGATTACACAGATTACACAGATTAGATCGGAGCTTTAATCTGTGTAATCTGTGTAATCTGTGGACCTCTTAAGGACCTTGCCGCCGCACGGCGCCGCCAGAATACGCTCAAATACCAACCCTCGATGACCTTAACTCATCGCGGGTTGGCAAGCGCGCCAGTTTACGTTTCTGGGGCGCCCGAGCTTTTGCGAGGAGCCATGGGGGGCGCCTAGTCCGGCGTTTGAGCTGAAAAAATGCGAATACCAAGCGTCATTCTTTATGAGGCTTGGTATAAGTTTTTGCTTTGTGGCGCAATTTCTCTCAAACGTAGTGCCCACCTTATCGGACTGCGCTCTTGTTCATCCCGTCCGTGGTCAAGACCTGTCTTAAAACCGGGCGTCGCTATCCTCGTCGGTGGGCAAGGATACCTTGACCAGCACAATCACAAACAGGCACCAGCGCAGGTCGTTCCAGTTCAAGGCCATGCTCTCGGTCAGGCTCGACAGGGTGTAGATACCCAGGAACGGCAAGGCGAACAGGCTGGCATCGCCGCGATAGGTCCGATACAGCGCCTTGAGCCATATCTCGACAAAGACCAGCCCCCAGATCACCATGCCAACCAGGCCGAGACCCAGCCACACCTCGTACCAGCACGAATGGGCGTGGTAGGCGCGGAAACCGGCCACCTGGGTGATCTTGGCCAGGGGCGCAAACTCGCTCTCATCCGTCCACACGGCCGCATAGCCGTAACCCAGCCATTGCCGCTTCTCCATAACGTGGGCAATACCTTCCCAGATAAAGGTCCGCCCGGTCAGGGTCGGGTCCTTGCCCAGCACCAGGAATATCTGGTCCGGAAAGAACAGAACAAACGCGCCCAACAGCAGCAGGACCGTGACAGCCAGCCAGATCAGCACGATCCCCAGGATCGGTCCGCGCCGCGACAGGAAGACAAAGGCGATGCCGCCGATACCGAGGACCACCGAGACCAGCGCCGTCTTCGACGTCGACATCACCACCAGCCCGACCATAGCCACCGCCACCGCCCACCACAGCCAGCGCCGTGACGGGTTCAGCAGAGCGGCCGTTGCCGCGGCGATGAAGCCCAGAGCCATATTGGCACCGAGATTGTTCTTTTCGATCCATACCCCGCGCCAGGCCCCGGGAAACAGTTCCTGCATGACGCCAAGCTGTGGGAAAAGGATAGCCAGAACGATCGAAGCCAGCGCCATGACCGCAAAGGCAATAGCCAGGACCTCGCTGAGACGATGCCATGAGAACCGGGTCGCCAGGGCGTAGGCACATAGCACGGTCATACCCAAGGCGATAAAACGGCGCAAGGTATCGCCGGGATTGTTAGACCAAACGTATGACAGCGCGCATAAAACGAGCAAAATCAGGAGTAAAGGCGTACGCCATCCGGCGTCCAACATCCGTTTCCAGCTTAGGAAGGCAACGATGACGCCGGCGAGGTAAAAGGGATAGTAGAAGAAACGGATCAGGGCGCCGGAACTGGCCTGGTCGGTCGAATAGCCGAACAGAGGGGCCTGCCAGGCCTGGGAAAAGGCCAGGAGGACGCCGATGGCGCAGAGCAAAGACAGCCAGGCGCCGCGCCAGTCTTCGATGAAGTCGTTGAGGGCGCGCATGACGCGCTACAAGGCCGCAAACCGGCCCATGGGCCGCCGGGCTAATCGCGGCGAGCGGGCGCGATTATAGACAAAACCCATCAGATTGCCGCCGACCTGTTCAATATCGCTCTTCAGATCGATGCGCGCCTGGATGTCGCCCTCATCCTCGCTCAACACCAGGATAACGCCGTCCATCTGCGGCGCCAGTTGCAGCGCTGCCGCCGACCGGTCCAAAGCCGGGACGTCGACGATGATGGTCTGGGCATGTTGGCGCAAGGCGGTCCAATAGCTCGACTGGTCGTTCAGCTTGGGGCGCTGGCCCGGACTCAGGTTGCGCACACGGAAACGCGTTACCCACAGCCGGTTGTCGAGGAACGGCCGGGCCACCAGGTATTTGTGATCCGGGATGTCCTGGCCAGCGGCGTCGCGCGCCGGCGGCGCCAGGCGAAAAAAGGCGGAGCCGTCGGGCGAAGCGCCGGCCAGGTTGCCCGGGGGGCCGAACCGGCCAGCGTCCTCGGTCACGGCCTGCATCTGCGAGGGCTGGGCCAGATCGGCGTCGATCAGCCACACCGGGCGCTTGGCAAAGGCGGCTTCGCAACGGGCATATTCGCGCGCAACCGTCGACACGCCCTCGCCCGAAAAGGCAGAGACGAACATAAAGGCACGTCCGGCACGGGTCTGCGGCCGACCGAGTGCCGACATGAGATCCGCCATTTCCTTTGTTAAATCAACCATATGCCCGAATTCAAACACGACCCGAGTTGGATACACGAATCGCAATTGCCACTGTCGCAGAGAGCCCTGACCGGATCAAGCGAGGCCTCATGCGGCACGCACCGGGCGGTCCTCAGCGTGACTGCCCGTTTTGACGCCGGCGGTCGCCAGGACCGGAAGGTCCAGGGCCCGCGACGCCATGTCGGCATTGACAAAGCCCTTGCGTGTCACCACCCGCAGACCGCCGACGCACAGGGCCGTAAACCCGGCGAACAGAAAGGACATGATCAGGATAATCTTCTTGAAGCTCTTTGGCTTGTCCGGCAGCGATGCCTTTTCGACAACACGGACGGCATCGCTTCCGCCCTTGGACATTTCGCGCTGGGCCTCGTTTTCCTGAATACGTTCGTTGAAGGTGCTGACCTTTTTCTGCAGGGTATCGCGGTCAATGACCAGGCTGTTGTACTGGCCCTCCAGGCCCTGAAGCGACAGCAATCGGGCTGTGACATCGTCGGACTGGCCCTGAAGCAGGCGGCGCCGGCCGTCCAGCGAGGCAATTTCGGATTCGAGGTTCAGCTTTTGCGTTGTCAGGTCCTGGTAGATCGGATTGACGCCGACGCGGTGAGCCTGTTCGCCAACCCCCTGGCCACCGGCCATCATCGCCTCATAGCCGGCGATTTCGGCATCGACATCGCGCACCGGCTGAGCCGACGCCAGGTAGCGGGTCAGCAACTCCTGGCGCTTTTGTTTCAGCGTGAAGATCTTGTTGGGGACGCTGAGGTCGAGGTCGCGCTCGACGCTCATTTCAGGCGTAAGGCCGGCCAGGCTGCGGTTCACGCCGGCCAGTCTGGCGCGCCCCTCGGCCAGCCTGGCGTCGACGGTGAACAGTTCGGTGGTGATCTGCTGCGACAGAGTGGCGTAGGTCGCTTTTGCGGTAACGAAATCGCCGACTCCGCTCTGTGCCAGAAAGGTCTGATAGGCGGTGTCAGCCTCGATCAGGCGCTGATCGAAGGCTTGCTTCTGCTGCTCCAGGGCCGGGCCGATCGATTCGGTCAGAACCTGCTGGCGGTAGATCTGGTATTCGTCGATCAGGGTGTTGAGGATCAGCGCCGCCGCCATGGCGTCGGCATGTTTGAAGGTGAGGCGCACCACCTTGTTCTGGGGCGCGGTCGAGGTGGCGAAACCGCCCTGCAGCACCTTGAGCGCCGCGGCCTCGGCTTGTGCGGACTGGGCCGGGGTCTTCGGGTTCCACAGGGCCGGGGTTTCGGGCAGGACCGTCTTCAGGCCGACCTTGGCGATGACGCGTTTTTTCAACTCGGTCGAGTTGAGGATTTCGACTTCGGACTGGACGACTTCGTCGGTGGTCGAGATGGCCCCCTTGGCGGTGTCGTTGACCAGGGGATCATAGACATAGTCCTTGGTAAGCTGCATCAGCAGGCTGGCACTGGCGGTGTAGCTGCTCGGCATGGACAGGGCGACAGCGGCTCCGATGCCGAAAATGACGGCGAAGATGATGGCCATCAGCCAGATCTCGCGCACCAGCATCCGCAGGATGTCGTCCATCCCCAGTTGCAGGCGTGCGGCCGTGGGTTTTGCGGCCGTCTGCGTCATCCCTCTGTCCTGGCCCTTCCCCTGATCGCGGGCGTTGCGGCGCAAAGGCACAACCGTCGCCTCTTCGTCATCCCACGTGTCCTGAGGGTGCATGGATTCTCTCGTTACTGACCAGTGGTTTTGTTGGCCCAGGCATTTGCCCTGGCATTTTGGAGTCTTAACAAAACCAAACCTTAACAACCTTACGGAAAAGACCGTTAACGAAGGTTTACGATTTGCCATGGTAGCGAAGAGCCGCTCAATTTTCGCTCACGACTCAGGTATGCTTTCCGGCATGATCACCCGCAGAACGCTTTTAGCTGGAGCAACCCTGGCCGGCCTGGCTCCGGCGGCCGTGGTGCGCGCCGGCGAACGCATGCCCCGGGCGCACGATATCCCGTTCGCGACCTGGACAGACGACGAACCGCTTTATCTCTTCTATCCGGGTGACAAGCTGGAGATCGTCGTCCCGTCGGCCCCTGAGTTGAACCGCCAGACCCAGATCGGTCCCGACGGCCGCATCACCCTGGCCTTGATCGGCCAGGTCATGGCCGCCTATCGCAGCGTGCCGGACCTGCAGCAGGCGATCGCGGCCCGGTATGCCCAGATCCTGCGCGACCCGACGATTTTCGTCTATCCGGGGGACATTGTGCCGATGCGCGTGCTGGTCGGCGGCGAGGTCAACAACCCGGGCTGGGTCGAGATGATGGCCGACATGGATGCCTTGCAGGCCACCCTGGCGGCAGGCGGCTTTACCCGCGGCGCCAAGCGCGACAAGGTCATGCTGATCCGGCGGGGCCCCAGTGGCGGCGCCATGCGGCGGGTGATTGATCTCAAGACACCTTTGCAAGGCAAAGCGGGCGACCTCGTTGCGTTGCGGCGGTTTGACATTCTGTTTGTACCGCGTACCGGCATTGCCGAGGCAGGCGTGTTCATGGAACAGTGGGTCAATAACCTGATCCCCGGTGGCGTGCTGAACTACTTCATGTATCAGACCTTCAGCAACTGATACGGCCTCAGGCGAAGCGCGATTGCCGCCGTTTCCAGCGGCGCGCCTTATGACTCGCGGATCTGGACGTGGTTGCGCCCAAGTCCGGTCGCAGCCCCTGCGCAATGCCCCTCTTG
This sequence comes from Asticcacaulis sp. AC402, assembly GCF_000495835.1. Classification (GTDB taxonomy): domain Bacteria; phylum Pseudomonadota; class Alphaproteobacteria; order Caulobacterales; family Caulobacteraceae; genus Asticcacaulis. The sequence continues at coordinate 11,984 of NZ_AWGC01000025.1, forward strand.
CCGACATTCCCGGCCGCATGGTAATCAAAGACCAGGGTTTTGGGAGATGGCGCGTGCAACTGTCGACGCTTTACGGTCTTGTCGGGATTGGTGGATTGATGTTGCTGTCAGGTGTTCACTGGATTCGGGATCAGTCCATGGCGCTTGAGCCCATCGGCGCATATCTCGTTGGGGTGGCACCAAACTTTGCGGCGGCGATCGCCATTTGTTTTGTTGTGCTGAGCATCTGGGCCAGTCAGAGGCGCCACACCACCGTCGAGTCGATGAGGAACCGATTTCTGGCCTGCGCTGCGCTCAGCGGGTTTGGACTGATTGGCTGGGAACTGTTTCAACGGACGAGCCGAAGATTGGTGTTTGACCTCCACGACATGCTCGCGACGCTCATCGGTATTGGCACGGCGGCGCTCATTTTTTTCATCGTGACCCCGAAAACGACAGAAAGAAACGACATCGAAGGGCAGGACGCAGCCCGATAGGGCGCATGACGAGTGCTCGCAGCGATATTCAAGCCTGACGCTTCGCGCCAAAGATTCAAAATTTACGGCGACATGATCGCCTGTTGCACTCGATTTTGGAACGCGCGCTTATCTATCAAATAAAGGGGTCAGAGACAATTACGGACCTTACAACAGCCGCGCCTGATGATCCACCTTGACCTCTTCCTCCTGTTTCTTGCGCGGCCTTCCCCTCACCGGCCGCTCGACCCGACGTCCAAGCGCGGCTTCGATCTGCCGGCGGAACCGATCGCTGCCCGCGACCCAGCCGCGTTGGGCGGAATCGCGCAGAAGCGTGATTATCTCCTCGGCTAGCCCCTCGTCAAATAGCGCCCTGTACCGCGCCTGACGCGCATCTTGCGTCGCGCCAAGCTCGGAATAGACCTGATGCGGAGTGATCAGCGAATTTGCAAATCCATGCCCATTCGCGCCAAAACTTGACCAGGGATAGTCGGTTGCTTGCGCCACCATGTGCGCGCGCACCGGATTGGCTTCGATATAGTGATAGCAGGCCATGACGTAGTCTTCAGCATCGACGATTGTCGATTTGAACCGGCCTTCCCACAGCGTACCGGTCCGGCCGTAGCTGCGATTGATGTAACCAACATAGCGACGCCCCAACGACTGCATAAGCTGACCGACAGCGTCGTCCTGCCCCGGCGTGAGAAGCAGGTGAACATGGTTGGTCATCAGGACATAGGCGTGCAGAGCGCAACCATAACGGGCTAGCCCATCCCTGAGGTCGGCCAGAGACATTTTCCGGTCCGCGTCACAGAAGAATATGGCCTGTTTGTTGTTGCCGCGCTGGATCACATGGTGAGCCTCCCCGGCAAGCGTCAGGCGCGGCGCACGCGGCCATTAAAGGCCATTGTAGATCAGACCCAGTCGTCGCCCGAATCTCAATTTCCGCTGCTCTGATGTTCAAAAACTGTCGCTGACCCTTAAATTTCTTTCTTCTTCGCGTCTTCGCGTCTTCGCGTGAAATTTTGCGACAGTTCGAACAGCATGTGGCGGTAGATAAAGACCGTCAAGAGGTCTCACGCGAAGGCGCGAAGGCGCGAAAGGAATGCGACCACACCGGCGCAGCTATTCCGCCAGCAGGTCTCCTGGTCGCCAGCTTCCAGGAAAATGGCTTCGCGACGATTGCCGCGTTACGTCACGTGGTGCGGAACACCCGGAACCGTTACCCGTACTCGCCTGGCCATGACACCTCCTTCACAAACCAAATTAGGATAGTGCGACAGCACATAATTTATGCACATGATATCATGTCACCATATTTTTCACCATCTGATACTTGTTAGCTAAAAACAAGTCAGACCCAGGCTCCGATGACGCATCCAATGAACATGATAGAAGTTTTTGGTTTAGTTGCTACGGCTTTTGGCGCCTCTTTAAAGGAATATTCCATGCTACGGCACCGATCAAAAAAACAACGGCACCGGCACCAAAAATCATCAGTCTAGTATCGTTCTGATCTGACGTCATATATAGAAAGCCATTACCTTTTTGCGAAAAAACATAGGGATAATGTGAACTCTTTTCAATAACCCATTGCTTATGTATTTCGTCAACGACCAATCCATACCAAATGAATAGTCCAACAAGAACAGCAGACGTAAAAATCCTGATAAACACTATTAAATAGCGCCATAACGACATGAATATCTCCCGAATTTTATCCGCAACTAGCAGGGCAAAATCTTCCAGATGTATTTCGGCAAACTTGCTCTTGATTAGGCTTCCGCATGGAAAAGGTAAAAGGGCGCCGTCCTGAAGAAAACAAAGGGGTCGGAGTC
>NZ_AWGC01000026.1 GCF_000495835.1 Asticcacaulis sp. AC402
AAGACGGGAAATACCGCCCGCATTCGAGCGCAATCCGATAACGTGGACGCTGCTTTTCGGATTGCGCTGTAACAGCTACGCCGCCGCTGCGTCGTCTTCGTCCCGGACAGCCTGGCCGTTCTGGTGGATCGGGAGAATGACATTGACCGTCGTGCCCTGGCCTTCGCTGCTGTCGATCTCCAGCCGGCCGTGGTGCATCTCGATCAGCGACTTGGTCAGGGCCAGGCCCAGGCCCGTACCCTCCCTGGTCTTGGAAAACTGGTTCTCGATCTGCTCGAACGGCTTGGCCAGGCGCTCCATGTCCCGGGCGGCGATGCCGATGCCGGTATCGGCCACGGTGATGTGGACATTGGCGTCGGTCATGGCCGCTGACACGGTCACCGTTCCGTTTTGCGGCGTGAACTTGATGGCATTGGTCAGCAGGTTCAGCAGGATCTGCTTCAGGGCGCGGAAATCGGCCTCGATCTCGGGCAACTGCGGCATGTGGACCCGCATCTTCAGCCCGGCCTTTTCCGCCCGCTGGCGCACCAGGCGCAGGGTATCCTCGATCACCTCGTCCAAGCTGACCGGCTCGAAACGCAGGCTCATCTTGCCCGCTTCGATCTTCGACATGTCGAGAATGTCGTTAATCAGGCTGAGCAGGTGTTGACCCGAGCCCAGAATGTCGCCGGCATATTCCTTGTAGCGGGCATGGCCCAGCGGCCCGAACATCTCGGTCGCCATGATTTCCGAGAAGCCGTTGATGGCGTTCAGCGGCGTGCGCAGTTCGTGCGACATATTGGCCAGGAATTCGCTCTTGGCATGATTGGCCGCCTCGGCGCGGATCTTGGCCATCTCGTACTTGCGCGCCAGGATCATCTGCTGCTGGCGCGCCTGTTCCAGCTTCTGGACCAGGGCCTGCAGTTCCTCCTCGTTGCGGCGGCGGAACTCTTCCTGGACCTTGACGGCGGTGATGTCGGTGCCGGTCAAAACACGGCCGCCTTCCAGGGTGCGGCTTTCCGAAATCTGGATCCAGCGTCCGTTGTTTAACTCGGCTTCATAGACGCCGTCACGGGCATCCGGCGCCGGCTGATGGCGGCGAATGGCGATCTGCATTACCTGGTCGATCAGTTCGCGCGGTGTGCCGACGCGCAGGAACCGCGCATCGACGCCGAAGGTCTCGCCGAAGGTCGTGTTCCACATCAGCAGGCGATGGCGGCGGTCCCACAGCACGAAGGCGTCGCTGACCGAATTGATAGCATCGAGCAGGCGGGCCTCGGCGCGTTGGGCCCGCGACTGGGCCATGCGCTCGTCGGAGACGTCGAGCGCCACGCCGTTCAGCCGCATGAACCCCAGTTGCGTGCGGGCGCCAACCGACTGGCCGCGGACATCGACCCAGATCGATTTGCCCTCGGCATTGGGGACGCGAAAGGAGACATCGAAGGCGCCCTTCAGCCGGGCCGTGTCCAGGGCCTTCATGACGTCGGCGCGGTGTTCCGGCGCCACCCGGTTGACGAACTCACCGGTCGTGGCGACGCCCCCGCCGCCCCAGCCCAGCATGACGCCGGTGACGTCGGACATGTAGATCAGGTCCTGTTCCAGGTCCCAGTCCCAGATGCCGCAGCGCGCCGCCTCGACCGCCAGGCGGTAACGCTGCTCATTGGCCCGGAACTGCAGGGCATCGGACTGACTCTTGCGCGCCTGAAAGACCAGCAGAACGCCGAACAGGGCGCCGATCAGCAAGGGCCCGCCGACGAAGATCAGGCCCTTTATCCAGTTGGCCGAGGACGAATAGAACTGTTGTGTCGGCAGGCCAGCGACCGCAATCAGGCCGTCGCCCTGCGGCGCCGAGGCCAGTTTGACAAAGCCTGCGCCATCGCGCGCGCCCTGGATCAGGTCACGGCTGTCGGCGCGGGCGCGAAGCTGGTTGTAGCTGACATCCAAGGCATCCTTGATATCCTGGCCGATCAGCTTTTCCTCGGAGGATGCGACAATGACGCCGCCGGCGTCGACCAGGACACTGAGACAATTGGCAACCGGCGATGCAAGTTCGCCATTCAGACGCGCCACCACGGCCAGGTTGCCGGCCCTGCTGACGATGTAGGGGCGCGGTTGTGGCGTAAGGCGTGAGTTGAGCGTGACAAGGCCGGTGCCGGTGCCGTCCCGGCCAGCGCGCAGAACCAGGCTGGCTTCGTCGCTGCCGCTGGTCGCGGCAACCGCGCCGTCCCTGATGACGGTGACGCTGAGCGCGGCGCCGCGCGACAGTTTCAGCCCTTGCTCGGTGGCGGTCAGCGGATCGTCGGGCCGTGCCGCCAGGTGCAGGGCGGCGGCGTCCAGCGCCATCCGTCCCGCGGTCAAACGCGTTTCGGCACGCGCCGCCGTCAGTTGCGCCGCCGCCAGCAGGGCGCGGCCTTCGCTGTCCTCATCGGCCGACGCGCTGTTGTTCAGTTGCAGGGTGGACAGCCCCATGAACAGGACCAGCCCGAGCGTCAGGCCCAGAGCGCCCAGGCGGATCCACAGGGGCATGGAATTGCCGACGGGGTAGGTCGCCATGGTCATGGCGGAGCTTTTCAAGGCCTGCTTAAAGCCGCCGTGCTGGGGTTGCGACACGCCTTCGTCGCGCGACCGGCGCACCGATGCGGCGCCTGTCACGGGGGCGGACGATCGCTGATGTTGACGTCCAGACGCCACTTAATATCCCACCGTGATTCGCATGCAAGTCAGAGGGTAAACGCTGAGTTAAGCTATTGTCGAGAGTCTTAAGTCTTTCTAAATTTCTGTTATCAACCGCTATTTCTATATCGATTTGAGCTGCCGTGTGGCGTGAATAAAGCTACGCGACGTCCTCGTTGGCGTCGTGGGTGTCCTGAGTCACGTTGCTTTTCTTGTTGACCGGCGGTTTGTGGTCTTGGCTCCAGCCCTCGCGGCGTTCTGGTCCCATATATTTCGCGTCCATCTTGCGGCGGCGGTCGGGCCCAAAATACCCGACGGTCTTGATGAATGGCCGGGGATGATTGACGATGGCGACGACCTTGCGGTGCAGTTCCTGGGCGGTGACGGGTTTGCAGCAGAACTCATTGGTTCCGGCGTCGCGCGCCGACAGCACCCGCGAGCGTTCCGAGTGGGCGGTCAGCATGATGATCGGGACATAACGGTTGGCACTGTCAGACGAGTTGCGCACCAGCTTGATAAACTCGACCCCGTCCAGCACCTCCATCTGATAGTCGGTGATGACGATGTCGATCGAGTCGTGTTTAAGGCGGTGGAAGGCCTCGGTGGCATCGCGCGCTTCGAATATCTGGGTCGCGCCAAAACCACGCAGGATGGTTTTGACAATATTGATCATGTGGGCGTTATCGTCCACCACCAGGAACCGAACACGTTCGAGGCCCGCCAATATTGTCTCCTGAAATTACGCGTAACTGGACAAAATCGATCTTTCGAAGGATTTGGCTTAGGATTGGTTAACAACCCTGGAGCATCTTTGCTTTTTGTAAAGGCGCGTTTCCTACCTGGCCGCAATGACCTTGACTCATCGCGGGTTGAAAAGCGCTCCGGTCGTCCCTATCCGTTTAGCGCCTTGCCTGCCAGTTCAGCCACGTTTTTCGACAGGTTGGTTTGGGCCAGGATGGTCTCCAGCGCCTTTTGCATGCCCTCCTTGTAGGGCGAGACATAATTGCGGAATCGCGACAGCGGTTCAATCATCCTTGCGGCGGTCATCGGATTGAAACTGTCTACGGTGAGCACCTGTTTGACCAGGAACGCGTAACCCTTGCCTTCGCGATGGTGGAAGGCACTCTGGTTGGCGGCGAAACCCCCGACCAGGGCGCGCCAGCGGTTGGGCGTTTTGGCGTCGAAATCCGGGTGGTTTTGCAACGCTTCGACCCGGGCCAGGGTGTCGGGATGCGGGCAGGCAGCCTGCAGCGAGAACCACTTGTCCATGACCAGGGGTTCGTGGCGGAAGCGGGCGTAAAAGGCGTCCAGTGCTGCCTGGTAGGGCGCGCCCTGAACAGGCATCAGGGCGATCAAACCGCCGACCGTGTCGGTCATATTGGTCGCGGTCTTGACGTGGTTTTCGGCCAGGGCGATCATCTGCGGATCGTCTGAATGCCCGGCCAGCAGCAGGTCGAGCAGGGCATTGCGGAAGGCGCGGTTGCCGGCGGCCCGGGCGTCGGGCGAAAAGGTTATTGGGGTGGCGATAGCCTTGTAAAGCGCCTCAAGCGTATCCTTTACCTGCACAGACAGGGCGGCCTTGAACCGCTTGCGGCTGGCGTGCAGGAAGGCCGGGTCGACCGGCAGGATCGATTGGGCCAGGTCGCTTTCGGTTGGCAGGCCCAGGATCAGCGCCTTGAAGGCCGGCTCCAGGGCGTCGTCGGTCAGGGCGGCGTTCAGCCCGGCGGCGAAGGCATCGATCGAGGCCTGTGTCGGTTCGGGGTTCAGCAGAATGGTCCGCGCCAGGCCCTGCGCCGCTTCCCAGCGATTGAACGGATCGGGATCACCGCGCAAACGCGCGAAGGCGTGGCTGTCCGCTTCGTCCAGATTCAGTATGACCGGTGCCGAGAAATGGCGCAGGGCCGAGATGACCGGCGTTTCGGCAACGCCCGTCAGCACGACGTCCCGGCTGGGTTCGCGCAGCACGATCAGGGTCTCGGTCTGGCCGCTATCGAAGGTAAGCGTCTCGCCGGCTTCGCTGAGCAGACCCAGACGGATCGGGATGGGCAGGGCCTGCTTTGTCGGCTGACCGGGTGTCGGCCGCGTGGTCTGGGTCAGGCGAAGCGTCAGTGTCTGGGCGGCGGCGTCATAGCTGGAGGCGATGTGAAGCTGTGGTGTGCCGGCCTGGGTATACCAGTTCAGCATGCCAGAATAGTCTTCGCCTGTGACGGCCGAGAAACTGGCGATAAAGTCTTCCAGGGTTGCCGCGGTGCCATCGTTCGTCGCGAAATAGTGGTCCAGCGCGCGGCGGTAAGTGTCGGCACCCACGATGGTGCGCAGTACGCCGACGATTTCGGCGCCCTTTTCGTAGATGGTGGCCGTGTAGAAATTGTCGATCTTGGCGTAGGACGACGGCCGTGCCGGGTGGGCGAGGGGGCCGGAATCTTCCGGGAACTGGCGCGCCCGCAGGGCGCGCACATCCTTGATGCGCTGGACGGCGTGGCCGCGCTGGTCGGCCGAAAACCCCTGGTCGCGATAAACTGTCAAACCTTCCTTCAGGCACAATTGGAACCAGTCACGGCAGGTGACACGGTTGCCCGACCAGTTGTGGAAATACTCGTGGGCCACGACCGACTCGATGCGTTCATAATCGAGGTCGGTCGCCGTGGTCGAATCCGCCAGCAGCAGCGAGGCGTTGAAGATGTTCAGACCCTTGTTTTCCATGGCGCCGAAGTTGAAGTCGCGGACGGCGACAATCATGAACAGGTCCAGGTCGTACTCGCGGCCATAGACCTTTTCGTCCCAGCGCATGGATCGTTTCAGGGCGTCCATGGCATAGGCGGCGCGATCGCGCATGCCGGTGTCAACATAGATCCGCAAGGCGACTTCACGACCGGAAACCGTGGTGAAGCCATCCTCCAGCACATCCAGTTCCCCGGCGACCAGGGCGAACAGATAGCTGGGCTTGTTGAACGGATCTTCCCACTGGGCGAAATGGCGATCATCGCCCGCATCGCCCGCCGCGATCAGGTTGCCGTTGGACAGCAGATGGGGAAAGCCAGCCTTCGGCGCCTCGATGCGGACGCGGTACTTGCTCATCGCGTCGGGCCGGTCGAGATAGTAGGTGATTTTGCGGAAGCCCTCGGCCTCACACTGGCTGCAATAGCGGCCCGACGACATGTACAGCCCCTCCAGGGTCTTGTTGTCGGACGGGTTGATCTCGACCTCGGTTTCGAGGACGAACTGGTCAGCGACACAAGCGATCGTCAAGGTTTGGTCCGTGACGGTGAAGTCCGTCACCGTTTGACCGTCGATAGCGACCGAGATCAATTTCAGCCGCTCGCCCATCAGGACCAGCGGGGCATCGGCGGCGCCCTGGCGGTGCAGGGTGAGGCGGGCCTTCACCCGCGTGGCGGTCGGCGCCAGTTCGAAAGTCAGTTCGGTGGCGGGTATCAGGAAATCCGGACGCCTGTAGTCGACGAGGCGAATGACGGGAGGCTGTTCAGTGCGCATGATCGGGTCCGGATGGAGGTGCTCCCGGACCATATGGGGCGTCGCCGGCCGAAGGCAATGCGCAAAAAGCTTACTCTGCAACCTTCGTATCGTTGGTTTCTTGCTCAACGGCTTTGCGCAGCTGTTCCGCACGCTTGGCCAGCTTCAACAGGTCGTCGTCGATCTCGGCGCTGTTGTCACGGGCGTATTCGCGCAGGTCCTTGATCAGTTTCAGCAAACGTGGTGCCGCAGCGATCAGCCGTGCCTGCATCTCGATCAGGCCCGGATCACGTTCATATTCCGCACCGGGCACGCGCCAACCGCCCCAGTCGTTCACATCGGTGACGACGACCGGATAGGTGCCAGGGAAGGGATGGTTGCGCGATTCTTCGGGGCTCTGCCACTTGTTGCGGGCGCGCATGAGGCGCCAGTTGCCCATCTCACTGTCGCGTGCCTCGGCCTCGGCTTCGGGAATCAGCTCGCCCTCGGCAAAGTCGCGGCCCAGTCCACAGTCGTAGGTCACCCGCACCGGCTCGTCGAAGCCCTTTACCCACACCGGATTGACCTTGTCGATGACAGCCCAGGTGCCGACGGGCTCAACAAAGACGCGCTGATGACGGTGGTAGGTGGCTTTGGCCATGGATGTATCCGCTTAGTTTCTTAAGGCTCATTGGATAGTAAGCTTATCGCGAAACCGTTAAGAATTGGATGAACGCGGCTTGTTGCGACTGCAACCACAAATTTTTCACCAGCAACCTATTGAAGTTATTGGTCATGTAAGCCAAACCTATTGCGTTGGCGTTACGTCATCTTGCGCTGCACAAAAATATCACTAAGCTTGTTGTTGAAGACAAAAATCCGCACCGCCACGGGTGAAGGATCTGGAGCGCAATTCGATAAAGTGTGTGGCACCCGCACGGGCGCTCCCGTTTTCGGAAAAATTGCGCGACACAACAAAAAGCCAGAGCGGGGTTTTGATTCCATCAAAACACATCCCGCCCTGACGGGTAGAAGCAACTTTTTGAAGGCTTTCAGGCCATGAATGAGACCGTCGTCGATCACGTCCGACACAATGCCGCCCTTCTGGATGGCTATCTCAATGAAACCGTCACTGACCTGGGGCGCGGCGGCGTGCTCGATAAGATCGAGGCGCTGAAACTGCTGGATTTCGATTTTTCCAGTCTATCAGAATCGCAGGCTGCCCATGCGGCGCGCATCCTGACCTGCCAGTCGACGCTGCAGGTGATCGTTGATGACGTGTCGCAACTGGGGCAGATCGACACCTTCATCGACTCCGAAGGACAGGTCAAGCCGGTCAGCCTCGCCAATGCCGTCCGTTCGGCGCAGCGCGGCGGCCTTGAGGCCGAGGAGGTCGAAACCGTCCTGTCGGAACTGCTGGCCTCGCCGGTCTTCACCGCTCACCCGACCGAGATGCGCCGCGCCAGTGTGGTCGAGCGCGAATACGAAATAAGCCAGTTGCTGCAGGCCTACCAAAAGGTCACTAACCCGTCCGAGCGCGCTCAGCTGGAGGACGACCTTTACCGCGCGGTGTCGCTTCTGTGGAACACGCGCCTGAACCGGCCGGAGCGGATCACCGTCCAGGACGAGATCAACAACCTGGTCGGCGCCGTCAAGCGGTCGGTCCTGCCCGCTCTGGTCACGCTGTACAATGAATGGGGCCGCGACATTCCCCATGACGGCAAACTGCCCAATATCATCAAGCTGGGTTCGTGGATCGGCGGCGACCGCGACGGCCACCCCCACGTCGATGAGGTCACGCTCAACTACGCCTTCAAGACCCAGGCGGCTGTGATGTTTGACTTCTACGTCCAGCAGTTGGACCAACTGGCCCGTGAACTTACTGTATCCGACGAAGTGACCCCGGCCAGCGATTTCGTAAACGACCTGGCGCGTAAGTCGATGAACACCGACATCCACCGCATCGATGAGCCCTATCGCCGCGCCCTCGCCCATATTAAACAACGCCTGACGTGCACACGCGCCCAGCTCCTGGGCGAGCCGGCAATCAACGGCGCTTCGCTGGCGCCGGCCTATGATAGCGGTGAGGCCTTCAGCAGCGACCTGCGAATCATCCGCGACAGCCTGGTCGAACGCGGCGGCCGGCGCATGATCGGCCGCACGCTGAAGACCCTGATCCGTATAACCCGCTCGTGCGGTTTCCACCTGCTGGCGCTGGACCTGCGGCAGAATTCCGACGTCCATGAGCGCGTTATCGCTGAGCTGTTCACCCAGTCGTCGGAACTGGTCGACTATCTCGGCATGTCGGAAAGCGAGCGCTGCTCGCTCTTGTTCGCCGAACTGACCAATGACCGCCTGCTGCGTTGGGACTTCGCCAAGTACTCCGACGAGACGCGCAAGGAACTGCGTATTGTCGATGCCGCTGCTGCCCTGATCAAGGTCTACGGCCCCGAGGCCTTCGGCGCCTATGTCATCTCCAAGGCGGCCTCGGTCTCGGACATCCTCGAGCCGCTGGTCCTGCTTAAACAGGCCGGCCTGGTCCGCGGTGGCCCGCAGCCGCACACCATGATCAAGATCTCGCCGCTGTTCGAAACCATTGGCGACCTGGAAGCCGCACCCGACATCATGAAGAAGTGGCTAGGCAGTTTTGCCGTCCGATCGCTAATGGGCCGGCCGGCGATTCAGGAAGTCATGCTCGGCTACTCCGACTCCAACAAGGACGGCGGTTACACGGCGTCGCGCTGGAACCTGCACAAGGGTTCCAAGGCCGTCAAGGATGTCTGCGACAAGGCCGGGGTCAAGCTGCGCCTGTTCCATGGTCGCGGCGGCTCGGTCGGCCGCGGTGGTGGTCCGGCCTTTGCCGCCATTCTCGCCCAGCCCGAGGGTACGGTGAACGGCCAGATCCGCGTGACGGAGCAGGGCGAAATGATCGCCCGCAAGTTCGGCAATGTCACGACGGCGCATAAGACTCTGGACAGCTTCGCGGCCGCCACCTTCCTGGCGACCGTGCCGCGCGGCACCGAGCATGACGCCGACATCAAGCTGGAAAAGGCGTTCGCTCCGGTCATGGATAAGCTGTGCGACGCCTCGTTCAAGGCTTATCGCGGCCTGGTCTATGACGACCCGCACTTCCTCAGCTTTTTCCGCTCGGTGACGCCGATCTCGGAGATTTCCGACCTGAAGATCGGTTCGCGGCCGGCGTCGCGGACGGCATCGGACAAGATCGAGGATTTGCGCGCCATCCCGTGGGTGTTCTCGTGGTCGCAGGCGCGCCTGATGCTGCCGGGATGGTATGGCTTTGCCGCTGCCGTACGCGAAGCCGGCATCGACGACGCGACTCTTGCCGAAATGGTCGGTTGGGACTTCTTCGATGTTTTCCTGGCCAATATGGAAATGGCCCTGGCCAAGGCGGATATGGATATCGCCGCCCTTTACCTGCCGCTGGCTTCCGAACCGGAAGAGGCGAAGCGCATCTTTTCTCAGATTCGTTTCGAGTTTGACGACACGGTTGCGCTGATCAAGCGTATCCGTGGTGCCGAGACCCTGCTGTCGACTCATGAACGGCTGCGCCACCAGATCGAGCGCTCACGGCCGCTGCTGGATACGCTGAACCGGCTGCAAGCGCATCTGTTCGCCGTCCGCCGCGCCGGCAACCAGCACAAGCTGGTCAAGCTGGCCATGCAACTGACGGTCAGCGGCGTGGCCAGCGCTTTGCGCAATACAGGATAGGCTATAGCGCAATCCGATAAATTGGACGCCACCGCGCCGGCGATCCCGTTTTCGGACAAAATGCGTTATAAAACAAAAATTTAGAGCGGGATTTTTATTCCATCAAAACTCATCCCGCTCTAGATATCGACCGTCCAATCTTCCAAGGCTGCCAGGTAAGACCTGATATGTTGAAACGCCTTGTCGCGTGAGACCAAGATGGCGCCCAGGGTTTTGGCGTGGGCCGCGATCATCATGTCCGAGGTCGTCAGGTTCACACCCGCCGCTTCACACGAAGCCCGAAGATCCCCGTAGCAACGAGCGACAGCCTCGGTCCAGGGCTGAACCTCGACCCCGACAAGAAATCCGCCGATAAGTTTGCCTAGCGCCGCCGGATGTCCGCGCCGGGCCCAGCCATAAAACAACTCAGCCTGACTGATGACGGACAGCGAGATGGTGCCACCAAGGGCCACCGTCTGGTCCAGGCGTTCACGGACCGATTTGATGTCGCCGCGCAGGACGTGGCTGACCATGTTGGTGTCCAGCATATACTGGCTCATTCGTCAAAACCGGCAAAGGGATCAACCGAAGGATCATCTTTCAAACGGTCTTCTTGGCCCAGGAAGTCAGCCGGTATCTTGGTCTGGTCTGCCAGGGCGTAAAAATCGGACCAGTCATGACGTTTAGGCCGCAGTATGACCTCGCCGGTTACGTCATCGCGGCGGATTTCGACTTCTGTGCCTTCGAAGCGAAACGCTTTGGGCAGCCTAACGGCCTGGCTTTGCCCAGTCATGAAGAGTTTGGCGATTCCCACGGCGAACCTCGTGATACCTGTCGAGTCAACGTATCACGGACATATCGAAAGCGCAATAAGTACATATTTTTAGTACATATGTTATGCCGTCCCTCCGTGACCTTGACTCATCGCGGGTTGGCAAGCGCGCCACCGCACGTTTCTGGGGAGCTCCAGTTTTTGCGAGGAGCCATCGGGGCCGCCCTTGCGGCGGCGTTTGAGCTGAAAGAATGCGAATACCAAGCGTCATTCTTTATGAGGCTTGGTATTATATCCACCCACTTTGACTTTGACATTCTTTCCGCAAGGGGCCCCCTCCGTCTCGACGCGCTACGATCTTCGATCTCCGCTTGCTCGCCATGGCACGGGCCACCCCGCTCCCCATCGAAGGGATGGGGACGAGAAAAAAGAATATGTTCAATGGTTTCTTCTCCTCCCCATTTTAAATGGGGAGGTGCCGAGCAAGCGAGCCCAAAGGGCGCAGCGCTGCCTGCCGGCGAGGCTCGAGGCGGAGGGGTCTACCTACTGTCAATGTGTCAATCTTTTCGTTGATAGGTATTATAGTGCAATCCGATAAAGTGGACGCCACCGCACGGGCGCGCCCGTTTTCGGAGAAATTGCGCGACAAAACAAAAACTTAGAGCGGGGTTTTGATTCCATCAAAACCCCGCTCTAGATTGCAGTTCTTTAGATCACCTGCAAAGCCATGAGCACACCTATCCCCTCGCGCGCGAAGGTCTGTGCCCGGGCGCGCAGGGCGTTGCGTTGCTCTTCGGAGTCGGGCGCCATAGCTTCGGCCAGGGCTTCCGGGGCCTGGCCGCGCAGAACGGCGGCCAGAAACGCCTGTTCCGGGCCGGGAAGCGGGATGCCCGTTCCGGTGACCGGCGAGGCCAGGGCGGCGACCGGTCTGCCCGCCGCCGCCGATTGCAGCGCTGCGGCGTTGAAACGGTCGGTAACCACCTTGCGGGCGGCATCGCCTTGCGCCGGCAAGGCGGGCTGGACGTAGGCGAGGGCGCACAACACGCCCAGCGACTGTTCGATGTGCCGGGCTTCGATGGCCTTAAGCGCAGGCAGGGCGCGAAGCTGGTCGATTGTCGACGGCCCGGCGACCAGACCATCGAGGACGGCGTCGAAGACCTGCGGGGTCAGGTTGAACTCGCCGCCTGGGCGCTGGAACTTGAGGGGACACAGGCTGCGCAGACGCGCCAGCGCGAAGCGCCGCCCGTTCATCCAGGCCGAGACCTCGGCGGGCGCCAGCGCGGGACAGCCGCGGCCATAGATATCGCGGCGGAAGCGCCGGTCCAGAAGAAAGTCGCGTACCACCTCGGTTGCGGCGGGCGCATCGGGGGCGGCAAGAAGGGCGCGCTGCGGCGGCTTTAAATTGAACTGGTCGAATCCGTCCATCAACCGCGCCGGTCCCACATAGGCCAGCCGCGCCGGGCCGAGCGCGTCGGCGACCTCGTCCTGGTAAAAAAGCCACCACTGTTCATGGAGGTACTCGTGCGCCAGGTAGGTGGGGCTTTCCTTGGCCAACTGGTCCAACAGGGCGCTCGTTTCCGGTGTTGACGCGAAAAAGCCTGATCCCGCCTCACGGATGGCGCGGGCATAGCTGAGCGCCTGTTCGACCCGCGCCGGCGCCGGTGCAGACGCGTTGGTCACACCCAGCTTCATCAGCCGCCGCAAGGGCGCAATGCGCGACCAGCCGGGCAGGCAGTTGTAGCTGACATAGACCAGCCCGCCGGACTTGAGGCGGCGGCGGATCAGTTCGACGATATAGTGGCGGTTCTCGGCGCTGACCCAGGACCAGATACCGTGCAGGGTGATGACATCGAACTCCGGGAGTTCGCTGGTGAGCAGGTCCTCGAAACTGGCTTCCAGGAAGGTGACATTGTCGAGCCCGGCGGCCTGGGCCGTAGCGCGCGCATTCAGGATATGGGTCGGGTTGAAATCATTGCCCCAGAACTGGCCGTGTGGATTGGCCGCCGCCAGTAGCGCCGTCGAATAGCCGTTGCCGCAGCCCAGTTCGAGGTAGGTGTAGGTTTGGTCCACGTCAACCGCGCGCCGCCCGGCCAGGCTTGCGGCCATGGCCAGATTCAGTGGCGCCAGCTCCGGATAGAAGCCGTGCGTGTATTCGACATCGACGACATAGCCGCCGGTCCAGGTATCATCGGACACGGTTTATCCCTTGTGTGTATGACAGGCGCAATTTGAACCTGCTTCGCGTGAGGGTTCAAGGGAAAGCGGAATGGCGGCGAATACCAAGCCAAAGATCAGAACGGGTCACAGGATACGTTCCGGTCTCAGCCAGGGGACACCGACGCAAGGAGCTGCAGCCAACGCGTGAACATGGGTTCGGCACAGGCTTCACTGCCGATGTGGCAGGCTCCGCGTGAATAGCCTTCACTGGCTTCGATCAGTGCGGTTTTTCCCGTAGCCAGTACGCCGAAATCAATGCCGTAAGCCGCGGGGGCTTCAAAAAAAATACACGGGGACATAAACTCGGGCGAAGACGATGGCCCCTCACGGTCCGAAAATCGAGAGGGGCGTTCGCTGTAGAGCGCAATCCGATAAAGTGTGACGCACTTTTCGGATAAATTGCGCGACAAAACAAAAAACTTAGAGCGGGGTTTTGATTCCATCAAAACGCATACCGCTCTAGGCTTTCGGCAAGATAACCGTGTCGATGACGTGGATCACGCCGTTCGTGCAGTCGATATCGGCCGTCGTAACCTTGGCGCCATTGACGCTGACGCCATCCGTCGGGTCGATGTGCAGGGCCTCACCATTGACCGAGGCAGCGTCCATGGCTTGGGTAATGTCGGCGGCCATGACCTTGCCCGAAACAACGTGCAGGGTCAGGATCGCCGTCAGCTTGGCCTTGTTTTCCGGCTTGATAAGATCTTCGACCGTACCGGCCGGCAGTTTGGCGAACGCATCGTCGGACGGTGCGAACACGGTAAAGGGGCCCTCGCCCTTCAATACGGCGCCCAGATCGGCAGCGGTGACCGCGGCAACCAGAGTCGTGAACGCGCCGGCTGCAACAGCCGTATCGACGATATCATGAAGTTCAATGGAATGATCGGTCATGGCTTAGAGTCCTTGAATCAGAATTGAAGCGCGCAAATTGCACGCCACGACCATCATGTCGGCATGTTACCAACAACTTGGTTGCAGCTTCTACGCACTTCATTGTCTTTCGGATGACCATCTAAAAATATTTATTGTATATATTATACAAAGAAAGTTATATTCAGGAAATAAATATTTCATAAAATTGTAATTTAACTTAAAAAATATCGAAGTAATTTCTGAGGAATCGGGCTTCCAGCTCGTATTTATCTGTTGTCTTCGGCGGTCCAATTTTCCAGCCCCGTCAGATGCGGAGAGATATGTTGAAAGGCCTTGTCGTGCGTGACAAGGACCGCGCCGGTGGGCCTGGCTTGCGCAGCAATCATCATCTCCGAGGTTGCAATGCCAATCCTCGATGAGTCAAGATTTTCGCGGGTTGGTATTATTCCCCATGCGGCATACGACACGAAGCGCTCCGTAACCAAGTCGGCGAAACAAACGCCGTCCTATCAGGCCACGACGCTACCTTCTGTGGGAACCAGAGCTGGGCGACTGCCTCCGGTGGCCCGGTAGGCGCTCAGCAATGAGGGTCCCTACCGCGATCTCGTTTATTCGAAAGGGCTGGGCGACGAATTGCGGAATGGCGGGCCGGGCGCTAAGGTCAGCAAGCTTTGCGTTTGTCGAGCCACTGCGCTGCGGTTATCAGGAGTGTTGCAGGCTTGACCGGCTTTCCAATAACGTCGTTCAGCCCAGCAGCGATTGATTTGCTTTGCGCATCGGCCGGATTGGCCGTAAGGGCAACGATCGGGACTGCAGCGTTGTGATCATTTGAAATGCGAATACCTGTCGTTGCAAGATATCCGTCCATCACTGGCATGTTGATATCCATGAAAATCAGGTCAAAAGTTTGCCGGATGGCGAGCCCCATGGCTTTATCGCCATTGTCCGCCGTTATCACGTCGTAGCCCTCTGACCTTAAGACAGTCGTGACAAACTCGCGGCTGGCATCATCGTCGTCAACGACCAGGATCCGGCTATGCGCCGACAACTGGGCATTGTCCGCGAGGGGAGCGGTTTCGATAGGCTCCATCACTGGATTTTGTTTGATAGGGATATCGACAATGAAGCTCGTCCCATGACCCGCCTCACTTTCCACACTTATTGACCCGTCCATCAACTCGACCAGTTGCCGGCAAATGAGGAGTCCGAGTCCTGTACCCGTCTGAGTCTCCCCCGCTTTGCGATCGACCTGGCTGAATTTTTTAAACAATTGGGCCTGGCCCTCAGGGCTAATCCCGGGTCCGCTGTCAGCGACAGTAATCCGTAGGGTGGCGCCTTCGGCGGACGTAATGGGTTCCGCCTTAACCTCTACATGCCCCTTCGCCGTGAATTTAATAGCGTTACCAATCAGGTTCTGAAGAATTTGACGGAACCTGATCTCGTCCAGCAACATGGCCGACGGCAAGTCACCCGTGACATCGACGCGGAGATCCAATGATTTTGCTCTGGCCTGGACGGTGAGAAGACCGGTTACATCGTCGACAATTGAAGCGACATTGCACACCGTCGGTTCAAGGCGAAGCTGACCAGCATCCATCTTTGCGTGATCAAGAATGCCGTTAATCAACGTCAGGAGGTTGTGACCTGCGGAATTAATCCTCCGGCTGAATCGACCATTTTCACTCTCTTCAGGGTTCAAGTCTCGCAGCAGACCCGAAAATCCGATAATGCTGGTGAGTGGTGTGCGTATTTCATGGCTCATTGTTGCCAGGAAATTTGCCTTCGCCTCAGCCGCCACTTCTGCTTTTTCACGGGCTACGATCAATGCGGCATTGGCCTCCTCAAGTGCGAGTTCCTTAGTTTTTAATGCCGTGATGTCGGTAACCAGGACGTAAAATCCACGCACAGTACCGTTGTCATCGCGATCAGGAAGATACTGAGCCCACGTATAGCCTGTCGCACCATTTGGCTTGGTCAGGGTCATTTCGAAGGTCTGTTGCCCCCCACCCAATGCGCCGAGAATATAGGGTTCATTGCGGGCGAAGAGCTCCGGTCCCATCAAGCTGGGCATATCGAGACCGATCATCTCCTCGGCGGTTCGGCCAAACCATTCTTCATAGGCTCGATTTGCGAAACGACATACCAGCCTGTTGTCCCAATATGCGACCATTCCGGGCATATGATCAGCCAGCAGTCGGTGCCGGGTTTCACTGGCTTGAATGCGCTCCAGGGCTTCAACCGTTTCGGTGACATCGCGGACGACATCCTGGAAGCCTGTAATCTTGTCGTTGACCGCATCGAAAATCGGACGAGGGTTAGCCTCCATCCAATGTAACGCGCCATCGGCATGTCGAACGCGATAGCGTACCCGCAATGGGCGCTTCCAATCTCTCTCACGAAGATAGGCCGCAAAGACAGCAAGGGTACGATCATAGTCTTCGGCGTAAATGAGGTCCCGGGTTGACTTGCCAACAAACGCGTCCGGACTATATCCCAAAATTTCCTGGATTGACGGCGAGAGGTATTGGAACCTTCCCTCAAGATCAAAGAGGGCGACGATATCGTTGGATCGCTCTGCCAGAAGACGATACTGCGCTTCACTCTCTTCGAGCTTGACCCGGGCCGCGACCAGATCGGTGACATCTTTAAAAACACCGAAAATCGCTACAGCCTGACCGGCATGGTCAAATTCGCCAACGCCGACGGCATCGACGATCCGAACCTCACCCGTATCGCGTCGTATCAAGCGCTTTCGGAAATTAAAGCCTGCCCGAGACTCCAGAGCCTCGGCAATCGCACCCGCCACTGCAGATCTGTCGTCTGGGTGGTAGAAACTGATGCCGTCGTCAAGATTGGGTTGATAGCTCGCCGGGTCGCAGCCATGTATCTCATAAACCTGCGGCGACCAGGTCGACAGTGTGGTTTTGAGATCGACGTGCCAGTGTCCCACCTTGGCCAACGTCTCGGCGAGATCGAGATAGGCTTGCCGGCGGTCCAGCAGGCTCTTCGCCTGAAGAAATTCCTGTGTGAAGCTCCTTCGGCCCTTGGCCGGCATGAAAGAGAATATGTCAATGCTGACGCCATTCTTGAGCCGCCGCGTTGCGCTGGCGGTCACAGGAACATTAATGCTCTCAGGTCCGATAATGTCGAGTTCAATTTCATGCACGCTGCCGGTCAATGCAAGGGGCGGCAGAACATGGGATCCCATCACGAAATCCGACGGGCGGGTCAGAAGTTTTCTAAGCCTTACCCCGGTCAGGTCTTGCGCGGTTTTACCCGCCATGGCGGCGAAGGCGGCATTGCAGCGCAGGATGTGCCCGCCCACGTCACAGAGAGCCAGACCACAGGGCGCCAGATCAAAAAGCTCAGCGTCGTCATATGGAAAAGGGGCTTCCGCCAGCTTAGTCAATGGAACAACGAACTCTTAAGATTGCGCTCTGAGATAACTTCGAATCGTTTCAGCGACAAGGTCTGGCGCACTGATATGGGGGCAGTGTCCCTCGGAGTGAAGCAAGGCAAGTTGGGCATTTGGCATCGATGCCTTCATGTACTCGCCAACGGCAACGGGAGCGATAGCGTCTTCATCGCACTGTAGAATGAGTGTTGGCGTCACCACGCCATCCAGATCAGGCCTGTGATCAGACAGAAAGGTCGTCCTGGCAAAATGGTGGGCTATTTCAGGGTCGGTACGGCAAAAACTGGATTCCAGCTCCAGGGCCAACTCGGGCCGGTCAGGATTGCCCATGATGACCGGTGCCATTTGCGAGGACCAGCCCCGGTGATTGATCTCGAGAAATTCCAGCAGTTCTTCCAGAGAGTCTCGGGTGAAGCCGCCTTGATAGGCCCCGTCGTTGAGATAGCAGGGCGAAGGGCCAACCATGATCAGGTGTTCGAAGAGTTCAGGACGCTTCTTCGCGGCGAGCAGCGAAATCATGCCGCTGACACTATGGCCGACGACCGTAATCCCGCTCAATTCCAGGGAGTCGCATATGAAAATGAGATCATCGGCGTAGCCTTGTAAGGAGGCATACTTGGACTTTACAAAGGCCGAGGCGTCAGAATTACCCGCGCCGATCTGATCGTACAGAATGACTCGGAAATTGGGCTCAAAGTAAGGTGTGACGAGCCGCCACATATTTTGGTCGCACCCATAGCCGTGAACAAAGATCATGGGTTTGGTGCCAGAACCCTTTTCGTTTATAGCAAATCGTTCTGAGATCGACATTTTTGCGCCTTGGCCGGAAAGTGAACTTGGATGATAGTGACCAACTCACCAAATCATGGTTAAGATAGCGGCTGTCGATTAAAAATCTCTGGCGCATTGGGCGATCTGGCAGGTCGCGAACTATAGGTAGTCAACGCTTCGACTCCGGCCAACAATGAGAATAGAATGCGTAGAATGCGGGGACAGGAGCAATATGTCCCGCCGGTCTCGAACGCGTGCCCGGTCATCCTGTCTGTCTTCCTGGCCCTTTCGGACGGCGCGCGAAAGCCGATAAAAAATCGCGCCTGAACAGTTTGTTACTTTTGCGCGGACTGGTGTTCCGTATTCCGCGACGACCGATAAAGGGAGAGCCATCCGCCTGAGAACTTTACGGCCCTTAAACACCGGCGCAGGTGAGCGGATGTCCGCATCGCCTTCCATACGGTTTCCGCCCTGTAATTTGCGATCATTCCTATCATCGAACCATGCTCCAACGAAAAAATGGCGTCGTCCACCCAGCCAAAGCGCTTGTGAAGACGACCGCCGCCCGTCAGCGGGATGAAGGGATAGGTAAAGCTGCGATTGAAGGATTGGACGAAGCCGAACTCGCCATAGATCGCGCCGCCGTACGCCTCGTACATTTTGACCATGCACGGAATTGAGATTTCCGGAGTCAGTCCGATCGATGTCACGGCCGCGGTAGGCGCGATTGTGCCGTCATCAATACCGCCAATTGAAGTGTCCGGCCCGCGCATCGCATAGCGCCAGAACTGAACATCTTTCCCGTTGTACGTCGCCTTCGCCTCTGCCGGACCATTGCACGCCGTGAGCCCCCACACATGCGCCGCGTAACCCTTCCAGCCTTTCGGATTACGGATACAGTAATCCTGATTAGCATAGGTCGCGCGGCGGCTGTTCTCGAAGTAGTCGAGGGCTTCCCGGCGCATCAGGTCGTCCTGAATGCCCCGGAAATCGACCCACATTTCGGTGTACTGATGCGTGAACAGGGGCGCACATCCGATATGGCGCATGTCGCCTTCGAGGGTCCAGTTGTTGGGCCAGGTGGCTTGCCACTTTTCCCAGGTGCCGGGCTCGACCGGATGCGTTTCTGAACCCTCGGCAAGCAGGTACATGCACTTGGCTTCCGAGTAGCCGCGCCAGACCCACGCGCTGAAGCCTGTCTCCGGCGTCCAGTTCATCGGGATCAGGCCGTCCTGGCCGTTCTTTTGAAGCCAGTTCCATTCGCTAAGATCGACGAGCTTTTTCGCAAGACGACGAATTTCCACCTCGTCTGCATGGTCCGTCGCGAAGAACTCGGCGGAGAACAGGAAGCCCATGTGCAGCAGGGCCACGTCGATCGACGACATTTCGGAGACGCCGGCGCGCAGACCCGTGTTAAAATCGAGGTAGTGGTAATAGAAGCCCTTGTATCCGGCCATACCAGAGACGTCCTCACCCATCGGGAGAGAGTCGAAGAATTTGAGCGTTGTGAGCGTAACCGACCGCGCCTCGTCGCGCGTGATCCATGTCCGCTCAGCGCCGACGCCCCAGGCGACGAGCGCAAAACCGACGACCGACACGTTGCACGCCGACTTCCCGGGCCAGCGATCTGGAATCAACCCGTTTGCCTTGTTCACGGTCTGCCAAAAGAAATTGAATGTCCTACGTTCAACGTCATGGAGCAGAGCCGCAGGATCCACCGCGGGCATCTTTGTTGAGGCCTTGGTTTCACCCTGCGGCATTGTCAATCCGGCAACAGCGCCCGTCGACCCGGCCACCATGAAGAAACGTCTGTCAATTTTCATTTTTTCAAGCCTGGAGCGCAATCCGATAAAGTGGACGCCACCGCACGGGCGCCCCCGTTTTCGGAAAAATTGCGCGACAAAACAAAATGTTAGAGCGGGGTTTTGATTCCATCAAAACTCATCCCGCTCTAGCCTGCGTCTCAGAGAGGTAGATGCGGCTAAACCAAAAATCCGTGTGCCGGCTAACGAACTTTTTTTCGGGTCAGGCGGAGTCTGTCTTTTCTGATACTTGCATCCGGATCAAAGCTAACCACAAATCAAATGGCCCAACTGCATTGACGGGTGATACGACGCAGACCAGGAGCCCCGGTAGCTCATGCCCTTTTGCGCCAGAGCGCAATCCGATAAAGTGTGGCGCACTTTTCGGATAAATTGCGCGACAAAACAGAAACTTAGAGCGGGATGAGTTTTGATTCCATCAAAACTCATCCCGCTCTAAGTTCGCTTCGGTCGATCATCGCAACCAGAAAACCTGCCAAATGACGCTCGGACAACCCTTCGTCTGCAGAAGGTGAATGCAAAGGGTTGTCTCACGCGAAGGCGCTTAGAAGAGAGTTAAAAGGGGGGGGCAGCGGCCGGTTTTGCCCGGCGAAGCGGAATAAAGGCTGGTGTCAAACTGAAGTGGTGACGCCTTTTGCAGTTCAGGTTTGACATCAGCCTGTCAGCGGCTCTGGCGAGATTGTCAGCTTTGGCGTAAATTCGCGAAAAAGGAGATGACCATGGCTGGCAGTAAAGACGATCCGTGGAAACTGACGACTCCGCCCGGGACCTCAACCTATGAGATGTACCGCGATGTGAAGGACGGAAAGCCCGTCATCGTCTGCGTGGTGGGCTCAACGACCCTTCTTTATGATGCCCGTGCCATTGACGACCTGCACACGATGCTGAAACTTCATGGCGACTGGATGGATCTGGGCGGCGCCGACGAACAAAAAGAGGCCAAGCCTGGCACGGTCGAAGCCTGGGGCCGATCGGGCGATAATCCGGTCGGCGGGTGGTATGGCATGAAGAAAGGCCTGCGAGGACGGTTTGGCGTCTATATGCCTCCGCTGATGGAGGTGCTGGGACTCGCCGAAGTCACGCACGATGCCAAAAACAATCGCATGCGCGCGCTTTAACGACTCGCTGTTCGGCCGGGCAGTCGTCATTTTGCGGAGATTGATTTAACGGGGTCGGAGTTACTTTCTCAACCATCAGAAACCGGGATGGGGCGCGGGAAGGGGCGTGCGATGCGAACCCCTTGGCGTCCATTAGACCCAGTGTCGCGTCGAGTTGCATGAATTCCGCCGGCACGCGCGCGGCGGCGATAGCTTTCAGGGTTTTATTGTCGATGTCCTCGATGCGCCGGACGATGCGCCCGCGAGTCAGAAGCTCATAACAATCCGCCGAGATCAGAACCGTATGGGTACGGCCATTCCTGATGATTTCGACAGGTTGGCGCATGGCGGCATCCTGAAACCGGCCGACGCCGTTCCTGAACTCCGTCCCTGTGACCTTTATGGCAAAGTTCTCAAAGTCCCTAATTTATCCATTAGGCCTGCCAAGGCTGTGGAGCTCAAATCAAATTGAAGACATGGTATCCCGCGTGTTATCCCCGCTTGTCACGTCCCACCTCTTGGGACTATATGGCGCCGTGTGCGCCATCCCAGGCGCTAAATCCGATTCACGATTGACCTGCCCGAAGAGTGGGGCTATGACAGCGTTGTCATGACGGGATACCCCGAGGGTATGACCGATAAGCCTGAGTCAACAGGCAGGTCTTGGTAGCAGGAAACAACGATTTATGGTCTCGAGCACAGTCGCGGCGCGTAGCCGGCAACAGGTCTTTGTCCTCGTCGGCGGTACCGGCGATCTGGCCATGCGGATGCTGTGGCCGTCTTTGGCCATGCTGGATCAGGACGGCTTCCTGACCGACAGCCTGCGCATTATCTCCGTCGCGCGCGAAGATTGCGGTACCGAAGTCTGCGTCGACCGCATCGGCAATGCCGTCACCAAACGGGTCGGCGAGTCGCTGGAGCCCGGCACCCTGGCACGTTTTCGCAAGCGCATCGTCCACGTCGCGCTCGACGCCGCCAAGGACGACTGGGGCGCCAGGCTGAGGGCTGAACTGGGCGATATTGACGGTCTCGACATCGTCTTCTTCCTGTCGGTGTCGCCATCGCTCTTCAAGCCGATCTGCGAGCATATCGAGCGCGCCGGACTGAACAAGGCGCCCAACCGCGTCATCATCGAAAAGCCGATCGGCCGCGACCTGGCGACGTCCCGGGTGATCAATGATTCGGTCGCCCACGCCTTCGACGAATCGCGAACCTTCCGCATCGACCACTATCTCGGCAAGGAAACCGTCCAGAACCTGATTGCCCTGCGCTTCGGCAATGTCGTGTTCGAGCCGCTGTGGAATTCCCAGATCGTTGACCACGTCCAGATCACCATTGCCGAAACCGTCGGAGTCGGTGAGCGCCTGGGCTATTACGACGAATACGGCGCCATCCGCGACATGCTGCAGAACCACCTGCTCCAGCTGGTCTGCCTGCTGGCCATGGAGCCACCCTCGGCCCTGTCGTCCGACGCCCTCCGCGACGAAAAGGTCAAGGTGCTGCGGTCTTTGAAGCCGATCACGCCCGAGAACGTCAAGGACAACACCGCGCGTGGTCAGTATGGACCGGGCTATGCCGATGGCCACCCCGTCGCCGGCTACGAGTCCGAAAAGGGCTCTGCCTCCAACACCGAAACCTTTGTCGCCATTAAGGCCGAAATCGCCAACTGGCGCTGGGCCGGCACGCCTTTTTACCTGCGCACCGGCAAGTGTCTGCCGTCGCGTTCGACCGAGATCGTCGTCCAGTTCAAACCGTTGCCGCACTCGATCTTCGGCACCGAGGCCAAGGCCAATCGCCTGTTGATCCGCCTCCAGCCCGACGAAGACATTTCGCTGACCGTCATGAACAAGGCACCCGGCCTGACCGCCGAAGG
Source organism: Asticcacaulis sp. AC402 (assembly GCF_000495835.1). Classification (GTDB taxonomy): domain Bacteria; phylum Pseudomonadota; class Alphaproteobacteria; order Caulobacterales; family Caulobacteraceae; genus Asticcacaulis. The sequence goes on from NZ_AWGC01000026.1 coordinate 22,652, forward strand.
CACCCACCTGCAATCGCTGGACCTGTCGCTGTCGCTGATCAAGGCGTTCGAGGGGAACGGAGAAAAGCCTCCGCGTCGCCGCATAGCCTATGAGCGCCTGATCCTCGATGCCCTGCAGGGCAACAATGCGCAGTTCGTTCGCCGCGATGAGGTCGAAGCGGCCTGGATGTGGGTCGATGGCATCATCGACAGCTGGAACAAGACCGGTATGAAGCCGCAAATGTACCCGGCCGGCACCTTCGGTCCGGTCAGCGGCTATCGCCTGATCGAACGCGATGAAGGCCGCACCTGGAATGACTGAGACCCCTGTCCTGCCGGAACCGACTTTGCTGCGCTGGCCGGCGCCGGGCGGTGAGGTCCGCGTCTCAAGCTTCACCAGCAAGGCCGATGCCGGCGCCTATGTTGCCGGGCTCATCGCCGGGGCCTTGCAAACCGCAGTTGCGGACCGCGGCAAGGCCCTGTGGATCGGGTGCGGCGGGACCACGCCGAAGCGGGTCTATGAGAGCCTGACGACCTTGGACCTCGACTGGGACAGAATCACACTGGCCCAGGTCGATGAGCGTTTCGTGCCGGTCGATGACGCCAATTCCAATACCCGCATGATGCGCGAAGCCCTGGAACCTGTGCTCGACGACATGGACTTCATGACGTTGATTCAGGACCTGTCGAGCGCCCAGGCCTGTGCCGACAAGGCCGAAGCCCGTTTCCTGGAGTTGGGTGAGGGCGGGGCGCCGGTGTTCGATATAGCCCTTATGGGCATGGGGCCGGATGCGCACTATGCCTCGATCTTTCCCCACCATCCTATCAATGCCGAAGTCTACGGCACCGACCGGCTGGTCATGGCCGTCACGCCGACCGACGGCAGCCGCGAACCCGTCCTGCCGCGCATCACCCTGAGCGTGCCGGCATTGAACCGCAGTCGACGCATCATCTTCTTCATTACCGGGGACACCAAGCTGGAGGTGCTCCGCAAAGCCAGCCAGTCGACCGATCCGCACGAATCGCCGATTGGCGCCTTCCTGGCCCAGTGCCCTGCGCCCGTCGACTTCGTCTGGGCAGCGTGAGAGACCGATCATGACCACACTGCATCTCCCCCCTTTGAACCCGATCGTCGCCGAAGTCACCGCCGCCATCGCCGAACGGTCGAAGGACCTGCGCGCACGGTTCATGCGCCGCGCCGACCGTTACAAGTCCGATGAGCCGCGTCGCAAGAAACTGTCCTGTGCCAACTATGCGCACGTTGTGGCGGCCTCGACCGAGACCGACAAGCTCCAGCAGGCCCTGGACGCCGTGCCCAATATCGGCGTCGTGACCTCCTACAACGACATGCTGTCGGCGCATCAGCCGTATCACGATTACCCCGAAAAGATCCGGACCTTCGCCCGCAAGGTCGGGGCGACTACCCAGGTCGCCGGCGGTGTGCCCGCCATGTGCGATGGTGTCACCCAGGGCCGTCCCGGCATGGAGCTGTCGCTGTTCTCGCGCGACGTCATCGCCATGTCGACGGCCATTTCGCTGAGCCACGATGCTTTCGACGCCGCCCTGATGCTGGGTATCTGCGACAAGATCGTTCCGGGCCTGGTCATCGGCGCCCTGTCATTTGCCCACTTGCCGATCATCTTCGTGCCGTCGGGACCCATGGCCTCGGGCCTGCCCAATCCGGAAAAGGCCAAGATCCGCACCATGTATGCGCTCGGCCAGGTCGGCCGCGACAAGCTCCTGGAAGCCGAGATGGCGTCGTATCACGCCGCCGGCACCTGCACCTTTTACGGCACCGCCAACTCCAACCAGATGCTGATGGAGATGATGGGCCTGCACGTGCCGGGCGCCGCCTTCGTGTCGCCGGGCACCGGGCTTCGCGACGCCCTGACCGCCGCCGCTGTCGAACGGGCGGCGAAGACGGCCGAGAACTCCAGGGACCCAAAGCGCCTGGCCGACGTTCTCGACGTGCGCGCCATCGTCAACGGCGTCATCGGACTGCTGGCCACCGGCGGCTCCACCAACCATGCCCTTCACCTGCCGGCCATGGCGCGGGCGGCAGGCTATATCCTGACGCTGGAAGACATGGACAAGCTGTCGGGCGTTGTGCCGCTGCTGGCCCGCATCTATCCCAATGGCGCGGGTGATGTGAACCACTTTCATGCCGCTGGCGGAATCGGTTTCGTCATCCGCGAACTGCTGTCGGCCGGCCTGCTGCACGGTGACGTCACCACCATCTGGGGTGAGGGCATGATGGACTATTCCCGCGAGCCCTATCTGAACGACGGTGTCCTGACCTGGCGCGATCCGCCGGAGACGAGCCTCGATGAAACCATCCTGCGCGGCGTCGCCAGTCCCTTTTCGCCCGAAGGCGGCCTGCGTGAGGTCAAGGGCAATCTCGGCCGCGCGGTCTCCAAGGTCTCGGCGGTCAAGCTGGAACACCAGGTCGTCGAAGGACCCTGCGTGGTGTTCGACGATCAGGACGACTTCTTGGCTGCCTTCAAGGCGCAGCAACTCCCGCCAGGCGATTTTATTTGTGTTGTCCGTTTCCAGGGGCCAAAAGCCAATGGCATGCCGGAACTGCATTCGCTGACACCGGGTCTGTCCTCGTTCCTGGATGCAGGTCGCAAGGTGGCGCTGGTATCGGACGGCCGCATGTCGGGGGCTTCGGGCAAGGTGGCCTCGGCCATCCACCTGACGCCTGAAGCGGTCGAAGGCGGGCCGATCGCGAAGTTAAGGACGGGCGACCTGTTGCGGGTCGACTGTGAAAAAGGCACCATGGACTACCTCGGGGATGCTACCGAGTTCGCTCAGAGAGCAAACGCCTTACTACCCCCAAATGCTTATGATGGGGTTGATGGCGTGGGACGGGAACTCTTCGCCCACATGCGCAGATCGGTCGGACCGGCTGACGCAGGTGGTGCAGTATTTTGGTAAAGACACAGTATGACAGCGCATTTTGAGACGGGGTCCGTCAGCACTTCATCGCAGGCTTCAGGTTCAGGATCGGTCCTGCGAGGTCTTGTTGGCGATATCGGCGGTACCAATGCGCGCTTTGCCATTGCCGAGCGCGTCGCCGGCAAGACGACGCTTGCCAATTTCAAATCGCTGGAATGCGAGGACTACAAGGACGTCTATGACGCCCTGACCGGCTATTTCGCCATGATTGGCGGCAAGCCGGACCTCGACTATACCTGCGTCGCCGTGGCCGGCCCGGTCAAGGACGGCGCCATTCAGTTCACCAATCTCGACTGGCTGGTGCGCGAGGACCTGCTGGCCCAGACCACCAAGGCGCGTAAAGCGCGGCTGATCAATGACTATGCTGCCCTGGCCTTTGCTCTGCCGCATCTGGCCGAAGAGGACACCAAGCGGATCGGCGCGGTGACCACCGGCTTCGGCAATGTTCACGCCGTCATGGGCGCCGGCACCGGTTTCGGCGCTTCGGTCCTGGTCGGCGGAGAATTTGGGCCCTACTGCCTGTCGACCGAAAGCGGCCATATCTCGTTCGCGCCGGTCAATGACTACGAAAGCGAAATCCTGCGCATCCTGCGCAAAAAGTACGGCCGCGTAACGGTTGAAATGCTGCTGTCGGGCCCGGGCCTGGTCAATTTGTATCACGCCATTTCGGCCATCCGCGGCGAACCGGCGCATGACTTTACGCCTGCCCAGATTACACACCTGGACGGGGATGATGCCACGGGTTCGCGCTACACGGTCGAGGCCTTTCTCGACATCCTGGCCAGCGTCTGCGGTGACCTGTCCCTGGCCCATGGCGCCACTTCGGGCATGTTCATTGCCGGTGGCGTTGCACCGCGCCTGATCAAACATATCGACGAACTGCGTTTCCGCGCCCGCATGGAGGCCAAGGCCCCCCTGGCGCATATCGTGGCCGCCACGCCGTCACGCATTATTATCCATCCCTATGCCGCTCTGCTCGGTTCGGCCAATGCTTTGACCGACGTGCAGATCACGGCTTAGTTGAGAAAAGTGTATCCACAGATTTCACAGATTTTTCAGGGGTTTGATTGGACCTTTGCGACCGGTCGAGCATGTCGTCGGCGCGAAACGCCCTTAAAATCTGTGTAATCTGTATAATCTGTGGATCGCCTTTAACCGGCGGTGTATGCGTGCGCCGGCCAAGCAAGAGGATTCATCATGCCTACCCATCCCGACATTGAAACGTTCATGACACTGGGCCCGGTTCTGCCGGTGATGGTGATCCCCAGCCTCGATCAGGCCCTGCCCCTGGCCGACGCCCTGCTCAAGGGCGGCATTCGTGCCCTGGAGATCACCCTGCGCACGGACTGCGCCTTGGACGCCATCAAGCTGATAGCCAGGGAACGCCCCGACGCCGTGGTCGGCGCCGGCACGGTGCTGACGCCCAGGGACGCCGAAAAGGCCGCCAAGGCTGGCGCCAGATTCCTGATCTCGCCGGGCCTGACCAAAACCCTGGCCAACCAGGACGCCGCTCCGCTGTTGCCGGGCGTCGCCACTTCGTCCGAAGTGATGAAGGCGATGGAGTGGGGCTTTACCCACCTGAAGTTCTTCCCGGCGGTTCCAGCCGGTGGCGTGCCCTACCTCAAGGGCATAGGCGGCCCTCTGCCCCAGGTCAAGTTCTGCCCGACCGGCGGCATAGATGCGGGCAATGCGGCACAGTTCCTGGCGCTGGACAATGTGCTGTGCGTCGGCGGCTCCTGGGTTGCGCCGGCCAAGGCCATGCAGGAGGGGAACTGGGACGAGATTGCGCGCCTGGCCGCCGAGGCCGTGGCCACTTTCGGCAAGAAAACGGCCGACGCGGTTATCTGACCTGGATTGCCTTTCTGTCTCCTCCCCATGAAACGGGGAGGAGACGTGTGTCACCTTCCTCTGCGACACCCCGGTTGACAAAGCTGTCATTGAGGCAGAAGGGTGTCTTATAACCCTTTCAGGTGACGTTCCGACAACGCAGGACACGGTCATTGGCTCAGCCACCCCGAGCGCTTCCCAACACCGCCAACGCGGTCTCGACCATCAATGACGTTGCGCGCCTGGCCGGCGTATCGATCAAGACCGTCTCACGCGTCATGAACGACGAACCCAATGTGCGTGACGAAACCCGCGCCAAGGTCAAGGAAGCCGCCAACCTGCTGCATTACAGGCCGAACCTGCTGGCGCGTTCTCTGGCGGGTGCCCGCAGCTTCATGATCGGCCTGCTCTACGACAACCCGGTGCCGTCCTACGTCTACGACCTGCAGATGGGCGCCATCAAACGCTGCCGCCGCAGCGGCTATCACGTCATGGCCGAGCCCCAGGACGCCCATGCCCCGGACCTGGAACGCGCCATCGGCGGGTTGCTGGCCACCATCCGCCTGGACGGGGTCATCCTGACGCCGCCGCTCTGCGACATGGCGGTCGTGCTTCAGACGATCGAGGCTGCCGGCGTGCCCTATGTCCGCGTCGCGCCCTTCCTCTATCCCGGCCGCTCGGCCGCCGTGCGCATGGACGATGTCCGCGCGGCCTTCGAGATGACCGAGCACCTCCTGACGCTGGGCCACCGTGATATCGGATTTGTGCGGGGCCATCCAGAGCATGGCGCCTCGCACCTGCGTTACGAAGGCTATGTTAAAGCCATGCGCGCTGCGAGTCTGGAGCCGCGCGCCGAATGGGTCAAACAGGGCTATTTCAGCTTCGAATCCGGGATCGATGCCGCCGCTTCGCTGTTCGCCGGCGGCGATCGTCCGACAGCCGTTTTTGCCAGCAACGACGCCATGGCCTTTGGCATGATCGCCCATTGTCAGCAAACCGGTATCCACGTGCCGGACGATATCTCCATTGTCGGCTTCGACGATACGCCGGGGGCGCTGCTGGTGTGGCCGCACCTGACCACCATCCGCCAGCCGATCGAGGATCTGGCGCACCAGGCGGCCGACATGCTGCTGGCGCGGGCCAATGGCGAGGATGCCGGCCAGGCTGGCGACACCCGGCTGCTTCCGTTCGAATTGATCGAACGCCAGTCGGCCAGAAAGCTTTGAGCATCACGGCGGCCGCCGGTTTCGACCTGCTCCATTTGCTGCGCACAAGTCCGCACAAAACGCGCGCTTGACTCACCTTCAAACAGGCTTGTGGCCTACGAAAAAAACCCGGCGGATCTTGCGAGCCGCCGGGATTAAAGGCCAGTGCCTTCCAAATAATGCCACATTTAAGAAGGCGCTTTAAAACCACATAACGGCCGGACCGTGAGAAAGGGAAAGAGGTCCGAACGTCAGCCAGCGGTTTTAAACACAACCCCGATGTGCCGAAACACGTCAGGAAACAGGGAAGCCTAAATATAATGGCAAACTGACAACGCTGTCAATGAAATAATTAAAGCAATTATATTTTTCATATGAATCGGGCACTTACATCGGTTTCAAGAGTTAAAATTCATATTGAGGGCGCTTGACCTTGGCTGATAGCGCTGTCAATAATTGCCGCCAGCACCCTGGGATCGGTCACAAATGGATCTCACGGGCAGGCGCGACGAGGGGCATTCGGCGGACGGCTTTGTTATGGGCGCCTAACCATGCTAGAAAGATTAAAACCGTTGGGAAAAGCGCTTTAAGGAGCCCCATGTCTCTCAAGACCCCGTCTATCAGGACCCCCGCTCTCAAGACCCCGTCTATCGGGACCCAGTCTATCGGGACCCAGTCTACCAAGACCCAGTCTATCAGGACTCAGTCTGGCACGACGTCGAACCCCTTGTCTCATTACCGGCGCCTCCTCAAATTGGGCGCCGCCATGGGGCTGGCCTTGTCTCTGTCCATTACCGGCAGTGTAGCGGCCGCCGAGACCGCGCTGTCGCAGGTCAAGACCGAGGCCAGGCCAGGCGCCGTCAAGCTGGCCGCCAAGAAGAAAAACAGCCGCAAGAGCACGCGCAAAAGCAGCAAGCGCAAGGCGGCCAAAAAGGCCCCGAAGACGGGTGCCGCTAAGGCCGCCCCGCCAAGATCGGCCAAGGTCGACGCCATTATCCCGGTCGATCCGGCCTGGCCCGTCGTGCCGGATGCCGGCATCGCCGATGCGGCCACCGAGGCGCGCATCACTGAAATCATGAGCCAGATGACGATCGAGGAAAAGGTCGGTCAGACGGTCCAGGCCGACATCAATTTTATAACTCCGGAAGAACTGAAGACCTATCCTCTGGGCTCGATCCTGGCCGGCGGCAACTCCTCGCCCGGTCAGAACGAACGTGCAACACCGGATCAATGGCTGCAACTGGCAGACGATTACTGGCGCGCCTCACTGGAATACCCGTCCAAGGTCAAGATCCCGGTGCTGTTCGGCATTGACGCCGTCCATGGCCACTCTAACCTCGTTGGGGCGGTCGTCTTTCCGCACAATGTTGGGCTGGGTGCCGCCGACAATCCTGAACTGATCCGCCGCATCGGCGCGGCGACTGCCCGGGAAATGGCCGTGGCCGGGGTCGACTGGACCTTTGCCCCGACGGTCGCCGTAGCCCGCGACAAGCGCTGGGGCCGCGCCTACGAGGCCTATTCCGAAAACCCGGCCGATGTCGCTGCCTATTCCGGCATTATGGTTGAGGGTCTGCAAGGTGTCGATGGCGCGCGCACCGGCATCAAGCCGGGCCACATCATGTCGACCGCCAAACATTTTCTTGGCGACGGAGGTACCACGGGTGGCAAGGACCAGGGCGACGCCGAGATGAGCGAAGCCGATCTGGCGCGCATCCACAATGCCGGCTATCCGCCGGCGATCGAGGCCGGCACCCTGTCGGTCATGATCTCCTTCTCGTCGTGGAATGGCCAGAAAATATCTGGCAACAAGAAGATCATCACCGGCGCCCTGAAACAGCGCATGGGCTTTGACGGCTTCGTCGTCACCGACTGGAACGCCCACCGCCAGATCCCGGGCTGTGAACAGGACGACTGCCCGCAGGCCATCAATGCCGGCGTCGACATGTATATGGCGCCCGATACCTGGAAGGCCGTTTATGAAAACCTGCTGGTTGACGTGAAGTCGGGTGAGGTGCCGATGGCGCGCCTCGACGACGCCGTTCGCCGCATCCTGCGCGCCAAGATCAAGGGTGGCCTGTTCGAACTGGGCGCCCCCAAGGACCGCGCCCTGTCGGGACAATGGCACGTCCTGGGCTCTGCGGACCACCGCGCCATTGCCCGCCAGGCGGTGCGCGAGTCGCTCGTGCTGATGAAGAACAGCAATCGCGTCTTGCCGCTGCGTGGCTCCGACCATATCCTGGTTACGGGTTCGGGTGCCCACGACATCGGCAAGCAGTCCGGCGGCTGGACCATCACCTGGCAGGGTACGGGGAATTCGCGCGAAGACTTCCCGAATGGCCAGTCAATCTGGGAAGGCATTGCCGAGGCGACCGAGCGCTTCGGTGGCATGGCTTCGCTCAGTGACGGGGGCGTCTACAAGGAAAAGCCCGACGTGGCGGTGGTGGTTATCGGCGAGGACCCCTATGCCGAGTTCCAGGGCGACCGCCCGAACCTGGACTATCAGCCCGGCGAGACCACCGACCTGGCCCTGATCAGGAAACTTAAAGACGCCGGTATTCCGGTGGTCACCGTCTTCCTGTCGGGCCGTCCGATGTGGACCAATCCGGAAATCAATGCCTCGGACGCCTTTGTGGCGGCCTGGCTGCCGGGCACCGAAGGCGGTGGCATTGCCGACGTCCTGGTTGGTGACTCCGACAAGCGGCCGCGCAATGATTTCCGTGGCAAGCTGACCTTCTCCTGGCCCAAGACCGCCACCCAGCAGCCGCTGAACGTCGGGACCATGGGCTACGATCCGCAGTTCGCCTATGGCTACGGCCTCACCTATGCCAGCGATGGTTATGTCCCGGTGCTGCCGGAAGAGTCGGGTCTGGGTGACGAAGCCGTTGTCAATGTCGACACCTATTTTGCCGCCGGTCGCATCAAGGCGCCGTGGACCCTGAACCTGGTCGATGCCTCGGGCAGCGCCTCGGGCGATCAGGGTGTTTTCTCCAGCCCTGGCGGGGCAGTCGCCCAAAGCGCGGTCGATGCCGGTCAGCAGGAAGCCGGCCGTTCGCTGGTCTTTACCGGCAAGGGCCGTGGTCAGGCTGTGATCTCCGGTGACGCCGTCGATCTCAGCCGCCAGACCACGGGCAAGATGACACTGGGCGTTACCTATCGCCTGGATGCCCCAGTGACGGGTCCTGTCCTGCTTGGCATGGGCGCCGATGCCGTCTCGACCAGGCCGATTAACATCGCTTCGGCCCTGACCGCGCCGGTCGGCGCGTGGGCAACGGTGAAGATCACCCTGGACTGCTTCGTCGCTGCCGGCGTCGATGTCAGCAAGGTCGGCGCGCCCTTCTCTTTGACCAGCGATTCACCGCTGTCGATCAGCTATTCCAGTATTATGCTCGCGTCGGATGAGGGCGACGCGACGTGTCCGAAGTAAAGGCCGGTCCTATACCTCCCCACATGTGGGGAGGTATAAAAACACAGAGCGGCGAGTTCCAATCGTCGCCATTCACCTGTTGAGACTTGCGCATTGATTCAGCCTGCGGGCTGTGTCATTTGTAGTATAATTAACCAGGTCCGGCGTGAAGCGATCGGGCCGTCGCACAGGGGGCTTCCATGCCTGATTTAAAGAGTCTCATGCCGGCCGACAATTTTTTGTCCAGCCTGGATATCTGGATCGTACTGTTCTACGTGGTTTCGATTTTCGTTCTGGCGCAGGTGGTGTCGCGCCGCAAAGCCGGCGAAGAAACGACGTCCAAGGGCTACTTCCTGGCCAACAACCAGTTGCCGTGGTGGGCTATCGGCGCCTCGCTGATCGCCGCCAATATTTCCGCCGAGCAGATTATCGGTATGTCGGGGTCTGGCTACCGCATCGGCCTGGCCATCGCCTCCTATGAATGGATGGCGGCGATCACCCTGATCATTGTCGGCAAGTACTTTCTGCCGGTATTCCTGAAGAACGGCGTGACCACCATGCCGGGCTTCCTGCAGCAGCGCTTCGGGCCCAGCGTCAAATACCTGATGGCGATCTTCTGGCTGATCCTCTACATCTTCGTCAACCTGACGACCATCCTGTGGCTGGGCGGGACGGCGATCACCACTGTGACCGGCATTTCGCCGCTGACGGCGTTGATTTTCCTCGGTGTCTTCGCCCTGGCCTATCAATTGTACGGCGGCCTGAGAGCCGTGGCCCTGACCGACATCGTTCAGGTCGGCCTGCTGATCATGGGCGGCCTGATCATCGTCTTCATCACCTATTCCAAGATCGGTGGCGACGCTGGTATGGTCGGCGGCCTGGTGACAGTCTACGAACGCTTCCCCGAGCATTTCGACATGATCCTGTCAAAGGACAGTCCCTTCTATAAGGACCTGCCGGGTATCGCCGTCCTGATCGGCGGCATGTGGATCATGAACATCTCCTATTGGGGTTTCAACCAGTACATCATCCAGCGCGCCCTGGCCGCCAAGGACCTTGCGGAAGCGCAGAAGGGTATCGCCTTCGCCGCCTATCTGAAGCTGCTGATGCCGGTGATCGTCGTCCTGCCGGGCATCGCCGCCCTGATCCTGTCGCCGGGCCTGGAACCGGCCGACAAGGCCTATCCGGAAATGATGAAGCTGCTCCCGGCCGGTCTGCTGGGTCTGGTGTTCGCCGCCCTGGTCGCGGCGGTCATCGCCTCGACGGCGTCGAAGATCAACTCGATTGCCACCATCTTCACCATCGACATCATTGCCCCGCTCAACAAGTCCTTGCCGGACGACAAGCTGGTGAACGTCGGCCGTATCACTTCGGTCGTCGCTGTCGCCATCGCCATCGCAACCGCAGAACCGCTGCTGGGTAAGCTGGACCAGGCCTTCCAGTATATCCAGGATTTCACCGGCTTCTTCACGCCGGCGATCGTGGTCATCTTTGCGCTGGGCATGTTCTGGAAGCGCGCTTCGACGGCTGGCGCCTTCGCAGCCGTGGCCGGCGGCTTCCTGGCTTCGTGCTTCTTCTATCTGGTCTCCTACGTCCACAAGACGCCGGTACCGGGGCTCGAAGCGCTGCTCAGCCTGCCCGATATGCCGTTCATGAACCGCGTTGGCTGGGTATTCTGGCTGTCGCTGGCCATGTGCGTGATCGTGTCGCTGGTCGTGCCGAACAAGCGCGAAGTCTCGACTCTCACCCTGGAAGGCGTCAGCTTCAAGACGACGCCGGTCTTCAATGTCCTGGCAGTTGGCGTGCTCATCATCCTGATCGCCCTCTACGCCATGTTCTGGTGACAACCCTACTGCGGTGGTCTGCAAACCGCCATCTGGCTGCGATACGGTGCTCACGTACTCAAGTACGCTCCGCTCCGTTTCTCGCCATCTAGCGGTTTTCGACTCACCGCAGCGGGTTGTCCTACAGCGCAATTAGGTAGACGCGGCCGGATCGCTCCGGCCGTGTTTCTACTTAAAAAGTTAGCAATATAAATAACTTATACCTCCCCGTTATACGGGGAGCGGGGCGCCCCGTGGCGTGGATCATTTGCGGCCAGCAAATGAGACGGTGGGGGATTTGGCCCGCCGGTGTTTCCCTCTACAACAACCAACTCTGCAAGACTTGGCACCCGAAAAACCCCTCGCACCTGTAAAATAATCCGTTGACGAAAACGCCAACCACGTCTTGACTGCCTGTCTGCGTAAGGCAGACACGCGAACTCCGGCGGCGATTGCGCTGGTAACAGGGGTGATGGTGACAGGTCAGGCAAACGCTATGGCGAGGGACAAGCTGCGCACCGCCATCGTCCTGGCCTTCGACCCCGAATGGGACGCCCTCGTGCCGCACATTGCCGAGGCGAAAACCGAGACCCATGATGGCGTTACCTATGTCACCGGGACGATCGGTGACGAACCGGTTGTCATGGGCTTGAGCGGCGTCTCAATGGTCAATGCGGCCATGAACACCCAGCGCCTGCTGGGTCACTACAAGGTATCGCGCATCGTCATGTCGGGGATAGCCGGCGGCGTCGATCCCGCCCTGAACATCGGCGATATTGTCGTTGCCGACGCCTGGTCCCAGCCAATGGAGACCCTGGCGGCGCGCCAAACCCCCGAGGGCTATCGTCCACCGGCCTGGCTGTGGGGCATGGCGAAGAAACCGAACTTCGGGATCTTCATGCCACGCCAGATCCGCATCGATTCTACCGACTACGACAAGTTTCCGGCTGATCCGGACCTGATCGCCATCGCCCACACACTCGAACCGATGGCGCTAAGACAGTGCGTCTCGGACACCCTGTGCCTGGAGCATGCGCCGAAAGTCGTCGTGGGTGGGGAGGGGGTGAGTGCCGCCGCGTTCATCGACAACGCCGATTACCGCACCTACCTGCACACGGCGTTTTCGGCGCGGGTAACCGACATGGAATCGGCCGCCGTGGCCCAGGTGGCTTTTGCGAACAAGGTGCCGTTTATCGCCTTCCGCGCCCTGTCGGACCTGGCTGGTGGCGATGCCGATGTCAACCAGATGACGGCCTTCATGACCCTGGCGTCGGAGAATTCAGCGGCGGTCGTTGTCGCCTTCGTTAAGGCCCTGCCCGGAAAGAACTGACCTGAAGTTTCTCGACACGTGTTTCGGCCTTACCGTCCAGGGCACCCGCACGCGCGTTTCCGTTTTCGGGAAAATTGCGCGACAAAACAAAAACCCGGAGCGAGATAACGAGTGTACCTAAAGCCATAAGGCTCCTGTCGCTGGTATCGGCCTGTTGATCGCCCTTATCGGCGCCGTTTTCGCGATTCACAGATTACCCAGATTTCACAGATTATTCAGAGTCTTAATCTGTGAAATCCGCGTAATCTCTGGTCCCACTTTTACGGCCAACAACCCTTGCGCCGGGCTTGCGGTCATGAGACTGATACCGCATCAGGAGGCACAGAATGGACCGGCGGCATCTCTTCAGAACAGGTTTGGCGGCTGCGGGTCTGTCGGCGCTTCCCACGCTGGTCAGGGCCGACGCCCCCATCATACCGATCCGTGTCAATGCGCCCGATGTCTTTCGCACCACGGTCTGTCTGCGGCCGTTCCGCGCCGCCGGACCGCGTATCGAGACCGAAGTCGTCGGCCGCAAGATTGTTGTCCACAACTATGGCCACGGCGGCAGCGGCTGGTCGCTGTCCTGGGGCTCGGCCGAAGCCGCCGTCAAGCTGGCTATGCAGTCCTCGCCCGAAAAGATCGCCGTCATCGGGGCTGGCGCCCTGGGTCTGACCGCCGCCATTACCGCCCAGCGCGCCGGTGCCGACGTCACCATCTACGCCAGGGAACGCTTTCCCTTCGTGCGCTCGGCCCGGGCCACGGGAAGCTGGACGCCGGATTCGCGCATCGCCAAGACCGCTGCCGTCGATGCCGGTTTCGCTGACCGCTGGGAACGCATGGCACGGACGTCCCTGGTCCTTCATCGTGGCTTCGTTGGGCTGGGCGGCAATCCGGTTGAATGGATGGATCAGTACGTCCTGCGTAAGCCGCCGGCTCCGGAACTGGCGCCCTCGTCCCTCCCTCCGGCCGTCGAACCGGAAGATCCCGGCTTTGTCTACCTCGAAGACCGTCTGCGCGATGTCGTGCCGCGTTTCCACGCCTATACCGGCGTGCATCCCTTTAACGCCGGCGAGATCCGCCGTGGGACCATCATGACCTTCAACGTCGCTTCCTATTGCCACCAGTTGGAGAGCGACTTCCTTGCGGCCGGCGGGCGGTTCGAAGCGATGGAATTCCACACGCCGTCGGACCTGTCGCGGCTGAAGGAAAAGGTGGTCGTCAATTGCACCGGTTATGGCGCCCGGGCCCTTTTCAGGGACGAAAGCATCACCCCCGTGCGGGGCCAGATCGTCTGGCTGGTGCCGCAGGCGGACGTGCATTATGGTTTGTATATCAGTGGTCTTCTGGTATTGGCGCGGCGCGACGGTATTGTCGTTCAGGCCACAGGCGGCGAAATGTCGGGCTGGAACGATGACAATGAGACGCCGGACTCCATTGCCGCCCAGGCAGCGCTGGACAGGTTAAAGAGTATCTATGCTTAAGGCAGCCGCGACGTTTTCCGTCGCTCCGATGATGGACTGGACCGACCGGCATTGCCGGGCGTTCCATCGCGCCCTGACGAGACGCGCCCTCCTGTACAGCGAAATGGTCACCACCAAGGCCGTCATTCAAGGCGATCGCGATCGGTTGATCGGCTTTTCCGACCTCGAGCACCCTGTCGCCCTGCAACTGGGCGGTTCCGATCCGGCCGAACTGGCCCAATGCGCAAAGATCGCCGAAGACTGGGGCTACGACGAAGTCAATCTCAACTGCGGCTGTCCCTCGGACCGCGTCCAGTCCGGCGCCTTCGGCGCCTGCCTCATGCGCGATCCGCAACTGGTCGCCGATGGCATGCAGGCCATGATCGAGTCGACCCAACTGCCCGCAACCGTCAAATGCCGCATCGGCGTCGATGACCAGGATCCGCGCCAGGCCCTGTTTGCCCTGGTCGAGGCGTGCCGCAAGGCCGGGGTTACCCGCTTCATCGTCCATGCCCGCAAGGCCTGGCTGAAGGGCCTGTCGCCCAAGGAAAATCGCGACATCCCGCCGCTCGACTACGATCTGGTTTATGAGCTGAAGCGCAGCTACCCGGACCTGTTCATCTCGATCAATGGCGGTGTCGCCACCCTCGATGAAGCCCAGGTCCATCTGGCCCATGTTGACGGCGTCATGCTGGGCCGGGCGGCCTATCATGAGCCCGCTCTCCTGGGACAGGTCGACCGCCGGTTCTTCGCAGGGGAGGAGGATGTCGCCCCGTTTGCGGCCCTGGAAGTCTATCGCCCCTACATCCAGGCACGGCTGGAGGAAGGTGTGCCCCTGAGCCATCTGACGCGCCACATCCTGGGCCTGATGCACGGCCTGCCGGGCGCGCGGGCGTTTCGGCGGATTCTGACAGTGGACTCGATCGCGCCAGGCGCCGGTCTCGACGTCATTGATCGCGCCGTCGAAGCCGTACGCGATGCCGCGGCCGCGGCCGCGGCGCGCCGGGACCTGTATCTCGCTTCGTAACGAGAGTGGTATGCGTTTTGATGGAATCAAAACCCCGCTCTAAGTTTTTGTTGTGTCGCGCAATTTATCCGAAAACGGGAGCGCCCGTGCGATGGCGTCCACTCTATCGGATTGCGCTCTAGGGGTGCAGGATCATCGACGACGGGGTCGCTTCGAACCGGCTGAGACGGCCGAGATAGCTCATGCCCAGCAACGAGATATTCAGCCCGTCCTGAACCACCAGGGCGTCGACATCGCGCACTGTGCTGGTGCCGACTCCGACCGATTTCAGCTTGACCAGGGCGGCATAGGACGGGCCGTTGGCGGTGATCACCTTCTTGTCGTAGACCAGATCCTTGGGCAGGAAACCCAGGCGCTGGGCGTCGGACGGTGTCAACACCACCTGGGTGGCGCCGGTGTCGACCAGGAAGCGCACGGCGGTATTGTTGACCGAAGCATTGGCCCAGAAGTGGCCGTCCTTGGCCTTGGGGATGGCAGTTGAGTGCCCGGCCGAGCTTGCGGAAGAGGTCGCGGTCTGAACGACGGCGGCCCGGGACCCGGTTCCGTTTGCCGGCGCAGTCTGCTGGCTTTGCTCGTGCAGCGACAGGATGCCCATGCCGGTCATGACGGCGCAAAAGACGGCGCTGCCGACGATAATGGCCGATTTATACATGATTACGCGCTCCCGGGAGCGTTTCCGGACACCCCGCCGGAACGCAGCGCTTTTGCGCCTGACCAAAGCCTAAACAAGAAGGGTTGATTTCAAATGAATCCTGGGGAAAATCGTCAAGTGAGTGGAATGTCGTCTTTTTATGAATTTGATAACCGCAATTAAAATGTTTAAAAACAATTAGATAGAGAAATTCGTGACAATTTTATACTCCGTATGCGGATTAGTTCTTGTTTTTGGAGAAAATCGTCGGCATACTGATGATCGACGCGACGACGACTGTGAGGGTGAGGCCAGGCTCTACGGCCAGACCAACCCCCTGTGAGCCGCGACGCGTCTTCTTGTCCGCCTGCAATTTGGAAAAGGAGACGCAAACCATGCAAGACCAAGAAAAAAAGGCTCACGCCATGACCTCGTTTGCCCTGTTCGGGGGTCTGTTCGCCAGTCCGCGCCAAAAAAACGAGAGGCCAGAAAAGCGAACGGCCAAAAATGCGAAAGTTAGGCAGTCGGCCGCAGGACGTCCGAACGTTTGAACGAAGACAGGCAAAACTTCGCCGACAAACGAAGACGGCCCTCCACCAACGCGGAGGGCCGTCTTTTTTAGGTTTACGCCGATGGCAACCCTGAAGTCACAAGGCGTTAGGCTTGCTGGCCAGGATTAGTTGGATGCCAGCTTGACGCCGGCCTTCTCTTCAGCCGCTGCCATGTTCGGGCTCGACTTCAATACCTTGGTCGCAGCGCCGCCGCCGGTACCGTCGAACTTCGACGACAGTTCGACCCAGTAAAGGCCGTCAGCCGCCAGGAAGTTGTACTTGAAGTCGACCTGGTAATTGCCGGCGCGGAAATCGCAGGCCGAGATATTGACCATCTGCTTGCCGGTGACGGCGACAACCTTAGCAACGGTGGCCTTGCCAACGCCCGCGGCCAGCATGCCGGCGGCGGATTCCTGGTCTTCAGAGCAGGGGGCGGCAAAAGCGGGGGCGGCGATTGCGGCTGTCAGCGCAATGGCCGAAAGAATGAGGGTTTTTTTCAACTGAGTGTCTCCTTGAGGTTCTTCAGGGTGACGTCAGGTATAGAACGAAATGGAAAACATTCCGTAAAACACGGTATTTACCGGCTGTTAGCAGAGTTTAACGCCAGACCCGGTAATCGCGCGCCGGCAAGGCGTCGAAGGTTAACGCCTCAGCTCTCGTTGTTGCAGATAAAAAATAGCGGGAGATTTTTTCATCTCCCGCCTTAAATTCTTAGTTCGAAGCCAGCTTTACGCCCTTGGCCGCCGAGGCCGCTGACAGGTTGGGGCTCATCTGTAAAACCTTCATGTCGATGACCGCAGCGCCCTTGACCTTGGCACTCCCCTGGATCCAGTACAGGCCGTCGGCGCCGAGGACGTTGTACTTGAAGATGACCAGCACGCCGCCGCCGTTGAGACTGCATTCGGTCACGTCGATCATCTGCTTGCCGGTCACCGCGACAGCCGTTGCGACCTTGGCCGCTGCAGCCGTGGCAACGGCCTTGCCGGCAGTGGCTTCCTCGGCTTCTTCACATTCGGCAAGGGCATGGCCGGCCAGGCCGGCCGAGATGAGCAGGGTAGCCGCAAACAGGGTGGGGCGGAGAGGGCGGACGATTTTCTGCATTTTGCAAACTTTCACTAAGAACGCACGGGGCAGGTGCGCGGGAGAGAGCGGGTGGCAAGAACCTGACTTTTAACGTAGGGTTGCAGATACAGTATTACCTGAAGGCTATTTAATTTCATGTGAATCTATATGACCCTGCGAAGGGTTATGTAGTCTTTTTATACCAACCCGCGAAAATCTTGACTCATCGTGGGTTGGCAAGCGCGCCAGAGAACGTACTTCGGGCGCCCGAGCTTTTGCGAGGAGCCATGCGGCGCTTGAGCTGAAAAAAAGCGAATACCAAGCGTCATTCTTTATGAGGCTTGGTATTACGCTCGCTTTCCTTGCGATGGGTTGCCGTGTTCCTTTCCCGACACCGGGTACCCGCATGCCAGGCATAAAAAAACGGAGACGCCGTGAAGCGTCTCCGTTGATGGTCAGTCCCAAGTCCCGCAGGGCCATGCGGGACAAGCAGTCCTTTAGGCAGCTGTCAGTTCGCTCAGGAAGCGGCGGATGTTCTCGCTCATGGCTTCGGTGCGCTTGGTCAGTTGATTGGCCGCGCCGAGCATTTCGGTCGAAGCCTTTTCGGTGTCGGCAGCCGACGCCGACAATTGCGCCACTGAGCTGGACGCCATGGTGGTACCGTCGGAGGCTTCGTTGACGTTGCGGGCGATTTCGTTGGTGGCGTCGCCTTGCTGATGCACCGAGTCGGCGATCGACGAAGCGATCTCGTTCATGTGCTTGATGGTCTCGCCGATGCCGCGAATAGCATTGACGCCGTTCTGCGCGGCCGACTGGATATCCTTGATGCGGTCGCGGATTTCATCGGTCGCCTTGGCGGTCTGCTGGGCCAGCGACTTGACTTCCGAGGCGACGACGGCGAAGCCCTTGCCGGCCTCTCCCGCTCGCGCGGATTCGATGGTGGCATTCAGCGCCAGCAGGTTCGTCTGCTGGGCGATGGCGTTGATCAGGTCGACAACCTCGCCGATCTGGTCGGCGGCGCGCGACAGTTCCGCCATCGAGGCGTTGGTGCGGTCAGCTTCCGAAACGGCCTCAGCGGCGATTTCCACTGAGCGCACGGCCTGGTCACCGATAACGCCGATCGAGGCCGACAGCTCGGTTGTCGCCGAGGCGACATTCTGGACGTTATCGGCGGAGTTACGGATCGACGACACTGCCGATTGCGACCGGCGCTCGTTTTCACCGGCGATCGTCAGCAGGGTGCGGCCATTGGCATCCAGGTCCGAAGCGGCCGACGACAGGGCGTCCAGCATGTCCTGGGCTTCGTGGCGGAAGCGTTCGGCCAGTTCCGACATTTGACGGGCGCGTTCTTCGCGGGTCTTGGCGGTAGCGGCTTCCATGGCCGACAGGCGGGCCTTTTCCTCGGCATTGGCCTTGAAGACGTTCAGGCTGTCGACGACGCTTTTCAGCTCGTCGCGGCGGGCCAGGGCGGAGATGTCGACATTCAGGTTTCCCGTCGCCAGTTCCTCGGTTGTCTTGGCGATGCGGTTGATCCCGGTGACGGTGACGCGCGAGAAGATGAAAGCGATTCCCATCGACAGGGCGG
This sequence comes from Asticcacaulis sp. AC402, assembly GCF_000495835.1. Lineage (GTDB taxonomy): Bacteria > Pseudomonadota > Alphaproteobacteria > Caulobacterales > Caulobacteraceae > Asticcacaulis. The sequence continues at coordinate 41,475 of NZ_AWGC01000026.1, forward strand.
CCATGACGGCGGCGAAAGCGGCCAGCATGGTGATGCCGGCGGCCTGGGCCTTCTTGGCGTCGGCGGCGGCGGCCTTGGCCTTGGCGACATTGACCTCGATCATCTGGTCGGTGATCTCGGACATCTTGGCATAACCATCGTCGAATTGCGACATCAGCGGGCCAACCGAGGCGAAGTCGACGTCCATCACCGAGCCGGCGAATTCGACCGCTTCCTTGTAGGTCTTGATTTCCTTGGCCAGGTCACCGAACTGCTTCTTCAACTCGGGCGTGGCGGCCTTTTCGGCATTGGCCTTGACCTGAGCTTCGGTCTTGCCGAGATCCTCGACGACCTTGGCGACAGCGGCCGAGGCATTGGCCGTCGGATCCGTTGCCTTCTTGGTCAGGGCGTTGAACAGGTCGCCGTTGGCCTCCTTGATATCGGACTTGATCTCGCCCAGTTCCACGACCTGCGGCAGCGCCTTGGTGTTGATGTCGTCGATGGCCTTGCCCTGGCCGTTCATAACATGAACGGCGCCAAGGGTCAGCACGACCAGGATGGCGGTCGCCACGGCGGCGGGCGCCATGAATTTCACCGTGAACGGCCAGTTCGAGATCTTGAACCCGCCGGCGTTGTTAGTACCTTGTTTCGTCATTTTGGCCCCTGACTTTAAGGATAAGTGGCTGTATTTATGGGAAGCTGAACACCCCGGGTCGCAGACGCGACTCATGGTTAATTCGAGCTTTGGGGACAAACTGTCAGATTAAGGTTGTTGAATTCCTAACGAAGCCGGGGATTGTTGGCGGCGCACGAATTGCGGCTGTCGGGCTCGCACAGGCTTTGCGGTCGCAGACTTTGTTGGTACAGCTGCGCACGTTACATTTCTGAGCCAGACGAGGACGCTATGCGCCATCCCATTGAGTCCGTATCCGCCGATGGCGTGAAGATCACCGCCTATCGCTTTGTCGAGAAACGCCAGGTGGCCCGGGTCATTGCGGCTGGCGCCGCCGCAGGCAGTGCGCCGTTGACCCATGTGATTTCGGAAGCCACCCATATTCACCAGATCGGCGTGGAGTTAACGGGCGGGGCCCTGCTTCTTGAGCCGGGCGCGTTGCAATATCACCACGGCCGCATCCAGTCGGAAATCCAGCGCCACGAACCGGGCAAGGGCTTCCTGTCGCGCGCTGTGGCCTCCGCCGGGACCGGGGAGTCCGCCTTCGCCACTAAGTTTACCGGCACGGGCACCTTGTGGGCCGAGCCCAGCCGCAAGCACTTCATCCTGGCCAATATGGATGTTGGCGACGACCTGCTGCTGGACGATCGCGCCTTTTACGCCTGTACCGGTGGTATCAGCCTGTCCACCCACCGCCATACCTCGGTCACCGGCATCCTGTCGGGCAATGGCTTCATGCAGCCCAAGCTGTCCGGGCGCGGCGCCTTCGTCGTCGAAAGCCCGGTGCCGGTCGAAGAAATCGATGTCATCGAGCTCAACAACGGCGAGGCCGTGGTCGACGGCGACTTCATGCTGATGTTCTCGGCGTCGCTGGAAGTGTCGATCGGGCCGCTGGTCAAGGGACTGCGCAACGCCCTGCGCTCGGGCGAGGGGCTGGTCTACAAGTTCCGCGGCACCGGCAGCATCTGGGTGATGCCGACGGCGCGGGTGGCGTGATGCCCTTTAACGACAGCCCACTTTGATCTTGACACATTGCGGGTTGGGAAGGCCGACTGGCCGCTTATGCGGCGGCGTTTGAGCTGCGAAAGGGCAAATCTGCACCTTGTGTGTCAGCGTCTTTGCAGGGTGGTATAAGTTCTGATTAGCGAAGCCACAAAAGGCGAGGCCCCGCGGTTGCCCGCGGGGCCTCGTTCATGGGAGGTCGTATCCAGCTTTACTGAGACACGCCGGACGGGTTCATGGCCACCTCGGCGGTGATCTCCTTAGCCGACTTGCCGGATGCTGTCGATTTGACCGGCACGGCGCGCGCCGTCTCCGGCGAAGCCTTGGCGACAGCCGCGATCAACTGGGTTCTGGCATCGCCGGTAGGCGACTTTGTGCTCGGCGCCATGCTGACACTGGGTGCCAGGGCATCGGTCGGCTGTGCTGCATCAGTCTGGGCCTGGTTCAGGCTATCGCTTGCCATGGGCGCGTTGGTGACGCCCGCCTGGAGGATCTGGGGCGCCGAATCCGACGGCACGACAACACCGTCGCCACCCATGCGCGATCCACGGCCGCGGAACTGATAAAAGATATGCGTGCCAACCTGGGTGACGCGCTCCATGGTACCAGACCAGCGCGGCCTGACGCCGGTCGTATGGAAGCTGGTCGCTGTGCCGACGGCGGGCATGACATAGCCGCCCAAGGCCGCCTGGGCGACCTCTCCGGCCCGTCGCCAGGCCCACTTTTCAAGGGGACGGCCCAGTGCACCGTTACAGGTGAAGCTGAACTGACACGAGGTACGAAGATGGGCGCCCTGATAGACCACACTACACACCGACTTGGGATAGGCCGGGTGGCGAACGCGGTTCAGAATGACCTGGGCGACGGCGCGCATGCCGTCAATGCCCTCGCCGCGGGCCTCGTAATAGACGCCCTGGGTCAGGCAATCGAGGTCGTTCTGGGTGTGACCCTTGAAGCCGAAGGCCGCAGCGGCGCGCGTCTCCGCTGAAGGGGCGGCCGGCTCGGCGGGGGTGACGACACTGGCGCGGAGCACCTGGGCGCCTTGATAGCCCTGGTCGTTAAAGGTGCGGATGGTGGTCAGGTTTTGGGCCCGCAGGGTGTTGGGCGCTTCGCCCGTACCGGCATAGTCCGTAAACCGCATGGCGATGTTCATGGCTGTGCGACTGACCGGGGCGCTGCTCGCCATCGCGTCAAGTCGGTTCAGTTCCGCCTCGTCGATTTTTCCGTCTTCGCTGAACGAAGCCAGTTGCGTAATGCGGGTCGCCGTGTGGCGCGCGGTGGACTCATGGACAAGGGCGCCGCCGAGATAGGCCGAACCGATGGAGGCACCGATAAGCAGGCCAACCGAACTTGCCGCCATAAGGGCGCGTTTGCGGTAGCGCGTGATGGGGGTCGAACTCAAAGCTATCTGTCCTCTGTGGCGAGGGCTGTCTGCCCCCCGGGAAGTCAGCCGGCGTAACGTTCCTTTACGTCTGATGCCAGCGTCAGATAGGCCGGTACTCTCTGCGAAGTCGCCTCGGCCGGAGCGAACTTCTAGGCGGCAAATGTGGCGCAAATGTGTTAATATGTGATTAACGATCCGTTAGCCATAGTTTAACGACGACAGCCATGGGTTTGCCGCAAGCAGACCACGCTCTATACATCAAGTTAAACCCCCGTCTATTGACTGGTAAAATTGAGTATTGGTTACTTAGATTATACGGGGCGCTGTCTCGTTGTTATTTGGTTCTTCTTTATAGTATCGAATTCGCGAAGAAAAACTTAATTTAAGAATCCGTTAGCGGCGGCTTTCAATGGTAGTTCTGCCGCACCTGCACAGGCGATCCGAAGGGGCGGCGCCCTAAAGGGCTGGAATCGCAATAGAAATCACAGCGCGTTACAACGGCCGCTGACAAGTTTTTGCGCTGCGCTGCGTCAGAATCACTTGCGCGCCCCAATCAGGCGAAAGGGAAAAGTTTTTGCGGCTCCCTTTCATATTTTTTTCTCCGGCCTATGTTGTGTTCATGAATAGTTCACCCCAAAATCCCGGCTTTTCGGACAATTCGGGCGCCTTTGTGGCCGACTTTAACCCAGCCCATTCCGTGAGCTGGGTTCCGCATCGGCCAGCGCGCCCGGAAAAATCCGATGGCGGCCGCCGCTTTCGTCTGGCGGCCCCCTATGAGCCCGCCGGCGACCAGCCAACCGCGATCGCCGAACTGGTGCAAGGCGTCAATGCGCGCGAACATGATCAGGTCCTGCTGGGCGTCACCGGCTCGGGCAAGACCTATACCATGGCCAAGATCATCGAGCAGACCCAGCGTCCGGCCCTGATCCTGGCGCACAACAAGACCCTGGCCGCCCAGCTTTTTTCGGAGTTTCGGGCCTTCTTCCCGGACAATGCGGTCGAGTATTTCGTCTCCTATTACGACTACTACCAGCCCGAAGCCTATGTCCCGCGCACCGACACCTATATAGAGAAGGACTCGTCGGTGAACGAGCAGATCGACCGTATGCGCCACTCGGCGACGCGGGCGATCCTCGAGCGTGACGATGTCATCGTCGTCGCCTCGGTATCGTGCATCTACGGCATCGGCTCGGTCGAGACCTACACGGCCATGACCTTTGAGCTGAAGGTTGGCCAGTCCATCGACGAGGGCCAGCTTCGCGCCGATCTGGTCGCCCTGCAGTACAAACGCAACGACGCGGCCTTCGAACGCGGCACCTTCCGCCGTCGTGGTGATGTCATCGAGATCTTCCCGGCCCACTATGAAGATCGTGCCTGGCGCATCAACATGTTCGGCGACGAGATCGAGTCGATCCAGGAGTTCGATCCGCTGACCGGCAGGAAGATCGTCGATCTGCGCGATCTGAAGGTCTATGCCGCCAGCCACTATGTCACCCCGCGCCCGACCCTGAACCAGGCCATTGACCGCATCAAGGCCGAGCTGAAACAGCGCCTGAACCAGCTTCACGACGAGGGCAAGCTTCTGGAGGCCCAGCGCCTGGAGCAGCGCACGACCTTTGACCTGGAAATGATGCAGGCGACGGGCGCCTGCGCCGGCATCGAAAACTACAGCCGCTACCTGACCGGCCGGGGCGCCGGTGAGCCGCCGCCGACCTTTTTCGAATACCTCCCGGACAATGCCCTGCTGTTCGTTGATGAAAGCCACGTCAGTGTGCCGCAGATCGGCGGCATGTACCGCGGCGACTTCGCGCGTAAATCCGTCCTGGCCGAATACGGCTTTCGCCTGCCGTCGTGCATGGACAACCGGCCACTGAAGTTCGAGGAGTGGGACGCCATGCGGCCCCAGTCGGTCTATGTCTCGGCGACACCGGGCAAATGGGAGATGGAGCGAACCGCCGGCGTATTTGCCGAACAGGTCATCCGCCCGACCGGCCTGATCGACCCCCCGGTCGAGATTCGTCCCGTGCACAAGGATGGCTTCAGCCAGGTCGACGACGTTATCGCCGAAGTCCGCGACGTCGCCCTGCACGGCTACCGCTCGCTGGTCACTGTCCTGACCAAGAAGATGGCCGAGAACCTGACCGACTATATGCACGAACAGGGAATCCGGGTGCGTTACCTGCATTCGGACATCGACACCCTGGAGCGGATCGAAATCATCCGCGACCTGCGTCTCGGGGCGTTTGATGTGCTTATCGGCATTAACCTTCTGCGCGAAGGCCTGGATATCCCGGAATGCGGCTTTGTTGCGATCCTGGACGCTGACAAGGAAGGCTTCCTGCGGTCAGAGACCTCGCTGATCCAGACCATCGGCCGGGCGGCGCGCAATGTCGACGGCCGGGTGATTCTGTACGCTGACCGGATCACCGGCTCGATGGAGCGCGCCCTAGCCGAGACGACAAGGCGCCGCGAAAAGCAACTGGCCTATAACCTCGAACACGGCATCACGCCGGAATCGGTCAAGCGCGGCATTTCCGACATACTCGATTCGCCGTTCGAAAAGGCCGATCGGGTCCAGATTCCGATGGGCGTGGCCGAAAAGGATTCCAAGCCCTTCCTCGGTTCCAATTTCCAGGCAACACTGAAGGACCTGGAGAACAAGATGCGCGAGGCGGCGGGGAATCTCGAGTTCGAAACCGCGGCGCGCCTGCGCGACGAGATCAAGCGACTGAAGCTGCTCGATCTCGAATTCGCCAGGGATATGATCGGTGGGGACTAGGCTTTGTTCTGTCGATCCGTAGTTCAAAAAATTGCTGCAACAGCGTCGAATATGCGTTTGCTGCGCAGCATTTTCGTGTCCTCACGCGATATTGTGGTTGGGACTTTCGCGCGAATTCCGTTGCGTTAACCGACAAGCGTTTCTTTCCACACACACCCGGCACAATTTCGGTGCGTTTCGCCACAATCATACTGGATTTTTATCTCAAATCGCGCGACGTTGATGCTAATCATGCAACCGTCGGGCTGAGCGGGACGCAACAAGGTAAACATGTTGTTAACCTTGTGCGCGGACACTTAAGGCACGGAATCTAAGTTCTGGGGTTTATTTTATGCGTAGGACAAGACTGAATGTGGTGCCGCCCGTCTCGAAAGAGGTCGCGCTGGGTCAGGTCATCGACGGCGACAAGGTGATGAGTCTGCCGGCACACGTCCCCCACAAGGCCACCGCCGTCGACGAAGCCCCCGTTGTGCGTGAAAGCCGCACGTCGCGGGTACGCCGTCTGCAGGAAGAGGCCCGCGCCCTGGCACGCGAGCAGATCTCCGAGTTCGAACTGCTGATTGACGCCACCGCCAAGATGGCGCTGGAAATTGCCGACGGCGGGGAGGTCTATTCTATTGGCGCCCGCGAAATCTGCCGCCGCCTGTCCGACGAACTTCCGCGTACGCTGCAAACCCTGCAAGTGATCTCGAAGAAGAATTAGAGCGCAATCCGATAAAGTGGACACCACCGCACGGGCGTTCCCGTTTTCGGAAAAATTGCGCGGCAAAACAAAAAGTTAGAACGGGGTTTTGATTCCATCAAAACGCCTACCCCTCTAGCCGCCCTTGGTCGCAGATGACGGCCGGCGCGTTGCCTTGCCGTGTCCGCAAAACAGCTCGCCCCGCCGGGCTTGGTGGGTAGGGACAGCAGACCCAGATCACGAAAATATATGTTGGCTGTTACAATATGATGCTGGCGCGGACTCGCGATCTCCCCTAGTTTCAGCGTCTTGAAGGGGATTTTTCCATGGTGCAGATCCGCAGATCGGCGGCCCGGGTGGGCCGACTCGTCGCGTTCGCGCTCATCGGCGGCCTGGTTGGTCTGGCATCGGCCTGCGGGAAAAAATCGGATCCTGCCCCCCAAACTCAGGCCGAGCCCGCTCCGCAACCGCGTCCATCCGTGCCCCTGCCGGCACGCACGCCTGGTCTTTGGGAATTAACCATTACTGAGGAAGGCAGTGCCGAGCCGCCCCAGGTCCAGCAGATCTGCATCGACGCCGAAACCGATCGCCGCCTTGGCATATTGGGCACAGACCTGTCGGGTGACCGATGCCAGAAAACGGTCGGCAAAAGCGGCGAAGGCTGGGACATTCTGGCCGCCTGCGACATGGGTAACGGCGTCAGCAACGAATACTCCGGCGCGATCACCGGCGACTATGTCACCGCTTACAGCATGAAACTGCGGTCCCAGACTGCCAATGTCGGCGCACCCCAGGTCAACCGTGTCGTCAACTATACCGTAGCGGCCAAACGCAACGGACACTGTACCGACGGCCAGGCCGCCGGCGACGTCATCAATGCCGGTGTACAGTTTAACCTTTTCGACATGGCCGGCATGCAGCGCTCAGGCGCGGCGTCCAGCGACGCCCCGTTGCATCCGGGAGATTGATCAGACCAGCCAGGATTTCGGGTTCGGATAGGGTCTGCGGTAGAGCAGGTGGTTGAAGCCCATGGCGCAACGGCCAGCGACCCAGGCCAGAACCGGCATCACGACCAGAAACATGTAGATTGGCTGTACCTGAACCACCTTGATCAGGTATTGGCTGGCGAAAAAGGTCAAAAACGTCGGCACGATGCCAATCCAGAAGGTCCGGACCTGGAATTGATAGTGGGTCTTGATCCAGGGCGGCGTTTTGTCACTGTCGGCAAAAGTGGCAATGATCAGCGCGAGGATACCCGTCAGACCCAGGGTCAGTGTCATGAAGAACAACAGGCTGTAAATGAGCATGGCCATGCCGCGGCCGTCGGCAAGGAAGGTCTTCAACTCGCTGGTTTGGGCGGGGGGCTGGGTCATTGGGGCTCCTTCGCCGCAAGCCTAGTACGGCGCAATCATGCTGCAAAGCAAAATCTGTTCTCGAGCGATCCGTCGGCGGTATAGATTCTTGACGTTCGTGTCGGTTCTTGCTCTGAGAAGGCGAATTTCACGGTCTTTGTTACAGGCCGAATCACCGCAAACATGGTAGCGGTAGGCACCGGAACGGATCAGACGTCAGCCTGACCACAAAAATAGCCGGATTGAGAGGATACCACATGCCCCTTCGAATCGCGCGCGCCATGCTGGTCATGGCCGCTCCGCTGCTTTTTGCCACGGCTGCCTGGGCTTCAACCCCTGTTGGCGATCACGGTGCGTTGAAGGTCACAGGCAACCGCATTGTCGACAGCCATGACAAGCCGGTGAAACTGAACGGCGTCAGTTTCTTTTGGTCGAATACGGGCTGGGGCCAGGAAAAATTCTACAATTCAGCCGCTGTCGCCACCTTTGCCAGGGACTGGAACGTGTCGGTGGTCCGCGCTGCCATCGGGATCGACGGTTCCGGCGGCTACAAGGAAGACCCGGTGGCCGGCCGGACCCGCGCGGAAGCGATCGTCGACGCAGCAATCGCCAATGACGTCTATGTCATCATCGACTGGCATTCGCACCACGCCGAGACGGATCCGCAATTGGCCGTCGACTTCTTCACCGCCATGGCCAGAAAGTATGGCCACACGCCTAACGTCATCTATGAGATTTATAACGAACCGCTGCGCGAGGCGGACTGGAAAACGACGGTCAAGCCGTATTCGCAGACCGTCATCAACGCCATCCGTGCGATCGATCCCGACAATTTGATCGTTGTCGGTTCACCGACCTGGTCCCAGGATGTTGATATCGCCGCCGCTGATCCGGTGACAGGCGGCAATATCACCTACACTCTGCACTTTTATGCCGGAAGTCACAAACAGGACCTGCGCGATAAGGGCGACGCGGCGCTGAAGATGGGCGCCTCGTTGTTTGTGTCCGAATGGGGCACGGTCAATGCCAATGGTGACGGCGACGCCGATGCTGCCGAAACCACCCGCTGGCAGACCTGGATGCAAGCCAATTGCCTCAGCCAGGCCAACTGGTCGGTCAGCGACAAGAAGGAGGGCGCGTCTCTGTTCAAGCCGGGCGCGTCGGCGACCGGACCGTGGACTGACACAGACCTGACACCGTCGGGTCTTCTGGTCCGTGATATCCTGAAAAACGCCTCAACGTCCTGCAACGGCGACTAGAGCGCATCCCAAAAAGTGTGACGCACCTTTTTGGATCAAGATGCGCGTAAAAACAAAAAACCAGAGCGCATCCCAAAAAGTGTGACGCACCGCTCGGGCGTTCCCGTTTTTGGATTAATACCAACCCGCGAAATTCTTGACTCATCGCGGGTTGGCAAGGCCGACTGGCCGCCCGAGCTTTTGCGAGGAGCCATGGGGGGGCGCCTAGTCCGGCGTTTGAGCTGAAAAAATGCGAATACCAAGCGTCATTCTTTATGAGGTTTGGTATAAGATGCGCGTAAAAACAAAAATTTAGAGGAGATGCGTTTTGAGTCCATCAAAACACATCCCTGTCTAAATCTGAAGAAGGCCCGCCAGAGCTCAGTCTTCATGACCGCTGGCATGACACGATGCCGCCAGGCACAGTCGGACGAATCGGTGGCATGGCCATCGGTAAATCATACTGCGGCGGCAGCGCGTGCTGCCGTGGCCGGACGACCGCCTTGAGCGGAAAAGGTGTCCGCTCGACCTTCGGCCGGGGCAGGGTCACCACCCTGGCGGCATAGGGCGCAACCTCGGGCTTGCCGTCATAATCAAATGCGACCGTTCCGCCGCAGAAGGCGTCATTGCAACGCGTTTCGAACTCAAGCAGATCCACGAACTGCGCGCCCAGGCGGCGGGTCTCGACCATGTCGCGCACACTCTCCGGCCAGTGCTTGCCGCAGGTCTGGCAGGTCACGTCGATCCGGCTGCCGCGCGGCAGGTCCTTAAGTTGCGGCTGACAGATAAAGGCCATGACAGAACATCCTAAAGCGCATCCCAAAACGGGTGATGTACCGCACGCGCGGTCCCGTCTTTGTATAGTAATGCGCGCCAAACAAAAAACCTATGTTCCTATTTTGTTCCAATTGTGGATAAGTGTCAACAAAAAAAGTTCTTCTGCCCAAACGATAAAAAATTCAACATTTTGCCCGACCCGGATGACGCTCCGGTTGGCAATTGACGATGTCACTTTTGCCAACCGGTCAGGCGCGAAGCCGCCAGCTGAGCGACGAACGTGGTCGCGGCCGGGGCTTTACCGAATGACCGCGCAGGCGACACGGGGACCGGCATTGCCGATCGGCTGGCTGATATAGTCGTCGGCCATGGCGTGGATGACGACGGCTGTGCCATCGGCGTCGAAGATGGCCGGGCGTTTGTCCCTGAGCTGGGCGGTAATCAGGTTGGAATAGACTTCGGCGGCGCCGCTGCCATCGGCGGCGACATAGACGTTGGGGAGGTCGCCGGCATCGTTATGCCCTACCGACAACAGGCCATGAATTACCGGGTTTGCGCCATGGACGTGGCCGCCGGCCGAGGCGAATTTCTCATCGGCGCAGGCGCCTTTTTCGTGGAAGTGCAGGGCGTGCCAGCCGGGCGTCAGCCCCTTGACATCGATCCGCAGCAGCACGCCGTCAGGTGCCGCCGTCAGGGTCAGGGTGCCGCGATCGGCGCCGTCCGGGCTCCTGAAGCTGCCGCCGTGCGTCGCCGGTGCCTGGGGGGTGGTCGTGGCGTTGGCAGGCGGCGTTGCCTGAGCTAAGGCCAGGGCCGGCGCAACGAGGAGGGCGATCACAGTGGGGAGGAGACGCATGCGGGGATCCTTGTTCCGGTTCAAAAGCATCAAACGCGAGAGATGCGCATTACCTGTCGTCTCCGCGCCATAAAAGGGCAATATGGCTTTTTTTTCAGAAGGCCGGTTCGAAACTTTGCGCCTGGGCCCGGTCCCATTCGCGCTTCAGCCGGGGGTCGATCTCGTTTGACAGCAGCGCGCCGGGCTCGAGGTGGGTGTAGGCAACATCGCCACGCACCACTTCGCCGGTCGCCGCGCGGATATGCAGGTGCCACGGCTTCAGGTCCGACGGGTGCTTCAGGCCTGCGGCCCCCAGCATCTCGGCCAGGGCGCGCATAGTGTTGCGGTGGTAGGTATAGACCCGTTTGAACTTGTCCGACACGACCAGGGCCTGCGCCCGGCCGGGATCCTGGGTGGCTACGCCAGACGGGCAGTGGTTGGTGTGGCAAGCCCGGGCCTGGACACAGCCGAGCGCGAACATGAAGGCCCGCGCCGACATGACATAGTCGGCGCCCAGGGCATGGATGCGGCAGAAGTCGAAGGCCGACACCACCTTGCCCGAGGCGCCCAGCCGGATTTCGCTGCGCAGCCCGGCGCCGACGAGCGCATTATGGACGAAGGACAGACCTTCAATCAGCGGCAGACCGACATGATTGGACAGTTCCACCGGTGCCGCGCCCGTGCCGCCTTCGCCACCATCGATAACGATAAAGTCCGGCGTCACGCCGCTTTCCAGCATCGCCTTGATCAGGGCCAGGAACTCAAAACGATGACCGACGCACAGCTTGAGGCCGACCGGCTTTCCGCCCGACAATTCGCGCAGTCTGGAAATGAACGCCATCAGTTCCAGCGGTGTCGAAAACTCCGGGTGCCGCGCGGGCGAAACACAGTCGCGGGTGCGGTCGATCAGGCGCGTGCGGGCGATTTCGGCGGTGATCTTGGCCCTGGGCAGGACGCCGCCATGGCCAGGTTTGGCGCCCTGGCTCAGCTTGATCTCGATCATCTTGACCTGGTCGGCGCCGGCCGCCCTGGCGAACAGGTCGGGATCAAAGCGCCCCTCCTTTGTCCGGCAGCCGAAATAACCCGACGCGATCTGCCAGATCAGGTCGCCGCCACCCTTGACATGGTAGCGGCTGATCGAGCCTTCACCCGTATTCTGGGCGAACCCGCCTTTGTGCGCGCCCTTGTTCAGGGCCAGGATGGCATTGCTGCTGAGCGACCCGAAGCTGGTGCCTGATATGTTCATGACCGAGGCCTGGTAGGGTTTCAAACAGGCCTTGCCGCCAATGGCGATGCGGAAATCGTGATCGGACAGTTTCAGGGGCGCCATGGAATGCGAGATCCAGCCATAGCCTATGGCATTGACGTCGCGGATCGTGCCGAAAGGAAGTTGGTCGGGCGCATTCTTGGCGCGGCGATAGACCAGGGCGCGCTGTTCGCGCGAAAACGGCACCGGGTCTCGATCGTCTTCGATCAGATATTGCCGGATTTCCGGACGAATAGCTTCAATCCAGAAACGGAAGTGGCCGATGATGGGATAGTTGCGCAGGATCGAATGCTGGGTCTGGATCAGGTCCAGCAGACTGATGACGCAGAGTGGCGCCAGGACCACCAGGGCCCACCAGACCGCATGGTTGACAAAGAAGCCCAGGGCCACCGCCGCCAGAGACGCCAGCCAAACCATCTGCATTACGAAAAAACGCGAAATCACAATCAGCCCCTAAATGTTACGGGCTCAGGGTATGACAGATGTGCGACGGTTTGATAAAGCGGCCAAGATTACAACAATTTCATGTGCAACCGGTTGCGCCCGAGGCCTTGTTCCGCCTAGGTTTGTTTTTTTGCACATGCGCGAGATGTCCATGCTGGATCGCCGTTTTCTGTTAGCCGCCCTGTCGGGTCTCGCCTTTACGGCGACCGACGCCCTGGCAGCCACTAAGAAAAAGAAGAAGGCGCCGGCCAGGAAGAAAAAAACGACCTCGAAGAAGGGCAAGAAGCCGTCGAAGAAGGCAGCTCCCAAGGCGCCGCCCCCACCGCCCGTACCCGAGGTGACCGCACCTGAGGTCAAGGCAAAGCTCGACGCCGCTTTCGACAGCATTTTGCGCGACCTGCTGGTACAGTCGCCAATGACGGCCACCAATCTCGGTCTGGACAAGGGCGACCTCGCCTATCTCAAGTCGCGCCTGGACGATCGCAGCGCTGCCAGCCTGAACACCAATGTCACGCGTCTGCGCAAGGCGGTCCAGACCCTGGCCGCCATCGACCGCAGCCAGCTGTCGGCCATCGATCGCATCGATTACGACGCTGTCCGCTGGGATCTGGCGCTGCAACTCGAAGGCGCCCAGACCTGGACGTTCGGCGAAAACGCCACGCCGATGAATATTACCTTTTACGCGCCGACGCCCTATATCGTCAGCCAGCTCAGCGGCCTCTGGAACGTGGCGCCGGACTTCCTCGACGGCCAGCACACGATCAACACCACCGCCGATGCCGAAGCCTATATCCAGCGCCTTGATGCCCTGGCCGCCGGCCTGGACCAGGAAACCGTCCGGCTCGTCGCCGAAGCCCAGCGCGGCATCATCCCGCCGGATTTCATCCTGAAAAAGGCGGCGCTCTCAATCACCAATCTGCGCGATACGCCTGTCGATCAGTCGATTATGGTCACGTCGATCACCCGACGCACCGTAGAGAAGGGCATAGCCGGTGACTGGACCGCCCGGGCCTCGGCAAAGGTAACCGATGCCGTTCAGCCCGCCCTGACGCGTCAGATCACGGCGCTCGAAGCCCTGTTGGGCAAGGCGGCCAACAATGCCGGCGTGCGCAACCTGCCCAACGGCAGCGCCTATTATGCCTATTGCGCGCGTGTCGGCACGTCGACCGATCTGACGCCCAAGGAGATCCACACCATCGGCCTGCAGAAGGTCGCCGAACTGTCGGCCGAGATCGACAGCCGGTTCCGGGCGCTGGGGATGACTATGGGCAGCAATGCCGACCGTTACCAGGCCCTGAGCAAAGACCCGTCGCAGGTCTATCCGGACAGCGACGAAGGCCGCGCCCTGCTGCTGAGCGATCTCAATGGCAAGGTCGACGCCGTGACGGCCAAGATCCCGCAGTATTTCGGCGTCCTGGCCAGGACCAAGGCCAGCATCCGCCGCGTGCCGGTGGCCAATGAGCTAGGCCAGCCCAGCTATTACCAACCGGCGGCGCTGGATGGTTCGCGCGCCGGGGTTTACAATATCAACCTGCACAGCATGGCTGACAATCCGAAATGGAGTTTGCCGACCCTGACCTACCACGAAGCCGTGCCGGGCCACCACATGCAGATCTCCATCCAGCAGGAAGCGCCGCTGCACCAACTTCGCAAGGTCGCGAGCTATAACGCCTATGTCGAGGGCTGGGCGCTTTATTCCGAGGAACTGGCCGCTGTCGAGATGAAGATGTACGACAACGATCCCTACGGCCGGCTGGGCTATCTGCACGACGCCCTGTTCCGGGCGGTGCGGCTGGTCGTCGATACCGGCATGCATCATCTCGGCTGGAGCCGTGAGCAGGCCATCCGTTATATGGTCGATGCGACAGGTGATTCCGAAGGTGGCGCGACCCTGGAGATCGAGCGCTACTGTGCCTGGCCGGGTCAAGCCCTGGGCTACATGGTGGGCAAGATCACCTGGTTGAAACTACGCGATTCCATGAAGAAAAAGCAGGGCGGGGCCTTCAGCTACAAGACCTTCCATGACACCGGCCTGACCGCCGGCTCATTGCCGCTGGCGGTGCTGGAAGACCTGTACAAGGCCAAGGGGCTCATCTAGGCTGGAAAGGGGAGGCGCGTCAAACTTCCCTCTCCCCTCCTGAGGGGAGAGGACGAGAGCCGAACGAAGTGAGGGCGATCGGGTGAGGGGCTTTTCCGTCAGCGCAATCCGACAAAGTGGACACCCCCGCACGGGCGCTCCCGTTTTCGGAAAAATTGCGCGTCAAAACAAACCTAGAGCGGGGTTTTGACTCCATCAAAACTCATCCCGCTCTGGCGCAACCGCGCCTGACATACCTGGCACGATCGAATTCCCCATGACCGTCTTTGTCGATGATATGTACCGCTACCGCATCGGCGCGTTCCGCGGCATGCATATGTCGCATCTGATCGCCGACACCGACCCGGAACTGCACCGTTTCGCCGTGATGATCGGCATGAAGCGCGAACATTATCAGGGCGATCACTATGACGTGCCCCTGTCGATGCGTGACCGGGCCATCGCGGCCGGCGCCATTGCCATCACGTACAAGGAGGCTGGCGCCATGCGCCGGCGCAAGGTCGTCGAAGGCACCTGCGGAAGCCCCGACGAAGCCCGGGCCTGGTACAGGGCGTGGCTGCGCAGTTCCGGATAGTTGCAAACATTACCAGAATTTAACTTTCATTCTGCCGTTACCCTGCGAAGCATGGTTACAAATCATTCACGAGGGACATCCCGATGCTCAATCGCCGCCATCTTCTCGCCTCGGCTGCCGCCACGGCGGGCGCCGCCACCTTGGGTTCCGCCGCCTTAAACACCGCCGCCTGGGCCGGTGACCCGGCTGTCGCCGCCAAGCTCAATGTCGTGTTCGACGACATCTACCAGGAGCGGCTGAAGCATTCTCCGGAATCCCTGACGTCGCTGGGCTTGGACAAGGGCGACAAGGCCGCCGCCAAGGCGCAGTTATCGGACTACAGTTTTGATGAACAAAAGGCCTCAGCCGAGCGCACCGCCCGCCACCACGCCGCCGTCGCCGCCATCCCGCGCGACCAGCTCAGCGGTATGGACCGCATCAACTACGACTCGGTGCTGTGGAGCCTGAGCCAGGCCAAGACAGGCGGTGACACGTTCAAGTTCGGTTCCTGGGGTTCGCAACCCTATATCCTCAGCCAGTTGAACGGCATCTACCAAAGTATGCCGGACTTCCTGGCCACCCAGCATTCGATTGAAACCAAGGCCGATGCTGAGGCCTTCCTGGCGCGTATCGACGCCTTCGCCGTCGCCCTCGACCAGCAGACAAGCCGGTTCAACATCGACGCCGGCCAGGGTATCATCGCGCCCGACTTCGCACTCGACAAGGCCATTACCCAGCTGGAAGCCCTGCGCGCTATCAAGGGGCCCTATAGCGGCATGACCAAGGCTCTGGCCGAAAAGGCGGCCAAGGCCGGTATTCCCGGCGCGTGGGCGGCGGAAGCCTCCAAGCGGGTTGACGGGCCGGTCGCCAAGGCGCTGGAACGCCAGATCGCCGCCATCAGGGCAGAACGTCCCAAGGCTGTCCACGATGCCGGCGTGTGGCGCCTCAAGGACGGCGACGCCTACTACGCCCACTGTGCCAAGGGCGGCACCACCACCAACCTGACACCGGACGAGATCCACAAGATCGGCCTCGACCTGGTCGCTGAAATCACTGCCGAGGCCGACATCAAGCTGAAGGAAATCGGCTACACCACCGGCACGGTCGGCGAACGCATGCGCGCCCTGGGCAGCGATCCGAAATATGTCTACGCCAATACCGACGAAGCCAAGGAACAGCTCCTGGGTGATCTGAACGTCCAGATACGTGCCATCGAAGCGCGGCTGCCGGAGTGGTTTGGCGTCCAGCCGAAAACCGCGGTGACTGTGCGCCGCGTGCCCAAGGAAACCGAGGCCGGCGCGCCGGGTGGCTATTATCAGCGCCCGACCCTGGATGGCTCGCGTCCCGGCGCCTACTATATCAATCTGCGCGACACGGCCGAATGGCCGACCTGGTCGCTGCCGACCCTGACCTACCACGAAGCACTCCCCGGCCACCACATGCAGATCTCCATCCAGATGGAGGCGCAAGGGTTACCGATGCTGCGCAAGACCAGCGGCTACTCGGCCTATTCCGAGGGCTGGGCACTCTACTCGGAACTGGTGGCCGCCGAGATGGGCATGTATGCCGACGATAAACCGGGCTATATCGGTTACCTGCAATCGTCGCTGTTCCGCGCCATCCGCCTGGTCGTCGATACCGGCATGCACGCCAAGCGCTGGACCCGCGAAGAGGCCATCCAGTACTTCGTCGCCACCAATGGCGACCAGGAATCGGCGGCAACGACCGAGATCGAACGCTACTGTGTGTGGCCGGGCCAGGCGCTGAGCTACATGATCGGCAAGATTCAATGGATCAAGCTGCGCGACCAGGCCAAGGCAAAAGCCGGTACCAAGTTCGATATCAAGAAGTTCCATGATACCGGCCTGACCTGCGCCGCCGTGCCCCTGGCCGTGCTGGAACAGGTCTATAAAGATGCCGGGATGATCTGATCTTTTGCCTCTCCCCGCTTGCGGGGAGAGGACGAAAACTGAGCGAAGCGAAAGCGATCGGCGCGGGGCGGCAAGCCTGAGGGGCTTTTCTGACAGTTCAACTCACGCGGAACTATCAGAAAGGGCCCCTCACCCTAACCTCTCCCCGTGAAGAACGGGGCGAGGGGTTTTTCGGTCAATGCGCGTACACCACGGTCACGCCGGCCCTATCGGCATCGCTCAGGGCTTCCGGCTTGGCGATAGACAGTTCGACTTTCTGAACATGCGGCAGTTCCATCAACGCCGCGGCCATGTCCTCGGCCAGGGTTTCCACCAGCCGAATATGCCCCTTCGCCAGGAATTCGCGTGCGATCCGGCCAACCAGTTCGTAGTTCAGAGTATCCTTTAGCCCGTGAATTTCATGCCGGTCCAGATCGATGACGGCATCGATGATCAAGGGCTGGGTACGCCCATGTTCGTGATCATAGATTCCGATCGCCGCTTCAATCCGCAGGCCTTCAACAAAAACGCGGCGTGACCTCATCATTGTGTTGGCCCTACCGCTTCGCTGCTTGAGGGCGTATCAAATTTCCCCCACGACTCAAGCGGCATCAGATCGTTCAAACTCAGATCGGCACGGTGGCACCACTCACCCAGACGGATCGGACACGCGATCACATCTTGCGGCGTCAGGACGATGCTGTTGGTCGGCGTCTCTTCGATCTCGAAGCGGACGCATTCGAAATCGGGCATGAAACGCGCCAGTATGGCATTTAACTTCATGTAAAGCGCTGTCGCCACGGCTTCCGTGGTCGGGTCGCCCCGGATGACCAGGAGACGCGGCAACAGTTCCGGCTCGTGATCGCGGAAATAGCTCAGCATGGGATCGTCGGCGCCGAGTTGGAATGCATGATCCAGCGCATCATCGACAAAGCCGTGCCAATGGCGCTTCAGGTCGGCAAAGCTGGCCGCATAGTTGGCATTTCCCCAGTCCATGCCCTTGGCGGAGGCTTTCGGCTGCAAACTGACCGCAACGAATTCGTTATGGCCATGCGGCGTCATGCACTTCGACACGGAATCGAAGCGCAGGCGATGGGCCATGGAAAAGCGGCGTTTGAACTGGATCAGCATGGGCGGCCTTCAAGCGCATATGGACCCGCAAGTCAATGCGCCCTTTTGGCCGCCCTGCCTGCCTACAGATAGAACTGCGCCATGGTCGACAATCCGACCGGTTTGATCTTGGGGGCCTTGCCGGCAGCGCCGAACTGCTCGAAACGGTCCTCGCACACCTTCTGCATCATGGCATAGGCCGGCTTGAAATAGGTGCGCGGATCGAACACCTCCGGCGATTTCATAAAGGTTTCGCGGATACCGGCAGTAATGGCCAGGCGCAGATCGGTGTCGATATTGATCTTGCGCACGCCCATCTTGATGGCCTTTTGCAGTTCCTCGACCGGCACGCCCCAGGTTTGCGGCATCTTGCCGCCATACTCGTTGATCATGTCCTGCAGTTCCTGCGGCACCGACGATGACCCGTGCATCACCAGGTGGGTATTGGGCAGGCGTTTGTGGATCTCGGAAATCACATTCATCGCCAGCACATCGCCGTCGGGCTTGCGCGTGAACTTGTAGGCGCCGTGCGAAGTCCCCATGGCAATCGCCAGGGCGTCGACATTGGTCTGGGCGACGAAATCGACCGCCTGGCCCGGATCTGTCAGAAGTTGCGAATGGTCGAGCACGCCCTCGGCGCCGTGGCCATCCTCGGCCTCGCCCATGCCGGTTTCCAAAGAACCCAGTACGCCCAGTTCGCCCTCAACGGAGACGCCGCAAGCGTGGGCCATCTCGACCACGCGACGGGTGACGTCGACATTGTAGTCGAAGTCGGCCGGGGTTTTGCCATCGGCCTTCAGTGAGCCGTCCATCATCACCGACGTGAAACCGTGCTGGATGGCCGAGGCGCAGGTGCCGACGCTGTTGCCGTGGTCCTGGTGCATACACAGCGGAATTTCGGGGTAGATCTCGACCAGGGCATTGATCATCCGCTTCAGCATCAGGTCGTTGGAGTAGGCGCGGGCGCCGCGCGACGCCTGGATGATCACGGGAGACTGCGTCTTGCGCGCCGCCTCCATGATGGCCAGGCCCTGTTCCATATTGTTGATATTGTAGGCAGGCATGCCATAGCCATGCTCGGCGGCATGGTCGAGCAACTGACGAAGCGATATACGGGCCATTGAAATTTTCCCTTTTTTCAAGGCTGCGCTGCATTGGCGGTCTGCAAATGGCCGTCTTTCCGCGCTCCGGTGCTCATGGACTTAAGTCCACTCTGCTCCTGTGCTCGAAAGCCAACCATTTTCGACTCGCCACTGCAACGCAGCGGCTGGCTGTGGTTTTGCCCTGTGGCGGGGCCGTGAATGAAGCAGTCTGGCCTTTTGACCCTTGTGAACCGCTTGGAAGTAAAGACTAAATCGTTTCCTCTCAAACCTCAAGCGCGGCAACGCCGGGCAGAACCTTGCCTTCCATCCATTCCAGGAAGGCGCCGCCGGCCGTCGACACGAAGGTCATGTCATCAGCCACGCCGGCATGGTTCAAAGCGGCGACGGTGTCTCCACCGCCCGCGACAGCGACCAGTTTACCGGATTTTGTTTGCGATGCAGCAAATTTCGCCGCCGCAACTGTCGCGGCATCAAACGGTGGCAATTCAAACACACCTAAAGGCCCGTTCCAGATCAGGGTCTTGCTCTGGGCCATGACCTCGGTCAGTTGCGCCACAGTCTTGGGGCCGGCATCAAAAATCTTGTCCTCGGCCGTCAAAGGCGCGTCCAGACCTTGCGTACGCGACGGCGCATGGGCCTTGAAGTCCTGGGCGACCACGACATCCACCGGCAGCAGAATGCGGCAGCCCCTGGCTTCGGCTTCCGTGAGGATTTCCAGCGCCGTGTCTTTCAGGTCCTTCTCGCACAATGAACCGCCAACGTCGTAGCCTTGCGCAAACAGGAAGGTGTTGGCCATGCCACCGCCGATCGCCAGGGCATCCAGCTTGCCGACCAGGTTCTTCAGCAGGTCGAGCTTGGTCGACACCTTGGAGCCGCCAACAATGCCGAGCGTCGGACGCTGCGGATTGCCGAGCGCAGCTGCCAGGGCGTCCAGTTCCCGGCGCATGCTCTCACCGGCATAGGCGGTCAGCAGCTTGGCGACGCCTTCGGTCGAGGCATGGGCGCGGTGGGCGGCCGAGAAGGCGTCATTGACATAGATGTCGCCGATATCCGCCAGCTGTTGGGCAAATTCGGGATCGTTCGTTTCCTCGCCGGCATGGAAGCGGACGTTTTCCAGCAGGGTGACGCTTCCGGCCGGCAGCAGCTTCAGCAGGTCGGACGCCGCCGGCCCGACGCAGTCGCTGGCGAAACCAACCGTGACGCCCAGCAGCTCCGACAGCGGGCCGGCGACCGGGCGCAGCGACATTTCCGGCACGACCTTGCCCTTGGGGCGGTCGAAGTGGGCCAGCAGGGCGACCTTGGCGCCCTTGGCGACCAGCTTTTCGATGGTCGGGATGGCGACCCTCAGGCGGGTGTCGTCACTGATACGACCGTTTTCCATCGGCACGTTGAAATCCACCCGCACCAGGGCGATCTTGCCGTTGAGGTCCGAAACGTCGTCGAGGGTCTTGAAGGGCATGGCCGGTCCTTGTGCTTGGAAAAGGTTGGCTGGCTTATCGCGCGCAAGGGCGCCGATGGCAAATGGAGATTCCAACCACATCGCGTTGATTTTAGATTTCTTCACTCGCCACGTGGACGCCTATCGAATTCTCACATATCTCGAGCATTGGCGCTAAACATAAAGTTTGATAGCGTGGCAATAAAATAGTGAGTAATAATAATGGCTTATACTCCCCCGCTATGCGGGGGAGGTGGATCATCTGCGTTGGCAAATGAGACGGTGGGGGGATTTGGCCCGCCGGTGTTTCTGTCGCGAAGGCTCCATTCTCGTCGACTTCACAAAAAGCTAAGCCCGAAATCGATCATCAGCCGGGTGTAGAAGGCCAGCACAAGTGCGCCATACAACAACACCGGCATGACGAAGATCAGGAACAGGTGCCACGGCACGAACAGCGTCCAAAACCTGCGCCCGACAAAAATTCGCCGGCAAACCACGATCAGGTAAATGCCGATGACGCCGATCGGCAGGCCGAACAGGCTAAACAAAAGCTGAACGCCTTCGTGGACCCGCAGAAAAGCGAGCAGGGGCGGAATGAAAAAGCTGCAGAGAAAAGCAGCAATCAGCCACCTGACTGGACGCGTCGGTTTGTTTTCCGTCTTGTCCAATAGACCCCTACCTGAAAACCACGCCATTTGCAGCGGGAGCAACACTATCAGATCAGCTTGCCGAAATATACCACCGCGTCGGCCATCCATTCGGTCAAGTGAAATTGGGCGGATAGATGGCCAACAGGCCGTGGATCGCTGCGTAAGTGCCAACTATGGCTAAAGGCGTTGCTGCAACGAAGGCGAGTATCAAAATGAGCACCGATGGACGCTTCTTCCGCGAGCCCAGCCAGGTGATCAAAGCGCCGACGGCAAGCGAAGCCGCAATGGCCACTGCATGTGGTTGCGTGATGCTGACATAAAATCTCAGCGCCAGCATCGTCATCGCAAAACCGATCACCAAGCCGAGGCCGAAAGCTGCCATCAGCCAGGCCCAAGAAAATCCGGGCCTATTCGTCATCGCGCCCCCCACATTGAAAACCCGCCGGATCGCTCCGGCGGGTCATTAATCAGATCAGCTTGCCGAAATATACGGCCGTATCGGCCATGCGCGACGAGAAGCCCCATTCGTTATCGTACCAGCTCAGGATCCGGACCAGGCCGCCATCGACGATTTGGGTCTGGTTCAGCGCAAAGGTCGACGATGCCGGCGCGTGGTTAAAGTCCGACGACACCAGCGGTTCGTTGGTATAGTCCAGAACCCCCTTCATCACGCCATCGGCGGCGGCGATGATGGCGTTGTTGACCTCATCCTTGGTGACGGTGCGGCTGGGCACGAAGACCAGGTCGACGGCCGAGACGTTCGGGGTCGGCACGCGGATCGACGAACCGTCCAGCTTGCCCTTCAGTTCCGGCAACACCAGGCCGACGGCCTTGGCCGCGCCCGTCGAGGTCGGGATCATGCTGAGCGACGCGGCGCGGGCCCGGTACAGGTCCTTGTGCATCTGGTCCAGCGACGGCTGGTCGTTGGTGTAGCTGTGGATGGTGGTCATGTAGCCACGCTCGATGCCGCACAGGTCCTGCAGCACCTTGGCGACCGGCGCCAGGCAGTTGGTGGTGCACGAAGCGTTGGAGATGACTGTGTCGTCCTTCGTCAGGGAGTCATGGTTGACGCCGTAAACAATGGTCTTGTCGGCGCCGTCGGCCGGGGCCGATACGATGACCTTGCGCGCGCCGGCCTCCAGATGCAGGGCGGCCTTGTCGCGGGCGGTGAAGATGCCGGTGCATTCCAGCGCGATATCGACGCCCAGTTCCTTGTGCGGCAGCTCGGCCGGATTCTTGATGGCCGTCACCTTGATCGGGCCGTAGGTCTTGCCGTCCTTGGTCAGGGTGATGCTGTCACCGTCGACCGTGACCGTGCCGGGGAAGCGGCCATGGACGCTGTCGTAGCGCAACAGGTGGGCATTGGTTTCGACCGGGCCCAGATCGTTGATCGCCACGACTTCGATATCGGTGCGGCCGTACTCGACGATGGAGCGGAGAACCAGGCGGCCGATGCGGCCGAACCCGTTAATGGCGACACGTAAAGCCATGGGAACATCCTTTTGCTAGGTTTTTTCGACGCGGTTCTTGAACCTCAAGGCTTTCAAGTCAAGCCTTATTTCGCGTCGTACGCTATATGGTAACGTTACCGTTGGAAATCCATGGCCGTGCGACCTTGAAGCGAGATTTCGAATGCATTTCCAGGCCATCGCGTGTAGGTACACTGTCCTTATATTGGGGGGATATCCATGACCTGTCGCAACGCACTTCTGACCTGCCTGGCCTTGGCGGCCGCCACACCGGTCATGGCCCAGGATCCGGCGACCCGTGACATCATCCTGGAGATTCCGGCGACTGGTGAAATCCGTCTCAAGGTCGAACGGACCATGACCAAATCCGGTCAGGGACCTGTCACCTCCATGACCATGGCCTACGATATCGTCGATAGTTACGTTTGCGTCGACGACAGTTGCACAATCGCTTCCAAAGTCGAAAACGCTGTTTTCAAGACGATGAACGGCCAGGTTCCGCCCAAGGGCGTGGATATGAGCCCCTTGACCGAAGTCGTGCGGCTTATGGACGGCGTCTCGTACTCGGCCGACAGCTCGTTTTCGCCGCTGCGGCTGAACGGCCTGACGCAACTCAAAGAGAATTACGTACGCACCATGATGGTCACCCTGGGCACCGGCGCCGATGAGAAAACGCGCGCCTCGCCCGAATTCCGGACCAACATCACGATGGCTGTCGATCAGATGCTGATGGCCGTGGGCGGCGAAGAGGCGGCTCCGGCCTTTGCTGCCGAGCGTGAATTGCTGTCGTGGGCGCACAACACCTCACTCCCTCTGGGCGAGGCGGTGTCCGCGACCATGGAGTTCGCCAGTCCCGTCGACGGCACCCCGTTGCCGGCCCTGTTGTCCATGACGCTTGAATCCGTGGACGAGACAAAAGGCCTTGCCGTCATCACCTTCGACAAAACGCCCGACGAGGCTGCCATGACCGCCTATGTCCGGCAGGTGGCGCCGCGCATGCTGGCCCAGGTCGGCGCGCCGGCGGAGGCACAAGAGATTTCGGTGAAAGGCAGCACCCATTGCCGATTCGAGGTCAGCCTGAAAACCGGCCTGGTTAACACTGCTGACTGCCGGGTGGAAAAGGGCGTGACCGTTGCAGGAAAGGGTGAGGTGACTATGGACCACTACGTCATGTCCGAAGCCTTGCTGCCCTGAGACTATTTCCGCATCAGCCGCGGCAGCACAAGGCGCGCTTCCAACCCGATGACCTGGGTGCCTTCATAACGGTTATGCAGGGTCAGAGTCGCGCCTTGCGCCTCGGCCAGCGAACGCGCCACCGACAGGCCCAGGCCGGTGCCCCCGGTATCGCGGCTGCGCGAACTCTCCACACGGTAAAACGGTTCAAACACCGTCTCCAGCTGGTCCGGCGGCAGGCCCGGACCGTTATCGATGATGCGCACCTCGGCCGACGGCCCACGTGCCGCCAGCTCTATCCGGCATGAGGTGGCGTAGCGGCCGGCGTTTTCGACCAAATTGGTAACGATGCGTTTCAGCGCCACCATGTCACCCTTCATCATGATATTGGGCTCGATCAGGGCCTGATCCATCTCACACACCGCGCACAGGTCGTCGGCGAGCGTCTCGACCAGGGCCGACAGGTCCAGCGGCCGCAAGCTGTCCCCCAGCTTGTGGGCGCTGGTAAAGCTCATGGCCGAGCGGATCAGCCCGTCCATATGGGCGATATCGTCGGCCAGCTTGTCGCGTAATGGCAAGGGCAGGTCCTCAATACGCAGTCGCATCCGCGCCAGCGGCGTCTTCAGATCGTGAGCAATCGCCCCCATCAATGCCGTGCGGCTTTCGACCTGTTTGCGGATGCGGATCTGCATCGCGTTGAGCACGTCGGCGGCTTGACGCACCTCGCGCGGACCGATGGCCATCACCGGCGGCGCAGTGTCCTCGACCCCGATCTTGGACGCGGCTTCGGAAAAGGCGACGATCGGCCCGGCCAGGCGCTGCGACAGCCACCAGGCCAGGGGCAGGATCAGCAGGGCGGTCAGCCCGAACCCGATCAGTAGCCGCAGCTGCCACGGCGCAATCAGATCCTGCGGCGGGGTAATGACGCGATAGCTGCCGTCGCTCAGTTTCCACGCGGCGGAGAAGGGCGGGAAGACGACGTCGCCGCGCAGTTCCAGCCGCTCGATGCGGACGATCGGTCCGGCTCCGTCTTGTGGCGGCGGCAGAGGTCCACCCGGTCCATCCGTGCCGAAGCCAGCCTCGCCACCGGCCCCCCCGTCGGGACCGGGTGGCGGACCGGGGCCTTCACGCCTGAACATGACGACGCGGTTGGCTTCGATCGAAGGTGGCCTGGCGCCGAAAACCTGGCGGCGAAGGGGCGGGATGTGCACCTTGATCGTGTCGGCCGGGACGCCCAACTGCATGGCCAGACTGTGTTCCAGCGCGCCGGAGATGGCGCCGAAATGTCCCCGTCCGGCCGGTTCGGCAACGAAATCCGGCGCCGTGGCGGTGGTGACGGCCGTCAGGGTCCGGCCGTTCTGCAGTTCAACCTGGCCGGTTTTAAGCGCGGCGCCAGCCTCCTCCAGCGTATAGCCCGCTGGCGGCGGGTCCGGCGCATTCAGCACGACGAACGTATTGATCCCGAGCGCCAGAACCAGCACAGCCAGGCTCAGCCCGAGGACCTGCCAGAAGATCGGCCAACGGGTTGGAAGCGACATCAGCCGGCGCCTGGGCGTTTGGGAATTCGTCACGGGATTACTTCAGCGGTTTGAACATATAGCCGATACCGCGGATGGTGCGGATGAGGTCCTCGTTATGGTCGTCGCTCAGCTTGCGGCGCAAGCGCGAAATCTGGACGTCGATGGCGCGGTCGAAACTGTCGGCATTGGGCCCGTGCAGGTGGTCGAGGATCTGGTCGCGCGACAGGGCGCGGCCCGGCCGGTCGAGAAAGACCCGCAGCAGTTCGAACTCGGCATTGCTGAGTGCCACCTGGATGCCGTCCGGGCGGGTCAGGGTGCGTTTGATATTGTCGAGCGACCAGCCGAAAAAAGTGGTCATTGGCGCACCCTTGTCCCCGCTTGCGCTGCGCAGTTCGCGCCGGCGCAACACGGCACGGATGCGCGCCAGCAGTTCACGCGGATGGAAGGGCTTGGCCATATAGTCGTCGGCCCCCAGTTCCAGCCCGACGATGCGGTCGATCTCCTCGCCACGCGCCGACAGCATGATCACCGGCGGGCCGCCCTGCTCCCGGAGCCGCTTGCAGATCGACAGGCCGTCTTCGCCGGGCATCATATAGTCGAGCACGACCAGGGCAATATCGCCACGCGCCAGCACCTTGTCCATCTCCTTGCCCTGCGCCGCCGTGTGTACGGAAAAGCCGTTCTGGCCGAGGAAATTCCCGGTCAGGTCGCGGATATCGCGGTCGTCGTCGACGATCAGAATGCGCGGCGGCGTAGCGGTGGCGGTTTCGGTCATGATGGCGGCTTGGGGCATAGGCAACTCATATTGGGAGAAGCCTCAAAGATGCCGCTGGCTTGCGGCGGACGGATGGCCAGGGTGACACAATAAATCTTAATTTTGCCACAATTGGCGTATCGCTGACATCAAGCAGCAACACCATGGGCGCAGGATGGGACTGCGGAACACGATATTTTCAAGGGAGACCCGTATGACGTTACGACCCAAACACTATTTGATGGCGGCGGCCGGCATGGCTGTTGCGGCCCTGGCTTTCGGGGCGGTTGCGCAGCCCAAGAGAGAGGTGCGCATCTTCCACGGCGGCGGTGATTTCGCCACCCTGGATGTCAACAAGGACGGCAAGGTGACGCGCGAGGAGTTCAATCGCCCGCCACCCGATCCGTTCGACCTGATGGACGGCAACAAGGACGGTTCCGTCACCGAGGAAGAGTTCAAGGCGTTCAAGCCGCCGCACATGGAGCGCGAGGTCGTCATGATACACGGCGGTCCGGGTATGGCTGGTCCCGATGACTTAGATGGCCCGCCGCCGCCGGGGGCGCGCATCCACAAGCGCGAGATCCGAATCATCGGCGGCGATGGCCTGGATGCCAACAAGGATGGCAAGGTGACCTTCGAGGAATTCTCAGCGCCAATGAAGGACCATTTCGGCGAGATGGACGCCAACAAGGACGGCGTGCTGAGCGGTGACGAGTTGAAGCATCCTGCCGGCCCGCCACCCATGCCGGGGCGGTAACATAGGATTTCCAACGGCGTTCTTTTCGCCCTTGGCAAGGGCGACCGCCCGCCGCCGCTGACGCGGCGAGCCATGCGGCGCCTGAGCTGAAAAATAGTGAAAATTCAGCCGCAGGATTTTTTGTCCTGCGGCTGATTTCTCGTGCGACGGAGTTGGTAACTGTCGGCGTTAGACAAAATGAAAAGGCGACGGATTGCTCCATCGCCCGAACAGTTCTTGAGACAGGCGGTATCTCCCCGGAGCTGCCTGGTCCCAAGAGAGAGCCGTGGTGACCGCCGTCACCACGGCTTCTTTTTTTTGGTCTTGAGCCATCGATACTCTGCAGCCATCGGCAGCGCTACAAGATTCCCTCTCCCCTCGTGAGGGGAGAGGACGAGAGCGGAACGAAGTGAACGCGATCGGCGCGGGGCGGCGAGCCTGAGGGGCCTTCAGAGGACGTCTGAGCGCCGAAAAGCCCTCTCTAAATCTTACGCCTTCATCGCCGCTTTCGCCGCCGCAACAACCCCCTCGGCCGTAATGCCGAATTCCTTGAACAGACGATCGGCCGGCGCCGACGCTCCAAAGCCCTTCATGCCGACGAACACGCCGTCATTGCCGATGAACTTTTCCCAGCCCAGCGACACCGCCGCTTCGACCGCCACGCGAACCGGCGCTGTCCCCAACACCGAGGCCTTGTAAGCCGGGGTCTGGGTATCGAACAGGTCCCAGCACGGCGTCGATACGACCCGCGTGGCAATGCCGTCGGCTTCCAAAAGCGTCTTCGCCGCGACCGCCACCGACACTTCCGAACCGGAGGCAAAGATCGACACGACAGCTTCACCTGAGGCCGCACTGACCTCGTAGGCGCCCTTTTGCGCCAGGTTCTCACCCGACGTCCGCACGGCCGGGATCTTCTGACGCGTCAGGACCAGCATCGACGGACCGCCGGCATTAAGTGCCGCCTTCCAGCATTCGGCTGTCTCGACCATATCGGCTGGACGGAAGACGTGCAGACCGGGCATGGCGCGGAAGGCGGCCAGGTGTTCGACCGGCTGGTGGGTCGGGCCGTCTTCGCCGACGCCGATGGAGTCGTGCGTCATGACGTGGACGACCTTGGCACCCATCAAAGCACCGAGGCGAATGGCTGGACGCGAATAGTCGCTGAACACAAAGAAGGTGCCGGCATAGGGAATTACCCCGCCATGCAAGGCCATACCGTTCATCGCCGCCGCCATACCGAATTCGCGTACGCCATAATGGACGTAACGGCCGGCATAATCGGTCGTGTCATAGGTGCCCATGCCCTTGACCAGGGTATTGACCGACCCGGTCAGGTCGGCCGAACCGCCGATCATCGCCGGGATGGCCGGGACCAGGTGCGACAGGGCCGCGCCCGAACACGAGCGGGTCGCGTCGGTCGGCCTGGACTCCAGCGACGCCTTGATGTGCGCGTCCAGCCCTGCGAAGGCATTGTCGGGCAGTTCGCCGGACATGGCGGCGATCAACGCTTCATAGTTCGGATTGGCCTGGCTGGCGGCTTCCCATGCCTTGCGGGTGCGCGTACCCTTGCGGCCGGCCGACAGCCACGCCGCCTTGATGTCGTCGGGCACGGTAAACGGCGCGTGCGCCCAGCCCATGGCCTCGCGCGCCGCCCTGATCTGGTCGTCGAACAGGTTGTAGCCGTGGCCGTGCTTGTCGCCTTCCAGCGCGCCGGCGCCCTTCGACACCTTGGTTTTGCAGGCGATCATCACCGGCTTGTCCTGGCGGGTCGCCCAGCGCATGACGGCGGCCAGCCTGGCGTGGTCATGGCCGTCGACGGCCTTGACAGCCCAGCCCGCCGCAGCAAAGCGCTTGAGCTGGTCGCCCGTCTCGGCCAGGGAGGCCCAGCCGTCGATGGTGACATTGTTATCGTCAAACAGAACGATCAGATTTTTAAGATTAAACCGTCCGGCCATCGAGATGGCCTCGTGCGACACGCCTTCCATCAGGCAGCCGTCACCGGCGATAACCCAGGTCTTGTGGTTGACCAGATCGTCGCCGAAACGGGCATTGAGGTGGCGCTCGGCCATGGCCATGCCGATGGCGGTGGCCAGGCCCTGGCCCAGCGGGCCGGTGGTGCATTCGACGCCGGCGGTGTGGCCATATTCCGGATGGCCCGGCGTCGAGGCGCCCCACTGGCGGAAGTTTTTGATGTCGTCCATCGACACCGAGTCGTAACCGGTCAGGTGCAGCAAGGCATAGAGCAGCATGGAGCCGTGACCGGCCGACAGCACGAAACGGTCGCGGTCGGCCCAGTCGGGTGTCTTCGGATCGTAGCGCAGGAATTTCGTCCACAGGACCGTGGCGACATCGGCCATACCCATTGGCATGCCCTGGTGGCCCGACTTGGCGCGGTGGACCGCTTCCATGGACAGGACCCGAATGGCATCAGCCATCAGAACGCTGAGCGGTTTGTCCGCGGTGGCGGCGGCGATGTCGCCAGAATCTGGACTTGTGGTCATGGCCGAGTCTCTATTAAACTTGCGATGTGACGGCGAGTCACGGAACTTGGCGGGCGCTTTAGCGGAAATGCCGCTGCAAGTGTAGGTTTTTATGCGGTCCTGAGTAAAAAACGGGCCGCCGGTGAGGAGATCGGGCATGGAATCGTCGCTGACGCCAAACCAGTTGGGCGGGCAGATGGGAAGCAGCCTGAGCGTGGCCGTGGACCGGCTGGACCGCGTGCTGGAAGCGCTTGAATCGCGTGTGCGCGCCCTGCAGAACGGTGAGCCCCTGCCGCCGCCACTTATGGGCGGTGACGAGGGGGCTGCGGCGGGCGAAAGCAACGAAGAGGTTCAGCGTTTGTTGACCGAGCTTGAAGAGGCGAGGGGCCGCGAAGCCGCCCTGGCCAAGGCGGCCGAAACGGCGTTTCAGGCGCTCGGCATGGCGGCGGCCAATATCCGCATCCTCCTGCGCGACGAGGCAGCCTGATGGGCGAGGTCACGGTCCGCGTCAACAACAAGCCCTATACGGTCGGTTGCGCCGACGGCCAGGAAGGCCGCGTTCAGGAACTGGCGCGGACGTTTGACGAACATGTCGAGATGGTGGTGTCGGATGTCGGCACGATTGGCGAGGTGCGGCTGTTCCTGATGGCGGCCTTGCTGATGATCGACGAGATGCAGGATCTGCGGGCCCAGCTCGAAGAGGCCAATTCGTTGAATTCGCGCATGAATGCCGGCGCCCACGAGATGGAACGCAAGGCGGCGTTCGCCATCGCCGACGCGGCCTCAAGGCTGGAACGCCTGCTGGGGGTATAGACCTCTTATACCTATCAACGAAAAGCTTGATACATTGACAGTAGGTAGCTCCCCCCACCCGCCATGGCGCCTTGCCAACCCGCGGTGTGTCAAGAATTACGCGGGTTGGAATCCGACCTCCCCGCGCGCTTCGCGCGGGGAGGTCGGATGAGCGCAGCCGGGAAATATTTCGGCAAGCGCAATACGAGCGAGCCAGGCCGAAAGCCGCCAGTCAGTGAGGTGCGGTGATGGGGCGACTTTTTCCCACTCGCTGTGTACGGGGACAGGACAAGCCGGCGTCAAACACCGATCGCTTGGTGGTTCGGCAAGGCTTGCTCACCGGACCCTTTCCTTTGGGTCTGCGGTCGACTATCTGGGGATCATGATCGATGAGCTCTATTCCCGCGAAATTCTGCGCCGTACCACCCAGCTTCAGCATGTCGGCCGCCTGGCGCATCCGCAAGGCGCGGCCGACCGCACGGCGAAACTGTGCGGCTCGACCATCCATGTCGAAGTGATCATGAGCGCAGATACCGTCAGTGACTTCGCCCAGGAGGTCCAGGCCTGCGCGCTGGGCCAGGCGGCAGCGGCGATTTTGAGCCGTAGTGTCATCGGTGCCACAAAGGACGAAATCGTCGCGGCGCGCGACGCCTTGCGCCGGCTGTTGAAGGGGGATGATACGACCTTCCCGAAACGCTTCGAAGACATGCAAATTCTGACTGGCGTGAAAGATTTTCCCGCCCGTCATGCCTCGACTCTTCTGGCCCTCGAAGCGACCGTCGACGCCATCTCCGACGCCATCTCCCACGGCCGGAGTTAATACCGCACTGCCGTTGCAAACCTGCCATATTTTCTGCAGTGCAGCATGATCCCCTCGTTTCAGGGGTTGCTTTCCCCGTTAAAATAGGTTGGTATAGCGTCAGGGGCGGGGAGAGTGCGCGTAAGTGCCGTTTATTGCGGCATGATTTGATGTAAACCAGGCTCTGTTCCCGCATGTCCGGTCTTTATGAGCGTTCGGTGCGATCCGCCTTGCGGGCGTATAAACTGACCGTGTCGCCCTATATCGGGCAGGGCTGCCGGTTTCGGCCAACCTGTTCCGAATACATGGCGGATGCCCTGATTATTCACGGGCCCCTGGCGGGTGCGTGGATGGGAGTACGCCGAATTTGCCGCTGCCGCCCAGGCGGAGGGCACGGGTTCGACCCGGTGCCACTCAAAGGTAACGGCTGATGGTCTTGGAGTGCCGGTTCGAGGTGGCTTTATTAAGACCATATCGAATCCTTATAAAAATTATTGCGCGATGAAGCCCGCCGTAAGGGCTACAGGTCGCCAGCTAAGAAGTGACTGAGATGACGATAGACTTTACGTTCCCCGACGGTGCCCTTCGCTCCTTCGAGGCGGGAACAACCGGCAGACAGATTGCCGAAAACCTGTCGAAGTCTCTGGCCAAGAAGGCAGTACTGATCAAACTGGACGGGGTTCTGCTGGACCTCGACAGGCCACTCGAGAACGGGGGGAGGCTGGACATCTTGACGCGCGAAGCTCCTGAAGTTCTTGATGTCATCCGTCACGACACGGCCCATATCCTGGCCGAGGCCGTGCAGGAACTGTTTCCCGGCACCCAGGTGACGATCGGTCCCGCCATCGACGATGGCTTCTATTACGACTTCGCCCGCGACGAGCCGTTCTCGACTGACGATTTCCCGAAGATCGAAGCCAGGATGCGTGAGATCGTCGACCGTGACGAGAAGATCCGCCGCGAGGTCTGGGATCGCAACGACGCCATCGCCCACTTTGAATCCATCGGCGAAAAATACAAGGCCGAGATTATCCGCGACCTCCCCGCGTCCGAGGACATCAGCGTCTATTTCCACGGCGACACCTGGAAGGACCTGTGCCTGGGGCCGCACCTGCCGTCCAGCAAGTTTATTGGCAAGGCCTTCAAGCTGACCAAACTGGCCGGCGCCTACTGGCGCGGCGACCACAACAATGCCCAGCTCCAGCGCATCTATGGCACGGCCTGGTCGTCGGAAGCCGACCTGGAAGCCTATATCCAGCGTATCGAAGAAGCCGAAAAGCGCGACCATCGCAAGATCGGCCGCGCCATGGACCTGTTTCACATGCAGGAAGAGGGCCGCGGCATGGTCTTCTGGCACCCCAAGGGCTGGGTGCTGTGGCGCGTTCTGGAAGCCTATATGCGCCGCCGTCTCGACGCTTCGGGCTATGTCGAGGTCAAGACGCCCCAGGTCCTGGACAGGTCCTTCTGGGAGCAGTCGGGCCACTGGGAAAAATACCGCCCTAACATGTTCGTCTGCGAAACCGTCGAGAGCGAAACGCTTTCGTTAAAGCCGATGAACTGCCCGGGTCACGTCCAGATTTTCAAAGTCGGACTGCGCTCCTACCGGGAACTGCCGATCCGCATGGCCGAGTTCGGCGCCTGTCACCGCTATGAGCCGTCGGGTTCGCTGCACGGCCTGATGCGCGTGCGCGGCTTTACCCAGGACGACGCCCACATCTTCTGCCGCGAAGACCAGATCGTCGAGGAGACGGCGAAGTTCGTCCGCCTGACCAAGCTGATCCACAATGATCTCGGCATGGAAACGGCCTATATCAACCTGGCCACACGACCGGAAATCCGCGCCGGTTCGGACGAATTCTGGGATCGCGCCGAAGGCATGCTGGCCGAGGCCGCCAAGCAAGCGGGTGTCGAACCGGTGATCGCCGAGGGTGACGGCGCCTTCTACGCCCCCAAGCTCGACTTCATCGTCAAGGACGCCATCGGCCGCGAATGGACCTGCGGCACCTTGCAACTCGACTATGTCCTGCCGGAACGCCTCGACGCCGAATATGTCGCCGAAGACGGCTCGCGCCAGCGCCCGGTCATGCTCCACCGCGCCATCCTGGGCTCGTTCGAGCGCTTTATCGGCATTATGATCGAAAACTATGCCGGCCGCTTCCCGCTTTGGCTGGCGCCGGTCCAGATCGTGGTCGCACCGATCACATCGGACGCCAACCCCTATGCCGAAAAGGTTGCCGAGGCGCTTCGGGCGGCCGGCCTGCGCGTCGATTCCGACCTGCGCAACGAAAAGATCAACTACAAGGTCCGCGAACACTCCCTGGCCAAGGTGCCGGTGATCGCCGTGGTCGGCCGCAAGGAGGCCGAAACCGGCGAGGTCGCCCTGCGCTTCCTGGGCTCGGACGGCCAGACCATCCTGTCGCTGGCCGATGCCTGCCAGCGGTTGAAAACAGATGCCACCCCACCCGATTTGAGGGAGGTTGGTTAACTATGAATCATAATCTGCCGCCGTCGATTGTGGAGATGTTGAAGGAGCGCAAGCTGGCCACCAGCGAGGCGCACTACTTCGTCCTTCCGCATCTCGACATGTCTCCCTACGATGAGACGGTCGACGGCGTCAGCGTGATCATGATCGTCTACCACACCGGCAAGGTTTTGTTCGAAGCCATCGAAAAAGTGCTGGACGAGCAGCAGGTCCGCCAGTTCATCATTATCGACAATGGCTCGTCGGAAAAGGCAGCGCAGAAG
This sequence comes from Asticcacaulis sp. AC402, assembly GCF_000495835.1. GTDB lineage: Bacteria > Pseudomonadota > Alphaproteobacteria > Caulobacterales > Caulobacteraceae > Asticcacaulis. Next base: position 75,214 of record NZ_AWGC01000026.1, read on the forward strand.
CTGCGCGACCTGAACGACGAATACGATCACATCCTGCTGGTCCAGGGCCACGGCAATATCGGTTTCGCCAAGGCGGCCAATCTCGGTGCCCACCTGGCCAATCAGCCGTGGCTGGTCTTTCTTAACCCGGATGCCTTGCTGCAGCAGGGCTGCATCAAGCGTCTGGTCGAGTCGGCGCGTGGCCAGCCGTCGCCGTGCATTGTCGGTTCGCGCCTGCTGAACCCGGATGGTTCGGAACAACGCGGCGCCCGTCGCGGCGAGGTCACCCCGGTGACCACCCTCCTGGCCCTGACCCGGCTGTCGAAGCTCGTGCCGGACCTTCAGAAGTTCGAGATCCACTACGAAGACAACGAACTGCCTGACGCGCCGCTGCCGGTGCCGACGATTTCGGGCGCCTGTTTTGCGGTGTCCAAGCGCGACTTTGCCCGGCTAAAGGGCTTCGACTCGCACTTCTTCCTGCATGTCGAGGATGTCGACCTGTGCTGGCGGGCGCGCGAAGCGGGCGGCCTGGTGCTGTTCCACCCCAAGGCCGAGGTCATGCACATCGGCCATACCTCGCGGGTCGAGCCCCTGCACGTCGAGTGGAACAAGGGCATGGGGCTGTGCTACTATTTCCACAAGCGCGCCAAGGGGTTCTGGCGCAAGACCTATGTGACCCTGCTCACGCCGGTGATCCTGGCGGTGTCGGTGGCCCGCGCCGTGGTCCGGCCGCGGCTCAGGAACGACGAGGACGAGATCGCCGCCGGGTAGCGTGTATCAGGCGACGCGCGGGCGCCAGCGCCTTGTCTTTTGTCGAGCGCCTGCCAGCTTTTGTGTTTGCGACTTTCGACGACGTCAGACCCTTTGCGTACATTACTTGGCTGAACGGAGTGCGGTCGCTATTTCTGCAATTGGTGTGGCGTCACCATTATGCCGGCTCGAGGACTCGAGAGCCTCTTGTACTGCCAGGATTGGAATCTGCAGATAATGGAGAAGGGCTTGTGAAGAAATTCGATTGGAATATAAGTTACCTTCGGCGATTGACATTAGCTGCGGCACTTTTAATAGGCGTTGGATTAGTATACAAAATTTGTAACGATGGCGCAATGTCACTACTTTCACATGATTTCAGAAAACCTTTGTTATCTGTTTTTGTTGGTGGATTTATTACCGTCGTAGTAGTTTATACTTATAATCTCATTTCCCAGTTCTTTAAAAGCCCTGATCCATAGTTTGTCGAGCGCATTCAGAACATCTGAAGTGGAAAGTACAGAAAACACTGATACTGTGAGAATACAGTGACATGATATCATTTGCAAAAAATATCTGCTATCGCACTATTGTCAGTAGGTTTGTGAAGGAGGCGGCAGGGAACTTGATAAGGTCAACCGAGCTCTAAAGGATGTTCAATGAGTAATGAGGACGCTATCCGAATTGTGCAGATTTATGCCGAGGGACATGCTGAAGGCCTATCGGTAGAAGAAGAAATACGACTGGGTAACGATTTGTTCAACAATCTAAAAAGCATCGAAGACATAGTTCCTATGCTTGTATCAGGTTTTGAGACGGCTGAGTGGCGGGCTTGCTATATCGTTTCAGAATCTGATGAAATTGCCTGTCACGTGTTCCCATATATAATTCCACTTATACGTTCCAAGCGCCCTAGCATTCGCAATATAGCTTGTGAGTGCTATCGCTGGTGCGCAAACTCTGGTGTGCATGTTGCCGAGGTCATCAAATGCCTTGAAGATCCAGAGAGATCTGTGCGTCTTCGTGCTGTGATAGCGTTGAGCGGTATCCATGTACAGTTAATTCAAGACGCGATCGTTAGTTTGAGAATTGAGGGAAAGGTAGAGCTTGCTCACACAGTAGAGATAATCGTTGTTGGCGATCTTCCGTTCCGTGAGCTCAACTTCGAAACCGTCAAGTTAGAAAGCAGGTTGAAAAAGCTCTGCTACTATGTCTTGGCGGTACGTGCAGGAGTGAGTGACGGCGAACTTATTCAATTCGTAAAAACACTGGATGAGCCTGATCTACTATTTTTCCACCGACGATGACGCGAAGATGCAAGATAAAAGGGCGTCTACCCGGAAAAATACGGTGACATGACATCATTTGCATGAGTTGCGTGCTCTTTCACTATCGTCAACAGGTTTGCGAAGGAGGAACCGGTCATAGTCGACCTGCAATGGGCCGACATGGTCAATCCGGGCGGCGTTGTCTGTATGCATGACCACCGCCTGGACAAGTTCCCCGGCGTCGTCTGGTCCGCAACGCATTTCCTGAAAAAGAACCCGAACTTTACGGTTCAGGAAAAAGTCGACTCGTTGATCGTGCTGAAAAAGAACGCCGCAAGCGCCGGCCGGGGCGTGACAGGCGGTGACCTGATGGGCGCCCGGATCGCTCAGGCTCTCAACAAGCTCGAACGCAGCCTGAAGAAGCGTTTCAAGTTCTAGAACGCAATCCGATAAAGTGTGACGCCACGGCACGGGCGTTCCCGTTTTCGGATAAATTGCGCGATAAAACAAAAAACGAGAGCGGGATGCCGCGTCTATTCTGTGATGTTTGGCTCGTCACGAAGGCTCTGCGCCGCCGACTTTGCCGCTTCCGGCACGGGGTTGTCGTACAGGGTCAGCACAACGTCGCGGCCGTTGGAATAGTTGGTGCCCTTCACCTGCGTGACGGTGCGCGGGAAGACGCCCTGCGTCTTGGCAGCCTTCTGGAATTCCGCCTCTTGCCGGGACTCGACGAAGACCGGCCGGCCCTCCTGCAAGGCCTTCACCGCGCCTGCCGCATTCTCGTTCAGCAACTGGGTCTTGGTGCCCATCTCGAAGACGAAACTCGGTTCGGAATAGCCCAGCGTTGCCACCGGCCCCGGCGCAATCCCCAGGCGCGGATCGAGTTTGCTGGCAAGCAGGGCGGCCTCCATCTGGCGCGATACCCAGATCGGCGTCAGCGATGCCGCCAGGCTGACAAAGCTCAAATGCGCGATGACGCCCGAGGCGAGCAGGAAGCCAAAGCCCGTGCGTTGCTGGTTGCGCAGCAAAAGCCAGACAGCAAAGATCATAACCACAAGGGCGGACGCCGCTACGGCGATCAGCAACAGCAGCGAGCCTTGTGTGCCGTACGCCTGGTAACCGAACCAGGCGATCGTCGTCAGCAGCACGCCGCCCAGAAGCGCGAACGCGACATTCACGCCCTTGGCCCAGGTCTTCAGCGGCAGATCCAGCGACACCGCCGCCAGCCAGCACACGGCCGCGAAGGTCGGCAGGGTGTAGTGCGGCAGCTTGGTCGGCATGAGTTCGAAGAACAGGAAGGCCGGCAGGAACCAGGCAACGGCAAAGCGGATCGCCGGTTCGGTGCGGCGCTGGATCGCCGTCTGGATCGCTCCGCCCAGAAGCCCGCACGCCGGAAACAAGGTCACAGACAGCAGCAGGGTATGATAGCCCGGCCAGCCGAAATGGCCTTCCGATCCGCCATCCAGCTTGGTCTTCAGATCGTGACCAACCGCGCCGGTCCAGAAGGCGCCGTCGGTGGCGATGGTGATGGCGACCGCCCAGGGTCCGCAGATGGCCAGGCACAGGATCAGGCCCCAGCCGATATTCAGATGTCTGAGCCAGGTAATACGCCGGTCCCAGCCCCACAGGGTGAGAATCGGCAGGACGATGATCAGGAAGGCCACCGGGCCCTTGACCAGGATGGCAAAGGCGGTCGCCAGCCAGAAGATCCACAGTTCCTTGCGCAGCTTGGGTGGCGGATCGGTCTTGGCGACATCGCGCGTGCGCATGTAGATAATGGCCAAGGCGGCCATGGCCAGGGTCAGGAGCCCGGTCAGAACGGCGTCGGTCTTGGCCCAGAAGGCCTCGGTCGACAGCATGAAGCTGACGGCAAAGATAAGACCGGCCTTGGTGCCGATCCGGGTGCCGAACGCCCGCGACGCCCCCCAGGCGCAGGCGAAGGCCGCCAGGGCAGCACCCAGAAGCGACGGCCAGCGATAGGCCAGGATCTTGCGCGCCTCGACGGTCGAGGTGAGTTTTACAGACGCCGACTGCAGCCAGTGGATGCCGACGGGCTTCTTGTGCCGCGGCCCGTCCTGGTAGTTGATATTGATATAGTCGCCCGTCTCCAGCATCTGTGACGTCGCCTGGGTGAAGCGCGATTCATCGCGGTCCAGCGGCGGCATGATCAGGGCGCAGGGCAGACCAACCAGGAAGGCCACCAGAGCCGCGACAAGCGGACCCCGAAGCCCCCGTGAGGCCTGGCCGAAAAATTCCGTGTGCATCAGCCGGTCCAAACCGGCCTTCAGGCCGGAAAGCGCCAAACCGGCCTTGCGGCCGGAAAGTGCCAGGACGGCTTTGAGATCGGGGATGCGAAACGCGGCGGACATGGCAAGCCTTTTAAGCGCAAGGGCGGGTTAGGGCAAATCCCTGTTTACGACCGGAAGCGGAAGCGATAAGACGAATGGAAATTCCTATCCGCCGCAAAGACTTAAGTTTTCCCGTCATATGGCTTCCCCCAATCCCGTCGCGGTTTCCGTCATAGTCCCAGTTCATAATGAAGAAGGCGCCTGCGTGCAAGTCGCCCGGGAAATTGTCGAGGCCTTTTCAAAGGTTTATGGCACCGACAGTTTCGAGGTCGTCTTCGTCGACGATTCGAGTTCTGACAACAGCCTGGCCCGCCTCAATGCGGCCATGACGGACATGCCGCAGATGCGCGTGCTGCACCATGCCAAAAATGTCGGCAAGAGCGGCGCCATTCGCACCGGCGTCCTGGCGGCGCGCAGCGATATTGTCGTGACCCTGGACGGTGACGGGCAGAACCCGGCCGATGATGCAGCGCGCATGACCCGGGTATTGAGCGCGGCGCCCGACGATATCGGCATGGTCGCCGGCATCCGCCGCAACCGCCAGGACAAGCTGTCGAAAAAGTGGGCGTCGCGCTGGGCCAACGGCATCCGCAAGGCGCTCTTGAACGATGGCTGCGACGATACGGGCTGCGGGCTGAAAGCCTTCCGCCGCGAGGTTTTCCTGCGACTCCCCTATTTCGACCAGATGCACCGCTATTTGCCGTCGCTTGTCGCGCGTGAGGGGTATGGCGTGCTGTCGGAGCCGGTCGATGATCGCTTGCGTACCACAGGTCAATCAAAATATACCAATATTGGCCGTTTGGCAGTGGCGTTATCCGACCTTCCCGGTGTAATGTGGTTGAACAGCCGTTATCGTAAGCCGGGGAAGGTGACGGAAACCGGGCGTTAAGGGTTGCAGACGGGGGTTACGAGGGACTGATCATGGCCATTGATCATCGCGATCTTGTTGCAAAAGAAGTTGCCATCGGCATGTACGATGAACCTCAGCCCACACCAAAAAAGGAAGTCAGCGTGATTACAGCCTTTCCGCTCCTGCTTATACCCTGGTTCGTTTACAACGTCCTGGCTGTCTTCGCCATGTTCAGCGGCACTGACGCCGGGTCGGCCTATCAGGTCATGGTCCAGCCGCTCTTCAGCCTGCCGATGCCGTCGCCGGGCACCAAGTGGACCGTGGCGATCAGCGACATCATCCTGCTGGGCGCCTTGATCTGCCTGTTCTTTGAACTGCTGAAGTCGACCAAGTCGGACAAGGTGGCCATCATCAACCACTCGCTGTCGATGGTGCTGTTCATCGTTTGCCTGGTGGAGTTCTTGCTGCTGCGGCCGTTCGCGACCTCGACCTTCTTCCTGCTGACCTGCATGACACTCATGGATGTGCTGGCAGGGTTTATTGTCACTGCCATCTCGGCGCGCAAGGACATCGACTTCGGGGCGTAAGGTTAGGTTGTCAGAGTTATCGTCGGAACCCCGGTCGCAAGGCCGGGGTTTTGTTCTGAGCGCTTTCCCTTGGAAAGCCCTGAAAGCATGGACGTCATGACAGGCTTGAATAGCCGCGAGCCGGGCCATTGCGGCTCTTGTGGCAGGTTCGTGGTTGAAAGAGCCGACTTGACAGCCGATCAGCCAAATACCGAAAAGATCAGCGTGACCATCAAGGTATCAAACGCGCGGGTCCAGAAACGCGGCGAGGCGAGAAACAGGGCTTTGGCAGGACGGGACACGCGCGACTCCGGGCTTTCAGGAGTCTCACCCGCTGCAATTCGCGTGCCGAAAGATTATGGTTAGATTTCAGTCTTGGTAACCCGGCCAGGGCGGGGCCGGCGGTCGTTCGACCCGGAATATTCCGACTTGAGGTAGGTCGTTTTTGCCCGCTCCAGCGTCTCGGGCCCACCCTTCAGGCCGCGCTTTTCGCCACCGCTCAGAAGCTGGGCGGCAAAGGCGCCTTCGTCGACGCCGGTCGACTTCTTTCGCACAGGCTTAGCCGTGCCATGGTCGATGACCGGGCCGGACGGGACGGGCAGGGAGGATTTGGACTCACTCATGCCCGTCACTATGCCTCAGAATAGCTTAAAAAACGACCACAGACCGTTTCGGTCAATCAGCCTTTTTTGGCGAGCTGATCTATTTGCGCTTTCATCGCTTCCATCTGCTCGCGCAGTTCACGTACCTGATCGGCGTCGGAACGCGCGGCCGGTGTCGGGTCGAGGCCCTCGGTCGCAGCAACGGTCGAGCCGCCGGCATTGGCGAAGGAGAACGGCGAGAACATCCGCATGGCGCGGTCGAACATCGCCAGGTTCTGCGATACCTGCTCATCAAAATAGCCCAGGGCGGGCGAGCCACCAAACGCCTGGGCGAACTGCGATCGAAAACGCTCCTGTTGCTTGGCAAAGCCATCCAGCGACATTTCCAGATAGGTCGGCAGCAGGTTCTGCATGCTGTCGCCATAGAAGCTGATGAGCTGGCGAAGAAACTGGATCGGCAGCAGGTTCTGGCCGCGGCTTTCCTCTTCAAAGATGATCTGCGCCAGGACCGAACGGGTAATGTCGTCGCCCGACTTGGCGTCGAACACCACGAAGTCGATTCCCTGGCGCACCATGTCCGACAGGTTGTCGAGGGTGACATAGGACGAGGTAGCTGTGTTGTAGAGGCGCCGGTTGGCGTATTTCTTGATGATGACGCGGTCACCTTCACCGCGTTTGTTACGAGGTTTTGCTTCACTCACTGCGTTTACTCCCAAGGCTGACCTGCATTTTTGCATCGGTTTTGCGGTCTTTTGCTGCGCCGATTTTGCACCACAATAAACCCTTTTGTGCTTATGCGTAAAGGTCTGTAGTTCCGTGAACAAATATAATTAAATTTCAATAACTTGACGGTAAATCGCCCGGGAGTGGCGCGGCATTGCATGTTGCAGGCCATGTTGCGCACAAAAAATTGACCGGACCGGTCAGATTTCGCGCGGTTTGCACGTGACGCCGCCGGACAGATGGGGCAAGTCTCTGTCACAAAAGAACTTACAATAGGAAACGACAGTTCAAGGCTTCGGGGAAACGGGAAACTTGATTTCGCCCGAAGGGTGTCCTAGAGCCTCATGCCGAAACGTGGATTGCCACTTTTCGGGGCCACCTGAGGCGTCTCACATGCCCCGAAATCAATTTTAATGTCGCCCGCTGTGCCACAGGGAGTTCCCCGCATGTCCATCAACGAAGTCGTCATTGTTTCCGCCGCGCGCACCGCGGTCGGTTCCTTCCTGGGTTCCTTCGCCGCCATACCGGCCCATGACCTCGGCGCCCATGCGATCAAGGCGGCCATCGAGCGCGCCGGGCTGCAACCCGGCGACGTGAACGAAGTCATCCTGGGCCAGGTCCTGCAGGCGGCCCAGGGCCAGGGCCCGGCCCGCCAGGCCTCGGTCAAGGCTGGTGTCCCCTTCGACGCGCCGGCCTGGTCGCTGAACCAGATCTGTGGTTCCGGACTGCGCGCTGTGGCCCTGGGGGCTCAGCAGGTCGGCCTTGGCGAATCGGCGATCGTCGTCGCCGGCGGCCAGGAAAGCATGTCCCTCGCGACCCACGCCGCCTTTATTCGCGCCGGCCAGAAGATGGGTGACCTTTCGCTGGTCGACACCATGATCAAGGACGGACTGTGGGACGCCTTTAACAACTATCATATGGGCACGACGGCCGAGAACATCGCCACCAAATACGCCATCAGCCGCCAGGAACAGGATGAGTTCGCCGTCGCCTCGCAGAACAAGGCTGAAGCGGCCCAGAAGGGCGGCAAGTTCGATGCCGAGATCGCGCCCTTCACCATCAAGGGCAAAAAGGGCGACGTCGTCGTCGACAAGGACGAATTCATCCGTCACGGCGTCACCTATGACGCCATTTCCGGTCTGCGCCCCGCCTTCAGCAAGGACGGCACCGTCACCGCCGCCAACGCTTCGGGCCTGAACGACGGTGCCGCCGCCGTGGTGCTGATGTCGAAGGCCGAAGCCGACAAGCGCGGCCTGAAGCCTCTGGCTCGCATTGTCGCCGCCGGGATTGCCGGGGTCGATCCTGCCATCATGGGCACCGGCCCGATTCTGGCGACGCAAAAGGCGCTCAAAAAGGCCGGCTGGACCGTCGCCGACCTTGACGTCATCGAAGCCAACGAAGCCTTTGCCGCCCAGGCCATCTCGGTCAACCGCGACCTGGGCTGGGACGTGTCCAAGGTCAATGTCAATGGCGGCGCCATCGCCATCGGCCACCCCATCGGCGCTTCGGGCGCACGCGTCCTGGTCACTCTGCTGCACGAACTGCAGCGTCGTGGCGGCGGCAAGGGTCTGGCGACCCTGTGCATCGGCGGCGGTATGGGTGTCGCGCTCGCGGTTGAAGCTTAACGAAATTTCGCCTCCGGGACGACGCTCCGTCCGGCGAATACAAGGGAGAGAAAACATGGGAAGAGTAGCACTCGTAACGGGTGGAACGCGCGGTATCGGCAAGGCCATCGTCAAGCGGTTGAAGGATGCCGGACTGACGGTCGCCGCCGGTTATGCCGGCAACGAAGAAAATGCCCTCAAGGTTGCGCAAGAACTTAACGTCATGATCGTCAAGGGTTCGGTCGACAACTTCTATGACTGCAAGCGCGCCGTCCAGGAAGTCGAAGCCGAACTGGGGCCAATTGAAGTCCTGGTCAACAATGCCGGCATCACCCGCGACGGCTTCTTCCACAAGATGGCGCTGGAGCAGTGGCAGCAGGTCATCCACACCAATATGGACAGCGTCTTCAACATGACGCGCCAGGTGATCGAAGGCATGCGGGAACGTAACTACGGCCGCATCATCAACATCTCGTCAATCAACGGCCAGAAAGGCCAGGCCGGCCAGACCAACTATTCGGCCGCCAAGGCCGGCATGATCGGCTTTACCAAGGCGCTGGCCATGGAATCGGCTGCCAAGGGCATCACGGTCAACTGCGTCGCACCGGGCTACACCTCGACCGAAATGGTCTCTGCCGTCCCGCCGGCGGTGCTGGAAAAGATCGTTGCCGGCATTCCCGTCGGCCGTCTCGGCACGCCGGAAGAAGTCGCCGAAATCTGCGCCTTCCTGGCGTCGGACATGGCCTCCTTTATTACGGGCGCGACCATCGCTGTCAACGGCGGCCAACACATGCTCTGATGCGTGAGGATGGGCTGCAAACCGTCATCTCTCTGCGCGCCCTTGCTCGTGTACGAGATGTACACGTCGCGGCGGGTGCTCGAAAGCTAACGGTTTTCGCCGCATCCTGACGCATCAGCCGACAGAGGGATCAAGAAAAGTGCGTCCTCAGGGGCGCGCTTTTTTCTTATCCCCCACGGCTTTGCCTGCCGGCGAGGCCCGGGGGAGGTGCCGAGAAAGTGAAGCCGAAGGCGCAACGCGTCGAGCCGGAGGAGGTGTTACAAACTCCGAACTTACCCCGCCCCGTCCGCCGATTCCGTCGTCGGCGGTTCAATCCCCAGTTCCTTCATCGCCAGGGTCGTCGCCTGAACGCGCAGGCCGCGTTGCGCCGCCCGGAAGCCCGGCGCGCCGCCGCCGTCGCTGTTGTACAGGATGGCGACCGTTACCTTCTGGTCCGGGAAGGTCCGCAGGTGGCCGGTAAAGCCATTGATCCGGCCGCCGTGCGAGGCGAAGCGGATCGGCCCCTCCTGACCCAGGGTCAGGCCGAAACCGTAGTGCATCTCGTCCTTGCCGCGTTTTTCGATGGCCGGCGTACCGTCCTTGAGCAGGGCTGGCGTCAGCATGGCCAAAAGGCTCTGCGGCTTGACGACCTTGCCGTTCATCAGCGCATGTTGCCACCGGCACAGGTCCTCGGTCGTCGAGCGGATCGCGCCCGCGGCGCCGGCAAAGCTGGGTGAAATCGGCAAAACCTGGTCGAACTTGGTCGGCGCGCGATAGTTGGGGCGATAGCCGGAACAGCCGCTCACCGAATGGCACGACCGGTCGATGGCCGTGTGGGCAAGGCCGGCGGGTTGCGCCAGCCGCAGTTGGACAAAATCGCTCAGGCTCTGGCCCGACAAGCGTTCGACGACAATGCCCAAAAGCGTGAAGCCCGTATTGCTGTAGGCCCAGGTCTGCCCGGGCTGGTGGCGCAGGATGGGCCTGCGCCGGGTCATGATGTCGATCAGTTCAGCCGCCGTATAGTCGCGCGCTTGCGCTTCGGTGAGGATGATCATGCTCTGGCCATTGATGTAGTCGTTCAGCCCCGACGTATGGCTCATCATCTGGCGCAGGGTGAAGTCACCGGCGTTCGGAAATTCGGGCACGAATTTGGACAGTGGATCGTCGACCGAGAGCTTGCCTGCCTCCGCCAGCAGCAGGATGGCCGCGGCGGCGAAATGCTTGGTGATCGAGGCGATGCGGAACCCGGTCTGCGGGGTGATGGCCTCGCCACTATCGAGCCTGGCGACCCCAAAGCCGCGCGAATAGACCATGACGCCGTCGGACATGACGCTGAGCGACAGGCCCGGCGTGAGCTTGGCAGCGACCATCTGTTCGCCCAGCGCGTCGAGCGTCGGCCACACCTTCAGAGGCGGCGGCATGGCCGCTTTCACGGCCGGGGCAACGGACCTTTGGCTGTTGAGATAGAGTCCGCCCACGGTGACAGCGCCGAGACCGGCACCGGTCAGTCCGGCCAGGAGGGCGCGGCGGTTGAGCTTATGCGGCACGGGGTCGGTTTGCGTCATACTGGTACTCGTACTGTCTGTGGGCCTGCGCTCGGATCCATCGACTCGAAGCGCCTGTGCGCCAACAGGTAGCTGGGAATCTGGCGTGAATACCGGTGAAAGTCCAGCCTATTCCGCGAACCTTTCCAACTTCTTTCCAGTCTTCTTTCTGGCACACAACGGCCTTAATTTATTTTAATGCACGTCTAAAATTCGCCCAAGTCCCCGCCTATCAATCCCGCCAATGCCAATCCGTTCCGCACATCCTTTCGGTTGCCTTTTGACGCTAGGCCTGATGCTTCTGATGGGAGCGGGGGCGGCGCAGGCACAAGCTCTGGGGCAATCCCTGCAAGAGCGAATGTTCGGCAAGGGCCAGGACGGCCAGACCCCGTCGACGCACTCGGTCGCCCGGTTCGAATCCGAGGATGGTGCAACCTTCATACTCGATGAATCCGGTCGTCAGCCGCTGATCCGTTTCGACGGTGAAACAGAGGTGTGGTCGCTGACCGTGACCCAGGGCGCCAAGGGTGACCGGATCTACAAGAACGATATCGGCCAGCCGGTGCTGAAATCGACCCGTTGGGGCGGCCTGATCCTGTTTACCGACGAACGGCCGACGGGCGATCCTGTGGCCATGACCGGCAAGGCCGAGGCGTTCCGCCACGGGCGGATGTCGCCGGCTCTGCTTTGGCAAACCCTGGCCAAGGGCAGCAAGCGTGTGTCCCAGGCCCTGGGCCGGCTGGTGCCGTTCGATGCGCCCAATGTCACGCCGGGCGCAGACGCCCTGTACGCCCAGGCGGCGGATGTCACCTCCGTCGCCCTGGTTCAGGTGGCGCTGCAGGGCAAGGGCAAACAGCGGCTGGGCGGGGTCGAGTCGGTGCAGTTCGTCGAAGGCCGTCCGCCCAGCGCCACGGTGACCAATGGCGTACTGGTGATGAAGCTGGACGTCTCGCGCGGCTCATGGGGCGGGCATGTCTCGTCCAAGCGCATCGTCAATGTCATCATGTCCGACTATTCGGTCGCCGACCGGCGATAAGGACATTGCGCCTCCCGCGCCTGAGGGGGTTTCTCAACCCTGAAACACATCTTTCGCCGCGCGCAGTTCGCCAAACTTCGCGGCCTGGGCGGCAAAGCCCTGTTCCATCAGGGGGTAACGCAGGAATGGGTTGCTCGCCCGCTCTTCGGCCACCGTTGAAGGGACCGTATAGTCTCCACGCTCGCGCAACGCCCGTATCCGGTCGCCTCGCGCCTGCAACGCCGCGTCCACACCCAGGCTTTCGGCGAATTTGAGATTGGCCAGGGTGTATTCGTGGGCGCAGTACAGAGTCGTATCGCCGGGCAGTTCGGCCAGCCGCAGCAGACTGGCCCAGTAAAGCTCAGGCGTGCCCTCGAACATCCGGCCGCAGCCCAGTGGAAACAGCACATCGCTGATAAAGGCATTGCCGCCGCTGCGATCGAGATAGCCGATAACCCCCAGCGTATGCCCCGCCAGGCCAACCACATCCAGCTTTGTCTCACCGAGCCTGAACACATCGCCGTCCCTGAGCACATGGTCGAGCGGCCAGCGCTTGCGCACTTCCTCCGCCCCGTAGATGGGGCAACCGAAGCGCGCCTGAACCTCGGCATTGCCCCCGCCATGGTCGGGATGCCAGTGGGTGTTGAGAATAAAGTCCAGTCCCGGCAGGCCGCGTTCCTCAACCCGGGCAATAATGCGCGCGGCCTCCGGCGTGTCGATGGCCGCGGTAATGCCGGTCGCTTCGTCGGTGACCAGGAAACCGTAATTGTCGCTCAGGCAGGGAAAGATATCGATTTTCAGGCCCATTTTGTGGCGCTCCCTGCTATAGATTCGAACACGCCCTATATGTAGGTTGTTGTCAGCAAAAAGGAACCCGCGTGCGCCGTGGTGTCGAAGACCTCAATCGTTTCTACGCTGCACCGGAAGGCGTGGTGGCGCGACGCCTGATCGGCGCCAAGGTGCACGAGGCATGGACGGATGTCCGCGGGCTCGATGTCCTGGGCATCGGCTATTGCACGCCTTATCTTGATCGCTTCGTCGAGGCGCGCCGCGTGCTGCAGGCCATGCCGGCCGCCCAGGGGGCAGAGATTTGGCCGGCCGACCTGAAGGTGCGCACCACCCTGGTCGAGGAGGCGGCGCTGCCGTTCCCGACCGCCCTGTTTGACCGCATCCTGATGATCCATGCCCTGGAAGAATCGGCGACACCCCACGGTCTCCTATGTGAAGCCTCGCGTCTGCTGTCGCCGGCCGGGCGGCTGATTATCGGCGTGGCGGCGCGTGGCGGCTTCTGGGCCCATGCCGAAAAGACGCCCTTTGGCTATGGTCAACCCTATAGCCGGATGCAGCTCGAAAACGCCTTGCGCGATGCCGACCTTGAGCCCCTGGCCTGGAGCTATGCTCTCTATACGCCGCCCATGCCGCCGTTCCTCGGCTGGGCCGGGCCGCTGGACAGCATCCTGCCGCGCATCTGGCCGCTGAAGGGCGGGCTGATCCTGATGGAGGCCGGCCGCAAGCCCTTCGTCGCCCATACCGTCAAGGCGCAACCGTCGCTGTTGCAGGAACTGCGTGATGTGCTGGGCGTCCAGCAGCCCGTGCCGACCTCGAAGGAACTGGCATAGAGCGCATCCTAAAAAGTGTGACGCACGTTTTGGATTAAGATGCGCGCAAAAACAAAAAACTCAGAGCGGCTTGTATTCTGCCAAACGTTTCCATCTGAACACATCCCGCTCCAGCGGCTTACCGGTTGCCGTAGATGCGATTCTGGGCCATAGCGGGAGCATGAAACACCTGATCATTATGCGCCACGCCAAGGCCGAAAAGGATGCGCCTTCGGGCGAAGATTTCGATCGCCGGCTGACCGGCCGCGGTCGCGAAGAAGCCGCTTCCGTTGCCGCGGCATTGAAATCATATGGCCTTAAACCGGACTTCGCCCTGGTCTCGGCGGCTGCGCGCACACGTGACACCTTCGCCCAGGTCGAGGGCGTGTTTGGTACCATTGCCGCCCTGGTGTCGAGGGACGTCTACAATGCGGGGCCTGACGCCCTGCGTCGTGCGGTCGAGACTCACGAAGGCGATGGTGACTGCCTGCTGTTGGTGGGGCACAATCCCGGCGTCCAGGCTTTGGTCGCCGACTACCTGTTCGAAGGTGCTGCCGGTGCTGAGATTATAGAAAAGGTCCGCGGCGGCTACCCGACCGCAACGGCGACCGTGTTCGAAGTCGATGCCGCTGGCCGCGCCATCTATGACGGCATCTATCTGGCCCGGTGATGTATTCTCTCGCCACCCGCGCCCTTCATGTCTTGCCGCCGGAAACGGCGCACACCGTCACCATCCAACTGCTGAAGGCCGGTCTCGGGCCGGTGTCATCGCTGAAGACGCCCGAACTGGCGGTCGATGTGCCCTTCGACGGCGGCGTTCTGCGCTTTCCCAACTGCGTCGGTCTTGCCGCCGGCTTTGACAAGAATGCCGACGTGCCGCTGGCTATGGCGCGCGCCGGGTTCGGCTTTGTCGAATGCGGGACCGTCACGCCCCTGTCCCAGGAGGGCAATCCTAAGCCGCGCCTGTTCCGCTTGCGCGAAGACGAAGCCGTCATCAACCGTATGGGTTTCAACAATGGCGGCCTTGAGGCCTATGCCCGCAATCTCGAAGGCGCAAAGGGCAGGGCGGTCATCGGTCTAAACATTGGCGCTAACAAGGACGCCGCCGACCGCATGGCCGACTATGTCACGGGCTTAAAGCGCCTGTGGGGGCTGGGGTCGTACTTTACCATCAACATCTCGTCGCCCAACACACCGGGATTGCGGGCCTTGCAGGGACGGTCGCACCTGGACGACCTGCTGGGGCGGATCGCCGAGACGCGCCGTTCCCTCACCCAGGCCACCCGTCAGAACATGCCGGTCTTTCTCAAGATCGCGCCGGATCTCGACGACGCCGAGATCGAGGACACGGTGCTGGCCACGCTGGATCACGGGTTGGAGGGGCTGATCGTCTCCAACACCACCCTGTCGCGCAACGGCCTGCGTTCGTCTTTTGCCTCCGAAGCCGGCGGCATGTCGGGTAAACCCTTGTTCGAGCTGTCGACCCGGGCGTTGAAGGTGGCCGCAACCGCCGCCGCTGGCCGGCTGGTGCTGATCGGTGCGGGCGGCATATCGTCGGGTGCGCAGGCCTATGCCAAGATCCGCGCCGGTGCATCCCTGGTCCAGCTCTATTCCGCCCTGGTCTACCAGGGGCCAGGCTTGGCCGACGCGGTCCGCCGCGACCTGGTGGCGCGTCTGAAGGCTGACGGTTTTGCGACGATCTCCGAAGCCATAGGCAAGGGCTGATCTGATTTTGCCTCTCCCCGCCTGCGGGGAGAGGACGAGAGCCGAGCGAAGCGTGGGCGATCGGGTGAGGGGCCTTCAGAGGACGCTACGCAAAGGCGCTACCGTCGCTTCCTACCGCTCGCTTTCCAGCGCGTTGGCCGTCAATCGCGCCATGGCGCAGACAAACAGCGCCCACACCAGCGAATTCTGGGACAGGATAAAGCTCTCCGACAGGATCAGGAAGCTGAACAGCATGAGCATAAGGACCGAGAAAAACCCGTCCTTGACCCGGTCATAGCGAAATAACGCGCAGAAGAAACAGGCCACCAGACAGGCGCCAAACAGGATCACCCCGACCCAGCCCAACTGGATCAGCAGATCCAGCCAGCCATTGTGCGCCGACGGGACCTCCCAGCTGGTTTCCTGGCGTACCACGGCGGCAGGGACGGAATCCTTTGTCCAGAACGCCTTGTAACCATAGCCCAGCAAGGGCCGTTTGTCCGACAGCCGGCCCAGAGACTCCCAGATTTCGGTCCGTCCGGTCAGGGTCGGGTCCTTGCCCAGCGCCTTGAAGATCAGTTCAGGCGCCATCACGTAGAGTGCCATGCCGACCAGCGAAACGGTCGCCGCCAGCCAGACGAAGAGGATGCTGAGCACGCCGCCTTTCTTTAGAGCAAAAAAAACCGGAAACGCGCCGGCGACCAGCATACAGGCCAGCAGCGAGGTTTTGGACCGGGTCATCAGCACCAGGAAGAACATCAGGACGGCAAAGCCTATCCACAGCCGCCGCCGTTCCGGCACCTGGTAGGCCGTGGTCGTGCACGCGATGAAACCCAGGGTCATCATGGCCGCCATCTGGTTCTTTTCGTACCACAGGCCCCTCCACAGGCCGGCATTGACGTCCTGGTGAATGCCGAAGCCGGGCGTAGCAACACAGGCGATCAGGGCGCCGACCGCCAGGATCGCGAAGCTGATCCCCAACAATTCGGTGAGGTGCGGCCCGCGCCACCGCGCCCCCAGGTACAGACCAAAAACGCAGGTGAAGAACAGGGCGATGGTCCGTCGCGTGGTGACGCCCGGCTCGATCGACCAGAATTTTGACGCGAAACAGAACAGGATCAGGCCACCAATCATGAAGACCGCGGGCAGGATATTGAGAAACTTGTCCCAGCGCAGCAGCGACAAGAGCAGGGCTATGCCGTAGACCGGCAGCCACAACAGCCGCAGGAAGCCGGCCTCCTCACCCTGGGTCGGGTTGAACAGCGGCCCGACCAAGGCGTTGGACAGCATGAGAAAGCAGAATATGGTCAGGCCGGCTTCGGCACGGAAGATCCACAGGGCCATGCCATCCAGACGCGCAGGCGCGGCCGGTGGTCGGCTTGAAGTCAGGATCGTCGCAGGTGTCGGCACGTTTTGTAGCCTGAGGAAAGCCCAAACCGTAACCGCAAAAGGTCAAGATAAGGTTCAAATCGCTTTTCAAGCGCTAAAGCGTAATCCGATAAAGTGGATGCCACCGCACGGGCGCTCCCGTTTTCGGGAAAATTGCGCGACAAAACAAAAAACCAGAGCGAGATGTCGATTCTACCTAAAGCCATTCCGCTCTAGCCAGGCAACACTTTGGAACGGTGTTAAGGCGATCGCTGCAGGGCGGCATGCCAAAAATGAGGCATAGGCGGCATCTGCCTTAAAGAACTTATTAAGCGAAAAAGTTCATAGTCTTGCAGCTAGCAGGAGAAAAATTCTGCCGGCTGCAACCAAATCAACAACGAGAAACAAGCAGGGCTAGGGGCTGGACTCCAGGGTGAGCGTAGGGCTGAGCAGCGCACAGACGCGGGTTAAGCCATGGTTTTCCTGACACAATTGGCCGGCGATCGGCCGTCTCAGACCGGAGTGCCCCTCTCCGGCAGAGGCGGCGTGAGCCTTGCCCGCACAACTCGGAAGCGAAATTTTCCAGATTGATTCGCTGATTTTCTCCATACGCGCGCACGGCGCACATCCTGAAGGGCCACACCATGGTTGATATAGCCGCAGATACCGCAACCACCGCCGAAATCGAAATCGAAGGCGTTTTTGACGGCATTCTGGAGACGCACGACGATATCGACTGGGTTAAGGTCGTTATAACGGAAGAGGGAACCTATCAGTTTTCCCTTACGGTCACTGACGGGGATCTCAACGACGGCTACCTCATTCTTTACGATGCGGAAGGCATTCAGATCAGCCTGAATGACAATGGAGGCGGCGGTCAGGCCGACGTAATGCAATCAACGCTGCAAGCAGGAACCTATTTTCTGGCTGCAGCCGCGCAGGGCGGCATTAATGCCGGGACCTACCATATGACGGCCTCTCTGATCCAGAGCAACGCCGCTCCGACCTTCAGCGGCACAGACACCCTGCCCGGCGTTGCCGAAGGCGACAACGCCCAATACACCTTGCTCGACCTGCTGGGCAACGCCGCCGACGACGACAACGATGACACCTTGTCGATCGACGGCGACGTCTTGGTCAAGGACGGCGACGACGACATCATCGGTACGGCCGCCCTGAACAACGACACCTACACCATTACCCTGTCCGACGAAAACTATAACGGCGATGTCTACCTGACCTACACCGTCACCGATGGTACGGACACGGTCGCGGGTTCCGCCACCTATAACGTTTCCGCCGTCAACGACGCTCCGACCGGCGCGCCGAACGGCACAATCAACGACGGCGTCGAAGACACGCCCCAGGTCGTACTGGAATCCACCCTGCTGGCCGGTTTCTCGGACGTCGACAACACCCTGTCTGTCACCGGGCTCAGCTCCGAGCAAGGCACCTTTGAAGCGACCGACGGAGGCTGGACCTTTACGCCGGAAGAGAACTACAATGGCACTGTGATCATCAGCTACAACGTGAGCGATGGTACAGAAAGCCTCGTCGGCCAGACCCGCAGCTTCAACCTCGCGGCCTTCAATGACGCGCCGACGGGCACGCCGACGGGCACAGTGGCCGACGGCACGGAAGACCAGACTCAGATCATTGCGGAAACGACTCTGCTTGACGGTTTCAGCGACGTCGACGGTACCCTGTTCGTCTCCGCTATCGAGGCGGATCACGGCGCCTTTGAAGAGACCGAAGGTGGCTGGATATTCACGCCGGAAGAGAACTACAGCAGTACAGTCGAGATCACCTACACGGTCAGCGACGGCTTCGCTAGTCAGAGCGGGCAAACCCGTACGTTCAACCTGTCCCCCGTCAACGACACCCCGACCAACAGCGGCAATGTCAGCCTGAACGACACCATCGAAGGCGCCAGCGTCACCACCACGGTCACCGCCCTGCTGGCCAATGCCGACGATATCGACGGCGACACCCTGTCCATCCAGGACGGCGAGATTAGCGTCACCGACGGCGACGGCACCATTATCGGCTCGGCCTCGATCTCGGGCGATGATGTCACAATCACCCTGACCGACCTCGACTACAACGGTGAGGTCAACCTAGATTACATCATCACCGATGGCGAAGCGACTGTGGCCGGCTCCGCCTCCTACAACCTCGATGCCGTCAATGACGATCCGACCGGTACGGCGGCCGTCATTGCTGACAAGGTCGAGGACACCCCCTTCTCGCTGACCCGCGCGCAGCTTCTCGCCAATATTTCGGATATTGAAGATGCCGACGAAGATCTGACGATCACCATCGGTGCCGTGACCGGTGGCACCTTCATCCTCAACGGAATATCCGGTGACTACGACTTTACGCCGACCACTGACTTCGTTGGTGCCGCGTCGATCACCTACACCGTCACCGACATCGACGACGGCGACATCGAAGTCACCAGTAATTTCACCATTATCGCGGCGGATTTACCCAATGACGATACGACGACCGCGCAGGTCATGGTGGACGGAGAGGCCTTTACCAGCCTTCTCGGAACAAATGATGACATTGACTGGGTCAAGGTCGTCATAACGGAAGCTGGCACCTACGCGTTTGATCTCGCTCTTACTGATGGCGGATTAAACGATGGTCATATGATGCTTTTCGATGCGAGTAGTAACTTCCTGACCTATGATGGCGATAGCGGGCCAGGCCTCGATCCCAGAATTGTCGTTACGCTTGAGCCAGGAACCTATTATCTCGACATCGTCAATAACAACCCTGTCGCGGGCACCTACAGCCTGACGGCAACGTCCGTCAACGACGCCCCGACCTTTGGCGACCAGGACACCCTGACCGGCGTCGATGAAGGCACGAACGCTCAGTTTACATTGAGCGAATTGCTCGGCAATGCCTCAGATCCCGAAAACGACACGCTCTCAATCGATGGCCCTGTAGTCGTCAGGAACAGCGACGACAGCATCATCGGTACCGCCGCCCTGGACGACGATACCTACACAATCGCGCTCGATGACGAAGACTACAACGGTGACGTTTTCCTGACCTACACCATCACCGACGGTACCGAGACCGTTGCCGGTTCCGCTACCTACACGGTCAACTCCGTCAATGACGAACCGACGGGTACAGCCGCGGTCATCACAGATAAGGCCGAGGACGCGAACTTCTCCCTGACCCGAGACCAACTGCTGGCGAACATCTCCGATGTCGAAGACCCCGAAAAGGAGGAACTGATCATCACGATCGGCACCGTCGTTGGTGGAACCTTTGTCTTCAACGAAGGAACCGAAGATTACGACTTCACGCCGACCGCCAACTTCCATGGCGACGCCTCGATCACCTACACGGTCACTGACAGCGAGGACGCTGAGATCGAAGTAACCAGCGAGTTCACCATCACCTCGGTCAATGACGGTGGGCCGGTCCTGACCGGTGATCCGACCGACCTGGGCAACCCCATCGCCAACGACACCTTTGCCTTTACGGCGGACGACCTGCTGGAAGGCTATACCGACGTCGACGATGACGATCTGTCGATCAGCGGCGCCGTGACCTCCAACCATGGCACCGTCACCGACCTGGGCGGCGGCGACTACAGCTTTGCCCCGTCCGAGGACTATATCGGCAAGGTCACCTTCAGCTTCGGCGTCACCGACGGCAACGTCACCGTGGACGGCGCCCTGTCGACCTACGTCATCAGCGACACCGACGACCTGGTCACGACCTACAACCCGCTGACCCAGGGTGCGGTCAACACTGTGACGACGGGCGCCCAGAATTCTTCGTCCGTGGCGAAACTGACCGGCGGCGGCTATGTCGTCACCTGGACCGGCACCGACCTGGTCGGCAGCACCGCCAGCGTTGGCATCAAGGCCCAGCGCTTCAACAATGACGGTACCACCAACGGGTCTGAATTCCAGGTCAACACCACCAACTCCAACCAGCAGTATCAGCCGACCATCACCGGCCTGTCCGGTGGCGGCTATGCCATTGCCTGGGCGTCAAACGTCCAGGACGGCTCGGCCTACGGTGTCTATCTCAAGCAGTACAACGCCGCCGGCACCGTCGTCCTGGCCGAAACCCGGGTCAATACGAATACCGGTTCTGACCAGCACCAGCCGGTCATCACCGCCTTCAGCGATGGCAGCTATATGGTCTCGTGGGCCAGCGCCTCGATCAACACCGGCGACGGCTCCAGCTTCGGCATCGCCGCCCAAAGGTTCAATGCCAACGGCACGACCTCGGGCTCGGAATTCCTGATCAACGTTTACACCACGAGCGACCAGCAAAGCCCGGCCATCACGGCGCTGGCTGACAACAGCTTTGTCGTCACCTGGCACAGCAACGGCCAGGAAGGCTCGGGCCTGGGCTACGGCATCTATGCCCAACGCTATAACGCGTCCGGCGTCGCCCAGGGTGAAGTCCGTGTCAATACCGTCACCACCGGCAACCAGCGCTTCCCGGCCACGGCCGCCCTCGACGACGGTGGCTATGTCATCGCCTGGCAGGACAGTTCCACCACCGACGTCCACTTCCAGCGCTATAACGCCTCAGGCGTCGCCCAGGGCGCTAACACCACGGCCAACAGCGGCGCCACGACCGGCACCCAGACCGACCCGGCCATCGCGTCCTTGAGCACCGGCGGCTTTGTCATCGTCTGGACCAGCAGCACTGACGGCAACGGTTCGGGCATCTACGCCCAGCGCTTCCATGCTGACGGCACCACCGACGGGGATGCCCTGCTGGTCAACACCACCACCACCGGCGAACAGGTCGCCCCCTCGGTCGCCACCCTGACCAATGGCAGCTTCGTCGTTACCTGGACCTCGCCGGACGCCTCGGGCACCGGCATCTTCCAGAAGATCATCGAAGCCAATACCGCACCCTACCTCGAAGCCGACCAACGTGCCTTGCCGTCGACCACCGAAGACACGCCGATCCAGATCCACGCCTCCGACCTGATCGTCGGCGTAGCGGACGGTGAAAACGACAGCCTGGATGTCACCAGCATCACCGGCGACAATTTCACGGCGTCCGCCATCGGAAGCATGTGGACCATCACCCAGGATGAAAACTTCAACGGCACCCTGACCCTGAACTACACGGTCTCGGACGGTCGTGGCGGCACCCTGGACCTGACCCAGGAACTGGTCGTCACCGCCGTCAATGATGCACCGATCGTGACCGGCGACCTCGACGACACGGCGACCGAAGGCGGCTCCAGCGTCGTCATCGACGCGCTCGACAATGTCACCGATGCAGAAGACGACGACCTGACCATCATCGCGGAAGACACCCTGCCGGACGGTGTCACCCTGTCGGGCTCCACCTTCACCTTCGACCCAACCGACGAAGCCTACGACTACCTGGCCGACGGCGAAACCACCGACATCGTCATCGACTATGAGATCAGCGACGGCACGACGACGGCCGAATCCTCGATCACCATCACGGTCACCGGCACCAATGATGGCCCTGTTATCGCCGATGGCGGCGACATCACCGGCGCGGTCACCGAAGATGACGTGGAACTCGTGACGTCGCTCCTTGCGGCACCGGTAACGGACAATCTCACCGCGACAGGCCAACTCGACTTCGGCGATGTCGACCTGAGCGATGAACACACGGTTACGGTCACGGCTGGCAATGTGCTTTCCGCCCCTTCGGTCTATTATGGCGAACTGACAGCAGAGGTCAGCAATGCCTCGACCGACGACGGCGCGGGCACCATCGCCTGGACCTTCACGGTGGCCAATGACGACGTCCAGTTCCTGGGCCTTGGAGAGAGCCTGACCCAGACCTATGAGATCGAGGTCGACGACGGCAAGGGTGGTACAGCGACGGAGACCGTCACCATCACCATTAACGGCCGCAATGACACG